>NZ_CP044344.1:2665696-3332120 GCF_008761635.1 Nocardioides cynanchi
GCGCCGGAGGCGCCGAGCAGCTCCATGGCCTGCGAGACGAGGGTGACCAGGTGGTTGGCACCGTGGGCGAGGCCGGCGTGGTACAGGCTGCGCAGGTGCTCGGGCACCCACATCACCTCGCCACCGAGCTCGGCCACGACCGCCTGGGCCCAGTCGCGCTCGTCGGGCCCGGCGGTGACGCCGAACACGCACTCCGCGAGCCGGTCGAGGTCGCGGGCGGTGCCGGTGAAGGTCAGCGCGGGGTGCAGTGCCACGACCCGCGCGCCTACCCGGGTCGCCGGCCGCAGCACCTGCAGCCCGTGGCTCCCGCTGGTGTGGACGACGTACTGGCCGACGTGCAGGGCACCACTGGCCGCGAGCTGGCTGACGACGTTGGCGAGCATGTCGTCGGGCACGGTGAGCAGCAGGACGTCGCAGCTGCGGGCGACGGCCGTCGGCTTGGCGACCGGCACCCCCGGCAGCAGGTCGGCAGCCCGGCGCAGCGACGCGTCGGACTCGCCGGCGACGGAGACGATCTCGTGGCCGCGGGCGCGCAGCGCCGAGCCAAGCACGGCGCCGACACGGCCGGCGCCGATCACACCCACGCGGAGCGGGGTCATCTTGTGATCCTCACGTTTCGGTCCCGCCGACCACCCTGCGAAGGGCCGGTATGGGTACCACACGGTTGGGACGCACCGAATCTACGCCGCGGACCTGCGCCGCGGTACACCCGGCTGGTGTGACCTGGGCTACTCGGCGTCGGGCTCGTCCGGACGAGCCGGTTCGGGCACGGCCGCGACCAGCACCGACGCCAGGGCCCGAGCGGCCACCTCCACCTCGAGCGGCGGCAGCGCGGTGTCCCCGGCATTCGTCCCCGCGACGGGTGCGTCCGCGGGCATGCACATCAGCTCGGGGTCGCCGACCAGGTGCACGCCGCGCGCGGCGAGCGCGTGCAGGTCGGCCACCCGCTGGTCGCTCAGGGCCCGGATCCGGGCGGCCGCCCACTCCGGCGCGGGAGGGGACTTGGGACCCGCGGGCGCCGCCCGGCCGGCCATGTCGCGCAGCACGGTGGGGCCGATCGCACGGCGCCGGCGCGGCCTCTCCCAGCCGGCGTCGGCCAGGATCGCGCTGGTGGCCCGGACCAGCTCGGTCTCGGCCCAGCTCAGCCCGCGGTTGGAGCGACTGGTGTCCGGGACCACGAGCCCCGGAGGCAGGCCCAGCATCTGCTCGAAGGTCCGCGGGAGCTGGTCACGGTCGGACTCGTCGAGGACGATCACCGTGAACCGCTCGGGTCCCACCACGTCGACCCACCGCTCGGCCAGGGCCCGTACGTCGTGGGAGAACCACACGTTGTGCCGGTCCCAGTCGGGTGCGGGGTCGTCGGTGTCGAGCACGACGCGCAACCACTCGTCGTACCCTCGCTCGTCGCCCGCCTTGACCCGCTCCTGCCACTGGGAAGGGAGGTAGCGGTCCAGCCGGCGCGCGACCGCGACCACGTGGACGCGGTCACCGCCGAGGTCCGCGACGACCCGGGCCGCCTGCCGCTGGGTGGCCCGGCCGAAGTCCTCGTTGCTGACACAGACCCGGCCCGCCGTACTGGCCTCGACCGCAGTGACGAACCGCTTCCAGTGCTTCATCGGCGGCCGCTCCGTGCCGGCCGGGCGGCCACGGATGCCCAGGGCCCAGCCCGCCTTCCGCGGGCGGTAGCTGCCCACCGTCACATAGGCCACGTCGTGAGCCGCCAGCCGCTCCGCCGCGGAGTCGAGGGCCACCTGGATGGCGGTGCTCCCGGTCTTGTGCGGCCCGATGTGGACCAGGCGGGTGCCTTCGGGCAGCAGCCGAGCGCCTGCGGTCATGGAGCGCTCTCCTGTCGTAGGGCCGGGAACGCGTTCCCGCCGTCGTCGAGCCGCGACCAGCCTACGGGGGCCCTCCCATCGACGGCCTCACGCCCGCGTCGGTGCCACCGAGGCCTCTGACAGGATGCGCACATGGACGTCAGCTCGACGAGGCCGCGCCGGGTCGCCGTACTGCTTGCCGGAGGTGTGGGAGTCAGGATCGGGCTCGACATCCCCAAGCAGCTGATCAAGGTGGCCGGCAAGACGCTGCTGGAGCACACGCTCGCTGCCCTGCACGAGCACGCGATGGTCGACGAGATCGTGGTGATGATGGCCCCCGGCCATCTCGACGCGGTCCGGGCGATCGTCCGCGACGGTGGCTACGACAAGGTGAGCGCGATCCACGAGGGGGGCGCGACCCGGAACGAGACCACGCAGCGGGCCCTGGAGACGCTCGGCCCCGAGGAGAGCCACGTGCTCTTCCACGAGGCGGTCCGGCCGCTCGTCTCGCAGCGGATCATCACCGAGTGCTTCGAGGCCCTCCACCAGCACCCGGCGGTCGACGTCGCGATCCCCTCGGCCGACACGATCATCGAGGTGGGTCCCGACAACACGATCCGCAACATCCCGTCGCGGGCGGCACTGCGCCGCGGGCAGACCCCGCAGGCGTTCCGCTCCTCGGTGCTCAGGCACGCCTACGAGCTGGCCGGCCAGGACCCGACGTTCGAGGCCACCGACGACTGCACCGTGGTCCTCCGCTACCTGCCGGACGAGCCGATCTGGGTGGTGCGCGGCGACGAGCGCAACATGAAGGTCACCGACCCGATCGACGTCTACCTGGCCGACAAGCTGTTCCAGCTGGTCACGACCGAGGCCCCCGAACCCCTGTCGGAGGACGACTACCGCGCCGCACTGTCGGGTCGGACGGTCGTCGTGTTCGGAGGAAGCTACGGCATCGGGGCCGACATCTGCCGTCTCGCCGAGCAGCACGGAGCGCGGGTCTTCTCGTTCAGCCGCTCGTCCACGGGCACTCACGTCGAGCGACGGGCCGACCTGGTCGCGGCCGCCGAGCGGGTGATGGCGGAGAGCGGTCGGATCGACCACGTCGTCAACACCGCCGGGGTGCTGCCGCGCGGTGCCCTGCTGGACACCAGCGAGGAGACGGTCTTCGCCGCGACCGACATCAACTACCTGGCGCCGGTCTTCATCGCCCAGGTCTTCCATCCCCACCTGGCCGTCACCCGGGGCTCGATGCTCCTGTTCACCTCCAGCTCCTACACGCGTGGGCGGAGCGGCTACAGCCTGTACTCCTCCGCCAAGGCGGCGACCGTCAACCTCACCCAGGCCCTGGCCGACGAATGGGCGGGTGACGGCGTCCGGGTCAACTGCGTGAACCCGGAGCGGACCGCCACCCCGATGCGGACGAAGGCGTTCGGGGACGAGCCGGCGGGGTCGCTGCTCGAGTCCGAGGCAGTGGCCCGCACGTCGCTCGACGTGATGGTCTCCGACTTCACCGGTCACGTCATCGACGTACGCCGGGACTCACCGAGCGCCTGAGCGCCGCTGCTCCCCCACCCGCGTTGCTGCTCGCCCTCGGGGTAGTGCGGACCTCCTAGCCCTCGTAGTCATTCGGGGTGACCCGGTCGGGACCTTGGTAGGCAACTCGGTAAAACCTTGGCGTTCGCTCTACGCGCCGGCGCCAGGAGCCCTAACTTCGAACCGTCGCGGGAGCTTCCCGCGGTCCTCTGACCCCCCCGGAGGAAGTAATGCGGTTCACCGACCCCCTGCGACGGCCGTCTCTCGGTCTCGCGCTCGCCGGTTTCGCCGGCAGCGTGCTCTTCGCCCTCGCGCCGGCAGCGTCCTCACCTGCTGGCGCTGTAGAGGCCGCCGCGCCCGGTCCACTCCGGATCGGCAGCTACAACATCGAGATCAGCCAGCCGATCGACCAGTTCCGTCAGGGCGTGGACTTCATCAAGTCCCAGGTCGACGTGGCCGGACTCCAGGAGGCAGGCGCCGCGCCGCGCCGCCAGTACCTGGACGGCGACACGAGCTGGCGCATCTACCACCCCGCGGACCTGCCCCAGGACCCGGTGATCTGGAACCCGCACGTCTACGAGCTGATCTCCGCCAAGGAGGTGAAGCTGTCGGACGCCACGCGGGTGGAGAGCAACAAGACCGGCGGCACGATGCCGTGGAAGGCCCTGTGGGCTCCGGTGGTCCGGCTCCGCCAGATCTCCACGGGCTACGAGTTCTCCGTGATCAACGTGCACCTGATCCGGGCCGCGATGAACGAGGGGCGCCCGCGCCGGAACGCGCCCCTGACGTACCACGTCTACGTGCATCAGGTGAAGGCGGTCAAGGCCGCCGTGCTCGCCGAGCAGGAGGCCGGCTGGCAGGTCTACGTCACCGGTGACTTCAACATCGGCTACGCCGCAGACCGGCAGGTGCAGCTGCCCAAGGCGCCGTACCACAAGCTGACAGGCCTGCACCTGATCGCCAACTGGCAGGGCCAGAAGCTCAACAACTACGGCACCCACATCGACAACCAGTGCCCGCCCAGCAAGTCGCACTGCGGTGCCTACATCGACCAGATCTGGGCGCCGACGCCTGCGGCCAGCTCGACGGTCTTCATCCACGAGATCCACTCCGACCACTACCCGATCATGTCGACCTACGTGACTCCGCAGTCGCTGAACTACGTCCCGCCCGTCGGCACGGTCGGGTTCCAGGACACCCAGGTGTCGTCCCCGGAGTTCAACAAGCCGTGGCAGTCACGCCAGAGCCCGATGGTCTTCAGGCTGAACGGCGACCGGAGCCACGGCTTCGCCGACGTCCAGGTCACCGGGGGTACGGCGGTCAAGGGCGAGGACTTCACCGTCGACGACAGCTCGCTCTACGACAACGACCCGTCCAACGACCGGATCCTGGTCTACACCGTGCCGAACACCAAGCGTGGTCCGGACAAGACGTTCGTGCTCAGTCTGGTGAACGCGTTCGACACGGTCGTCAGCCAGGGAGTCGCCACCGGGACGATCGTCGACGACGACTAGACCGAGACCCCGACCGGTCAGTCAGGGTCGGGATAGTCCTCGTCGTCGTCCGCGTCTGCCACGGTCGGATCCGGGTCGTCGAGACCGGCGGCCCGGATCGACTGTGCCCGGTCCCTGACCGCACCGTCCACGAGGCCGTCGAGTGCCCGGGCCGCGACCTCGAGCGGGATGCTCAGGGATCCGGGCTCGCCGGCGGAGTGCGAGGCGACGGCCCCGGCGGGAGGTTCGTCGGGCAGGACCAGGTTCGAGGAGTCGCCGACGACCCGGACGCCGAGCCGGTCCAGGCCCTCGACCCGCGACCGGCTGCGTTCGACGAGCGGCGTCCACGCCCAGTCCGGCAACGGCGGGATCGGCGGGTCGTCGGGGTGCCGATCGGCGGTGACCAGAGCGCGGATCAGCCCACGGTTGACCAGGCGGTGGTAGCGCTGGTCGGCGAACCCACGCTCCTCGAAGTGCAGGTTGACCGCGCGGAGCAGCTCGACCTCGCTGTGGCTCAGGGATCGGTTGACGACCTGGTCGCCGGGTGCCAGCAGGCCGGGTGGTACGCCGAGCATCTGCTCGACGACGGACGGCAGCAGGGTGCGGTCGCGCTCGTCGGCCACCAGCACGGTGAGGTTGTCCTCACCGACGGCCTCGGCCCAGCGCCGGGCCAGCTCGACCGAGTCGTGGGGTACCCAGATGTTGCGCCAGACCGGGTTGTCGGGGGCAGGAGGGCCGAGCGCGATCTGCAGCCACTCGTCGTACGACAAGGTGATCCGGGCCTTGACCCGCTGCTGCCACTGCGACGGGAGGAGGCGGTCGTAGCGTCGCGCCACCATCAGCACGTGGGGCCGGTCGCCGCCCAGCGTGGCGACCGTCTCGGTGACCTGCGCGTCGGTGGCCCGGCCGAACGCCTCGTGGCTGACGCAGACCAGGCGCGCGGCTGGGTCGGCGATCTCGTCCAGCAGCCGCCGCCAGGCTCGGCGGCTGGCCTGGCGTCCGCCCCGCGGGGTCGAGTAGCCGAGGCCGGCACCCAGGGCGTAGCGCGGTCGTACGCCAGGCCCGGGATAGACGACGCCGTGCTCGGCGAGGACGGCCCGCTGCCGGTGCAGCGACCACTGGAGCGCCGTGGAGCCGGTCTTCTGCGGCCCGATGTGGAGGAGGTGGGAGCCGTCGGGCAGGGGGCCGACGTCCTCCGGCGCCAGCCCGGTCATCCCCGGGTCCGTCGGAGCCGACCCACCTTGCGGCCGGCCCGGGCCAGGACGACCTTCACGAGGTCGCGGCCACCGACCTGGCCGACCGGCATCCCGTCGACCCCCGCGGGCGCCGGCTTCGGTGCCGGTGCCGCGCTCGGGGCACCGTCGCGTGCGGAACCTCGGGGTCGCAGACCCTGCCGCTCGGACTCCACGGCGTCGTGCGCGATGTCGGCGGATGACGAGAACAGCCGGCGGTAGCGCTCGGCCTGCTCGTCGAGGCCCGCGGACGCGGCGTCGTCCGTCCCGTGAGCGGCCTGGAGCCGGAGCAGTCCGGACCAGACCTGTTCGGCGATCTCGCGCAGCGCGTCGGGGACCTCGAGGTCGTCCCAGGTCACGCGGTGCCGGCGCAGGCCGGGATCGATGAAGTCGTCCACGGCCGAGGGCGCGCCCCCCGCCACGTCGACGTCGTAGTGGAGACCGAGGTCGTCGGCCAGGCCGGTCAGGACCGGTCGCCAGTCGGTGAGCAGGTCGACGTAGGAGACGAAGGCCCGGGACTGCCCGCGCGTCTCGCGCTCGCTGACGAGGGAGCCGTTGATCCAGCGGGCGACGTTGAAGGTCTCGTAGGAACGCCGCCGCGCCTGGTCGGTGGGATGGGCGTAGTAGGTGGTGCGGCTGCCGACCACCTCGGCCGGGTGACGCAGCATCGAGATGTAGCGGATGTCGACGCCCAGCTCGGCCGCGGCCGCCCGCCAGACCTCCTGCGTCCACACCGAGCGCGGGTCCTTGACCACGACCTGGTCGTGGCCGTTGGTCTCGCGGGACAGGAAGCCGCGCAGCTTGGCGCGCAGCTCGTCGGTCACCGCGGCCTGCGCCAGGTCGAACGCCTCCGGGCGACTGTCGAACTCGTGGATCGAGGCGCCCTCGGTGATCTGCTTGTGGAAGCGCACCGCCCAGCGGGACTCGAAGAAGCCCTTGGGGTTGGACTCGTTGGCACCGAGGTAGGGGCCGGGCACGTGCAGACCCAGATGGTGGAAGGCACCGGACATGGTGCTGGTGCCGCTGCGGCCGGTGCCGGTGATCAGGACGAGGGTGCTCACGACGACCTCTCACGCTGGGAGCTGGGGGTGTGGCGCGGGGCGCGGTCGGCCGCTCGCATCCGCTTCCGGACCCGCTGGCGGGCCCGCTCCACGGCTCGCCGCTGGTCGCGTACGACGTGGTTGCGGACCAGGTCGAGCGCGGCCGCGTGCATCGCGTCGTACGCCCGGCCGAGCTCGTCGAGTCGCTCGGCGCTCCCGCTCGAGTCACCGTGGTCGGCGACGTCGCCCAGGGCATCGAACGTCGCGTCCGCGAGGTCGCGGAGGTGGGCCGGCACCGACGAGTCGCCCCAGCCCGGCTCACGCCGGCGCAGCGTCGGGTCGATGAACTCGTCCACGGGATGCGGGGACACCTCGGGACCGGGCTCGAGCCTCAGCCCGAGCCGGTCGCGCAACCGGACCGCCTCGGTGCGCCAGTCGGTCGTCAGCCGGGAGTAGTGGACCAGCGCACGTGCCGAGCCGCGGGTGAGTCGCTCGGTCATCAGGGCGACGTTGACCCAGCCCGCCACCGCCGAGATCTCGCGCGACTGGTAGAACTCGGCACGACTCGAGGCCACCTCCGACGGGTGCCGCAGCATCAGCACGAACCCCGGCTCCTCGCCCAGCTCAGCGGTGACGCCGGTCCAGAGGTCGTGGAACCACGCCAGCCGGGGGTCCTTGACCACGAGCCGGTCGTGCTGCTCGAGGGACTCGGCCAGCCAGTCGCGGAGCCTGCCGCGCACGGTGCCGTCCTGCAGCGCCGATGCCATCGCGGCCAGGGCCTCGGGATCGGCGTCGAGGGTGCGGACGCCGGCTCGTTCGAGCAGCTCGGTGTGGAACCTCATCACCCACTCGGGCTCGAAGAAGCCCACCGGGTTGGACTCCTCGGGAGCCACGGCGTCGGGAACGCTGAACCCGCTGTGCGCCAGCAGACCGGCGACGGTGCTGGTGCCGCTACGCCCGGGCCCGAGGACGAGGACGACGCGCCGCTCGGCACTGGACACGACGCCAGCCTCCTTTGCGGTCGGTCTCGGGCGAGGTCGGGACGCAGTCTGTCATGCGTCGCCACGCGGCACGAAGACCGCATCGACCAGCCGGGCACCCGCCTGACCGTCGTCGAGATCGAGGTAGTCGTCGTGGAACCTGCGGTACGCGTCGGCGTACGTCGTCCGCACAGCGTCGAGGTCCAGGAGGGCGTCCACGACCTCGTCGGTCGTGGACAGGAGCGGGCCCGGCGCCGTGGGCTCGAAGTCGAAAAGCCACCCCCTGCTCTCCTGGTAGCGCTGGAGGTCGGGCACGTGGAAGAGCATCGGTTTGCCGGTGACGCCGAAGTCGAAGCGGAGGGAGGAGTAGTCGACGATCGCCGCGTCGGCCGCCAGATAGAGGTCGGAGACCTCCGGGTAGTCGGTCACGTCCACCGCTCCGGGGATCGGGCCGACGCGCTGCCGGGTCCGCGCGTTGAATGCATGACCCCGGATCAGGATGACCACGTCGTCGCCGAGTCGCCGGTGTGCGTGCGCGAAGTCGAGGAACGACGGCATCACCGCGCGCGTGTCGTCGCGGGCCAGGTAGTCGCGGAAGGTCGGGGCGTAGAGGACGGCGGTCTGGTCAGGACGGACGCCGAGTGACGACCGCACGTCGGCCCGGATCTCGTCGGCCTCGTCGGAGTGCAGGACGTCGTTGCGCGGGTAGCCGATCTCGAGCACCTCGCCGTCGTAGACGAAGTCGCGGGTCAGGAGCGGGGTGGCGTAGCGCGCCGGGGACACGAGGTAGTCCCAGTCCGCGGCGCGTCGTACGTAGGAGTCGACCAGCGCCCGCGAGAAGCCGAGGTTGTCCCAGTGCGGGCGCCCCATCTGCTTGAACGGGTAGCCGTGGAAGGTCTCGATGATCACCTGTCCCTCGGGCTTGCGATGGAAGTCCGGCTGGTACATGTTGTCGAGGTAGTAGCGGGCCGAGCCGAGCAGGCGGTACCACTCCGCGGAGTTCACGATCACCGGGATACCGCCGTCCGGTACGACGACTGAGTGGTCCTGGACCGCCCAGTAGACCGGCAGGTCGGAACCGCGGCGCCGCAGCTCCTTCTGCACCGAGACACCGTTGTCGGTGGCCAGCTCGCCGAAGTAGGACCGCACGAGCAGGCCGCGATGGAGCCCGCCGGACCGGCGGGCCTCGGCGGCCCGGCGGAAGTGGTTCTGGGCGTACTGACCGCGGGCGTCCCCGATCGGCCGTTGGAGGGTGATCTGGGTGACGGCGTCGGGGCCGCGGACCACCCTTCCCTCGTGCCGGTCGGTGGCGATCGGCACCGGCAGGGAGGCGCTGAGCTCCATCGACACGGTCAACGGCACCTCGTGCACCTCACCCGAGGTGAGGCCGACCTCGACCGACAGGTCGTGGTCACCGGTCGGCAGCGGACGCTGGCCGAACCGGTACACCTCGTGGGTCAGCGGGAGGACGGCCTCGAATCGGCCCTCCGACAGGCTGACCCGCTCGCTCGCGGAGACCGTCTTCTTGTGCCGGGTCAGCACACGCACCGACGACGTGCCGGGGCCGAACACCCGGCCGCGGACGACGACCTGCGCGTCGCGCACGAGCACCTCGTCGGCCTGAGCGCCCAGGCGGCGCTCGCTGACCACGAGCTCGCCGTTGCGGTCGGTCTCGACCACCAGCGCGGTGGGACCGGACTCGTCACTCAGCCCGTCGTACGACGTCGCCTCGGGCACCAGCGGGCGCGCGGCGTCGGAGTCGTCGCGTCCCTGCACCCGCCATCCGACCACCTGGCCGGGAGCGGGGTCGACCTCCGCGGGAAGGGTCAGCTCGAACCGGTGGGCCTCGACGCCGACCCGGAAGCCGCCGCCCGGCCCCAGCGGCACGACCTCACGGACCTCCTGCGCCCCGCGCCCCGAGACGGAGCCGCGCAGGGTCCGTCCCTGCAGCGAGAGGTCGCCGACGTGGACACCGCGGCGGTCGATGCGGAACACCAGCGGACGCCCATGACGCCAGTCCGCGATCAGGCGGCCGCCGTCGGGAAGCCCGGCGGCCGGGACCGCGCCGGCGGAGCCGGACCGGACCAGGCGGTTGATGTCGCAGGCGACCGTGAAGCCCGCAGCGGTGACGCGGAGCATGGCCCGCCAGCTGTCGCCCGGCCGGCCCGACGCCCACACCCGGGACAGCGGGAGCTCGACGCTGAACGTGCCCGGCCGGTAGTCGCACCAGAGGTCCTCCGACGGCGGGGGGAACGCGGTGCGCGAGGGCCCGCTCGAGGGGAACGCGACCTCCTCGCCGGTGCGCTCGTTGACGAGGACGACCTCGGCGCTCGCGTCGTACGTCGCGAGGTCGACCTTGCGCAGGAACGCCCAGCCCGACATGAGGCAGTCGACGCCGTCGTCGGTGGTGCGCCAGTGGAGGTTCTCCACCGCGTGGCTGACGACGAGCTGGGCGGGGTCGAGCCGGAACAGGGACTGGTCGAGGTCGGGGTCGTCGTGGAACGGCAGCTCGAGGAGCACGCCGCCTTCCACGACCCGTGCGGGCCACTGCTCGGTCTTGAACGCGTTGCGCGAGACGAACTCGCGGGCATCGTCGCGACGGTCGAGCAGCGCGAGGGTGATCAGCACCCGACGGGCCGGACTCGCAGCCCGCCAGATCTCGTCGGAGGCGTCTGCCGTCAGGGAGCGGACGGCGGCCACGAGCTCGCGCCAGTAGTCGTCGTCGACGACGCCCTGGCTGCGGAGGTACCAGTGGAAGTGGGCGTCGAAGAGCGTCTGCAACCACCCGGCGTACAGGGTCGGCGTGGACTCGGCGAGCAACACACGGCGGCTCAGCTCCCACGCCTCGATCCGTTGCCGCAGGTCCTTGACCGACGCCGTCTGCTGGCTGATGGAGCTCTTGTCGTCGCGGGCGCGGTAGCGGTAGACGACGTCCGGGACGATGTCGATGGCCGCGGCGCGCGCATAGAGCTGGGTCACGATCGGCTGGTCCTCGTAGGCCACGCCCTCGCGGAACCACAGGTCCTGGGCCTCCCAGAAGTCCCGTCGGTACAGCTTGTTCCAGGTGTAGAGGTTGCGCAGCAGCGGCAGGAACTCCTCGATCGTGATCCGCTCGCGCTGCTCGCCGTGCACGGTGGTCACCCAGTCGGGGCTCCACGTGGCCAGGCTGTCGAAGCGCTCGACCGACCCCACCACGATGTCCGACCCGGTCCGGCGTGCGGTCTCGACCAGCACCCGGAGCGCGCCCGGCGGCACCAGGTCGTCGGAGTCGACGAAGGTGAGGAAGCTCCCGCGGGCGGCGCGGACCCCCGTGTTGCGGGCGGCTCCGAGCCCGCCGTTCGGCCGGGTCAGGAGGCGGACCCGAGGGTCGCGGCGTACGTAGTCCTCGGCGATCGCGCGCGAGCCGTCCGGCGAACCGTCGTCGACGAGGAGCACCTCGACGTCACCGAAGTCCTGCGCCAGCAGGGAGTCGAGGCACTCGGCGAGGTACTCCTCGACGTTGTAGAACGGGACGATCACGCTGATCGCGGGCGGCCGGAGCCGGGCGCGAGCGGTGCGGGCGATCCGGGTCCGGGCCAGGCGACGGGCCGCGGCGTGCACCCGCGGACGCCGGCGTACGGCGTCTCCCAGTCGACTCACGCGCCGAAGTTACCTGAACCCGATGGGCTTCGCGTCATCGGTCGAGACCTGCGCACCAAGCCAGCGGGGCAGTCGCAGGTCCTGCGAAACGCCGACCCCCTTGCGCCCGGTGACCTCACCCGTCCCCGCGGGGGACGAAGAGCGCGTCGACGAGGCGGGAGGCCGCCTGGCCGTCGTCGAGCCCGACGAAGTCGCTGCGGAAACGCCGGCGTGCCTCGGCGTACTGCGTCGTCAGCCGCGGCAGGTCGGCCAGCCAGGTCGCCGTCTCCTCGGTGCTCGTGGTCTGCGGGCCGGGCGCCGTCTCGGCGTAGGGGACCAGCCCTCCCCTGGCTCGGTCGTAGGCCGCGAGGTCGGGCACCAGGAACACCATCGGCTTGCCGGACAGCACGTAGTCGAAGCGCAGCGACGAGTAGTCGAGCACGGCGACGTCGGAGGCGAGGATCAGCTCGGTGACGTCGGGATGGTCGGTCACGTCGATGACCCGCTCGGTGGACCTCACCCGGTCGGCGCGGATCCGGGCGTTGAAGGCATGCCCGCGCATCAGCAGCACGTAGTTGTCCGGCAGCTGCGCGAGCGCCTGGTCGGCGTCGAAGAAGCTGACGGTGCGGGCCGTCCGGTCCTCGGCGGAGAGGTAGTCGCGGAAGGTCGGGGCGTAGAGGACGGCGACCGCGTCGTCGGCGAGGCCGAGGGACGCGCGGGTCCGGGTGCGCAGGACCGACGCCTCCGGCCGCAGCAGCGCGTCGTTGCGTGGGTAGCCGATCTCGAGGATCGGGACGTCGTCGGCACCGGCGGGATCCAGGAACGCCGCCCGCAGCAGCGGGGTGGCGTACGGCGCCGGACTGACCAGCGCGCTCCACTCGCGGGTCCGCCGGTCCAGGCTCCCGATCTCCTGGACGCTGTTGCCCATCTTCTCCCACCAGGCATGCCCCATCAGCTTGTAGGGATAGCCGTGGAAGGTCTGGATCAGCACCTGCTCACGAGGCCGCACGAACCACTCGAGCTGGTGGACGTCGACCACGTGGTAGCGGGAGTGGGCGACCGCTTCGTGCCAGGCCCGGCTCAGCTCGACGACGCCTGTCCCTCCCGGAGGCACGGGCACCGAGTGGTCCGCGACCGACCAGAGCAGCTCGAGAGACGACCCGCGCCGGACCAGCTCCTCGTGCAGGCCGAGGCCGTTGCCGTTGGCGAACTCCGAGAACATCGCGCGCAGGAAGACACTCGAGCGGTCGGCGACCTCCACCCGGGTCGCCTCGCGCAGCAGCCGCTGGTGTCGCCGGCCGAGCTCGTCGTCGGCGAGAGGCGGCCCCACGACGAGGCGGACGCCCGGGTCGTCGGGAGCGAAGGTCTCGACCCGCAGCCGCATCCTGTCCTGGAGCGCGTCGACGGGGAGGGTGGACAGCAGATCTGGCCCCGGGCGGGCGGTGACCCAGTCGGTCAGCTCACGGTTGCGCACCGCGACGGCGTACCGGCCCGACGGAAGCGGCAGCGGCGGCCTGCCCCACGCGGCCTGGACCAGCGGGTAGCGCGCCTCCACGAGGCCGGGCCCGGCCGGGACGGTCGTGCCAGGGACGACGCTCTGGCCCTCGACCAACGCGGTCTCCCACCCGGCCACCTGCGACGGCAGCCGGAGCCGGGCCACGAGGCTCTCGCCGTCGAGCTCCACCGAGAGGAGCTCCGCAGCGCGGGCCGCGGCCACCACCTCGACGTCGCCACGACGCCCGGCCCGCACCCGGGGATCGTCGGGGAAGGGCTCCGCCGGTTGCAGCAGTCGGTGTCGTCGGCCGGCGGCGTCGTACCCGGTCAGCCGACAGCGCGCGTCGGCGCCGAGGTCCTGGAGCGACACGTCGGCACGGTGGGTCACGGCGTCGACCCGTGACGTGGCGAGCGCAGGACCTCCCGGCAGCGGCTCGAGCTCGACCCGGTCCACACCCTCCGGCACCACGAGCAGGAGCCGGTCCCCGGCGAGCCGCAGGTCCGCGACCGAGGTCCCCGGCGGCTCGACCCGCAGCTCGAACCGACCGAAGTCGTCGTGGTCGACCGCCAGCACCCGTCGGGAGGCATCGGTCCAGGCCGGAACCCCGGCCATCGTCCACGGCCGGATGGTCGCGCCACCGACGCCTTCGAGACCGTCCACGGTCAGCCGCGCGGCCAGGCTCCAGACCCCGCTGCCGGTGACCCGGTCCGTGTCGAGCACGCCGACGAAGCCGCTCGTCGAGACGTCGGCCACCCACAGCTCACTGGCGGCGTCGGCCTCGGCGGACCGGGCCGGGGTCACCTCGAGCTCGACCTGCCGGCCGTCGTCGGAGCGCAGGACCAGCTGCAGTGACGGGGTGACGGCGGTGAGGTCCACGTTGTCGAGGTAGGCCCAGCCCCGCAGCTCGACCGTGGACGCGTCGAGCACGCGCACGGCGTTCACCTCGGCACGGACGCCGACCTGGAGGTCCGCGAGGGTCCGGTCATCGGGCGACACCGCCGACCAGTCGGGACCGTAGTCGGCGACCACGACGCTGCGTCCCTCGCGGCGTCGGACGGTCGTGGCGTAGCGGCGTGGGTCGGGGCGCACGCTGGTCAGGAACGCTCGTGCCCGGTCGCGCTCGTCCGCGGTCACGAGCGCGACCAGCGCCTTCCGGTAGGCAGGCACCCGCGTCATCGCCTCGTCGCCCGCGCGGACCCGCAGGTCGTCGACCAGGTCACGCAGCTCGGACCAGTAGTCGTCGGGGCACCGCCAGGCCCGGTCGAGGAACGCCTCCGCAGGGCCGGCGATCACCTCCGCGACGTACACCTCAGCCAGCCGAGCGGGCAGCAGGTCGGCAGCAGCACGGGCCCCCGCGCCGAGGGCGCGCAGGCCGTCGAGGTCCGTCGTACGCCGGGTCAGCGGCGCCCGGTCGGACTGCCGGCGCACCAGCAGGCCGACGTGCGTCAGGACGTCGACCCCCGTCGCCCCGAGGTAGGAGGTGACGCTGTGGGCGTCGTCGCAGCTCGGCAGGTCGGCGAACCGCCACCTGCCGGCGACGTAGGCGCTGCGCCGGAACACGCGGGCACCGGTGACCGTGTTCGCCAGCAGGTCGGGCACGACCGCGGCCGAGGTGTGGAGCCGCCGGACGCTGTGGAGCGCCGCGATCGGTCCCGCGACCGGAAACACCTGACCGCGCCGGGTAGGACGGTACGCGGCGACCGCGAGGTCCGAGCCGGACTCCTCGAGGGCGGCCAGCGTGGCAGCGAAGCCGTGCCGGGTCACGATGTCGTCGGCGTCCACGAACGCGAGGTACTCCCCCACGGCCAGCTCGGCTCCGCGGTTGCGCCCGGCCGCCAGGCCGCCCTCGGCTCGGACGACGCGCACCCGGTAGTCCTCCTGGGCGTGCCGTGCGGCCACGTCGGCCACCGTCGGGGAGGTCCCGAGGTCCACGACCACGACCTCGCAGGCGGGGTGGGTCTGGTGGCGCAGTGCCCTCAGGCACTGGTCGAGCTCCGCGTCCGACTCGCGGACGGGTACGACGACGCTGAGCAGGCGGGGGACCCGCACGGGACCCGGAAGGCGTCGCGCCGTCGCGAGTCCGAGCCGGTGGACGCTGCGCCTGAGCCGCACCCCACCACGCATCAGGGAACGTCCTCCTTGCCCCGGGGGGCGTCTCGAGCGTCCGCTCATCCTAGCGAGGCTGGAGCCTCGACAAGCGTGGGTACAGTGCGGACCGTGTGGCGACGGAACTCCCCCCTCGTGAGCGTCGTCGTCCCGGTCCACGACGTCGAGCCCTACGTCGTGGCGTGCCTGTCCAGCCTGCTCGCCCAGACCCATCGCAGGCTCGAGGTGATCGTCGTGGACGACGGCTCGACCGACCGGTCCGCGGAGCTCGCGGAGCAGGTGGCGGCCGGCGACGACCGGGTCCGGGTGGTGCGCACCCCCAACCGCGGGCTCGGGGCGGCCCGCAACGAGGGCGTCCGCCACGTCACCGGCGACCTGCTCGCCTTCGCCGACTCCGACGACCTGGTGCCGACCGACGCCTACTCGACGATGGTGGGCAGGATCCTGCAGACCCGCGCCGACCTGGTCACCGGCAACATCGCGCGTCTGGAGGACGACGAGCTCGTACCGGTGCCGTGGATGAGTCGCCTCCACCCGGCCGAGCGCACCCTCACCATCGACGACTGCCCCGACCTGCTCGGCGACGTCTTCGCCTGGAACAAGCTGTTCGGCCGCGACTTCTGGGAGCAGCAGGACCTGTCCTGGCCCGAAGGGGTCCGCTACGAGGACCAGCCGACGTCCACGGAGGCGTTCCTCGCGGCCCGGAAGATCGCGGTCACGCCCGAGGTGGTCTACCACTGGCGGATCCGCTCCGACGGGTCGTCGATCACCCAGCAGCGCGCGTCGGTGACCGACCTGGCCGACCGGTGGGCGACCAAGCAGCTGACCCTGGAGTCCGTACGACGGCGTGCTTCCGAGCCGCTCGAGCTTGCTCTCCTCGAGCGCATCCTGCCCGCCGACATGTGGCGCTACTTCGTGCTGATCCCCGAGGCTGACGACGCGTGGTGGGACCTGCTGGTCGCCGGGGTCCGCGAGCTGTGGGGCGAGCACTCCCTCACCCACAGCGTCCTGCCGCCCGTGCACCGGCTCACCGGCTGGCTCGTCGAGCAGGACCGCCGGGCCGACGCGGTCACCGTGATCGGCCACCTCCGGGGGCTGGCAGGCGCACGGGTCGCTCGGGCGCCGGACGGGCGGGGCGGAACCCGGCTGGAGATCCCGGGACTCGATCCCGAGTCGATCTCCGCCGAGGCGCTCGCCGTCCGCCCGTCCGAGGCCTGATCGGCCGGGTCAGCTCAGGCCGGCGTCGGACAGGAACTGGTCCGCGACGTCCTGGGGCTTCTCGCGGTCGACCGCGACCTTGGCGTTGAGCTCGGTCAGCTTCGCGGTGGTCAGCGCCGCCATCAGGTCGTTGAGCGGCTTGGCCACGTCGGGGTGGGCCGCCAGGAAGCTGGCCGACACCGCCGGGACGAGGTTCTCCGCCGGCTGGATCTTCAGGTCGTCGGTGAGCAGTACCAGGCCCTGGCTGTCGAGCGTGCCGTCGGTGGTACTGGTCTCACCGAGCTGCGACTCACCGTGCAGCACCGAGTCGTAGGTCTGCTGGCTGGCGTAGCCCAGCGGCAGGATCTTGGTGATGTCGATGCCGTACTTGCTGGACAGGCCGCCCTCACAGTCGAGGCGCCCCTTGCAGTCGGGGGCTGCGGCCAGCACGACCGACTTCCCCTTGAGGTCGGACAGCGTCGAGACGTTGTTCTGGTCGGCGTAGTCCTTGGAGACGAAGAAGGCGTTGCTGTCGGTCGCCGGCGACGGGTTGAGCAGCGTGATCTTGGCCTTCTTCAGCAGCGACTGGGAGTCGCTGATCGACTTCGCGGCGTCCGACAGCGTCACCGGCGAGGCGCCGGCGCCGTTGTAGGTGCCGTTCAGGAACTCCAGGATGCCGCCGACGTACTCGGGTACGACGTCCACGCTCTTGGGGAAGACCTTCATGTAGATGTCGCGGGTGCCGACCAGCTTGACCTTGGGGGTGTAGCCGGCCTTGGCCAGCACCCCGGCGTACATGTCGGCGACGATCTCGGCCTCGGTGAAGTTCTGCCCCGAGATGGTGACGGTCCCCTTGCTCGAGGATGCCGGCGGCGTGCTGGTGCCGCCGGTGGCTGTGCTGCTGGTGCCGCTGCCGCATCCGGCGAGCACGACGGCCGCGCAGGTGGTTGCTGCTGCTCCGGCCAGGAATCGCAATTGCATGGATCTCACCTTCTGTGTCCCGCGACCGAAGGCCGCGCGTGTCCGGTGCCCTTGTGCTGCCAGGGCAGGACGCTCATCATCCCCCAACGTTCACAGGGGTGCGACCACCTTTCCGGGTGGTGGTCTCGCGCGCGGCCCGGCGTACCGGGTCGACCGCACGCTCGGCGGCCGCACCGAGCAGCTCGAGCAGGAAGGCGACCACCGCGACCACGATCGCCGCGGCGATGCCCTTGGGGTAGTCGGTGCGGTAGAAACCCTCGGTGATCAGACTGCCGAGCCCCGGCCCGGCCACCAGAGCCGCGATCGTGGCGGTCGCCCAGACCTGCACGAGGGCGAGCCGGACACCCGAGACGACCAGGGGCAGGGCCAGCGGCAGCTCGACGCGCAGGAAGCGCTGGCCACCGGTCATCCCCATGCCGCGGGCGGATTCCTTGATCTCGTCGGCGACCTCGTCGACCGCGACGTAGCCGTTGGTGATGATCGGTGGCAGGGCGAACAGGCTCAGGGCGATCAGCGTGGCCAGCCCGGCCCGGCCGTAGGGACCGAACGTCGCCACGCCCGGGTGGTCGAGAGTCACCAGGATCGCGAGCAGGGCGAAGGTGGGGACGGCGCGGCCGATGTTGGAGGTGTTGATCGCGACGAAGCCGCCCCGGCCGAGGTGCCCGAGCCACAGCGCGATCGGGAGGCCGATCAGCACGGCCACGGCGAGCGCGGTGACGCTGAGGAGCAGCTGCTGGACCAGGAGGGTCCAGATCCCGTCGGCACCGTGCCAGTGCGACCAGGTCGTGAGGTAGTCCCAGGTCTCGCGGAGCACCCTCATCCGGACCGCCTCCTGGCCCACGGCGTGATCAGCCACTGGGCGGCGACGATCAGGGCGTCGAGCGCGAAGGCCAGGACGACGCAGAGCACGCTGGCCGCGAGCAGCTCGGCCTTGAAGTCGTTCTGCACTCCGTCCGCGATCAGGTTGCCGAGGCCGCCGTAGCTGACCAGGGTGCCGACCGTGGTCAGCGCGACCGTGGAGACGGTGGCGACGCGCAGCCCGGCCATCATCACCGGCAGGGCGAGCGGCAGCTCGATCCGGAACAGCAGCCGGGTGGCGCCGTACCCCAGCCCGGTCGCCGACTCGCGCACCTCGGCGGGTACGCCGACCAGTCCCGCGAGCATGCTGCGGACCAGGATCGTGAGTGCGTAGAGCGCCAGCCCGATCACCACGGTGGTGGCGGTGATGCCGGTGAAGGGCACGAGGAGCGGGAAGAGGGCGAGGCTCGGGATCGTGTAGATCGCCGTGCTGGTGCCGAGGATCAGCCCCTGGAGCCGGGGCACGCGTCGCGCCAGCAGCGCCAGCGGGAACGCGATCGCGATGCTCAGCACGATCGACACCCCGGTGATCTCGAGGTGCTGGACGGTCGCGTGCACGAGGTCGGAGGAGCGGTCCTGGAGGTAGGAGCCGCAGATCCAGTGGTTGGTGAGCCGGCTGTAGCAGCTGGGCGCGATGGAGATCCCGTCGGCCGCTAGTAGGGTCACCGCATGAACGCTACCTCCTCCCGGCGGGACGGCAGCACCGGCGAATCCATGATCCGGCTCGAGGGCGTGGGCAAGAAGTACGCCGACGGCACGGTGGCGGTGCACGAGCTCGATCTGGAGATCGCGGCCGGCGAGGTGGTCTGCCTGGTCGGGCCGTCCGGCTGCGGGAAGTCCACGACCCTGAAGATGATCAACCGGCTGATCGAGCCGACGTCCGGGCGGATCTTCCTCGAGGGTCGCGACGTCATGTCGGAGGATCCCGTGCAGCTGCGGCGGCGGATCGGCTACGTGATCCAGCAGATCGGGCTGTTCCCGCACCAGCGGATCGCGACCAACGTCGCCACCGTCCCGTCACTGATCGGGACGCCCAAGGCCCAGGCGCAGGAGCGGGCGCGCGAGCTGCTCGCCCTGGTCGGGCTCGACCCCGACCTGTACGCCGACCGCTACCCGCACCAGCTCTCGGGCGGCCAGCAGCAACGCGTCGGCGTCGCGCGGGCGCTGGCGGCGGACCCGCCGGTGCTGCTGATGGACGAACCGTTCGCGGCGGTCGACCCGATCGTGCGGGCGCGGCTCCAGGACGAGTTCCTCAAGCTCCAGGGCGAGCTCGGCAAGACCGTCGTCCTGGTGACCCACGACATCGACGAGGCCGTGAAGATGGGCGACAAGGTGGCGGTGCTCGCCGAGGGCGGCCGGCTCGCGCAGTTCGGCACCCCGGCGGAGCTGCTGGCGCGCCCCGCCGACGACTTCGTCTCGGACTTCGTCGGCTCCACGGCGGGCCTGCGCCGGCTGGCGGTGACCCGCCTGGACCCCGCGCACCTCGAGCCCTTGGACGGCGTCGCGACCGGCGACCTCGGCGCGGCCATCGACCTGGACTCCTCCCTGGAGGAGGCGCTGGCCGTGCTCCTGCGCGACGACCGACCGATGATCGGCGTCAAGGACGGCGCCCGGTTCGTCGGCATCCTGACTCCCGGCGGCATCCACCGCGCCCTGCGCTCCTCCCTCGCCGAGTCGGCGCAAAGAGGCAGCTAGATCCCGCTGAGTCGGCGCAAAGAGGCTGTCATTCGCAATCACTCGGCCCGGTACGGGTGCCTGTTTGCGCCGACTCGGCGGCAAACGGGTGCGTCTTTGCGCCGACTCGGCGGCAGACGGGTGCGTGTTTGCGCCGACTCAGCGCGTACTGAGTGCCTGTTTGTGCCGACTCGGCGTCGTACGGGTGTCTGTTTGCGCCGACTCGGTCAGGCGTGCCGGACCTGCGGCGGGTGCCAGTTCGTTGCGGTGTCGAGCTCGGCGCGGAGGACGTCGTTGTAATGCTCGAGCTCGGCCACCCGGACGATGGCCTCGGCCGCGCGATTCTCGGACTCGTCGAGGGCCACGGCCAGGCGACCGCTCTCGGCCTCGGCGAGGTCGGCGCGACGGGCCTCCTGGTTGACCTTGCGCATCGCCTCGGCGGCGCGGCCCTGGGAGGCGACCACGGCCGACTCGAGCTGCGTCACCGAGCGCTCGGCGAGGCCGACCCGGTGCTGCATCGCGGAGGCGAACTCCTGGTGCTCGGCGGACCGCGCCTCGGCGATCTCGCGGTAGGCCTGGGCCTGACGGGCCCGGTCGGCGGCGGCGGCGCGGCGCGAGTCGAGCAGCTCGGAGTAGATGATCCGGGCCGCCGCGGCTCCGAGGGCCACGGCGAGGACGGCGGCGATCGTGACCAGTGTCAGCGATCGACTGATGGCGGCGCCGAGAACGACGACCGCCGAGATGGCGAGGAGTGCGGCAGCAGTCACCACGCGGGTGCTGCGCTGCCGACGACGTGCCCTTGGGGAAGACATGAGGTCAGGCTAGGGCTCGTCGTCCTCCGGAGGGACGCGACACGCGCGTTCGAGGAGCAGCCCCGCGCCCACCACCAGGAGGCCGGTGACCCCCGCCAGCGAGGACCTGATCGCGCGTTCGGCGGCCAGCTCGCTGTCCACGCCGAACCAGCTCACGGCGTAGCCGAAGTAGCCGCCGGCCATCAGGCAGCCGACGTAGGCGCAGGCGCGGGCCAGCACGAGGCGGTTGACCGCATGGTGCGGAGAGATGTGTACGTCGCCCTGCTGGATGCTGCGTCGGGTCGAGCGGGCGGTGCCCACCAGGATCCCCGCGACCAGCAGCAGCGCCGTCGGCTGGGCCCACGAGACCATCGGGGCGAACCTGGCACCGCCGTAGAGGACGCGGTGGAAGAGCCAGCCGGCCACCAGGCCCGCCACTCCCCAGGCGCACAGCGTCGCGGGGCTCATCGGTCGGAGGCGGCGATCGGGATCGGTGGGTCCCTCGGGCGGTGGGACGCTCACCGGACGGCGCTCACCGACGACGACTGCCGAAGGCGGTTCACCGGGCGAGCGTCACTGCATCTGCAGCGCGATGTCGTCGCGCTTGGTGAGCCCGCTGCGGTCGACCGCCTCCAGCAGATCGGCCACGGCCCCGGTGTCGGGGATCACGGCGTCCGGCTCCACGTCGTACCAGGGCTGGAGGACGAACGCCCGCTCGGCCGCGCGCGGATGCGGCAGCCGCAGAGCATCGTCGTGCCCGCGGCGGTCACCGACCACGATCAGGTCGACGTCGAGCGTGCGAGGCGCGTTGGCCTGGCCGGTGCGCTCCCGGCCGAAGGCGTCCTCGATGGCGTGGGCGCGGTCGAGCAGCCGGGTCGCGGCCAGGGTGGTGTCGAGCAGCACGATCGCGTTGAGGAACTTCTCGGAGCCCTCGGGCGAGTCGACCGGCTCGGTCTCGTAGACGGGCGAGACCTCGGTGATCCACACGTCGGGGGTGTCGGCCAGCGCGTTCACCGCGCCCTGGAGGCTGGCGAGCCGCTCCCCGAGGTTGGACCCCAGCGACAGCACCGCGCGGCGGATCGGACGCATCTCACCGGTGAGCGTGTCCGCGTCGACGATGTTCGGGTTGGGTGTCTCGGTCACGGTCGGCACCTCACTGGCTGGAAGATCTCGCTGTGATCGGTCTGGTGATCGTCAGCGTCACGTCGGTGAAGGTCGCGTCGATCGGGGCCCCGGGCTTGTGGACCGTGACCCGGGCCCATTCAACACGATCGTCCAAGAGGCAGACGTCCGAGATGCGTTGGGCCACGGTCTCGATCAGATCGACCGGATCAGACTCGACTGCGGCTTTCACGTGCGCCACGAGACTTCCGTAGTCGACCGTGTCGTGCAAGTCGTCGGAGGCCGCTGCCGGAGCGGTGTCGAGGCCCAGGACCAGGTCGATCACGAACACCTGTCCCTCGCGCCGCTCGTGCTCGAAGACGCCGTGATGGGCGAAGCACTCGATCCCGGTCACGCTCAGCTCGTCCTGGGCGCGAGGAGCCCCCGTCTCGCCCGTCTCGTCGGTCATCGTCAGCCCTCCTGCCACCGGGCCAGGGTGCGCAGCGCGTCCCGCCCGGCTCGTACGTCGTGCACCCGCAGGCCCCAGACCCGCTGCGCGGCGACCAGCACGGTCAGCGCCGTGGTCGCGTGCTCGCGCTCGTCGACGGGGCGCGGCGTCCCGTCAGGATCGGCGAGGAGGGTCCCGAGGAACGACTTCCGGCTGGCGCCCACCAGCAGGCGGAACCCCAGCGACTGGAGCTCGGCCAGCCCCGCCAGCAGCGCCCAGTTGTGCTCGGCCCGCTTGGCGAAGCCCAGGCCGGGATCGAGCACGATCCGCTCGTCGGGCACCCCGGCCGCGTGCAACGCGTCGACCCGCTCGAGCAGCTCGGCCCGCACGGCGCCCACCACCCCGCCCGGGCCGTCGTACGTCGCGTGGGCGTTCATCTGCGCACTGTGCGCCCTCCAGTGCATGCACACGTAGGTCGCGTCGGAGTCGGCCACGACCTCGAGGATCCGGGGGTCGGCGAGGCCACCGGAGACGTCGTTCACGATGGTGGCTCCGGCGGCCAGCGCGGCGGCGGCGACCTCCGCCCGCATGGTGTCGATCGAGACCACGACCCCGTCGGCCGCCAGCTCCCGGATCACGGGTACGACGCGGCCGAGCTCCTCCTCGACGAGGGGGCGGGTGGCGCCGGGCCGGGTGGACTCGCCGCCGATGTCCAGCAGGTCGGCGCCCTCGGCCAGCAGGTCGCGGCCGTGCACCACGGCCGCCTCCGGCGTGGCCCAGCGACCACCGTCGGAGAAGGAGTCGGGCGTCACGTTGACCACGCCCATCAGCAACGGGAGGGCGAACGGCTCCGCCGTCATCTCGATCGGCTCACCGTCGGTGGCTGTTGATCAGCGCCATCGCCTCCGAGCGGGTCGCCGCGTTGGAGTGCATCTGCCCGCGCACCGCCGAGGTGATCGTGCGGGCTCCGGCCTTGCGGACCCCCCGCATCGTCATGCAGAGGTGCTCGGCCTCGATCACCACGATCACGCCACGGGCGTCGAGGGCGGCGACGAGGGCATCGGCCACCTGGGTGGTCAGCCGCTCCTGCACCTGCGGTCGCTTGGCGTACACGTCGACCAGCCGGGCCAGCTTGGACAGGCCCGTGATCTTGCCGGACTCGGCCGGGATGTAGCCCACGTGCGCGACGCCGGTGAAAGGCACCAGGTGGTGCTCGCACATCGACCACAGCTCGATGTCACGCACCAGCACCATCTCGTCGTGCCCGAGGTCGAAGGTGGTGGTCAGGACGTCCTCGGGCACCTGCCGGATCCCGGTGGTGAGCTCGGCATAGGCCCGGGCGACGCGGTCGGGGGTGTCCTTGAGCCCCTCACGGTCGGGATCCTCACCGATCGCGATCAGCAGCTCGCGCACCGCGGCGGCCGCTCGGTCGTGGTCGAACGGCGCGATCTCCCCCGGTGCTCGCTGGGGGTAGGCGATCGGGTCCGTCATCGAGTCACGCCGGCGGCTGCGGCGGGGTGGTGCCCGGCCCGAGCAGGCCGCCGTGGACGTCGCCACCCGAGCCCGGCGGCGTGAGGATGGCACCCGCGTCGGCCTCCGGCTTGGTGCCGTTGGAGTGCACGCGGTCGCGGATCTCCTGCGGGATCTCGACCGGCGGGATCTGCGAGGGGTTGCGGTCCGGTGAGCCGGTCCAGGCCGGCCGCGGCGGGCGGCGGCGCAGCGCCTCGAACACCCGGGCGACCTGGGCCTTGTCGAGGGTCTCCTTGTCGACCAGCTCGAGGACCAGACTGTCGAGGACGTCGCGGTTCTCCTCGAGGATGTCGTAGGCCTCCTGGTGCGCGGTCTGCAGGAGCTTCTTGGTCTCCTCGTCGATGATCGCGGCGACGTCCTCGGAGTAGTTCTTGGTGTGCCCGAAGTCGCGGCCAAGGAACGGCTCGCCGTTGCTCTCGCCCAGCTTGATCGCGCCGAGGCGGTCGGTCATGCCGTACTGCGTCACCATGGCGCGGGCCACGGCCGTGGCCTTCTCGATGTCGTTACCGGCGCCGGTGGTCGGGTCGTGGAAGACCATCTCCTCCGCGGCGCGGCCACCCATCATGTAGGCCAGGGCGTCGAGCATCTCGCTACGGGTCTGGCTGTACTTGTCGGCATCGGGAAGGATCATCGTGTAGCCCAGGGCCCGGCCCCGGGGCAGGATCGTGATCTTGTGCACCGGGTCGTTGCCCGGCAACGCCGCGGCCACCAGGGCGTGTCCGCCCTCGTGGTAGGCCGTGATCAGCTTCTCCTTCTCGCTCATCAGGCGGGTCCGCCGCTGCGGGCCGGCGATCACGCGGTCGATCGCCTCGTCGAGCATCTCGTTGGTGACCAGCTTCTGGTTGGAGCGAGCGGTCAGGAGCGCGGCCTCGTTGAGGACGTTCTCGAGGTCGGCGCCGGTAAAGCCGGGGGTACGGCGCGCCACTGACAGCAGGTCCACCCCGGGCGCCAACGGCTTGCCGCGCGAGTGCACCTGCAGGATCTTGTGGCGGCCGGCGAGGTCGGGAGCGTCGACCTGGATCTGCCGGTCGAAGCGGCCCGGACGCAGGAGCGCCGGGTCGAGCACGTCGGGGCGGTTGGTCGCGGCGATCAGGATCACGCCGCCACGCACGTCGAAGCCGTCCATCTCGACCAGCAGCTGGTTGAGGGTCTGCTCCCGCTCGTCGTGGCCGCCGCCCATGCCGGCACCGCGGTGACGGCCCACGGCGTCGATCTCGTCGATGAAGACGATGGCCGGTGCGTTCTCCTTGGCCTGCTCGAAGAGGTCGCGGACCCGGCTCGCGCCGACGCCCACGAACATCTCGACGAAGTCGGACCCGGAGATGGAGTAGAAGGGGACGCCCGCCTCGCCCGCGACCGCGCGGGCGAGCAGCGTCTTGCCGGTGCCCGGAGGACCGTAGAGCAGCACGCCCTTGGGGATCTTGGCGCCGACGGCCTGGAACTTGGCCGGCTCCTGGAGGAACTCCTTGATCTCCCCGAGCTCCTCGACCGCCTCCTCGCAGCCGGCGACGTCACCGAAGGTGGTCTTCGGCATGTCCTTGGAGATCAGCTTGGCCTTCGACTTGGCGAACTGCATGACGCCGCGGCCGCCACCGCCCTGCACCTGGTTCATCAGGAAGAGGAAGAGCAGCACGATCAGCACGAAGGGCAGCAGCGTCGTCAGGATCGAGGCGAGCAGGCTCGGCTTGGAGATCTTGATGTCGTAGCCGCTCGCCGGAATCGTCTTCTTGTCGACCTGCTGCTGGATGGCGCTCTCCACCGTCTGCTGCGTGCCGTCGAGCCAGTGCGCGGTGACCTCAGAGCCCGAGGACCGGACGCCGTCCTTGAGGGTCGCCTTGATCTGCTGGTCGCCGTCGATCAGGGTGATCTGCTTCACCTGGCCGGAGGCGATGTAGGAGTTCATCTCACCGAACGTGACCTCGTCGTACCCGCCTGAGGGGGCGAGGTACTGGAGTGCGAACAGCACGCCGAGCACTGCGACGACGATCCACAGCCAGGGGCTTCTGACGAAACGCTTCACGGGACTCTCTCGAAGGCGGTGCTGCTGCCCGCTGTCGCTCTCCGCGAGAGGCCGAAGGGGGCACTGGTCTGGAGATGACGACGGTACACGTCATCGCCAATGCCCATTGTCCCCTCTGGCAGGTGCGCGAGCCACATCGAGGTGGGCCTCATTCGGTCCAGCAGGCGATCACGGCGGCGGCGACGCCGTACGCGGCGTCCTGCCGGTTCGTGCCCTGCGGAAGGTCCGCGGCCGCGACCCGGGTCGCGTCGACCCGCAGCGTCTTGTGGTCCTTGAGGAAGACGACGTCACCCTGCGGCGTCTCGAAGGCAGGGAAGCCGAAGGCCGCCACCCCCTTGATCGCTGAGGCGCCGGCGAGACTCGTGCGCAGGTCGTCGAAGTAGGCCCGGCCGGGGCCGGCGACGTCGAGGTCCTTGACCGACATCCGGAGCTCACCGTGCGCCACCGGGTACGTGCACCCGAACACCTGGTGCGACCACGACGGCCGACCCGTCGGCGCCTCGGACAGCTGGAACACCCGGCGCACGGCGTCGCGGATCTCGCTGCTGCAGATCATCGAGGCCGCCTCGGACGGCTTGCTCATCCCTGCCATCGAGGAGCCGCTCATCGTGCTGCCGTCCGCCATCACGTGCTCAGCGCCGGGCGCCACCGAGCCGCCGCCACAAGCGGACAGCAGCAGGGGTACGACGGCCAGGGCAGCGGCCACACGGGCTCTCACGTCGGAATCTCCCTCTCTCCGGAGTCTTGAACGTAGTTCGTCGCCGGACGCTGTTCGGCTTGGTCGACACCCTCACCGGCTGCCTGTCTGAGCGTGCGTGACCTCGAATCCCCAGCAAAACAAGGTGGTCTGGGAGATGGAGACCAATCCGGGCGCTCCGGGGTGTCGAACGACTCCATGAAAGACCCCGACTTCACCACACCTTTCCGTCGCGGGCTTCGTCACCAACTGAAGGGGAAAGTCCCATGAAGAAGGCACTTCTCGTCCTTGCTCCGCTTGCAGCGCTCGCCGCACCTCTGGCGTTCACCGCGAGCCCGGCCCAGGCCGCCACCGGTACGTCGTACCAGGCCACCCTGAACCCGCTGAACCACGCGACCGGCTCCGGCACGTTCTGGGTCTCGCTCAACGGCAGCACCGCGACCGTCCACGAGAGCTGGTCGGGGCTGGCCGGGACCTTCAGCGGCGCTCCCTACCCGCACGTCCAGCACATCCACATCGGCGGCGCCGGTGCGTGCCCGACGACGTCGGCCGACAAGAACGGCGACGGCGTGGTCAGCACGACCGAGGGCGCCGCTGCCTATGGCGGGATCGGCACCACCCTGTCGACCACCGGTGACACCTCGCCTGCCGCCGGCACCAACATCAAGATCGCGCCGGCCGGTTCGAGCACCGACTACCAGCGGACGATCCAGCTCGACTCGAAGGTCGTCTCGGCGATCAAGAGCGGCAACGCCGTCATCGTCGTCCACGGTCTCGACCCGGCCACCCTGAGCAAGAAGGCCCAGGGCGAGAAGTCCGACCTGGTGCCCAGCCTGCCGCTGGCCGCCACGTCGCCCGCCCTGTGCGGCGTCGTGCACGCCATGCCGGCCGGTGGCGTCGCCACGGGTACCGGCTCCACCTCGGGCATGGAGGACTCCTCCCTCCTCGGTCTCGCCGGCGGGCTGTTCGTGGCCGGTGCCGGGATGGCGATGTACACCGTGCGCCGCAAGACCGTGAAGGCCTGATCGACCGATGTCAGACGATCACGGGTGGTCGCTCGGCCGCCGCAGCGGGCTCACGCTCGCTGCGGTGGCCGTGGCGGCCGCCCTGGTCCTCCTGGTCATCGTGATCCGGGCCCAGGTGAGCGCCCCGGAGCCGCACGCCGCGGGCAGGATCGACGTCCCGACCAGCGGCCCGACCGGCCATCACCGGTCCTCGTCGGACCCGGCCACGCAGGCCGCCCCGCCGCTCGGGCCGTCCAAGCCCGTGCACCTCCGGATCCCGGCCATCGGCGTCGACACCTCGGTCTTCCCGATCGGGCTGGCGTCCGACGGCACCCTGGCCGTTCCCCAGCCGGGCCCACGACTCAACACCGCAGCGTGGTTCGAGAACTCGCCGACGCCCGGCCAGCCGGGGCCCTCGATCATCGAGGGACACGTCGACAGCGTCGACGGTCCGTCGGTCTTCCTCAAGCTCGGCGACATCAAGCCCGGCGACCGGATCATCGTGCAACGCGCGGACGGGCGCACCGTGACCTTCGAGGTGAACGCCGTCCGCGACTTCCTCAAGTCGGAGTTCCCCACCAACCTCGTGTACGGCGGCGACCAGCTGTCGCAGCCCACGCTCCGCCTGATCACCTGCAGCGACTACGACCCGTCGATCCAGCACCACGTCGGCAACGAGGTCGTCTTCGCCCACCTCGTGCACGCGTCCGGCTCGACCACCTCGTAGGAGGACTCCATGACCACCCACCCCACCTCACGTCGTACCGGCCGGATCGCCCTGGGCGCCTGCCTCGCGACCGGCGCCCTGCTGGTCGCCGGCTGCGGCGGCGGCAGCTCCAGCGCCCCGGCCAGCAGCGACTCGATGGGCTCGATGACGATGGGCTCCTCACCGACCTCGACGGGCACCAGCGGCACGACGACCGGGGCCGCCGCAACGGTCACGATCAAGAGCTTCGCGTTCACCGGTCCCTCGTCGGTCGCTCCCGGTGCCAAGATCACGGTCAAGAACGAGGACTCCGAAGCCCATACGCTGACCGCCGACGGTCCCGGCGGCTTCGACGTGAAGATCGACCCCGGCGCCAGCGCGACGTTCACCGCGCCGACGAAGCCGGGCACCTACCCGTACCACTGCACCTTCCACAGCAACATGCACGGCACCCTGACCGTGAAGTGAGGCCTCACCCAGCGTCGATTCTCATCCTCGGGAGGGGTGACGCGCGGCGACCCCATCCAGCACGATGAGCACGACGAACCACACTCGTCCGCCCGATCCAGGAGAAGCACTCATGCGACTGACCCGATCCCCGTCCCAGTGGTGTGCGTCCTTCCTGCTCCTGATCGCTGCCGGTACGCACATCCCGCTGATCTCGGACCACCTCGAGGAGGCGCCGTACGTCGGCTGGCTCTTCATCGCGCTCAGTGTCGTGTGCATCGCACTCGCGGTGGCGATCCTCTTCGTCGACCACGTCGGCGTGTGGGTGATCAGCGCAGCCGTCTGCCTGGCCGCCGTCGTGGCGTTCCTGGCCTCGCGCACGATCGGCCTGCCGCAGATCCGCGACGACGTCGGCAACTGGACCGACCCGCTGGGCATCCCGGCGGTCGCCTCCGAGGTGCTGATGGTCGCGCTGGCCTGGCTGCACCTGCGCCACAGCCGCACCGCGGGCGGCTCCTCGGGCCGCACCCCCGAGACCTGCTGACCGTCCCACTCGCGCAGCACGCCCACCCACCCTCGTCTCGAAGGTCGTTCCTATGTCTCGCCGTACCTCCACCGCGCTCGCCCTCGCCGCCACCGCCCTGATCGCCGGCGGTGGGTACGGCGCGAGCCAGGCCGTCGCCGCCAGCCCGCACGTCTCGGGGCACAGCTCGTCGACCCGGAGCACGCTGGCCACCACGATCAGCATCAGGGGCTACGCCTTCCACCGGCTCGCGACCGTGCACCCGGGGCACCTGGTCAAGGTCGTCAACCACGACGGCACCACCCACAGCGTGACCCGCAACGGTGGCGGCTTCAGCGTGATCGTGCCTGCTCACTCCTCGCGCACCTTCCGGGCGCCGAGCAGGGCCGGGGACTACAGGTTCCACTGCATGTTCCACTCCACCATGCACGCGACCCTGAAGGTGCGCTGACTGCCGGCGAACCCGTCAGGAGTAGACGTGCGGCGACAGCGTCGCGATGTCGCGCAGGTTGCGGTACTTCTCGCGGTAGTCGAGTCCGTAGCCGACCACGAACTCGTTGGGGATGTCCCAGCCGACGTACTTCGGCTCGACCGGCATGGTCAGCGCGTCGGGCTTGCGGAGCAGCGTGGCGATCTCGACGCTCGCCGCGTTGCGGCTGCCCAGGCTGTTCACCAGCCAGCTGAGGGTCAGGCCGGTGTCGATGATCTCGTCGACGACCAGCACGTGCCGGTTGGAGATGTCGGTGTCGAGGTCCTTGATCAGCCGCACCACCCCGCTCGACTTGGTGCCCGAGCCGTAGGAGCTGATCGCGATCCAGTCCATCTCGACGTGCCGGGGCAGTGCCCGGGACAGGTCGGCCATCACCATCACCGCGCCCCGCAGGATGCCGACCAGCAGCAGGTCCTTGCCCTCGTAGTCGGCGGCGATCTCGTCGGCCATCTCCTGCAGCCGGGCGGTGATCTGAGCCTCGGTGAACAGCACGTTGACCAGGTCCTGCTCCGCGTGCGACGCATCCATGCGGGCAAGGATAGGGGGCTGCAGCTTTCCCCGGTCCACCGGGGAAAGCTGACCTTCTGCCGCGAAATTCCCTGCGCGAACGTCAGGTTTCGCGCGACAACGTCCCCGGGTCGGGGTCCGCAGCAGCCTCGAACAGGAGTACGCCGTCCCGGCGCAGGGCTCGCCGGCTGCCCGGGAGGTCGACCCAGCGCTGGCCGTGCCAGTCGGTGACCAGGGCGTCGACCGCGAGCACGTGCTGGTGGAACAGGTCGCCCGCGGGGCTCCCGGCTGCCACCGCCGCCTGGCGCAGCACGCGCGTGCGGATCGGGGCCGGCAGGGCGACGAGGCGGTCGACGGCGAGACCCTCGTCGACCCGGCAGGAGGCCCAGGCGGCCGCGGCCTGCGCGTCGAGCAGCTCCATGTCGGGGCGCAGCTGCTCGGCGGTCCGGGCCAGGGCCTGGGCCACGCCCGGCCCGAGCTCCGCCTCGAGCATCGGCAGCACCCGCTGACGCACCCGTGAGCGGGTGAACGCGGGGTCGGCGTTGTGCGGGTCGTCCCAGACCTCCAGCCCCTCGACCTGACAGGCGGTCAGGGTGTCGACCCGGCCGACGTCGAGCAGGGGGCGCCGATAGCCGTCGAACGCCGGGCGCATCCCGGCGATCGCTCGGCCGCCCGAGCCCCGGGCCAGCCCCAGCAGCACCGTCTCGGCCTGGTCGTCGCGGGTGTGCCCGAGCAGCACCGCCTCGGCCTCGAACCGCTCCCGGATCTCGTCGAGCAGCGCGTAGCGCGCCGCCCGCGCCGCGGCCTCGGGGCCCAGCCCGGGTGCGTCCACGGTCGCCCGGGCACTGACCGTCTCGGCCACACCGAGCAGCGAGAGCTGGGCCACCACCCGGTCGGCCCGCTCGGCCGAACCCGGCTGCAGACCGTGGTCGACCGTCGCGCCGATCACGTGCCAGCCGGGCTCCCGGCCCTCGAACACCGTCGCCGACGCCAGGGCGAGGGAGTCCGCGCCGCCGCTGCAGGCGACCACCAGCCGGGCACCGGGCTCCAGGTCCGCGAGCCCACGTCGTACGGCGTGACGCACGGCCGCGATCGAGGGATGCAGGCTCACGTCCGGCCCCGTCAGCCCTGGAGGACCCGCGAGATCCACGCCGCAGGATCGGAGATCTCCGCCTTGGAGGGGAGGTTGTCCGGGCCGGCCCAGACAGCGTTGAAGTCGGCCATCCCGACCTTGTCGACCACGGCCCGGACGAACGCCGCACCATCGCGGTACTGGGCCATCTTCGCCTCGAGCCCGAGCAGCCTGCGCAGGAGTCGGTCGAGCGTCCCGACCCCCTTGCGCCGCTCGTCGAAACGGACGCGGATCGCGGCCACGCTGGGGATCACACTCGGCCCGACGCCGTCCATGACCACGTCCGCGTGGCCCTCGAGCAGCGACATCACGCCGGTCACCCGGTCCACGATCTCCTTCTGCTCGGGGCTGCCCATCAGGTCGAGCAGGCTGGCCGAGCTCCCGCCCTTGAGCGCTTCCGAGAGGCGCTTGAACCCGTCGTCCAGCAGACGCTGGGGCTCGACGGTGTCCGCGAGCGCGTTGAACTCGCTGAAGAGGTGGTCGCGCATCCACGGCACGGCGGTGAACTGCACCCGGTGGGTCTCCTCGTGCAGACAGACCCAGAGCCGGAAGTCGGTGGGGTCGACGTCGAGCTCGCGCTCGACGTGGACGACGTTGGGTGCGACCAGCAGCAGCCGGCCGGAGGGCTCGTGGAACGGGTCGAACTGGCCCAGCACCCGGCTCGACATGAAGCCGAGCAGACCACCGATCTCGGCCGCGGTGATCCGCGAGCCGATCGCCTGGGTGACCGGCCCGGGCGGGCCCTTCTTCGCCTCGAGCTTGTCGATGATCGGGGTCAGGAGCGTGGCGAAACCGTCGACGTTGGCCTGGATCCAGGCCGGGCGGTCCACCACGAGGACCGGCGCCGACAGGGCACCGGCGTCGAGCCCGGTGAAGTCGCGGACGTAGGACGTGGACCGGTTGGCACCCTCGCGCAGCTCGGCGACGGTCGCCGCCGCCTCACCGGCACTGACCTCCGGACCCGCGCCGGCGAGGCGCGAGCCGAGGCTGACCGCGAGCTGCCAGTCGACCATGTTCGACGTCACGGGCGGTCCCCGCGGCGGCGCGCGCCCAGCGAGCGGCTTCGTGGGGTGCTCATGGAAGGAGCCTACGTGGGTCAGCAGCGGCAGGTCGCGAGGGCGGAGGCGAGCCGGTCCAGGGCGCCCTCCGCGTCCAGGGTGCCGAGGTCGCCGACGTGGTTGCTGACGAACGCGAAGACCAGCACCCGGCCCCGGAGGTCGGTGGCCAGCCCGGCCAGGGCGCTCGTGCCGCGCAGGGTGCCGGTCTTGGCCCGCACCCACCCGCTCCCCGGGAGATGGTCGAAGCGCCCGGACAGCGAGCCGGTGAACGACGCCACGGGCAGCCCGGTCAGGACCGCGCGCAGCTCGGGCCGTGCGGGGGACGCAGCGGTCTGGAGCACGGCGACCAGGGTCCGCGGATCGATCCGGTCGGCCCGCGAGAGCCCGCTCCCGTCGTACCACCGCGCTCCGTGCAGGGCGATCCCGAGCTCGCCCATCACCTGCCGCACCCCGTCGACGCCTCCGGTGAACGACGCCTGGCCGGACACGGCCAACCCCACCTGGCGGGCGAGCACCTCGGCACCCTGGTTGTCACTGGTCTCGAGCACCCGCTGGACGATCTCGGAGAGCGGGACGCTGGTGACCCGGGCCAGCTCGTGCGCCCCCGGCCGGGCCGTGCGGTTGCGTGGCGACCCGATGACACGGACACCGTCGGTCCGGAGGTACGACGCGAAGTCGGCCGCCGCGGTCGCCGCCGGGTCGGCCACCCGTCGGGAGCCGTCGGCCGCGACCCCCTCGTCGGCCCAGAGCGCGGTCACCGGCGAGACCACCTGGCCGGTGACGTAGCCGGCCGGCCAGCGGGGGCTGACCGCGGGGCCGGTGAACAGCGACGCGTCGTAGTCGACGCGGACCCGGGTGACGCTGGTCGCCTTCAGCCGGACTGCCGTGAGCCGGGCCAGGGACTGCAGGCTCGCGTCGGGGGCCGCCGTCGGCTTCGGCGCCCGATCGGCCAGGAACGGGTCACCACCACCGACCAGGGTGACGGTGTGCGCCGCCTGACGGACCACCCTGGTGGTGAACGTGCGGGTCGGGCCGAGCACGTGCAGGGCGGCGGCGGTGGTGAGCAGCTTCAAGGTCGAGGCTGGCATGGCGAGGCCGTGCCCGGCGGTCAGCAGCGCCGGCCCGTGCAGCGGGGAGACCACGGCGTGGAGCCGGGCCAGGGCCGGGTCGGCGAGCGGCCCCGCGAGTGCACGTCGTACCGCCGCTACACCGGGCTGCGCAACCGGAGCCGGGCGGGCGACGGGGCGGGCGGGAAGCGGGGTGGGGAGAGTCGGGCCCGGCGACGGAGTGGCCGGCTGCGGCTCGGGCGCGGCGCCGAACCAGCGCGTCGCCACGTCGAAGTGGTACGACGCGACGGCCGCGCCGAACAGCGCGAGCACCAGCACGACCGGCACCCACCTGAAGGCGGCGCCCGCGAACCCCCGGCGTCGCCGCCGATCCGCTCGCACCACGCTCTCGCCTTCCGACTGCTGTGCCGGGCCGGGCCCGGGCTGGGCCGGGATGGGCTCCGGCTGGGCATGTGGGTCCATTGTGCGGGAGACTGGCGCTGCCCTCGGGGCCCGGGTCGCCCACATCTCGTCGCTGGAGGAAGCTGTGCTGGAGTTCGACGTACTGGTGGAGATCCCGAAGGGGAGCCGCAACAAGTACGAGGTCGACCACGAGTCCGGCCGGATCCGCCTCGACCGGACGCTGTTCACCTCGACGCAGTATCCCGCCGACTACGGCTTCATCGAGAACACGCTGGGCCAGGACGGCGACCCGCTCGACGCGCTGGTGCTGCTGATCGGCGAGCCGACGTTCCCGGGCTGCCTGATCAAGTGCCGCGCCATCGGGATGTACCGGATGACCGACGAGAAGGGCGCCGACGACAAGGTGCTCTGCGTGCCGGTGGCCGACCCCCGCCTCGAGCACATGCGCGACATCAACCACCTGCCCAAGTTCGACCGGCTCGAGATCGAGCACTTCTTCACCGTCTACAAGGAGCTCGAGCCCGGCAAGTCGGTCGAGGGCGCCGACTGGGTGGGTCGTACCGAGGCCGAGCTCGAGGTCCAGGCGTCGTTCGCGCGCCTCCAGGACCACCCCGAGGACCTGCACTGACCGGGACACCGGCGGCGCACGGCGCCCACGACCACGCCGACGACCCCCGCAACCGGGACGTCCTGATCCACGTCAACGGCGCACTGATGCCGCGGGAGCAGGCCGTGGTGTCGGTCTTCGACGCCGGCTTCGTGCTCGGCGACGGGGTCTGGGAGGGGCTCCGGGTCGTCGGCGGGCATCCGGCGTTCCTCGACCAGCACCTCGACCGCCTCTGGGAGGGGGCGACCGCGCTCGCCCTGGACATCGGGCTGACCCGCGCCGAGCTGACCGCCCGGGTCTACGAGACGCTGCGGGCCAACGAGATGACCGACGGTGTCCACGTCCGACTGATGGTGACCCGCGGCCCCAAGTCCACGCCGTACCAGGACCCGCGCTTCTCCGCCGGTCCGGCGACCGTGGTGATCATCGCCGAGCACAAGGAGCCGCTGCCGGCGACCGTCGTGGACGGGCTGTCGCTGTTCACGGTGCACGTGCGGCGGGCGTCGCCGGACACCCTCGACCCCAAGCTCAACGCGCACAGCAAGCTCAACGACATCACCGCCTGCATCCAGGCCTACACCGCCGGCGCGGACGAGGCGCTGATGCTCGACCCGCAGGGCTTCGTCGCGACCTGCAACTCGACGCACTTCTTCGTCGTACGACGCGGCGAGGTGTGGACGTCGTCGGGCGCCTACTGCCTGGGCGGGATCACCCGCGCGAACGTGCTGGCCGTCTGCGACGAGGCCGGCATCCCGGCCCGGGAGAAGCTGTTCAGCCTGACCGACGTCTACTCCGCCGACGAGGCCTTCGTGACCGGCACCTTTGCGGGCGTCGTACCCGTGCACACCGTGGACGGTCGCCGGATCGGCGACGGGACGCGCGGGCCGATGGTCGAGCGGCTCCAGGGTCTGTACGGCGCGCTGGTGGCGCGCGACGTCGCCGGGCGGGTTGCGCCCACGGGCCGGTGACCACGCGGTGACCGTGCGGCTGGCGTGCTGGTCGGGCCCCCGCAACATCTCCACCGCGACCATGCGGGCCTGGGAGAACCGGCCGGACTGCGAGGTCGTCGACGAGCCGCTCTACGCGTGGTACCTCGACCACACCGGCCTGGACCACCCGGCCCGTGAGCTGGTCATCTCCGCGGGCGAGACCGACTGGGAACGCGCCGTCGCGTCGCTCACCGAGCCCTGGCCGGACGGCCCGGCACTGCAGTACCAGAAGCACATGGCCCAGCACCTCGTGCCCGCCCTCCCGCGCGACTGGATCGGCTCGCTGCGCAACGTCCTGCTGGTCCGCGACCCGGCCGAGGTGGTGTCGTCGTACGTGCGCTCGCGGGCCTCGGTCACGCCGGACGACATCGGGGTGCTGCAGCAGCTCGAGCTGCGTCACCTCCTGGGGCCGGAGGTGCCGGTGATCGACGCGGCCGACTTCCTGCGCGACCCGGCCGCCTATCTGGAGTGGCTCTGCGACTACGCGGGGGTGGACTTCCTGCCGTCGATGCTGTCCTGGCCGGCCGGACCCCGGGCGAGCGACGGCGTGTGGGCGCCGTACTGGTACGACGCGGTGCTGCGCTCGACCGGCTTCGAGCCGTACCGCCCCCGCGAGGTGGAGCTGTCGCCCGAGGGCGAGGCGGTCGTCGCGGCCCTGCGACCGGCGTACGACGAGCTCCACGCCGCCCGGCTGGTGCTCTGACGGCTCGACCTCCCAGCCGGAACCTCCGCTTCCTGGCCGAAATTTCGGCTGGGAAGCGGCGGTTTCACCGGTTCACCGGTGAAACCGCCGACAGGAACCCGTCCAGGGCGCGGATCGCCTCGGCGTGCCCCTCGACCCCGCGCACGGTGTCGCCGGGGGTCATCAGGGCGTGGTCGGCGCCGGGGAGCTCGCAGAGGTCGCAGCCCCGGGCAGCCAGCGTGCGGGCGACGTCGGGCCGCCAGGCGATGTCGTCGGCGGTCCCGCCGACCAGCAGCTGACGGGCCGGGTTGGCGGCGATCGCGTCGACCAGCGGCGGGACCTGGAGCAGCGGCGTGAACCAGACCGCCTCCAGCCCACGCTCGGCGGCGAGCGGGGCGGCGTAGGTCCCCAGTGACTTGGCGACGACCATCACCCGGCCGTCACGGGGCAACGCCTCCTCGACCCGGGCCCGCACCCACGCGGTCGTCTGCTCGTGGGACTCGTGCGGCGGCGGGTCCCACCACACGTGCCGGACCGTCCAGCCGTGCTGGAGCAGCGCGAAGCCGGCGAAGAACAGCAGCGGGGCGACTGCCGGGTAGCCGCGCCCGGGCACCAGGTACGCCGTACCGACCGGCTCGCCCTCGGGCTCGAAGCTGGTCGCGACGACACCGGGGACCCGCACCCCGCTCACCCCAGGAGCTCCGGCGACCGCAGCAGCTCGGGGGGTACGGCGAACCCGTCGACCAGGTCGACGGCCAGCGGCCGGACCGCGAGGCAGAGGTCGTTCACCTCGCGGGTGATCGCCTTGGACCGCTGCACGGTGAGCCGCCCGTGCTCCATGAACCACGCGCGGTCCTGCTCGATGGTGGCCAGCGCGTGCAGGTTGCACAGCAGGGTGAGCGCGGCCCGGAGGTCCCCGTCGGGCAGCGGTCCGATCTTGTCGACGAAGGCCTCGAGCACCAGCCGCTCCACATGTGCGCGGGCCGCCCCGATCACGTGGTCCTGCGCTCGCGAGAAGACCTCGCCGGGGTTCAGGCCGTCGTCGATGCCACGCTTGAGCCGCCGGGCGACCCCGGAGAGCATGTGCTCCTCGCGGAAACGCAGCATCGCCAGCTGGTAGTGGGGGTCGAGCAGCCCGGCCTCCTGGTCCCAGTCGTCGCTGCCGCCGGGCAGCACGTCCTTGAGCCGCTCGAGCAGCTTGTGGGCGGAGGTCCGCTCGATCACCGTCTCCAGCGCCATCCCCGCGACGAAGCGCACCACCCCGAGCTGGTCGAGGTCCTCGAAGTCGCTGGAGTAGTCGGTGAGCAGGCCCTTGGCGACCAGCTGGAGCAGGACGTGGTTGTCCCCCTCGAACGTCGTGAACACGTCGGTGTCGGCCTTGAGTGCAGCGAACCGGTTGACCGCGAGGTAGCCCGCTCCGCCGCAGGCCTCGCGACACTCCTGGATGGTCCGGGTGGCGTGCCAGGTGCCCAGCGCCTTGGTGCCGGCCGCCCGCGACTCGAGCTGCCGGCGGGCCTGCTCGTCGTCGACAGCGTCGGAGAAGACGTCGTGGAGCTGGGCGGAGACGACCTCCTGGGCGAAGTGGAGGGCGTAGGTACGCGCCAGCAGGGGGAGGAGGCGGCGCTGGTGCAGGCCGTAGTCCAGCAGGAGCTGCTCCTGATCGGGCGAGGCGGCGTTGAACTGGCGACGTCGTACGGCGTACTTCGTGGCGATCGTGAGCGCCACCTTGGCGGCGTTGATCCCGGCCCCGCCGACGCACACCCGGCCCTGGACCAGGGTGCCGAGCATCGTGAAGAAGCGCCGGTCCGGGTTGTCGATCGGCGACTCGTAGACGCCGTCCTCGCTGACGCTCGCGAACCGGTCGAGCAGGTTGCCGCGGGGCACCCGCACGCCGTCGAACCACAGCCGGCCGTTGTCGACGCCGTTCAGGCCCATCTTCAGGCCGTCGTCCTCGACCCGGACCCCGGGCAGCAGCCGACCGTCCTCCCGCAGGGGTACGACGAGCGCGTGCACGCCGTGGGACGTCCCGCCCACCTCGAGCTGGGCGAACACCACGGCGACGTCGGCATGCATCGCGGCGTTGCCGATGTAGTCCTTGCCGGAGATCTCGTCCGGGGTGGTGACCACGAGCTCGTCGGTGGCCGGGTCGTAGGTCGCGATGGTGCCGAGCGCCTGCACGTTGGAGCCGTGGCCGGTCTCGGTCATCGCGAAGCAGCCCATCAGCCGACCGGTGATCAGGTCGGCGAGGTAGGCGTCGTGGTGGCGCTTGGTCCCGAGCTGGAGGATCGCGCCCCCGAACAGCCCGAACTGCACACCGACCTTCACCAGCACCGACAGGTCGCCGTACGCCAGCGTCTCGAACGACGCGATCGACGCGCCGAGGTCTCCGCCGCCGCCGTACTCCCGAGGGAAGCCCATGCCGGTCTGACCGGTGGCCGCCATCGTCAGCACCAGCTCCTTGACCCGCTCGCGGTAGTCCGTCCGCGACAGGGTCTCGGCCTGCTCGAGCACCTCGGAGTGCTCGGCGAGGTTGGTGCGGACCAACGCCCGAGCCTCGGCGTACGTGCCGTCCAGCAAGCGGGTCAGCTCGGGCACGTCGATCGTGGGCATGGGGAGACCGTACCCACGACATGTCGGCTCACGGCCGCGACCTCGCACGCTCGGTCGCGGCTCGCTCGGTCTCGCGCTACCACGCCGCACCCTCGTCCCTCGGGCACGGCTGCGCGCTCAAGGCCGGGCGTAGAAGTTGGGGGCGACCCAGTAGTACATCGAGACCTCTTCGACGTCGCGGCCGGTGCGCGGGGCCTGGACGATCATCCCGTTGCCGACGTAGAGCGCCACGTGGTAGATCGACGAGGGCGAGCTCGACGAGCCCCAGAACACCAGGTCCCCCGGACGCAGCGAGCCCGGCGAGACCGGGGTGGACTGGTCGTACTGGGCGGCCGCGTAGTGCGGCAGCGAGATGCCGCCGGCCCGCCAGGCGCCCATGGTCAGGCCCGAGCAGTCCCAGGCGTCCGGACCGGTGGCGCCCCACACGTAGGGATCGCCGATCTGAGCCCGGGCGAAGGCGATCGCCGCGCCGGCGCCGGCGGCGGGAGCCGGAGGGCCGGAGGGAGGCGGCGGCGGTGCCGGGCTGGTCGGTGGCGTGCTCGGCTGTCCGGTCGGAGGCGTGGAGGGCGAACCGGTCGGCCCGTTGCCCGGACCGGGGCTGCCCTGCGGCTGCTGCGTCTGCTGGGCCTGTTGGGCTGCCTGCTGGGCGGCCGCCCTCGCCGCCTTCTCGGCGGCCCGCTGGGCCGCGGCCCGAGCGGCCGCCTCGATCCCGGCCTGCCGTTTCTCGGCCAGGTGGACGCTGAGGTGCTGGAGGATGGCGAGCTGCTGGAGCAGCCGGCTCTTCCGGGCCGCGAGCTGCTGGCTGGTGGCCGTGGCCGCCGCGGCCGCCGCGGCCGCCGCGTCGCGGGCCCGGCGGGCCTGGACGGCCATCGCCTGCGCGCGGGCCCGGGCCTGGTCGGCCTGGCTCTGCGCCACCCCGGCCAGCGTGGAGGACGCCTGGAAGGAGTCGTAGGTGCTGTCCATGGCCGACTGGGCGTTCTGGAGGGTGGCCAGCTTGCTCAGCACCGCGCCGATCCCGTCGCTGTCCTGGATCGCCGAGATCGGGGTCAGCGAGGGCCCCATCTCGTAGGACGACACCACGCTGGCGGCGTACGACGCCCGCTGCTGCGACACGTCGGCGGCCGCGATCCGGGCGTGCCGGTCGGCGACCCTGGCCTCACGCCGGGCCTGCTGGAGGTGCCACCGCGCCCCGTTGTAGGCCTCGGCCGCCTGCTCGGCCTGCACCGCGGCGGCCTGCATCCGCTGGTCGGCGGCAGCGAGCTCGGCCCGCACACCGGGCACGTCGTGGGCGACCCGGGCGGCGCGGTGCTGGGCCTGCTGCACCTGGTGCCGCGACGGGTAGACGTGCCGGCCTTCGGCCGCGGACGCGGCCGCGACACCGCCGAGACCGGTGACCAGGGACAGGGCCAGGGCGGTTGCCCCTAGTCGGTGCACGAAAGGTCTCCTGGCGGCTCGGTGGGCGAGATCTGCCTCGGAGGTCTTCCTCGCCCTCCGGAGCAACTCGCTGCACGCTAATGCGCTGGAGTCACAAAGGGAACAACTTTCCCAAAATTCACAGGAGCCACCGGCGTGTCGCCTTGACGAACTACATGGTTGTAACTCTTTCCCGTGCGGGCTCCTCGCTGCGCCGGTGCCGCACGAACGACTGGTTGCTGGCCCAGCCCCCGACGTAGAACGCCACCAGGGCGATCGCGATGCCGGCGATGTCGTCGGCGACGTAGTGCCAGCCGAAGTAGAGCGTGGCCACGCAGGTCAGGCAGAAGTTGACCCAGAAGACGATCTTGAGCAGCCGGTTGCGCACGGTGTACTGGATCATCATCGCGACCAGGAGCGTGATCGCGCAGTGCAGGCTGGCGAAGCCGGCCACCGACTGCAGCGAGGCGTCGGCGGTGCCGTTGAGCACGGGGAACCGGCCGAACTGCAGGGAGGTCATCAGCTTGGCGGCGGCGGTGTCGTTCACGGTGCCGTAGAGCCAGGGGTAGTAGATCCCCGGCCCCGAGGTGGGCAGCGCGTAGTAGGAGGCCGTGCCGAGCGTCCAGGCGATGCACTGCGAGGTGGCGAACCAGTAGCCGAAGCCCAGGTTGCGGGACCAGATCAGCCAGGCCGTCAGGGCCAGCGGCACGAGCGGCAGGAACCACAGGTAGACGGTGGACAGGACCTCGGCCGCGATCCCGCTGCCCAGAGCGTTGTGCAGCACCACCGCGGGTTGATGGCCCAGGAACAGCGCCCGGTCGATGATGTTGAGCTCGCGGTCGAAGATGTGGTGGCGACCCTCGATGGCGGGCAGCTGCGACTTCAGGTTCCGGTAGCTGACGTAGGTGAAGTAGAAGCAGAGGAGCCCGCTGACGACCAGGGCCATCCGCTCGCGGGTCCAGTGGTCGTGGAGCCGGTCCGTGAACGCCGCCCGCATCCGCCCGGGGTGGCACCGCGAGACCCAGAGCGTTCGCGGCACGAGGTCGATCGCGAAGGCCAGGCCGAGGATCGTCGGCAGCCGGAGGTACGACGGCCCGATGAACCCGTCGGGGTCGATCAGCCGGGTGTCGAAGACGATCGCGGCCAGGACCGCCAGCGCGCTCATGCTCACCGCGATGGAGATCATCAGGAGCTGGGCGCGACGAAACACCGGGTCAGTCTAGAGGCGCTCGCTCGCCGTCGGCTCCGGCACCGAGCGGGGCCAGCCGGCTGGCGTCGACGAGGAGGCGGACGTGGTCACCCGGGGCCGGCCGACGGTCGAGCGAGGCCACGGCGTCGACCTCGCCGAACCCGGTCCGGCACACCAGCCGCACCTGCTCGGGTGTGGCCCGGACCGAGAGCACCTCCCCCTCGAGCTGTCCCGCGTCCGACACGGCGAGCGCCGAACGACGCAGCGCGACCCCGGCAGCGGAGGGCAGGCCGGCGGCGGCCAGGACCCGGGCGGCGGCGTCCCCACCCAGCACGCGGGCGTAGCCGAGGAACAGCGCGGTGTCCGCATCGACCGGGGCCCGCCACACCTCCCCGATCGGGCCGGTCTGCACGATCCGGCCCCCGCGCATCACCGCCAGGGAGTCGGCGACGGTGAACGCCTCCTCGTGGTCGTGGGTGACCATCACCGCGGTCGTGCCGGCGGCGAGCAGGATCCGGCGCAGGTCCTCGGCCAGCCGCTCCCGGAGCCCCGCGTCCAGGGCGCTCAACGGCTCGTCGAGCAGCAGCAGCCGCGGCGAGGCCGCCAGCGCCCGGGCCAGCGCCACGCGCTGGCGCTCGCCGCCGGACAGGGTGGCCGGATAGCGCTCGGCCAGGTCGGCCAGACCCACCAGGTCGAGCAGCTCGGCGACCCGCTCGCCGCGACGGGGGGCACGTCGGATCCGCAGCGGGTAGCCGACGTTGCCGGCCACCGTCAGCTGGGGGAACAGCTGGCCGTCCTGGAACATCAGCGCGAAGCCACGCTTGTGGGTCGGGGTCCGGGAGACATCTGACCCGTGCCAGGCGACCGAGCCGGAGGCCTGCTCGAGGCCGGCGACCGCGCGCAGCAGCGTCGACTTGCCGCAGCCCGACGGCCCGAGCACGGCCAGCACGGCGCCGTCCACCACGTCGAGGGAGGCGTCCGCGACGGCGGGGACGCCGTCGTACGCCACGGTGAGGCCGCGGACCCGCAGGGCCGGCTCGTTCGTCATCTCAGAGCGTCCCGACCGACGGCACGCGGAGCCGCTCGACCAGCAGCATCACCAGGGCGGTACTGGCGCCGAGCACGACGGCCGCGGCCAGGGCCATGCCGTAGTTGAGGTCGCCGGGGTGGCTGAGCAGCCGGTAGATCACCACCGGCAGGGTCGGGCGGTCGTCACGGACCAGGAACGACGTGGCCCCGAACTCCCCCAACGAGCAGGCGAACGCGAAGCCTGCGGCGGCGAGCAGGGGCTTCCAGACCACCGGGAGGTCGACGACCAGCAGGGCTCGGGAGGGCGAGGCACCCAGGGTCGCGGCTGCCTGCCGCAGCCGGTCGTCGATCCCGGACAGCACCGGGACGAGCACCCGGACGACCAGGGGCAGGGCGACCAGGGCCTGGGCCACGGGGATCAGCAGGGGCGAGTCGCGCAGGTCGAGGGGCGGGCGGCCCAGGGTGATCAGGAAGCCGAAGCCCAAGGTCACCGCGGACACCCCGAGCGGCAGCATGAACAGCCCGTCCAACACCGACCGCAGCCGACGCTCGCCCCCGCCGCGCGACCGACGGGTCACGAGGGCGGCCACGGTGAGGCCGAGCAGGAGCGACATCCAGGTCGCGTCGACGGCGATCCGCAGGGAGTTCATCAGGGCGGTCGTGACCGGGACCAGCAGCGCCTGGTGGGAGCCGGGGGTCTGGAGGGCGCGGTAGTTGGCCAGCGACCACGCGCCGTCCACGCGCAGCGAGCCGACGACGAGGCCGGCCAGCGGGGCAACCACCAGCGCGAGCAGCACGCCGGTGGCGGCCAGGCTCGGGAGGTCGGCGAGCGACGCGCGGCGCAACCGCACACGGCTCCGCCCCACCCGGGCGTCCGGCGTACGGCGCAGGCGGGCGGCCGCGACCAGCAGCGCCACGACCACCGCCAGCTGGAGGATCGAGAGCGCGGCAGCAGCCTGGAGGTCGAGCAGGGTGTTGGTGAGCAGGTAGATCTGCGTCTCCACGCTGGAGTAGCGCAGGCCGCCCAGCGTCAGCACGATCCCGAAGGCCGTGGCGCAGAAGAGGAAGACCACGGAGGCAGCCGAGACGATCGCGGACCGCAGCGCGGGCAGTGTCACGTCGCGCAGTACGCGCAGCGGCGAGGCACCGAGCGCGGCCGCGGCCTCGGCCGGTCGCGGGTCGAGCGACTCCCAGGCGCCGCCGACGACCCGGATCACCAGCGAGGCGTTGAAGAAGACCAGGCCGGCCACGATCGCCACCGGCGAGCCGTCGAGTCCCAGGCCCCCGAGCGGGCCGCTCTCACCGATCAGGAGCTCGAACGCGACCCCGACCACGACGGTCGGCAGCACGAACGGCACCACCAGAAGGGCGCGGAGCCAGGTCCGGCCCGGGAAGTCGAGCCGGTGCAGGACGTGCGCGGCCGGAAGGCCCAGGAGCAGGGAGAGGACCGTGCCGGCCAGCGACGACCACAGGGTGAACCAGATCGCGCGCCGGATCTCGGGGCGGCCGAGCACGGCGAGCGCGCCACCGACGTCCAGCCGGCCGTGCTGGACGAAGCCCCGCGAGACCATGCCGCCGACCGGCAGCACGAAGAAGACCCCCAGGACCAGCAGGGGGATCGCCGCGGTCGCGGCCAGCGCTGCCAGGCGTCCGGCGGAGGATCTGGTCATCGGCTGACGAGGTCGCTCCACTGCCGGAGCCAGGCATCGCGGTTCGCGGTGATCCGGGCCGGGCTGACCGAGAAGGGGTGCCGGGGCTGCACGGCGAACTTCGCCCAGGTCGGCGGCAGCGGGGTGCCGGAGCGGACCGGGAAGACGTACATCGACTCGGGGAGCGCCTTCTGCACCGCCGGCGAGAGGAGGAAGTCGACGAAGGCCCGGGCTCCCGGGACGTTCGCAGCGCCGGTCAGCACTCCGGCGTACTCCACCTGGCGGAAGCAGGTGTCGAGCAGGGCCTTGGTGGTCGAGGTGCTCGACCCCTGCGGGACTGTGTCCGCCGGGGATGAGTCGTAGGAGACCACGATCGGCCGGTCGCCGTGTCCGCCGCCCTGCGTGAAGTCGGTCTCGTAGGCCTGGGACCACCCGTCGGTGACCAGGGCGCCGTTGGCGAGCAGCTTCTGCCAGTACGCCGGCCAGGCATCGCCGTACCGGCCGATCGTGCCCAGCAGGAAGGCCAGCCCGGTCGAGCTCGTGGTGGCGCCGGGCACGGCGAGCAGGCCGTGGTACGCCGGCCGGACCAGGTCGCCGAGCGAGCGCGGGGCGGCCAGGTGGTGGGTGGCGAACCAGGTCGTGTCGACGTTGACGCAGACGTTGCCGTTGTCGATCGGGGCCAGCCGGTGGTCGTCGCCGGGCAGGACGTACTGGCTTGCGCCGGGCGGCAGCGTGACGTCGTACGGCGCGAACACGTCGGCGTCCAGGGCCCGGGTGGCGAAGGTGTTGTCGACGCCGAACGCGACGTCGCCGTTGGGATCGCCCTGGGTCAGGACCAGCTTGTTGGTCAGGGTGCCGCCGTCGCCCGAGGCACGGACGACCAGGTGGTAGCCGGACTCGCTCTCGAACTGCCGGATCAACGGCTTGGGCAGCACGAACGAGTCGTGGGTGACCAGGACGACGTCGGTGGCGGCCTGTGGCGACCCGCTGCCCCCGACCACCGAGCAGGCGGCCAGGCTCGACGCCGCGGCGGCACCGGCCAGGACGCGGGCGAACGAGTGGAACGACCTCGCGGACATGTGACTCCCTTCGCCGGTGCTAACCGGATCAGGTTCGGAGGGTCTGCGGCTGTTCCGCACTCTCAGCCCCGGGCGGGGCTCCCCTGTCGTTGCGTCCTCGAGTGTAGGCCTCGTCGTGGTCGCGCCGTCATCCGGCACCACCAGCCGCGGCCGGACTAGCCTGCGGTGATGCCGAGCCTTCGCCACCAGGTCCTCGCCCGGGTGGTGCCGCGGGTGCGCAGGTCTCGTGAGCTCGACGACGAGGCCAGCGAGCGGGCCCGGATCGAGCGCTGGCACGAGGAGCTGGACCGGAGCCTCCCGACCGGAACGACGCCGCGGTTCCACCGGCGGTTCTCGGTGGTCACCGAGACGCTGCCCGGAGGGTCCCCGTCGTACTCCGTCGTCCGGCGCGGCACCCTGCCCTCGCGCACCGTGCTCTACCTGCACGGCGGCGCGTTCATGGCACCCATGAGTGCCTGGCAGGTCACCTACGCCGCCCGGATGGCCGACGACCTCGACGCCCGGGTGGTGCTGCCCGACTACCCGCTCGCGCCCGAGCACACGTGGCGCGACTCCCACCGCGACCTGGTCGAGCTCGCGGAGCGGCTGGCGACCGGCGACGAGCTCGTCATCGCCGGTGACTCGTCCGGGGGTGGGCTCGCCCTCGCGATCGCCGAGTCGATGCGCGACCGGGGTGGCCCGCAGGCACGGCGGCTCCTGCTGGTCTCGCCGTGGGTCGACCTGACCACCTCGACGCCGGAGACCGCGGCTCTCGACGCGGTCGACCCGTGGCTGTTCATCGGCAAGGTGCGGGCGTACGCCGCGTGGTGGGCCGGCTCCCCCGGCGACCTCGGCCGGCCCGAGGTGAGCCCCGCGCTCGGCGACCTGTCCGGACTCCCACCCGCGCTGATGTTCTGCGGCAGCCGGGACCTCCTCGTGCCCGGCTGCCGGCTGCTCGCCCGCCGCGCGGCCGAGGCCGGCTGGGACCTCACCTACGTCGAGGAGCCCGACCTGATCCACGTCTACCCGCTGCTGCCCCTGATCCCTGAGGCCCGCCGGGCCTGGCGTCGGACGGTGGAGTTCCTCAGGGACTGAGCTGCCCGAGGAGCGCGTAGACGACACCGTCCGGGCCCCGGCCGCGGGTCAGCTCCCCGCGGGACACGAGGAGCTCGAGGTGGGCCCTGGTCTCGAGGATCGCCAACGCGGCGTTGAAGACGTCGAGCTCGGCGAGCCGGTGCTCGTGGCGAGTCCACGGCAGCTCCGCGGCGACGTCCCGCGCCGTCGAGCCACCTACGGAGACACCGGCGAGACAGAGCCCGAGCCGGACGTCGTGGTGGACGAGCAGCTCGTCGATGCGGGCGTACGACGACGGGGCGACCGGGCCGTGCGCCGGCAGCAGACGCAGGTCCGGCAGGCCGCGCACCTTGGTCAGTGAGGCCAGGAAGTCGCCCAGTGCCAGCGGGGCCGGGACCGGCTCGAAGCCGATCGAGGGGGTGATCGTCGGGAGCACGTGGTCACCGGCGAAGAGCAGTCCGCCGGCGGTGTCGGCGAAGACGTAGTGGCCCTGCGTGTGCCCGGGGGTCGAGACGGCGTCGAGCGTCCGTTCGCCCACCTCGATGGCGTGGTCGTCCTCGAGCCAGGCATCGGGGTACCCCCACAGCGACAGGTCGACGGTCTGGCGCCGGGAGAAGTCGCTCCAGGACTGCGCCAGGTCGGGCGCTCCGGCGTCCCGGAGCAGCTGCACGTGTGGCTCCTCGTCGCCCAGGGGGCGCCGATGCACCAGATCGAGGGTCGGCCTGTCGCCGAGACCCAGGCTGACGTGGGCGCCGACCTCGCGGCGTACCGTCACCGCCTGCGTGTAGTGGTCCCGGTGCACGTGGGTGACCAGGAACCGCTCGATGTCCGCGATCGCGAACCCGGCCTCCTTCAGGGACCGCTCGAGCAGGGAACGGCTCGACTCGAGGGCCCAGCCACCGTCGATCAGGGTGAGCCGGTCGGCGGTCTCGACGGCGTAGACGTTGACCGCGCGCAGCCCGTCGTTCGGCAAGGGCAGCGGGATCCGGTGGACGCCCGGCGCGGCGGGCCACGCGCCGGGCTCGGTCCAGTGGGTGCCGGAGTCCGGGGAGATCGACGCGTGCGTCGGCGTGCTCACCGGGTCACCCTAGTGAGGGCCCGTGGGCGAGACTGTCCTCGTGCAGGGGATCGCGTCGTACGCCGGGTTCGCGGCCGGTCTGCTGGCGCTGACCGGGAGCACCGTCGCGCTGGCCCGCTGGGCCCGGGTCGGCCTGGGCTGGTTCCCCCTCGTGGTCGTGGTGCGCGCCGCGGTGCAGCTCAGCGTGCTGGCCCTGCTGCTCAAGGGGATCCTTGCCGTGCCGTGGACGGTCGCGGCGTTCGTGCTCCTGATGCTGACCACCGCCTCCTGGACCTCGGCGCGACGGATCCGCGAGCTGTGGCACGGCCGCCGGATCGCGGTCACCGGCGTGCTGAGCGGCGCCGCGGTGGCCCTGGTGGTGATCTTCGGACTGCGGCTGGTCGCCTTCGACGTCCGCGACCTGGTGGCCGTGGCCGGCATCGTGATCGGCAACTCGATGAGCGCGGCCACGCTGGCGGGACGTAACTTCCGGCGCACCTCGGGCGCGCGCCGCCCGGAGATCGAGGCCTGGCTGTCGTTGGGTGCGACGCCGTCGGTGGCCCACGAGGAGATCGGCCACGAGGCTGTCCGCGAGTCGCTGCTCCCGACCCTGGACCAGACCAAGTCGACCGGTCTGGTCACCCTTCCGGGAGCCTTCGTCGGCGCCCTCTTCGGCGGGGCCTCACCGGTCGAGGCCGCCCAGTTCCAGCTCGTCGTGCTGGCCGGCGTCGCGCTGGCGATGACCCTCACCGGCGTCGTCGTCACCCGCCTCGCCGGCCACACGCCGTACGTCGTGGAGGCGTGAGCGCCACGTCGGGACCAAGGTCCCGCGGCCATGGGCCAAGGGTCCCTGCCCGGCCCGCAGATCGAGCCAGAAGGCTCGGCCGTGCCTGAGGGCGGCACTCCCCGGGGGGTGATGGGCCCCCCTCCGGCGCAGTAGGGCACTCGCGTCAGGCGAGGTCCGGCGGCGGCGGTCGTTGCCCGAGGCGGTCGCCGCCGTTGCGCGGGCGACCACCCGAACCTGTCTCAGTGCGCCGCCAGGTCGTGGTCGCGCTCCGGCCGCTGCAACCGGAAGAACCGGCCGCTCACGTCGGTGGGTACGAGCTCGACGACGTTGTACTTCAGGGTCGGGACCCACGGGTGGAGCGGCAGGTCCTCGACCCGGTCCTCCTGGTCCTCCGGCAGCCGGCGCAGCTGTCCGCGGACGACGACCGACCACGCCGAGCGTTCGTCGTGCCAGTCGATCTCGAACGCGACGTCGGAGTGCAGGGCCGCGGCGAGCAGCTTGTTGCCGCCGGCGGTGCGGAACAACAGCGACCGGTCGTCGACCAGGAAGTTGATCGGGACGATGTGGACCTCGTCCACGAGGCGGTAGGCCAGGCGACCGAACTCCTCGGCCTCGAGCAGCTCCCAGCACTCGTCGACGCCCAGCGGCGTGACGGGACTCTCCACTCTCTCTTCGGACATCACGCGCCTCCCATCGCCACGGCCCGGGGAAGGCCCGTGTCCTCGACGGTACGCGGCGAGACGCCCCGGTGATCAGAGCCGTTGGTCCCGGGATGGTGCAGCCGACCGGGCCCTGGTCAGTCCAGCGAGGTGACCGGTGTCGCCCGGGACGGCGTCGTGGGCTCGGCGAGGTCGACCGGGGAGCCGGGCTCGCCGTGCGTCGCGTGCCGCGGCACGAGGAGCACGACCACCGCGGCCAGCAGCGAGGCCACCGCGCAGATCGCGAACAGCTCACGGTAGGCGGCCAGCGACGGCACCGCGAAGGCACCGATGATCACGGTGTTGGCCGCCAGCAGGCTGCCTCCCACCGCGCTGGCCAGGGTGCTGCCCAGGCTCCGGAAGAGGCTGTTCAGGCCGTTCGCGGCCCCGATCTCGGTCGGCGGCGTGTGGGCGTTGATCATGGAGGGGATGGCGGCGTACCCCACGCCCGTACCCATGCCGACGACCGTGGTGCCGACGATCACCTCGAAGAGCGAGCCGCTCCACACGATGCGCAGCAGCCAGCCGACCGCGACCAGGGCAGCACCGAGGGCCAGCGTCTGCGGCGCGCCCCGCAGCCGGATCAGGCGGGCAGCGACCGGGGAGAGCAGCAGCATCGCCAGGCCGCTGGGCAGCATCGCCAGGCCGCCGACCAGCAGGCTGGAGCCGAAGCCGTAGCCGCTCTCGGTCGGAGCCTCGACGTAAGCCGCCGTCCCGATGAAGGAGGCGAACAGCGCGAAGCCGAACAGGATCGAGGCGATGTTGGTGGCCACGATCGGCTTGCGACGCAGGGCCTGGAGGTCGACCAGCGGTTCCCGGATCCGGGTCTGGCTCCAGCCGAAGACCGCGAGCAGCACCGCCGACGACGCCAGCAGGATCGAGACCTTGGGGTCACTCCACCCCCAGGCCGAGCTCTGGGCCAGCGGCAGCATCAGGCAGACCAGACCGGCGGCGAGCAGCACGGCACCGACGAGGTCGACGCGACCACCCACGCGGCCGGCCGACTCGGGGACGATCGTCAGGATGCCGAGGAAGGCGACGAGCCCGGCCGCACTGGTGATCCAGAAGAGCACGTGGAAGTCGGCGTTCTCCGCGACGAAGCCGGCCAGCGGCAGCCCGAGGGAGCCCCCGACCCCGAGCATGGCGCTGATCAGGGCGATCGAGGAGGCCACCCGCTCCCGCGGCATCAGGGCCGCGAGCAGGCTGATGCCGAGCGGGATCGCCGCCGCCGAGGCGCCCTGGATGGCCCGGCCCACGATCAGCAGGGCGATGTTGCTGGTCATCGCGGTGATCAGCGAGCCGACGGTCAGCGCACCGACCGCGACCAGCAGCATCCGCCGCTTGCCGAACATGTCGCCGAGCCGACCCATGATCGGCACCGACACCGCGGCGACGAGCAGGGTCGAGGTCAGCAGCCAGCTGACGTTGCCGGCCGAGGTGTGCAGCTTCGCGGGCAGGATGCCGAGCACCGGCACGAGCACGGACTGGGCGAGCGAGACCACGAGCGCGCCGAGGCCGACGACCACGAGCTCGAGGTTGGCGCGGCTGCGGGAGGTGTGTGCGGCTATCTCGGCGTCGAGCCAGACGCGCGGCACCTCGGCCTCGTAGGGGTCGGACATCGGATTCCTCTGCACTGGCGACGAGCGGACCCGGACAGACTAGACCGATGTGACACTGAGTGCCACTTCTGCCATTGAATGCCAGGTGGTGTTACCCTGCGCCCATGACCACCGCGCCCACGCTGCGTGACCACGCCCGCGGTGCGGTGCGCGAGGAGGTCCTCCGCCAGGCGTGGCTGCTGTTCTCACGCCAGGGCTTCGAGGCCACCACCGTCGACCAGATCGCCGCCGCAGCCGGGATGTCACGACGTACCTTCTTCCGCTACTTCACCGGCAAGGACGAGCTGGTCCTGGCCCGCCTGGTCGAGTCGAGCCAGACCGCCGTCCAGGCTCTCCAGCGGCGCCCGCTCGACGAACCGGTCTGGACGTCCCTGCGCCGTGCCTTCGACGACGGCGTGGCGGCCCAGGAGGCCCATGCGGACGTCGCCAGGCCCCTGCTGGTGATGCTGGGCACCGAGCCCGGCGTCAGTTCCAGCGTGGTCGAGTGGCGCCGCCGGTGGCAGGAGCTGCTCGAGCCCATGGTGGCGGCCCGGCTGCCCGTACGCCGTGGCGGCGGCGCGCCCGACGTCCGGGCCGCGGCGCTCGTCGCGAGCGCCCTGTCGTGCCTCGAGACCGCGCAGGCGGCGTGGGCCGCCCACCCACGCTCCCGGCTGGCCACCCTGCTCGACCAGGCCATGGCCGCCGTCGCGCACTGACCCGGCCGCCGCCGTCGGCCGGCAGCCTGCGGGTCTGCCGAGCGGCGACGGTCAGGAAGGAGTCGGCGAGGCGTCGGGCGAGTGCCGTGACGTCGTCAGATCGGACACTGACCTCGTGCTGGAGCGTTGGTTGTCCCGACCTCGACCGCCTCGCCCCGGAGGGGTGAGCCGGGCGTCTGTCGGGTGGCTGGTCAGCGACGCGGCTGCTTCCGGGCCAATTCCCGGTCGTGCAGCCAGCCGCCGTGGTGCTGCTCGGCCCACGAGCGCCGGACCCGACCGAGCACCATGCCGGCCAGGGCCGGACGCGTCGACGGGTTCACCACCGCCATGAACACGTGGCAGCCCAGCAGGACCATCGCCACCAGCACGGCCGCGCCGTGCAGTGACCCCTCGCCCTCACCCGCCTGCCAAGCCTGGATGCCGGTGACGACCACAGCGGTGACGGCCAGGGAGAGCGCCCAGGCGAGCACCTTCTGGCCGGGGTTGAACATCCCCCACTCGTCCGGTTCGTGCCGCTTCGCTGCCCCGGGCAGGTGAGCCCGGACCCACGCTGCGTCGCGGCGGTCGACGGTGAAGAGGTGGTACGTCGCGGTCAGCAGGGCCCGGGTGTTGCCCAGGACCAGAGCCAGCACGAGGCCGACCCCGATCAGGACCACGGCACCCACGTGGGCGGTCAGCATCGGTCCGCCCTCCGCGTCGTCCCCCAGGGCCAGACCGGTCAGCAGCGCTGTGGCCACCAGGGAGACCGTCCACCAGTGGGCGAACCGCTCGGTCAACCCGAACCGGTGCACCCACTCCTCGCCACGCAGGGCGGTGTGGTCGACCGGGGTGCTGGGAGCCTGTGCTGCTCGCGAGCTCATCTTGGATCCGTTCCTTCCCGCGTGGTGCTGCCCCTCCAGTCCACCGCGACCGGACGCCGGCGCCCAGAGCACAACGTCCTTCCCGTGCCGCCGGAGGGCAGATCGGCCCGGCGAGCGGGTCCTTTCGGCCGTGTCGCCGAGACGCCGGACGGCGTAGGCAGGGAGGTGGGCGCGCCGTGGATCCCGAGGAGGAGTCATGTCCGCATTCCAGGGACGGGTGCTGCCCGTCCTGGCCGCCGCTGCCGTCCTGGTGGGTGGCGCCAACCTGGCGGCCTACGCCGCCAATGGTCACCCGATCCTGCTGGGCGGTGACAACCACGCGGTCGGCACCACGACCGTCGACAACGACGGGCACGGGCCGGCGCTGATGCTCAAGACGCGTCGGGACGCACCGCCGTTCAGCGTCACCTCGGGGCACATGGTGCGGCACCTGAACGCCGACCTGGTGGACGGGCTGCCCGGTGGGTCGCTGCGGACCCGCTCGTGGACCTACCGGATCGGCGGTGACCTCGACGAGGGAGCGACCGTGGTCAAGGCCTTCCCGGGCCTTCCGCCGGGTGAGTACCTCGCGTCGTACAACATGGTCGCCGGCCTCTACGGTCCCGGCGTGCTGAGCTGCTGGTTCACCACGCCACCGTCCCTGGTCAAGACGGTGTTCGGCCGGGCGGTGCAGACCGGCGACTCCGGGCCGATCGTCGTCGGGGCGAGCGGCCTGGTCGACGCGACGGTGCCGGTCACGTTGACCTGCCAGTCCTCCAGCCCGCTGGGCGCGCCGGCGTACGACACGTACGGCGTCCCCTACGACAACGTCGACTCGCAGGTCACCTTCGTCAGGCTCGACACGAGCTCGATCCAGCGCTCCGGCCTGCCGCCCGCGTCCCGCTGACCTCAGCGCGTCAGCACCTCCAGGTGGTCCAGGAACGCCGGGGGGTCGCTGACGGTGAGGGTCGCGCCGGGGTGCGTGATCAGCCCGGTCGGGTCGATGCCCCGCACCGGGCTGTGGAAGCGGACGCACACCGCGTCGTCGCCGTTCGTCGCGAAGGTGACCCCGCGGTCGGAGAAGGACAGGTGAGCCGGTCCGGCGGTCTTGAGGAACCCGAAGCCACCGGATCGCTCGGCGCCGGCGATGTTGTCGAGCCCGGTCCGCAGCCGCCACGGACCGAAGCGGACCCGCAGGCCCCCCGGCCCGAGCTCCGCCCACGTCGTACCGGGGAGGACGCCGAAGGGGAGCGCGGCCCAGCGGTAGCTGGGAGCGAAGGCGAAGTCGTAGCGGGTCGTCGCGGCGTCAGCGGAGGTCATGCTCCAGTCTCTCCCGCCGGCCCGGTGTGGCCGCATCGCCCTCGTCGCGATGGGCGGAACGGGTCGAGCGCACTGCCCGGGGCCGGTCCGGCTCAGCGCACTGCCGAAGCGCCGGTTCGTGCGTGGTCACGGACTCCGAAGACGATCAGGTATCCGACGATCCAGAGCTCACCGATGGTCGCCGGCACGGTCAGCAGCCCGGCCACCAGGCCGGCATTCGCGAATGCGAAGTCGACGAAGGTGCCGATGACGTAGCCCACGCCGCCGGCGATCAGAACCCCACCCAGGGTCCACGGCAGCCACCGCGAGCGCACCACGAGCCAGCCCATCGGGATCAGCCACAGGCCGAAGAAGAGGCCACCGACTCCCCAGAGATGACCGCTGACGACGTACAGCAGCTGGACGGTCGCTGCCGCGCCCCCGGACACCGCCAGCGACGTGTCGCCCGCGACATCGAGGGCGGTTGCCAGCATTGCCGCGCTGCCCAGGATCGTGACCGCGTTGACCGTTCCGAACACTGCGATCAAGCCTGCAGCGAACGAGTCGACGCGACGGAACAGACGGTAGAACCAGACCGCTGCGAGGGCCTGGGTCAGCACGATGCCGAGCTCCAGCACGATGCCCAGCCGCGCCAAGGCGGTGCGCTCGACCAGGTTGGACAGCGTGGCCTGAGGGTCGTCGGCGACGTAGAGCTGGCCGCGGACGAGCTGGTACCCGAGGACTCCGGTGACGGCCAGTCCGAGGTAGAGCAGCCCGGTGGTGCGAGCGGTGCGGGTGAGACCGGCCGCGGTCACCTCGGAGGTCGACCCGGGCCGGGTGTTCGTCAGGGTCATCACACACTCCTCTCCGAGACACGTGACGCTGGTCAGAACTTGCCCAGTGCGATCTCCGAGAGCAGCAGGACAGCGGGGAGCAGGCCCAGAGCGGTGGCGAGCAGGACCATCCAGGACCGCTCGTGGCGCCGGACGATCGCGATCAGGCCGGCGACGAAGGCGGCGACAGCGAACGCCCAGATGCCCACGCCCCACACGAGCTGCGGCCAGCTGTCGGTGTAGCTGTCTGCCGGCTCCACGACCCCGAGCGAGAACGAGAGCACGAGCAGGAGAATGCCGGTGACGCTCGACCCCGCGAAGCCGATCGCTCGGCGACCGACGCGGGACTCGGGCCATCCCCGTGCGTCGTGACGAATGCCCGGATGACTGGACATACCCCGAGTCTCCTCGCGCCGCGGGCCGGCTTCCAGAGTCCAAAGCCCCGACCGACGATGGGGCTGCGCTGGGGTCGGTCCCTCACCCCGGGCGCGCGTGAGACCGCATCGGACCACCGCACCTGGCCGGTCAGTTGCTGGCGAGCACCACGGGAGGTGGGATGAAGTTCGGTTGCGCTGTCGCCGTGCCCACGTTCCAGAGTCGGCTCGCGCGCTCGCACCTCCCGGCGACCGTGCACCGGACGATCCCTGCCTGTCCTGAGTCGCCGAGGGCCAGGGTCAGGAGGTGGCGGTCGTCCTCCCAGACGGCTTGCCAGGCAAACCTCCCGGTGATCCCGCCGAGGCGCGCCGCGTTCCGATCGCGCAGCGTCAGCCACTGGTCGGTGCCGACGTCGTCGAAGTAGGTATGGGTGGCGAGCACGCGGGAGCCGTCCGGTGACCAGGCATAGGCCGCCCGGCGGCAGCTGCGCCACAAGGTTCGGTCTGGGTGCGACAGCCGGGCCACGCGGACGCAGAAGGAGTCGCGGGCGCCCGCGGCGAGGACGATCCGGTCCCTGGCGACGTCGGCTCGCAGGACAGCCCGGTCAGCGATCGTGGTGATGGTGTCGTGAGCGAAGGTCCACCAGACGGTCGTGGCCGGCGAGTGCGCGCCTCGGCGGCTGAGGAGGACGCGAGTGCCGGTCAGGGCGCGGACATCGGCGAGAGCAAACATTCGCCCGGCCACCAGTCGCCCGGTCGCCAGGTCCGTCACCCGCACCACCGTCGGCTTGCTGAGGTCGTTCGGCCCCTGGGTCCACACCACCCGGGTGCCGTCCCGCGCCACCGCCACGGTCATCTGGAGAGCCGACCGTCCGATCACCCGCTTCTCGCCGGCCCGGGCCCCGGTGCCGACGAAGGTGAGCCGGAAGGCGTCGGCCCCCTGAAGCCAGTCCTGGAGCAGGTAGCCGTCGCGTACGTTCCACAGACGCTCGTGCTGCCCGTGCCTCGTGGCCTGAGTGCTCAGGGCACCGTCGTGAATGATGTCGTGGACGAGATAGGTGACCGACGGGTCCGCCCCGCGCCCGATCGTCGCCGGCTCGACTGCGGTGCGTGCCGCCGCAGCCGGTGCCAGCAGCCCCGTCACCGCCAGTCCGATCGCCAGGCCCGACCCGGTGAGAGTTCGACCTGCACGACGTAACGACTTCATGACCGCACCCCCTAGGACCCGCTTTGGGCTGGAACCTCCAGTGTCCGCGCCGGAGACGACCGGCGTCAGAGACGGAGGTCCCAGGAGACGAGGGCGGAGGTCGGGATCAGGAACTCCGACGCTCATCATCACTGCAGCGGGGGGAGCCGCCTGGAAGTGGAAACCACAACCTTCTCAGGAGGAGCACCTCACGCGATGCCCCACGAGCTCCCACCTGGGTCCTGGCCAGGGACGCCCACCTCGACCCACCCCCACTGGCCCGACCACCCCGTTGCCCACCTGCGATCCACGAGACAGGTGGGGCTTCTCGACGTGGGCCCGTCAGACCAGGTCTCGTCGTCGAGCCTCGGCGGCGGCGGCGCCGCGTGAGCTCACGCCCAGCTTGGTCAGGACGGCAGAGACGTGGTGGTCGACCGTCCTCGTGGACAGGACGAGCTTGGTGGCGATCTGGTCGTTGGTCAGGCCCTCGCTGAGCAGCTCGAGCACCTCGCCCTCGCGGCGGGTGAGGCCGAGGGGGTGCTGGCGTGTGGCCGGTCGGGCTCCGGTGGCCACTGCCCGGTGCCCGAGGTCCTTCATCTTCTGCCGCGTACGCCGACCGGCGGCGACGGCGCCCAGGGCGTCGAAGCGGGTGATGGCCTCCTGGAGGTCCGGCTTGCTCTCGGAGTCGGCCAGCGCCAAGGCGGCGTAGTAGGGGCAACCGAGGTCGTCCCAGCAGGCCGCGGCGACCTCGGGGCTCGCCGTGAGCCAGGTGGCCCAGGGTCCAGCCGCCGGGAGCTCGGCGCGGGAGCTCCTGAACAGCCGTCGTTCCCAGACCCCCGTCGGGGCGTCCTCGTCGGCGTCGCCGTCGGTCAGCACGGAGCGCACCCGGTCGATCTCCTGCCGAGCGCACTCGTCGTCACCCGCCAGCCACCGCTCCTCGGCGCAGGCACGGCGGGTGAGCGCGATCCAGCCTGCCTCCCCGATGCCGTCCGCCGTCCCGGCGGCCGCCCTGAGCAGCTCGGTCGCGCCGGGTTCGCCTCGACGGGCGAGTACCAGGCCCTTGGTCAGCTGCGAGACCAGCAGGGCGACCGGGCCTGGCTGGGTGGCGAACACCCGGTCGGTGACGGAGATGACCTCGTCCCAGTGCCCCTGGTTGAGGAGGTCGATCGCGCGGAGGCCGCGGATGCACCGGGCCCAGGTCGCCAGCTCGTTCTCCTCGCAGTACGCGATCCCCTCCCGCCAGTACTGCTCGCTCTCGGCGTAGGCGAACTCCTCCGCGCAGAACGCCATCAGGTTGTAGTAGGCGCGACCCGCCTCGTCGTAGGACCCCGACTCCACGGCCAGACGGACCGCCTGGTGCAAGTGGGGCCGCCAGTCCTCGCCGGAGAGGTGGGCGGCGATGGCCGCCGTGTTGTGCACGTCGCCGAGTGCCGCCGCGTCGTCGAAGGCGGCGGCCATCGCGAGCGCCCGGTCGACCATCGCCCGCCCCTCGCCTGGGTCCGCGCCCCAGATCTGAACGCCGCGGGTCGCTAGCAGTCGCGCCAACGCGGGATCGGGGCCGAGCGGCTCGAGGAGCGTCAACGCTCGTTCCAGCGAGGCCACGGACTCCTCGCCGCGGGCCAGGTTCCAGTAGACGGTGCGCAGCCTGCCGTGGTCGAGCCCCTCCCGTCGGTCGTCGCCGAGGTCGCGCCAGAGCTCGATCGCACGCTCGTACGCCGTGGCCGCCCGGGACCAGTCGTCGAGGAGTCCGGCCTGCTCCGCCACGGCGTCGTACAGCTCGGCAAGGGCACGCGGCTCCGCGGGTGGGAAGCGCAGGGAACGCTCGTACTGGGCCGCTGACTCGCGGTGCGCGCCGAGGTCTGCTGCGCGCCTGGCCGCGCGGGGCGCGAAGGTGGCCACCAGCTCGGCGTCGCCGGCCCCTTCGGCGTGGTAGGCCAGGCGGGCCTCGTCGTCGCACCCGCTCGCGGTCAGGGCTTTCAACAAGGCCCGGTGACCCGCGGCACGACGGTGCGGCGGGACCTCGGACTCGACGGCGCGGCGGGAGAGCTCGTGCCGGAAGCGCAACGTGAGCCCATCGCTGCGCAGGAGACCCGCCGCCACGAGCTCGTCGAAGCAGGAAAGCGGGACGTCGCCCGCCCGGCCCAGCAGGACCGGATCGACGCGGCACGAGTCCAGGGACGCCAGGTCGAGTGCCTCTCGCGCCGCCCTGGACAGCCGGGCGGCTCTGGACAGCACCGCATCGCGGGCCGAGATGGGCACACCCGAGCCTGCGTGACTGACCAGCTCGTTGACGAAGAACGGGTTCCCGCCCGTGATCGCGTAGACCTCCTCGGCCAGGTACGACGTGCCCTCGGTCAGTCGGCCGACTCCCGCTGCCGTCAGCGGTGGCAGGTCGATCCGTCGGGTGACGCGCTGGCCCGCGAGCTCGCCCAGGGCCAGCCGGAGGGGGTCGTCGGGAGCGAGGGCATCGTTGCGGAAGGTCACCAGCAGGAGGACCGGCAGCTTGGCGACCCGGCGGCCCAGGAAGCGGAGCAGGTCGAGCGTCGCCTCGTCCGCCCACTGCACGTCTTCGAGGACGAGCACCGCGAGGTCGTCGACCTCGGCCGCCGTCTGCAGCACCGCGTCGAAGATCTCGTCCCGGGACGCCGACCCCCGCACCGCGTCCAGCAACGAGCCGCCGAGCTCTCGCGCCAGGTCGTGCACCGGACCGAGCGGTCGGGGTGTGAACAGGCCGTCACACAGGCCCCACGCCCAGGTGGCATGGATCAACCGGCGCTGGAGCTCCTCGACCAGTGAGGACTTGCCCACTCCGGCCTCACCGGACACCAGGACGAGCCTGCCGGTGCTCACCCGCGCCTCCTCGGCGTACTGCAGCAAGGAAGCGACCTGGGACTCCCGCTCGATCAGCATCACGCGGACCTCCTCGGTGTACCCGGCCTTCACGGGGTCTCAGGGGCTGATAGGCGGTAGTCCTCCGACTACTCGGTGACGACGGCCAGTGTGGTGCCGCTCGATCCTGGGAGCAAGACAACCCGAAGGGGGCCACGGAGGCGGCAACCCCTTCCACCAGAGGGACCCTTCCCGGGAGCTCAGCCGTCACACGGCGGAACCCGTGCAGGCCCACGCGCGTTGTTGCCGGGCGCGAGCACAGATGGAGCCGCCTGTCGGAATCGAACCGACGACCTTCTCATTACGAGTGAGACGCTCTACCGACTGAGCTAAGGCGGCGCGCTGCCGGCGTACGACGTGGGGCGGGCAACGGCCGGAAGTATACGGACGGCGTCGGGCGGGCCGGGAATCGGCGTGGCCGTCGACCGCGCAGGGTCAACAGGAGGTGCGGTTCTTCGGGACGATGCCGGACACGAGGTAGGACTCGACCGCGTTGTCGACGCACGCGTTGCCGGTCCGGTAGCCGGTGTGGCCGTCGCCGTTGCGGCGGACCAGCACCCCGGAGTCGAGCTGGTGGGCCATCGCTACCGCCCACTGGAAGGGCGTCGCGGGGTCGCGGGTGGTGCCGATCACCACGATCGGGGCCGCTCCCTTCGCGTGGACGGTCGGCACCGGCTGGTCGCTGCGCGGTGTGAAGCCCCGGCACGAGGTCAGCCCCCACGCGAAGACCCGGCCGAAGAGCGGCGAGGCCTGGTCGAATGCCGGGAACTGCGACGGCACCTGGGAGAACGGGATCGACGTCGGGTCGTCGAGGCAGGAGATGTCGTAGAACGCCTCCATCGAGTTGTTGGCGTAGGTGCCGTCGGAGTTGCGCGCCGTGTAGGCGTCCGCGAGCCGCAGCAGCAGCGAGCCGTCGCCGCCCAGGGCTGATCGGAGGGCGCTGCTGAGCAGCACCCAGTAGCTGCGGCTGTACAACGTCACCGCGATCCCCGAGAAGGCGTTGCCACCGGTCAGCACTCGGCCGTCCTGCGCCGGCAGCGGCTTCGCGGTGATCCGGGCGACCAGGTCGCTGATGGTCGTGAGCACGTCGGGCACGGTCTTGCCCAGGAAGCACCCGATGTCAGCGGCCACACAGTTGGCGGCGTACGACTCGAGGGCCTTCTGGAAGCCGGCTGCCTGCTGGAGGGTCTGGTCGCGGTTGCTCAAGGTGAGGTCGAGGGCGCCGTCGAGCACAAAGCGGCCCACCCGCCGGGGGAACAGCTGTGCGTAGGTCGCGCCGAGCTTGGTGCCGTACGACGCACCGAGGTAGGTCATCCGGGTGTCGCCGAGAGCAGCACGCAGGATGTCCATGTCGCGGGCCGACTCGACGGTCGAGACGTGGCCGGCGATCGCGCCCGACAGCTGCGGGCACCCGGAGGCGATCGCCCGCTGCTCGGCCTCGAAGGTGGCGAGCTCGGCCGGTGTCGTCGGGTCGGGATCCTCGGCGAGGTAGGTGTCGAGGGCGGAGTCGCTCAGGCAGTCGACCGGCGAGCTGGAGCCCGTGCCGCGCGGGTCGAAGCCGACGATGTCGAAGTGATCGCGGAGCGGCTGCCCGAAGTCGCCCTGCACGGCGTACGACGTGCCCGGCTCGCCCGGCCCGCCCGGGTTGACCACCAGCGAGCCGAGCCGCGAGCCCGGGTCCGCGGCAGGGACCTTGAGCACGTGCAGCTCGATGGTCCGGCCCGCGGGCCGGGCGTAGTCCAGGGGCACGGTGAGCTGGGCGCACTGGTCGCCGTTGTCGCAGTCGGACCACTGCAGGGTCTGGGAGTAGTACGACGCGAGCGCGGGGTCCGGGGCTGGGGCCGCCGGGCCTCCGGTGGCCAGCGGCACCGGGGTCGGACCTCCACCCGACGCGCTGGGCGCCGACGGCCTCAGGGCGAGCAGCGCCGAGCCCGCCCCCAGCACGACGATCAGGACCAGTGCGACGGCGACCGACAGCCGCTTCACCGGGTGGGTGCCTTGAGCGCCACCATCATCGACTCGAGCGCGAGCGCCACCGGCACGTTGAACTCCAGCATCTGCTCGCGGGCCTCGAAGATCCAGCCGATCCGGCGCAGGTTGAGCTCGGGAGAGGTGGTGCGCACGATCTGCTCGATGTCACCGCGCAGCTCCTCGTTCACCAGCTCCACCGATCCGGCGGACAGCGCGATCGCGTCGCGGTACACCGAGACGAGGTCCATCAGGCTGCGGTCGACCACGTCGAGGTGGCGCCGCTTCGCCCTGGTCTTCTGGGACTTCTCCATCGCGGCCAGCGCCGGGGCATACTCCCGTGGCCGCCGACCTCGGTCGACCACGCCGTAGGTCACGTCGAGGTCGGAGCGCTCGCGGGCGTCGAGGTCTCCGGTGATCAGGTCGGCCTCCTCCTGCGTGGTCTCGATCAGGTTGGCAGCGGCGTTCATGCAGGCACCGAGACTCGTCAGGTGGGCCGGCATGGACACGACCTCGTGCCGCCGGTTGCGGGCACCTTCGTCGCGGGCCAGGGCCCGGGCGCGGCCGATGTGGCCCTGGCTGGCGCGGGCGCAGTACGACGCCAGGGCAGGGTCGACGCCGTCGACACGGGTCAGGAAGCCGGCCACCTCCGCCGACGACGGCGTGGTCAGCGTGACCATCCGGCAGCGGGACCGGATCGTGGGCAGGAGGTCCTCGACGGTCGGGGCGCAGAGCATCCAGACGGTGCGGTCGGTCGGCTCCTCGATCGCCTTGAGCAGGGCGTTGGCGGCCTGGTCGGTGAGGCGGTCGGCGTCCTCCACGATCATCACCTGCCAGTGCCGGCCGACGGGGGCCAGGGCGGCCCGGCGGACCAGGTCGCGGACCTCGTCGACGCCGATCGAGAGCTTCTCGGTGCGGATCACCGACACGTCGGCGTGGCTGCCGGCCTGCACGGTGTGGCAGGAGTGGCACTGGCCGCAGCCGGGCGGCGTCTCCTCGCACTGCAGGGCCGCCGCGAACGCGATCGCCGCGTTGGAGCGGCCAGATCCGGGCGGGCCGGTGAACAGGAAGGAGTGGCTCATGCCGTGGCCGCTCGCGGCCGTGCGCAGCGCCTCGATGGCGCGGTGCTGCCCGACGAGGCGGTCCCACACGGAGGGCGGCGCGGCACGGACGGCGGTCATCGACGGGCCTGGCCCAGCAGTGGCTCGACGCGGGTCAGCACGTCGTCGGCGATCTCCGCCGCCGACCGCCCGGCGTCGACCACGAGGTAGTGGTCGGGGTCGGCCGCGGCCATCGCGACGAAGGCGGCCCGCACCCGGTGGTGGAACTCCGCCGACTCACCCTCGATCCGGTCGCGCTCGGCGAACCGCCCGAATCCGTGCTCGGGGTCGACGTCGAGGACCACGGTCAGGTGCGGGCGCAGGTCGTGGGTGGCCCAGCGCGCCACCCGCTCGACCTCGGCGACCGCCAGGGTGCGCCCGGCGCCCTGGTAGGCCAGCGTGGAGTCGACGTAGCGGTCGGTGATCACGACCTCACCGCGGGCCAGGGCGGGCAGGACGACAGTGTCGACGTGCTCGGCCTTGTCGGCGGCGTAGAGCAGCACCTCGGTGCGGTCGGAGATCTCGCCGGTGGCCGGGTCGAGGACGATCCTGCGGATCTCCTGCCCGACCGGGGTGTCGCCGGGCTCGAAGGTGAGCAGCGCCTGGAAACCGCGCTCGCCCAGCGAGGTGGCCAGGGCCTGCGCCTGGGTGGACTTGCCCGCACCCTCACCGCCCTCGAAGCAGACGAAGACGCCGGTCGTCGTGTGCACGCGCCTCCGCCCTCCTGCTGGCCACGGCCGCCGGGCCGGTCGGATCGGCTGGTGCGGCTTCGGTGGTCGAGCGTAGTCGAGACCACCCCCACCTCCGGGTGGGCCCGGCGCCGCCACCGCTCGCTACGGTGACGCCCATGAGCGCCACCGCCACGACGCCGATGTTCGTCCGCTCCGACCAGGGGATCGTGGCCGCCGCCGTCCTCTTCATCGGCCTCGCAGCGTTCGCCGAGTACGGCGGCTGGAACAGCGTGCTGGCCTTCGCGGTCTCTGCCGCGGCCGTCTGCCTGCTCGCCTCGCTGGTCGGGCGCTCGGTGGAGCAGCTGGGCGACCGGTTCGGCCCGGGGGCGACTGGCGTGCTCCAGTCGGCGCTGGGCAACCTGCCCGAGCTGTTCATCTGCATCTTCTCGCTCAAGGCCGGCCTGGTCGACGTGGTCCGCGCCGCACTGGTCGGCTCGATCCTGGCCAACCTGCTGCTGGTGCTCGGGCTGGCGTTTGTCGTCGGCGGGCTCAAGCACGGCACCCAGCAGCTGGGCTCGGAGCGGGCCAGGACCATCGTCGTCCTGATGCTGCTGTCGGTCACCGCCTTCGCCATCCCGTCGCTCACCCACTGGCTGCACACCGGCGCCAGTGACCACGAGAAGCCCTTCTCGATGATCGTCTCGGTCCTCCTGCTGGCCCTCTTCGCGCTGTCGCTGCCCTTCTCGCTGCGCCGCGACACCGGCCCCGACGCCCAGGAGGTGCCGCACGAGGAGCCGCGCTGGCCGATCTGGCTGGCCGTCACGATGCTCGCCGGGGCGGGCGTGGGCGCCGCGTTCGTCTCGGACTGGTTCGTGCACGCTCTCCAGCCGGCAATGGACTCCCTGTCGGTCAACCAGACCTTCGCCGGCCTCGTGGTCGTCGCCATCGCCGGCAACGCGATCGAGAACGTCGTCGGCGTGCAGCTCGCGGCGAAGAACCAGTCGGCGTACGCCTTCTCGGTGATCCTCAACAGCCCCGTGCAGATCGCGCTGGTGCTGGCGCCGGCTCTGGTGCTGATCTCCCAGATCTTGGGCCTCGCCTCGCTCACGCTGGTGCTGTCACCGCTGCTCGTGGTGGTCCTGATGCTGTCGGTGATCCTGGCCGCCTTCATCGCCTTCGACGGCGAGTCGACCTGGCTGGAGGGCGCGTCGCTGATCGTGCTCTACGGCATCGTCGCCACGGCCTTCTGGTGGGGAGGCTGAGCACGTTCAGTCCTCGCGCAGCGGGGGCCGAACGGCGCACGCCGCAGCGAGTTTGCTCGCGAGGTGCCCCGCGGAGCGCAGGGACGCTGACCTGATCGGACCGGGCGACTTCTCGGCCGAACCAGCCGCTTCTCAGCCGAAATTTCGGCCGGGTAGCGACGCTTTCCCCGGTGAACCGGGGAAAGCCGGGGTCACGCGCTCGCGACCGCAACCTCCTGGGCGAACTCGCAGAACGCGGCGTACGCACGGGGTCCGTGGATCGTGGCGGGGCCGCCCCTCATTAGGAAGGTGACACCGATCGCATCGGCTGCCTCCTGCCGGGTGGCACCGGCGCGGACGGCCGCCTGCGCATGGGAGGCGATGCAGCCGTCGCAGCCCTCGACCACCCCGATCGCGAGCGCGATCAGCTCCCTGGTCCGGACGTCGAGGGCGCCCTTCTCGAACGCCGCGTGGTGGAGCTCGGCGAACCCTTTGTAGACCTCCGGAACGGCCCGCCGCAGCTCGCGGTGCAGCGGCGACATCTCGTCGAGAACGGCGCGTCCGTGCGAGCTGTGAGATGACATCGGTGCCTCCTGGTCGTCGTACTCACGACGCTAGGACGCTCCGGCCAGCCGGGCGAGGGCCGATGGTCATCTCACTCAGACGATGGTCACCGGGTGCCGGACGACCGCGTCGAAGAAGTAGCCGTTCTCGTTGTACGGCGTGACCAACGGCTGCTGCCGACCCGCCACGTCGGTGGCCCGGGCCATCACCACGTGGTCGCCGCGGGACGGCGCCCGCCAGTCGAACTCCCACTGGGTCCAGGCCTCGCGATGGCCGCCGCGCCGGATCCGCGCCCGCTGCCACGTGCCACCGCCGTCGGTGCTCACGTCGACGTGGTCGATCGGGCCGGCGCCGCTCCACGAGCGACCCGTGAGGCCGACCACCTGCCGGCGCGCCAGGGTCGCGCCCCACGCCAGCTCGAGGGCCGAGCGCACCGGGTTGACGGTCAGCGGCGGGCTGTCCGGCGGGTAGCTGCCCCCGGTCATCCGGTACCAGATCGTGTTCCAGGGCGAGGTCTGCCGAGTCGCCGAGACCTCCAGCGAGCCGAGCCACTTGATGCTGGCGATGCCGACCCAGCCCGGCAGCACGAGCCGGATCGGGAAGCCGTGGTCGGGCAGCAGGTCACGGCCGTCCGCGCCCCACACCAGCAGCGCGTCGTCGAGCGCCTTCGAGACCGGGAACGGGCGTCGGACCGGCCCGTAGTCGACCCCGCCGGACACGTAGTCGGCGTCCAGCCCGGTCGCCATCACCGACACCGCGCGGGGGTCGAGGCCGACCCGCTCGAGCACGGTGGCGAGCCGGACGCCCTCCCAGGCGACCGCGCCCACGGCCCCGAGCTTCCACTGGGTGCCTGGCGCCGGGGTGCCCTGCTGCGAGGCGAAGAAGGAACGCCCGTTGCCGGTGCACTCGTGCACGGTCGTCAGCCGGGTCACCGGCAGCGACCGGAGGTCGGCGTACGAGAGCGAGACCGCCTGGTCGGAGGCCCGCGGCGTCGCCAGCGCGTCCCCGAAGATCCGCAAGGTGTACGTCGACGCGTCGATGCTCGGGGTCGCAGTGTGGTCGCGCACGAACAGGCGCTCGGGCGAGGTGAGGTACTCCCGCGGCGAGACCGACTCCCACCGCATCTCGGCGTTGGTGCCGTAGTCGTAGAACCACGCTGACGGCAAAGGCTTCTGTACGTACGGCGCACCGGCCACGGCGCGGTCGGCGAGGCCCGGGACGGCGATCAGACCGGTGCCCGCGGCCGCTGCGGTGAGCAGGCCGCGACGGGTGGGACGGAGCGGGGTCGAGGTCATCCCCGCAGATTAACACAACAAAGTTAGTAGACTTACTCTACCTTGCGGTCACTTCCGGGCGGTGGCCTTCTTCGTGGTCTTCTTCGCGGTCCGCTTCGCCGGGGCCTTCTTGGCGGTCTTCTTCGCGGCTTTCTTGGCCGGCCCGCGCTCGCGGCGGTCGGCCAGCAGCTCGGCCGCGCGCTCGATGGTGATGCTCTCGACGGTGTCGTCCTTGCGCAGGGTCGCGTTGTACTCCCCGTCGGTGACGTACTCGCCGAACCGCCCCGACTTGACCACCACCGGCTGGCCCGAGACCGGGTCGGGCCCGAGCTCCTTGAGCGGCGGCGCGGCGGCGGCCCGGCCACGCTGCTTGGGCTGGGCGTAGATCGCCAGGGCCTCGTCGAGGGTGACCGTGAACAGCTGGTCCTCCGTCGTCAGGGAGCGCGAGTCGGTGCCCCGCTTCAGGTAGGGACCGTACCGGCCGTTCTGGGCCGTGATCTCGACCCCGTCGGCGTCGGTGCCGACCACCCGGGGCAGGGAGAGCAGCTTGACGGCGTCCTCGAGGGTCACGGTGTCGAGCGACATCGAGGCGAACAGCGAGCCCGTCCGTGGCTTGGCGTTCTTGGGGGCGTTCTCGGGCAGGGCCTCGGTGACGTAGGCGCCGTACCGACCGTTCTTGGCGACGATCTCCAGCCCGGTCTCCGGGTGGCGGCCCAGCGGTGTCTCCTCGCCGGCCGGGTTGGCCAGCAGCTCGCGGGCCTTGGCCAGCGTCAGCTCGTCGGGTGGCAGGTCGTCGGGCACGTTGGCGCGGACGGCGGCGCCGTCACCGGCCTCGCCGTCGCCCTCCTGGGACGCCGTCGACGGACCCTCGAGATAGGGCCCGTAGCGCCCCACGCGCAGCACGATCCCGCTGTCGGGGCCGCCCACCGGGAAGGTCGCCAGCTCCTTGGCGTCGATCTCGCCGAGCTCGTTGACCAGCTGGTGCAGCCCGACCACGCGGTCGGAGCCGAAGTAGAACTCGCCCAGCTCGGTCACCCGGTCGGCGCGGCCGCCCGCGATGTTGTCGAGGACGTCCTCCATGCCGGCGGTGAACTCGTAGCTGATCTGCCGCGGAAAGTGCTCCTCGAGCAGGCGGACGACGGAGAACGCGATCCACGCGGGCACCAGTGCGGTGCCCTTCTTGTAGACGTAGCCGCGGGCCAGGATCGTGCCGATGATCGAGGCGTACGTCGACGGCCGGCCGATCTCGCGCTCCTCGAGCTCCTTGATCAGCGTGGCCTCGGTGTAGCGGGCCGGCGGCTTGGTCTCGTGGCCGTTCGCGGTCAGCGACGCGGCGGAGACGGCGTCACCCTGGGCCAGGTCGGGGAGCGGCGTCTCCTGGTCGTCGGTGCGCTTGCCGCCCTCGGTGCCCTCGACGTAGGCCTTGAGGAACCCGTGGAAGGTGATCACCCGGCCGCTCGCGGAGAACACCACGTCGCGCCCGTCGTCGGCGACGCCGCCGATCCGGATCGTCACCGAGTGGCCGACGGCGTCCTTCATCTGGGAGGCGACGGTGCGCATCCAGATCAGCTCGTAGAGCCGGAACTGCTCGCCGGACAGGCCGGTCTCGGCCGGGGTCCGGAAGCGCTCGCCCGAGGGCCGGATCGCCTCGTGGGCCTCCTGGGCGTTCTTGACCTTGGAGGCGTAGGTGCGGGGGGCGTCGGGGAGGTACTCCGCGCCGTACAGCTCACGGACCTGCGACCGCGCGGCGTCGACCGCGGTGGCCGACAGCGTCGTGGAGTCGGTGCGCATGTAGGTGATGAAGCCGTTCTCGTACAGCCGCTGGGCCACCGACATCGTGCCCGAGGCGCTCATCCCGAGCTTGCGGCTGGCCTCCTGCTGGAGGGTCGTGGTGCGGAACGGCGCGTACGGCGAGCGGCGGTAGGGCTTGGACTCCACCGAGCGCACGTCGTACGACGTCTCACGCAGGGAGGCGACCAGTGCCTCGGCCGCGTTGCGGTCGAGATGGACCCGGTCGCCGGCGCGCTTGTCCTTCAGCTCGCCGTCGGTGCCGAAGTCGGCGCCGCTGGCGACCCGGGCCGCGTCGATCGAGTGCAGCTTGGCCGGGAACATCCGTGGCTCCTTGCCGGAGCCGGCGTCGAAGGTGCCCTCGACGTCCCAGTACGACGCGACTCGGAAGGCCATCCGCTCCCGCTCGCGGTCGACGACCAGCCGAGTCGCCACCGACTGCACCCGGCCCGCGGACAGGCCGGACATGACCTTCTTCCACAGCACCGGCGAGACCTCGTAGCCGTAGAGCCGGTCCAGGATCCGCCGGGCCTCCTGTGCCTCGACGAGGTCGTCGTTGATCTCACGCGGGTTGGCGACGGCCTCGAGGATCGCGGCCTTGGTGATCTCGTGGAAGACCATCCGGTGCACCGGGATGCCCTTCGGCTTGAGCTCGTCGAGGAGGTGCCAGGCGATCGCCTCGCCCTCGCGGTCCTCGTCGGTGGCGAGGTAGAGCTCGTCGGCGTCCTTGAGCAGGCTCTTCAGCTTGGCGATGTGGCTCTTCTTGTCGCGCGGCACCACGTAGTACGGCGTGAAGCCGTTGTCGACGTCGACCGCCAGGCGGCCCCACGGCTTGTCCTTGATCTTCGCCGGGGTGTCCGCGGCGGAGTTGGGCAGGTCGCGGATGTGGCCGATCGACGACTCGACCACGTAGTCGTTGCCGAGGTAGCCGCCGATGGTGCGCGCCTTGGCGGGCGACTCGACGATCACCAACTTGTGTGCCACTAGAGCTCGTGTCTCCTGCTGTCTCGGGTGAGCCACGGGGCTCACGGCCGCTCACGGTAGCGCGACGGACCCCACAGGCGGGAACCGGTTCACCAAACGCGGGTACCCCGCCCTGCGGGCGGATCGGCGGTGTCGCCGCGCGGGTCGCGGCTCCCCCACCGGTCAGGGCACGACCAGGTAGCCCTCGGCGACGAGCTCGCGGACGACCGGGAGGTACGCCGTACGGAGCTCGCCCGGGTCCCGGTCGAGGAGGGTGGCCAGGGCGTCGAGGATCCGGCCGACCGACAGCTCGCCGTCGCTCGCTCCGACCAGAGCGGCCTCCACCGTGTCGGCCCGGCGCGCCCGCCGCAGACCCGTCTGCTGACGGAGCACGATCGCCTCCGGGTCCTCCGCACCGGGTGCCCCGACGGTCTCCTGCTGGACATCGGGGCGGGCGACGAGGCGGTCGTCCTCGTGCACCTCGACCCTGGCCGCGCGGCCCCAGTCGCCGACGGCGGTGGCGATCGGCTGCTCCACCGCGTGCGGCCAGTCGAGCAGCTCCCGGGCCTGCTGCGCCGCGCCGGCTCCCTTCCGCAGGTTGACCCAGCCGAAGCCCACGCCCTCGATGCGCTCGCGCTCGAACCAGCCGAGCCACGCGTCGTACGCCGCGAGGTAGGAAGGAGTGCCGTGCCGGCCGGCGTCACGCAGCCAGAGCTCGACGTACGACGCCGGGTCGAGGACCTCGCGCTGAACGACCAGCGCGTCGCAGGCAGGGTCCAGCCAGTCGGCGAGCCGGTCGTCCCACGGACGGTCGGCCACGATCGCCCAGTTGGCCAGGACCTGGCACCAACCTCCGTCGGCGAGGTACGCCGGTGCGCCACGGACGATGGCCTCGACGACCTGGTCGCCGGGCAGTCCGGAGTCGCGGTAGACCAGCCGCCCGGCCTGGTCACCGGTCGCCGGGGAGATCACGAACGGCGGGTTGGTGGTGATCAGGTCGAACTGCTCGGCCGCCACCGGCTCCCACAGCGAGCCGTCGCGCAGGTCGATGCCTACGCCGTTGAGGGCCGCGTTGAAGGCGGCGACCTCGAGGGCTCGACGGTTGACGTCGGTGGCAACGACGAGGTCGGCGTGGGTGGACAGGTGCAGCGCCTGGACGCCGCAGCCGGTGCCGAGGTCGAGCGCCCGGCCGACCGGCTCGCGGATCGTGAGCTGGGCCAGGGACGTCGACGCGGAGCTGACACCGAGCACGTGGTCGGCCGCGACCCGGATCGGCTGTCCGTCGAGCCCGGGCGTCAGGTCGCTGACGACCCACCAGTCGTGCTCGTCGTCGGCGTAGGGCCGGCAGTCGAGCAGCGCCCGGACCTCGCCGCCCGAGGCGACGAGCATGCCGCCGGCGACCAGGGCGTCCACCAGGCCGGGCAGGGCCCGGTCGGCGCCGGCGCGGTCGACGTCGGTCTGGAGGAGGAAGAGCCGGCTCAGGGTCGCCAGCGGTGAGCCGTCCGTCGTACGACGCAGGGCCGGGGTGGTCTCGTTGCGGTGCAGCGCGTCGGAGGCCGCGCCACCCAGCAGGCTCCCGACCGCGTCGACGGTGAACTCCGCCGCGACCAGGGCGGCACGCAGGGGCGGCGCGAGGTCGGTCCCGGGGACGCTTCCGGTCGTGGGCTGGGGAGGCATGCGGTCATCGTGGCACCGGCACCGATCGCGGGAGACCTCACCCCGACGCGGTCGGGTGCTGCTTGAATCGGGTCATGGCTCGTGTGTTCCGGAGCGTGCTCGCGGCGGTCGCCTGCGTCGTCGCACTTGCGGCTGGAGCCCCGGCCGAGGCGACCTTCGGCCCGGGCCCGACGACGGGGGCCGGCGACTCGTCGGCCCGGCCGGGCTTCGTGCGCGGCCAGATCACGTTCGTCAAGAACCAAGCCCACCCCTGGCACAGCACCGTGACCTGGGACGTGTCGCGCCAGCGTGGCGACGGGACCTGGCAGAGCCTGGCCCACGACTCGTGGCGGGCGGGGTCGGGGCTGGGCGGCGCCGGCACCGAGAACCCCTGCGCCAAGGGAGAGGGCTGGCTGCCCGACGGGCGGTACTCGGTCCTGCAGTACGACGACTACCCCGGCACCCTGATCCACGGCCGCGCCTTCCGGCTCTCCGACAAGAGGTGCCCGAACGGGACCCTCCGCCAGGAGCTGTTCCTGCACACCGAGGCCGGCGCGGGCAACAGCCAGTGTGCCGACCGGCCGGGCGACCAGGTCTGCCGCTGGGAGTACCCGAAGGTCAACGACTACACCTCCCACGGCTGCATCAAGCTCTCGCCGTCGGCGATCCTGGCCCTGACCGTGGCCTACCACCGCTACTTCCACGCCGGCGTCCGCTACCCCCTGTCCAAGGTCAGCCTCCTCGTCCGCTGACCAGGCACAAACAGGCAGGCGAACATCGCCGAGTCGGCGGAAACAGGCAGGCGTACGAGGCCGAGTCGGCACAAAGAGGCATCGGGCGGACGCCGAGTCGGCACAAACAGGCAGGCGAACATCGCCGAGTCGGCGCGAACAGGCAGGCGAACATCGCCGGGTCGGCGCACACAGGCACGGGGCGAACGTCCAGTCGGCGCAAACCGACCGTGCCTGTACGCCGAGTCGACCCGCACGGGTGCCCCTTTGCGCCGAGTCAGCGATCTGTGGCTGCCCCTTTGCGCCGAGTCGGCGTCGTACGAGCGTCTCTTTGTGCCGAGTCAGCGCGCTCTGGCTGCCCCTTTGCGCCGACTCGGCGTCGTATGCCCGCCTCTTTCCGCCGACTCGGCGAAATGACACGCGGCCCGCCCGGATCTCTCCGGACGGGCCGTCGTGCGGTGCGGGTGCGGACCCGGGTCAGCCCTGGGTCTCGAACTGCTGGGTCGGCGCCACCTCGTCGTGCGGGGTGCCGGGCTCGGACGCCGGAGCCGGCGGGGCCGGGGTACCGGAGTCGTCGTCGCCGAGGGTGACCGGACGCTGCTTGGAGATGTAGACCGCGACCACCACGATGCCGGCGGCCACGATCGCGATGATGATCCGCAGCGCGTCGTGCTGGTCCTTGCCCACGCTCATGGAGACGACGGCGCTGGCGATCAGCAGCGAGACCAGGTTCATCACCTTGATCAGCGGGTTGATCGCCGGACCGGCGGTGTCCTTGAACGGGTCGCCCACGGTGTCACCGATGATGGTGGCCTCGTGTGCCAGCGAGCCCTTGCCGCCGTGGTTGCCGTCCTCGACCAGCTTCTTGGCGTTGTCCCAGGCACCACCGGAGTTGGCCAGGAACACCGCCATCAGGGTGCCGGTGCCGATCGCGCCGGCCAGGAAACCGGCCAGCGCCGTGACGCCGAGGCCGAAGCCGACGGCCACGGGCGCGAGCACCGCGAGGAGACCCGGCGTGATCAGCTCACGCAGGGAGTCCTTGGTGACGATGTCGACGACCTTGCCGTACTCGGGTCGACCCGTGCCCTCCATGATCCCGGGGATCTCGCGGAACTGACGGCGTACCTCGTAGACCACCGCGCCGGCCGCCCGGCCGACGGCGTTGATGGCCAGCCCGGAGAACAGGAACACGACCGCGGCACCAAGGAGGATCCCGACCAGCACGGCCGGGTTGAACACCTCGAAGTTGAGCAGGTTGCTCTCCTTGGCGGTCGGCTGCGCCTTGACCAGCGCCTCGGCCACCGAGGTGGCGTAGGAGCCGAACAGCGCCGTCGCGGCGAGTACGGCGGTCGCGATCGCGATGCCCTTGGTGATCGCCTTGGTGGTGTTGCCCACCGCGTCGAGCTCGGTCAGGATCTGCGCGCCCTCGGGGCTCACGTCACCCGACATCTCCGCGACGCCCTGGGCGTTGTCGGAGACCGGGCCGAAGGTGTCCATGGCCACGATCACGCCGACGGTGGTCAGCAGACCACAACCGGCGAGCGCGACCGCGAACAGCGAGATGGTCAGCGTCGCGCCACCGAGCAGGTAGGCCAGGAACACGGCGGCACCGATGACCAGCGTCGTGTAGACCGCTGACTCGAAGCCGACTGCCAGACCCGACAGGATCACCGTCGCGGCGCCGGTCAGCGAGGTCTTGCCGACGTCCTTGACCGGCTTGTACTCGGTGCCGGTGAAGTAGCCGGTGAGCGCCAGGATGCCGGCGGCCATCACGATCCCGATGACCACGGCGGTCGCTGCGATCAGGCGCGGGTCGCCGGAGGCGCCGCCCATGTCCGCGCCGGTGACGTTGCTGAAGCCGGCGAAGCTGCTGGGCAGGTAGACGAAGGACAGGATCACGCACGCCACCGCGGCGATGGCCGCGGAGATGTAGAAGGCGCGGTTGATCGTCTTCAGGCCGTTCTCGCCGACCTTCGGCTTGCACAGGTAGACGCCCGCGACGGCCGTGAGCGCACCGATCGCGGGGATCAGCAGCGGGAAGACGAGGCCCTTGTCGCCGAAGGCCTGCGAGCCGAGGATCAGCGCCGCGACCAGGGTGACGGCGTACGACTCGAAGAGGTCGGCAGCCATGCCGGCGCAGTCACCGACGTTGTCGCCGACGTTGTCGGCGATGGTGGCGGCGTTGCGCGGGTCGTCCTCGGGGATGCCCTGCTCGACCTTGCCGACCAGGTCGGCGCCGACGTCGGCGGCCTTGGTGAAGATGCCGCCACCGACTCGCATGAACATCGCCAGGAGGGCGGCACCGAAGCCGAAGCCCTCCAGCACGTGCGGCGCCTTGTCCTGGAAGGTCAGGACCACGACGCTCGCGCCCAGCAGGCCCAGGCCCACGGTCAGCATGCCGACCATGGCGCCGGTGCGGAAGCCGATCCGCATCGCGGGCTCGCGTCCGCCCACCTCGTTGGCGGCCGCGGCGACGCGCAGGTTGGCGCGCACCGCCAGGCTCATGCCGAGGTAGCCGACCGTGGCGGAGAAACCGGCACCGAACAGGAAGAAGATCGATCGTCCGATCCGCACCCCCCAGTCGTCGGCAGGCAGCGCCATCAGCAGGAAGAACGCGATCGCCGCGAACACGGCGAGGGTGCGGAACTGCCGAGTCAGGTAGGCATTGGCGCCCTCCTGCACCGCGTGAGCGATGTTCTTCATGTTGTCGGTGCCTTCACCGGCGGCAAGGACCTCTTGGCGGAACATGTACGCCATCGCGAGCGCGCCGAGCGCGATCAGGGCGACGATGATGACCAGCACGAGGTTGCCCCCGGAGAGGGTCACGACGGCGGGAATGATCCCGGTCATGTGTTTCCTCCTGGGAATACGTTCACAGACGTTGCGGCGCGGATTGTGCCATGCGCCCCGGGGATCATGTCAGACGGGAGCGGTGCCAACCACATCGGGCTGACCCGCGCGAACGCCTCCTCACGTCGTACGACGTGAGGAGCGGTCAGCTGGCGGCGAGGGCCGCTTCAGGGGTGTCGTGGATGACGAACACCTTGGCCAGCCCGGTGATCCGGAAGATCTTCAGGAGGCGGTCCTGGTTGCAGACCAGCTGCAGGGAGCCCTCGTGGGCGCGGACCTTCTTCAGGCCGCCGACCAGCACGCCGAGGCCGGTGGAGTCGAGGAACTCCACCGCAGACATGTCGATGACGATGTCGTAGGTGCCGGCGGCGACCAGCTCGGTGATCTCCTCGCGCAGACGCGGGGCCGTGTAGACGTCGATCTCGCCCGCGACGGACACGACGGTGCGGCCCTCGGCCTCGCGCGTCGTAATCGTCAGATCCACCAGTCCACTCCTGTGGTCGCTGCCTGGCGCAGGACCCCCTCTGGCCCCTTGCCGTTCTGCACAATCAAACCACGGTCTGCCGCATCGTGGGCACCAAGCCGCCACGACGCGTGGACAAGCTGTCGGAGGCCTTTGGGAGACTGGCGGCGTGCCAGGAGTCGTGCAGGGCCCGACGAGCCGGTCCGCCCTGCGGCTCGCCGCCCGCCCCGGACACGAGGACTCCCTGCGCCACCAGCGGGTGCTGCCGTCCCGGGAGGCCCGCACCGCGCCGTGGCCGACCTGGGTCAGCGCGGAGGTGGTCGCGGCCTTCGGAGCGCGCGGGGTCGGGACTCCGTGGCGACACCAGGTGACCGCGGCGGAGGCCGCCCAGGCCGGGCACCACGTCGTACTCTCCACCGGCACCGCGTCAGGAAAGTCGCTCGCCTACCAGCTGCCGGCCCTGACCCACATCCTCGAACGCCGTGGACCGAGGGGCGAGCGCGGGGCCACCACGCTCTACATCAGCCCCACCAAGGCCCTGGCTCAGGACCAGCTCGCCGCCGTGGCCGGCCTCGGACTCGGCGTCCGGATCGCCACCCACGACGGTGACTCGAGCTACGAGGAGCGCGACTGGACCCGTGAGCACGGCGAGTACGTCCTCACCAACCCCGACATGCTCCATCGCTCCCTGCTACCCCGCCACGACCGGTGGGCCGGGCTGTTCGGCTGCCTCGACCTCGTCGTGGTCGACGAGTGCCACCACTACCGCGGCGTGTTCGGGGCCCATGTCGCCCAGGTGCTACGGCGACTACGCCGGGTGTGCGCCGCCCACGGCTCCGAGCCCACTTTCGTGCTCGCCTCGGCCACGGTCGGCAACCCCGCCGAGCACGCCTCCCGGCTCACCGGCCTCGAGGTGGTGGCCGTCAGCGACGACTCCTCACCGAGGGGCGAGCTCACCGTCGCGCTCTGGGAGCCGCCCTTCACGTCGTACGCCGGTGAGAACGGCGCGCCGGTCCGGCGGGCCGCCTCCTCGGAGACCGCCGACCTGCTGACCGACCTGGTCGCCGACGGCGTCCGGACCCTGGCGTTCGTCCGGTCCCGACGTGGCGCGGAGCAGGTCGCGAGCACCGCCGCCGGTCTCCTCGCCGAGGTCGACGCCTCGCTGCCGGAGCGGGTCGCGAGCTACCGCGGTGGCTACCTGCCCGAGGAGCGGCGCGAGATCGAGCAGGCGCTGCGTGACGGACGGCTGCTCGGCCTCGCGGCGACCAACGCCCTCGAGCTCGGCATCGACGTCTCGGGCCTGGACGCCGTGCTCGTCGCGGGGTTCCCCGGCACCCGAGCCGCGTGGTGGCAGCAGGTCGGTCGGGCCGGGCGAAGTGCCGGTGACGCGCTGGCGGTGCTGGTCGCCCGCGACGACCCGCTCGACACCTATCTGGTCAACCATCCCGAGGCGCTGCTCGACCAGGCGGTCGAGTCGACCGTCTTCGACCCCGACAACCCCTATGTGCTGCGCCCGCACCTGTGCGCCGCAGCCCAGGAGGTCCCGCTGCGCACGGACGGGCTGGCGCTCTTCGGTCCGACCGCGCGCGCCCTCGTGGACGAGCTCACCGAGGAGGGGCGGCTGCGGCGTCGACCCCAGGGTTGGTACTGGACCCACCCCGAGCCGGCGAGTGCCCTGGCCGACATCCGGTCCGGGAGCGGGCGCCCGATCGCGCTCGTGGAGGCCACCACCGGCCGGGTCGTGGGCACCGTGGACTCCTCGAGCGCGCATTCGACTGCTCACACCGGCGCGGTCTACGTCCACCGGGGTGACAGCTGGCTGGTCGAGACGCTCGACCTCGACGACCACGTCGCGACGATCACCCGCGCTGACGTCGCCTACTCCACCACCGCCCGCGAGCTCACCGACATCAGCATCGAGACCGAGCTCGAGCACCGCACCTGGGGTGCGGCGCGGATCTGTTTCGGGACCGTCGACGTCTCGCACCAGGTGGTGTCCTACCTACGTCGTCGCCAGCCCTCCGGTGAGGTGATCGACGAGACCCCGCTCGACCTCCCGGTGCAGACGCTGCGCACCCAGGCCGTCTGGTGGACCCTCCCGGAGGACGTTCTGGCCGAAGCCGGCCTCGCTGGCGGCGACCTGCCCGGGTCTGCGCACGCCGCCGAGCACTGCTCGATCGGGCTGCTCCCGCTCTTCGCCACCTGCGACAGGTGGGACATCGGCGGGGTGTCCACGGCCCTGCACGCCGACACCGGCCGCCTGACCGTGTTCGTGTACGACGGTCATCCGGGCGGCTCCGGCATCGCGGCCCGGGGCTACCAGACCGCGGCCGCGTGGCTGGCCGCCACCCGCGAGACGATCACGTCGTGCGAGTGTCCCGACGGCTGTCCTTCCTGCGTGCAGTCGCCCAAGTGCGGCAACCAGAACCACCCGCTCGACAAGGACGGCGCCGTGCGCCTTCTCGACGTGCTTCTCGCCGGAGCGCCGAGGTGAGTAGCCTGCCTGCATGGTCGTGCTCGGACTCCTGCTGATCGGCGCCGGCGTGCTGTTCATCCTGGCGGCGCTTTTCAGCACTAGCGGGACGGCCTCGCTCCTCGGCGCCGATCTGGGCGCCCGGACGATCTTCCTGCTCGGGCTCGCCTCCGGGGTGGCCATCCTGTGGGGCTTCACGATCTCGCGGGTGGGGGTCCAGAGGTCGTTGCGGCACCGTCGCGAGAGTCGCGAGCTCCGCAAGCTCTCGCAGCGCAACGCCCGCACCGACGCCGTACCGACCCGGCCCGCCGACGACACCGGCGACTGACCGAACTGCTCAGCCGGGCCCGGCCCGCGCCCGCGCCGTCAGGTCGGAGGTCTGGCCCAGCCAGTGCGGCCCGGGGGCCGTCACCGTCAGCGTCACGGTCGTGCCGGACACGAGGCAGGACGTGACCCTGACCCCGTCGGCCGCAGCGACCAGCGCGGCCGCCCGGCACGGGTCGGCACCCAGGGCCAGGGCCCGGGCTGCCGAGAGCGCAGCGAGGTCGGCCCCCGCTTGGGCCACGCGATGGGCGTGGACCATCGCCGCCACCACCCCCAGGGCACCGCCGACCAGCAGCAGGACGGCGGAGAAGGCGAGGACAAGCACCGTCGCCGAGCCCCGCTCGGAGCACGGCCGCGCGCCGGTGTCGCTCATGGGGACTCGGCCGCGGTGACCGCCCGGGCATGCAGCCGCACCTCGGGCAGGAAGCCGAGCAGGCCGCCCGGTGGCCCCACGTCGCCGGACGCCGTGGCGACCGCAGCGCCGTCCCCGACGGTCACGGTCACCGACGAGCCGGGCGCCACCTGCTCCCCCCTCGACACGGCCTCCCCCAGAGGGTCGCCACGTGCAGCCGCGCGGGCGGCCTCCCGGGCGGCGTCGACCATCTGCACCTGGGCGACGCCGATGCTGAGCAGCCAGACCAGCCCGATCGTCAGCGCCACCAGGAGCGGGATCGACATGGCGAGCTCGGCGGTGGCCGCGCCGCGTTCGTCGAACCGTCTCACCCGATGCCCAGCAACGACAGGACGTGGTCGAACAGCGTGCGCAACAGCTGCTCGCCGAAGCCTCCGGTCAGCAGCTTGAACAACAAGCCGGCCAGCCCGGCCCCGGCGGCCGTGCCGACGGCGTACTCGGCCGTGGTGATGCCGCGGTCGTTGCATTTCCTGTGCATGGTCTCCTCCTCGGTGGCCGCGGGATGCGGCCCTGTCGACAACCCTCACGCGGGACCGCCCGGCGCGGTCGAGGGTCGGGGGCGACCTGTGGGCGAGTACGGCGCGAGCAGCGTCGGTGGACGACGGGCGGGCCGAACGGCGTCGTCTCATAGCGCCAGGGACTCCATGAGTCCGACGGCGAGCGGCACGATCCCGAGCAGGATGAACGACGGCAGCAGGCACAGGCCCAGAGGCACCGCCGCCTTCACCCCGACCGATCGGGCTCGCTCCTCGATCCGGACCCTCGAGCGCTGGGCGAGCTCGTCGGCAAGGCCGGCAACGGCCACAGCCACGGAGGCTCCTGACTTGTGGGCTCGCACCATGGTCCCGCCCAACGTGGCCAGCCGTTCGTCGTCGAGCAGTGGCGCCCAGGCACTCTCGACATCGATCCCCAGGGCAAGCCTCGGCGCGACCGTCGAGACCAGCTCTGCGGCCGGGCCGGGGTAGGCATCGCAGACCAGCCGGACCGCGTCCGCGGTCGCGCACCCCGACTCCAAGGCGCCCGCCAGCAGATGCACCAGACCGGGAAGGTCGCGCTCGGCCGCCTCGCGGGCACGGCGTACGGCAGGTGGCTCGGTGCGACCCAGGACGAACCACGTCACCGCGGCCCCGAGCCCGCCGACCGGCAGCCCGGCGCGACCGGAGACGAACAACGCGATCCCGACGCCGGCCAGCGTCGCCCAGAGCAACCGGAGCCGGGCATCGGAGCCACCATCGTGGAGCGGCCTCCCCGACCCGGCGCCGCGAGCCCGCGGCAGCTCCGGCAGCAGCCACAGAGCGGCCGCACCCGCCAGCGCCGCGGCCACCAGCGAGCTCACGGGTCGGCCGCACGGGCCAGGAGCTCGATCCACCACAACCCGAAGAATCCGATGCCCAGCCCGCCGGCCAGGCAGGCCAGGCCGACGGGGGTGGCGAGCAGGAAGCTCCACGGGTCTGCCCCCGAGCCGGTGCCCATGAGCAGGGCCAGCACGGGAAGCGCGGCGACGAGCCGGGAGGTGGCGCGGGCAGAGGACAGCTCACCGGCGACGGCACGCCGGGTGCTCTGGTCGAGTCGACAGGCGTCAGCCACCCTGCGGGAGCTGCCGGCCAGGCCGGAGCCGGTACGCTGCGACACCGCCCAGGCGCCGGCCAGCAACCGCAGACCGTCGGCACCCGGCGCCCGCGCTGCCGTCCGCATGGCCGCCGGCACGTCACCCCCGAGCCGACAGGCGTCGGCGACGGGTCGCAGGGCCGGCCACGTCGCGGCGGCCTCGTCCAGAGCCGCACCGGGAGGCCGCCCGGCCCCCAGCTCGGCGGCCAGTAGGTCGCACACCTCGACCACGGCTGAGGTCGTCCGCGCGGCCGACCGCGTCTCGGCCCGACGGCGCCACAGCAACCGGCCGCCGGCCGCCGCGACGGCCAGGATCGCGCACAGCACCAGCCAGGTGCCCGGACGGAGGACGACGGCGATCGCCAGCACGCCTGCCGCCCATCGGCCCGCGGGCCTGGGTGGCGACGGGCCGAGGGCAGAGGACGGCAGCGCCAGGAGAACGGCGGCCGACGCCAGCGCAGCGGCCAGCACGGGCACCGGCACGGTCATCGGCACAGCCGCTCCACCAGCTCGGACTCGCCCGGGCCGGTCACCGCAGCACCGTCGCCCGGGAACGAGATCGCCGTGCGAACCTCTGCCGTCCCGTCGGTACGGCGTACCGGCACCGCCACCTCGCGCAGCATCCGGCGCCCGTCGTGATCACGCCCGAGATGGAGCACGGCGTCGATCCCGGCCAGGAACTGGCTGTGTGCGGCGTCGCGGCCGAGCCCGGCGGCCAGCGCCAGCGCCTCGACCCGGGCCGGGACGTCGCGAGCGGAGTTCGCATGGATCGTGCCGCAGCCGCCCTCGTGGCCGGTGTTGAGAGCCGCCAGCAGCTCGACGACCTCGGCGCCGCGCACCTCTCCGACGACCAGTCGGTCGGGGCGCATCCGGAGCGCCTGCCGCACCAGCTGACGCAGCCCGATCTCGCCGGCTCCCTCGACGTTGGCGGGCCGGGCCTCGAGCCCGACCACATGCGGGTGGTCGGGCCGCAGCTCACTGGCGTCCTCGACGAGCACCAGCCGCTGGGAGCCCGGCACCAGCGACAACAACGAGTTGAGCAGGGTGGTCTTTCCCGAACCGGTGCCACCGCTGACCAGGAAGGCGAGGCGCCTCGACACGAGGGTGCGCAGCAGCCGCGCCCCGTGGTCGGTGACGGTGCCGGAGGCCACCAGCTCGTCGAGGGTGAGCACGCGACCGCGCGGCACCCGCAGCGACAGTGCGGTGCCGGGACGGGCGAGCGGCGCGAGCACGGCATGGAACCGGGTGCCGTCGGCCAGCCGGACGTCCACGTGGGGCGTGGCGTCGTCGAGACGGCGACCGCCGGTGGCGGCGAGCCGCTGCGCCAGCCGGCGGACGGCGTCGTCGTGCGGGAAGGTGATGCCGGTCTGCTCCAACCCCCCGCCCCGGTCGACGTAGACGTGGTCGGGACCGTTCACCAGCACGTCGGTCACCCCGTCGAGACGGAGCAGCGGCTCGAGAGGTCCGGCCCCGACGACATCGCGCCGCAGCGTCTCGTGCACGGCGAGCACGGTGGCGTCGCCCACCGGTCTGCCCGAGGCCCGCAGCGCCTCGGCGACCCGGTGCGGGGTCAGCGGACCCGGCTCACGCGCCAGCCGGTCGCGCACCTCGTCGACCAGGGCGTCGGTGGCCGTCGTCACGCGGCCCTGACCCGGGTCGCGCCCAGACCTGCCAGGACGTTCGACGCCGCCCGACCGAGCGGGCCTCGGCGGGTGCGGACCGGCCCGAGCCCGAGGTCGATCGACTCGCCCAACCCGCGCTGGTCGGCCATCCGGACCAGGACCGGGGCCCGCACGAGCGAGGCCACCGCGTCGTCCTCGACCCCGGCCCCGCGCACCACCAGGCCGAGCCGACCGGGCTCGGGGAACCGCCCGCACAGCCGCACCGCGGCCGAGACGCCCGGAACGCTGGGCGCCACCACCACCAGCACCTGGTCGCACCGCGACGTGATCTCCTCGACCAGCGGGTCGGGGCCGCGAGGAAGGTCGACGACGACGAGGTCGTGGCCCCGCCGGGCAGCCGAGAGCACCTCGCGCACCGCGAAGGCCTGGAGCGGGCGGGGCTGCGGTCCGGCGTACCAGCTCAATGCCGCCACCCCCTCGCGACGGGGCAGTGAGTCCCGCAGGGCGCGGGCGCTCAGGCGCCCGGTCGCGTGGCCGAGGGAGTCCCAGCGAACTCCGTCGACGAGGTCGAGCCCGAGCACCCGGTCGACGCCGGGGCCGAGCGGATCGGCGTCCACCACGACCGACGGACCGGACCGCCCGGCCACCTGAGCCAGCGCGCAGGCGAACGTGGTGGCTCCGGCACCGCCGCTGCCCCCGATCACCCCGATCGTGAGGCCGCGGGCCGGGCCGGTGTCGACCACGTCGGTGAGCCGCTCGATCAGCCAGCCCTCGGACCGGGGCAGCTCGGCCACGCTCTCGGCCCCGCAGGCGAGCGCGGTCTGGAACACGGAGTCCGGGCTCGAGCCGAGCAGCACCACGAAGACCGCGTCCCGCCGGGTCGGGCCCGCCCGGGCCACCGCCTCGGCGAGGTCGGCACCCACGAGCACCAGCGGCGCCGAGAGCCAGCCGCGCAGGGCGGCCGGCACGTCGTGGGCCACCTCGGGCGTGGTGCCGGCGGCAGCAGCGAGCCTGAGGAGCTCGTCGAGGAGCGACTCGTCGGCGGTCACGAGCAACGGAGTGGTCATGGGAGCAACGTTGCGCCGGCCGCCCCCCGTCCGCGGCCTCCCCGGCATCCTGCTGTGGACGAGGGGCGCGCCGACCGGGCCTGTGCACGATCACCGGGCCGGAGGAGATCCCGAGACCTACCATGGCGGTATGCCGACAGCCCGCGGACCCGCACCTCGAGCGCGGTCCGCGGCGTTCTTCGACCTCGACAAGACGATCATCGCCAAGTCGAGCTCGCTGGCGTTCTCCAAGCCGTTCCAGGCCGGTGGGCTGATCACCCGCGGCGCGATGCTGCGCTCGGCGTACGCCCAGTTCGTCTTCCTCGTCGGCGGCGCCGACCACGATCAGATGGAGAAGATCCGGGCGTTCATGTCGCAGCTGGTCGAGGGCTGGGACGTCGAGACGGTCAAGGAGATCGTCGCCGAGACGCTGCATCACGTGGTCGACCCGATCGTCTACGACGAGGCGGTCTCGCTGATCGAGGAGCACCACCTCGCAGGTCGCGACGTCGTGGTGGTCTCGGCCAGCGGCACCGAGGTGGTGGAGCCGATCGGCGAGATGCTCCACGCCGACCACGTGATCGCGAGTCGCCTGCAGATCGTTGACGGCAAGTACACCGGCGACATCGACTACTACGCGTATGCCGAGGAGAAGGCTCGGGCGATCGAGGCGCTCGCCGAGGACCGCGGCTACGACCTCGACGCCTGCTTCGCCTACAGCGACTCGATCACCGACGCGCCGATGCTGGAGATCGTCGGCCATCCCCATGCGGTCAACCCCGACCGCGAGCTGCGCCGGCTGGCGGCCTCGCACGGCTGGCCCGTCCTGCAGTTCACCCGGCCGGTGACCCTGCGCAGCCGGCTGCCGGTCAAGCCCACCCTGGCCGCCCTGACGATCGGTACGGCGGTGACGCTGGGCGGGGCGATCTGGTTCAACCGGCGCCGTCGGCTGGGCGCCTGACCGACCGACACGCACACCCACCGGGCCGGGTCAAAGTCAAGAGGCCGGGAGTGTTGATAGGTCCCCTCGACCGGCGTACAAACGAAGTAGCCACAACTCAACAGACCCGCACACGAGCCAGGTACCCACGCGGCGATCCACCCTTCTTGAGGGCGCTTGTCATCGGGAACCTCCCGCGGCAGCCATTGGTAGCAGCACGCCTGGTAGCCAGGTCTCGTGTGTCAGCGGCGGCACCCGAGCGATCGGGTGCCGCTCGCATGTGGAGCTCGCTCGCAGATGTGAGCGGAGCGACGCGGGACGCTCAGTCGCGCAGTGGGCTCGCCTCGGCGCCGGCGGCGTAGGCCTCCGCGCAGTAGAGGAGCCAGGCCTGCGCTGCGGCCCGGCTCCCACCGGCGTAACCGCGGAGGTTGGACTCGTACGCCGGCCTCAGCGTCAGGTGCCCGGCCTCCGGCACCACCAGCGACTTGGCGTCGACCCCCGTGCTCACCAGCACCAGCCGCTCGGCTGCCCGGGCGACCAGCCCGTTGCCCGATGCGAACGGCGCCGCCACCACCAGCTCGGCGTGCAGCAGCGCGGCGGTGACCAGGGCCGGCCGCTTCGTCGGCAGTACGGCGAGCACGCCGCGCAGCCGCTCGGCCGCGGCCGCGTCGCGGGGCCGGCCGAGCTGGTCGTCGGCGACGGAGCCGGCACCGGCCACGGTGTGCAGCCGGGCCAGGGCCTGGGCCGGACTGCGGGCGAAGACCGGCACCAGTCCCAGCAGCTCCACCGACAGCCGCAGCGCCGCCTGCGCAACCGGGTCCCCGGCGCCGGCCCGCACCTCGTCGAGGCTCGAGGTCGACCCGTCCAGGACCGCACTGGCCCGGGCCCCGCGGATCAGCGACTCGCCGGTCAGGTCCGGGGAGGTGCTCCGCAGGCCACGGTCCCGCAGCATCGTGTCGATGCCGTCACGGGTGGCGGCGAACGCCGAGGCCACACCCTCGGTCCGCTCGATCCCGTCCAGCCGCTCCATGGCCGACCACAGTAGTGAGCCGCGGCGGCGGGTCGCCGGGCACCGGTCCCGCGGCCGGTAGCCTCGGACCCGATGACCGACGAGCAGCACACCCCCACCGACCCCCAGGTCGACGACGTGACGCCGGACGCCCACCCCGACTGGGCGCATTCGTTCGGCAGCGTGGCCGAGGCCTACGACCGCGGGCGGCCGTCGTACACCCTGGACGCGGTGACGTGGCTGATCGGCGACGACCCGGCAACTGTCCTCGAGCTCGGTGCGGGCACCGGCAAGCTGACCCGGGTCCTGGTCGCGGCGGGCCACGACGTGCACGCCACCGACCCCGACCCCGCCATGCTCGCCCTGCTCGAGGCTCACCTGCCCGGTGTCCGCACCGCCGTCGCGGGTGCCGAGGAGATTCCGCTGGCGGACGCGTCGGTCGACGTGGTGATCGCGGCCCAGGCGTTCCATTGGTTCGACCTCGAGCGTGCGCTGCCCGAGATCGCGCGGGTGCTGCGCCCCGGTGGGCGGATCTGCCTGGTGTGGAACCAGCGCAACGAGAAGATCCCGTGGGTGCGCCGGCTCGGCGCCATCATCGGCACCCAGGAGCAGCTGCGTGACCCGGCGGAGGCGCTGATCTTCAGCGAGCTCTTCGGTTTCGTCGAGGAGTCGGAGTTCACGCACTGGCAGACCATCGACCGCAAGACGATCCAGGACCTCGTGCTGTCGCGCTCCAACATCGCCGTCCTCGACGAGGCCGGGCGCGCGGCCAAGCTGGCCGAGGTGCTCGCCTTCTACGACGACTACGGCCGTGGTATGGACGGCATGCAGCTGCCCTACGTCACCCGGTGCTTCCGCGCCCACGTGCTGGACCGGCCGGCCCGGACCCCCGACCGCGATCCGGAGGACGGTCCCGACGAGGCGGCGACGCCCGCCCGCCCCGACGGTCCGGACGACGACGTCCTCCTGATCGACTTCCGCTGACCAGGCCCCCTTGACCGGGCCGACCGGTCGGGGTGAAGGTCTAGGGGTTCGACCGCTAGCGGCCGCCGGGCACCCCCGGGGTTCCTTCTCGGGACGGCCGGGGCTGCGCTATCTCGAGGAGCAGCCTTGTCCGAACCCGCGCACCCCACGCCGACCCACGTCCCCGGTGCCCACATCGCCGACCCCGCACCCCTGGGGCTGGCCGGCTTCGCCCTGACCACGTTCGTGCTGAGCACCGTCAACGCGGGCTGGCTGCCCGAGACGCTGACCCCGGTCGTCTTCGGCCTGGCCCTGGCCTACGGCGGCATCGCCCAGTTCGCCGCCGGCCTGTGGGAGTTCGCCAAGGGGAACACCTTCGGCGCCACCGCCTTCTGCTCGTACGGCGCGTTCTGGGTGTCCTACTGGTGGCTCACCGGCCACAACGCCGCGCAGCTACCCGCGGCCGACGCGCACAAGGCGATCGGCATGTACCTCCTGGCCTGGGGCATCTTCACCGCCTACATGTCGGTCGCCGCGACCCGGGTCAGCCTCGCGGTACTCGCCGTGTTCGTGCTGCTGACGATCACCTTCCTGCTCCTGGCCTGGGGCGAGTTCGCGACTTCGACCGGCATCACCAAGACCGGCGGCTACGTCGGCCTGCTCACGGCGCTGGCGGCGTGGTACGCGTCGTTCGCCGGCGTCACGGCGTTCACGCACCAGCGGCAGATCGCGCCCGTCGGCCCCCGGCGGTAGCCGGCCGCCACCACCCCGTCCGGAAGCCGGGACCAACGCCGTGCCAACCCGGCGGACCTAGTCTGGGGGCTTGGTCCCGGCTCCCGGGCAACCAGCAGACGTTCGGTCAGAGTCACCGAGGAGGAGCACAGTCGTGAGCGACGAGACCCTGTCCAACCTGATGCACGAGATGCGCCGTTTCGAGCCGCCCGCCGAGCTCGCCGCACACGCGAACGTGACGGCCGACGTCTACGCCGAGGCCGACGCCGACCGGCTGGCGTTCTGGGAGAAGGCCGCCGAGCGGCTGTCGTGGGACACGAAGTGGGACCGCGTGCTCGACTGGGACAACGCCCCGTTCGCCCAGTGGTTCGTCGGCGGCAAGATCAACGCGGCGTACAACTGCGTCGACCGGCACGTCGAGGCCGGCAACGGCGACAAGGTCGCCTATCACTGGGTCGGGGAGCCGGAGAACGACACCCGCGACATCACCTACGCCGAGCTCAAGGACCTCGTCTGCCAGGCGGCGAACGCCCTGACCGGGCTCGGCGTGAAGGCCGGTGACCGCGTCGCGATCTACATGCCGATGATCCCCGAGACCGTGGTCGCGATGCTCGCCTGCGCCCGGATCGGAGCTCCGCACACCGTCGTGTTCGGCGGCTTCTCCTCGACCGCGCTGCGCGACCGGATCCAGGACTGCGACGCCCGCGTCGTGATCACGTCGGACGGCGGCTACCGGCGCGGCGCACCGGCGGCGCTGAAGCCGGCCGTCGACGAGGCGGTCGCGCAGTGCCCCGACGTGCGCAGCGTGCTCGTGGTCCAGCGCACCGGGCAGGACGTCGAGTGGGACGACTCCCGCGACGTCTGGTGGGACGACGCCGTCGGCACGGCCAGCACCGAGCACACCCCCGAGGCGTTCGACTCCGAGCACCCGCTCTACGTCATGTACACCTCGGGCACCACCGGCAAGCCCAAGGGGATCCTGCACACGACCGGCGGCTACCTCGTCGGTACGTCGTACACGCACTGGTCGGTCTTCGACCTCAAGCCCGAGACCGACATCTTCTGGACCGCCGCCGACATCGGCTGGGTCACCGGTCACTCCTACATCGTCTACGGGCCGCTGGCCAACGGGACGACGTCGGTGATGTACGAGGGCACGCCGGACACCCCGCACAAGGGCCGCTGGTGGGAGATCATCCAGCAGCACAAGGTGACGATCCTCTACTGCGCGCCGACCGCGATCCGCACGTTCATGAAGTGGGGTTCCGACATCCCCGATGAGTTCGACCTGTCCACGCTGCGCCTGCTCGGCTCGGTCGGGGAGCCGATCAACCCCGAGGCCTACATCTGGTACCGCGAGACCATCGGCGGTGGCCGCTGCCCGGTGATGGACACCTGGTGGCAGACCGAGACCGGCCAGCTGATGATCAGCCCGCTGCCCGGCATCACCGCCGGCAAGCCTGGCTCGGCGATGAAGGCCCTGCCCGGCATCGGTGCGCTGGTCGTCGACGACGAGGGGAACGCCGTACAGCCGGGGTCGGGCGGTTACCTCGTGCTCACCGAGCCGTGGCCCGCCATGCTGCGCACCCTCTGGGGCGACGACGAGCGCTACCAGGACACGTACTGGTCGCGGTTCCAGGGCCTGTACTTCGCCGGTGACGGCGCCAAGCTCGACGAGGACGGCGACATCTGGCTGCTCGGCCGGGTCGACGACGTGATGAACGTGTCGGGCCACCGGCTCTCCACCACCGAGATCGAGTCGGCCCTGGTCTCCCACCCGAAGGTTGCCGAGGCCGCCGTGGTCGGGGCGAACGACCCCGACACCGGCCAGGCGGTCAACGCCTTCGTGATCCTGCGCGAGTCGGCGCTCAAGGACGGCGAGAAGGCCGACGACGCGCTGATCCAGGAGCTGCGCAACCACGTCTCGAAGGAGATCGGGCCGATCGCCAAGCCGAAGTCGATCCTGGTCGTGCCCGAGCTGCCCAAGACGAGGTCCGGCAAGATCATGCGTCGGCTGCTGCGCGACGTGGCCGAGAAGCGCGACGTCGGCGACGTCACCACCCTCGCCGACTCCACGATCATGGACCAGATCAAGCAGGGCCTCGCGACCGGCAAGGACGACGACTGACGCTCACTCGGCACAAACAGGCATCCGTAGACCGCTGACTCGGCGCAAACAGGCACGAAGAGAACGCTGACTCGGCGCAAAGACGCACGTCCAGAAGGCTGACTCGGCGCAAACAGACGCGGACGACGTCGACCCAGCGCTCCGCTACTGCCCCTTTGCGCCGACTCAGCATTCTGCGGCTGCCCCTTCGCGCCGACTCAGCGCCCTTCGACTGCCCCTTTGCGCCGACTCAGCGGGATTTCACGGTCTCTTTCCGCCGGGTCGGCGGAGGATCAGGGCGCCCGAGACAGCGGCCAGGACGGAGGCGGCCAGGACGCGTCCCACGACGAGTTGGCCCAGATCACCGCCACCACGGCGGCCGCCAGCGCCAGCAGCCCACCGACGGCTTCGCTGCGCAGAACGCCGGCCAGGAAGCCCGCCTCCTCGGGCTGCGGGAGCGGGAGCACACGACGTTCGGCGGACACGCCCGGATCCTAGGACCCGGTGCGGATGCCCCCATCCGTAGCGGTGGGGTGGGCCCCCGTGGCCCGTTGTAGGGTCGGCACGTCATTCCGCCACCAGGGAGCCCGAGGTCACATGGGGACCGAACCCGTCAACGACACCGATCCCACGATCGGTCGACTCGTCTCGGACGCCAGCCGCGACATCTCGAGCCTGATCACCAACGAGATCAAGCTCGCCAAGTCCGAGCTGCAGGTCAGCATCAAGGCCGGCGGCCTCGGCATCGGGCTCTTCGCCGCGGCCGGGTTCTTCGCGCTGATGGCGCTGATCATGCTGTCGGTCGCGATCGCCTACTTCATCAACTGGAACGGCCACGGGCTCTCGCTGCACTGGGCGTTCCTGATCGTGTTCGGCTTCTACCTGCTGCTCGCCGGGCTGCTCGCGTTCGTCGGTCTGCGCAAGGTCAAGAAGGTGCGGGCACCGCAGAAGGCGATCGCCCAGGCGCAGGAGACCAAGCAGGTCCTCAAGCGCGGATAATTCAGGCCGCGCAGCCCTGGGTGGAGACCGGTCGCGACGCGATCCGGCCGGCGGCCGCGGCCTGGCCGACCTGCGAGGACGACAGCGCGTAGCCGGTGTCGCTGCTGGTCACCGACGCCGCGAACACCACTCCGACGACGCGCCCCGCGGAGTCGACGACAGGTCCGCCGGAGTTGCCGGGCCGGATCAGCCCGCGCAGCGAGAGCACGTCGCGGATCACCGTGCCGTTGCCGTAGATGTCGGGCGAGCGCAGCCGCTGGTCGGCCCGCACCCGCCCGATCTGTACGTCGTACGGACCGTTCTGCGGGTAACCGAGGATGGCCACACCGTCGCCGGCGCCGGCCGCGGCGGAGAGCCGCAGTGGCTTGACGCTGCCGGTCGGCACCGCCAGCACCGCGACGTCGGTGTCGGGGTTGTAGTAGACGACGTGCCCCGGGACGGTGCTGCCCGAGATGTCCACGAGCGGGTCGCTGACCCCCGCCACGACGTGCGCGTTGGTCATCACCCGGTCGGGGGCGTAGACGAAGCCCGAGCCCTCGATGCCCTGGCTGCAGGAGTTGGTGCTCCGGATCCGCACCACGCTGCTGGCGGCGCGGGTGACGTCGGGATCGGTGAGCAGCCGGTGCGGGCCGGGGGGTACGTCGACGATGCGCTCCGGCGCGAACGGCTCGAGGTAGCGGGGGAAGAACGTCGTGCCGACGACGTCGTTGAACGCCGACAGCTGCGAGCCGGCCGACGCCGGGAGCAGGGAGTTGACCTCGGCCAGGACCTTGGAGTCGCGCACCATCGGGGTGATGCCGACCAGGCCGGAGCCGGACAGGGCGACGCCGAGCGCCCAGGCCACCAGCAGCGCGGCGGCACCGCTGAGGACGGCGCCTCCCACGGCATCGAGGGCCCGGATCGGCTGCCACCGGATGTGGTCACGGAGCCGGGCACCCACGACCTGGAAGAGGGCCTGGCCCAGCGACGCGCAGAGGATCACGATGAACACCGCCGCCAGCGACACCAGGATCGAGGGCGAGGCGTTGCCCAGCGCGGTGGGCGCCAGCCAGACGCCGACCAGCCCGCCGAGCAGCAGGCCCACCGTCGCGAAGAGGCCGGTGATGAAGCCCTGCCAGTAACCGGAGACGGCGTACAGGACCACGATCAGGACCAGCACCCAGTCCAGCAGGTTCACCGTCGCTCCTCCGGTCGGGACTGCCCTGGACGGCCAGCAACCGTCGACCGGGCACCACCTTGCAGCATGTGGGCCGGGAGGTCACGTACGCGGGTGTCGTCCCAGGGCTCCGACCAGCCCACGAAGTCGAGCAGCCGCGAGATGATCCCCGCCGTGAAGCCCCACAGCACGACGTCCTTGCCCGGTCCGATCAGGAAGCCCGGGCCGAGCCAGCCGCTGGGGTGGCGGACCGAGATCCGGTGGGCCGGGTCGATCAGCTCGGCGAGCGGGACGCGGTAGACCGCGTGGACCTCGCGCGGGTCGACGACGCCGACCGGGCTCTCCCGGGCCCACCAGCCGAGCACGGGGGTGAGCGCGAAGTTGCTCGGTGGGAGCCACAGCTCGGGCAGCTCGGCGAAGACCTCGACCCCGTCGGGGCTCAGGCCGGTCTCCTCCTCCGCCTCACGGAGCGCGGCCTCGCGCGGCGTCTCGCCGGGGTCGATCGAGCCACCGGGGAAGGACACCTGCGCCGGGTGGGAGCGCATGTCGTGGGCGCGCTCGGTGAGCAGCAGGTCGCGCTCGCCTCCGAACAGCAGCAGCACAGCCCCGCGTCGCGCGACGGCGTCGTCGGGGGCGATGAACTTGGTCAGGTCGTCGACGGTGATCTCGCCGGCCGCCCGAGCCACCGGCTCCAGCCAGTCGGGGATCACCCGGCCACCCCGAGATAGTTCTTCGCGGCCGCCGCGACGTCCGCCTCACTCGTGTAGGCGTGGTACTCGATCCGGGCGATCGTGCCGTCGGCCTTCAGGAAGACGGTCATCGGCATCGCCGTCACGTGCGGCAGCGGGCTGGCCCGGTCGAGCGCTCCCCGGGGGTCGGCCACGAGCGGGTAGGCCACCCGGCTCCGCTTGGCCAGGTCGAGCGCGGCGCCGGGCTGCGTGTCGAGGTAGTCGATGCCGAGCACCTTCACCGCCGACTGGCTCTTCGCGTACGCCGCGAGGGCCGGCATCTCCTCGCGGCACGAGCCGCACCACGACGCCCAGAAGTTCACGATCATCGGCCCTCGGAGGCCGGCCATGTCCACCGGGCGTCCGCCGCCCAGGCAGGGGACGGTGATCGAGGGCATCCCCCCGGTCACCGCGCCCGACGCGGTCTTCGGGCAGTCGGGGATGTCGCTGTGCTTCTTCTTGGCCACCAGGTCGGGCGCCGGGACGGTGAGGGTCTTGTCGCCGTCGTAGGTCGGGCGGTGGGGGCCCGAGCAGGCGGTCAGCGCCACGATCGCCGCCGCCAGCAGCGCCCGCCTCATGCCGGGCCCTGGGTCTTGACCAGCTTCGCCGCGGCCAACGGGTCGACCGGCCCCTCGCCGTACGACGGGCACCAGCGCGCGACCGGGCAGGCGCCACACGCCGGCTTCTTGGCGTGGCAGACCCGGCGGCCGTGCCAGATCAGGTGGTGGCACAGCATCACCCAGGCGCGCTTCTCGAAGAGCGCACCCACCGCGTGCTCGACCTTGACCGGGTCGGTCTCGTCGGTCCAGCCGAAGCGCCTGGCCAGCCGCCCGAAATGCGTGTCGACGGTGATGCCGGGGATGCCGAAGCCGTTGCCGAGCACGACGTTGGCCGTCTTGCGGCCGACACCCGGCAGCGTGACCAGATCGGCGAGCCGGGCCGGCACCTGGGCGTCGTAACGCTCGACGAGGGCGGCGCTGAGCTTCAGCAGGGCGTCGGTCTTGGCCCGGAAGAAGCCGAGCGGCCCGATGATCTGCTCGAGGTGCTCACGCGGCGCGGCCGCCATCGCCCGGGCGTCGGGATAGGCCGCGAACAGCGTGGGCCGGACGGCGTTGACCCGGCGGTCGGTGGTCTGGGCGCTCAGCACGGTGACCACCAGCAGCTGGAACGGGTCGTCGAAGTCGAGCTCGATGGTCGCGTCGGGATAGGTCTCCGCGAGCACCCGGTCGATCCGCCGGGCCCTCCTGACCAGACCGGTCCGGGTCTCGGTCGCGGGGCTCTCGACTGGGGAGCCCCCTGGCACGGTTGGCACGCTCCCAGCCTACGGGGGGCCACCGCCACCCCCTCCCTTCTACCAAGGGGTGGGTGTGACCTGAGGCACTCTGGATAGGATCAGGCAGGCCGGCGAGCGCGCCCGACGTACGGGCGCGCCGGAGCGGGCGATGGAGGAAGTCCGTGGACAACGAGGTACTGCGTCAGGCACCGCTGTTCAGTGCCCTGGACGACGAGGCCGCCACCGCTCTGCGCGGCTCGATGAGCGAGTCCAAGCTGCGTCGCGGAGACGTGCTCTTCCACGAGGGGGACGCCGGAGACCGGGCCTACGTCGTGCTCGACGGCAAGATCAAGCTCGGCCGCACCTCCAGCGACGGCCGGGAGAACCTCCTGGCCATCCTCGGCCCGGGTCAGATGTTCGGCGAGCTCTCGCTGTTCGATCCCGGCCCCCGCTCGGCGACCGTCACCGCCGTCACCGACGCGACGTTCCTCTCGCTGACCCACGACGACCTCCTGCGCTGGCTCGACGGCCGCCCGGCCGTGGCCCGGGGTCTGCTCGCCCAGCTGGCGGGCCGGCTGCGCAAGGCCAACGACGTGGTCGCCGACCTGGTCTTCTCCGACGTGCCCGGCCGCGTGGCCAAGGCGCTGCTCGACCTCGCCGACCGCTTCGGCCGGACGGCCGACGACGGCGTCCACGTCCACCACGACCTGACCCAGGAGGAGCTCGCCCAGCTGGTGGGCGCCTCCCGCGAGACCGTCAACAAGGCGCTCGCCGACTTCGCCTCGCGCGGCTGGCTGCGGCTCGAGCCGCGCTCGGTCGTGATCATGGAGGTCGACCGCCTCCGCCGCCGCGCCCGCTGACCGCTCTGCGCTCTCGGCCTTCCGCCCGCTGCTCGGCGATGGCGTCACCGTGCCGGAGGTGAGGCGTCCAAGGCGGCCCGCAGGTCGGCGTACGACGTCAGTCCGGTCCTCGGAGTCACCCTCGTCCGCCAGGCGGTGTCGAGCTCCCGGTGCAGCTCGACGGACACGGCCTGCCGCTGGGCGCCGACCCCGTCAGGCGCCACCTTGGACAGTGATGACGCGGGCGGCAGGCGCATCCGGTGCCGGACGGACTCGAAGAGCAGCGCGTCGTCGAACTTGGACTCGTGCTGCTTCATGAAGCCGAGCCGGGCCTGCGCCACCACGACTTCCCGTAGCTCGTCCGTCAGGGGGATGCTAAGGAAGGCGGCCACCGCGGCGACGGTTCCGGGAAGGTCGGCCACCATCGACTCGTAGCAGAAGATCCGCACGTCGGGGTCGTCCCGTCGTGGCCACGCCGCCGCCACGTGCTGGTGCACCTCACACCGTGGCAGGAAGAAGTCGCGGGCGAAGGTCTCGAAGTCGAGGCGGTCCGCGTCGAGGAACGATCCCGCGAAGAAGCGGTAGTGCGAGACCAACGCATCGGCAGGGTCGCGGAGCACCACGATGTACCGAGCACCGGGCGGCACGCCGTCGAGCCCGGCGTGGGACTTGAACACATGCGGTCGACGAGGGTGCTGGGCCGCGCGTGCGGCGTCCGGGTCGACGTGCGACATCCCGAGCCAGGGGACGACCTCGTTGATGTTCGCGAAGTCCATGGACCCGCCGCTGCGCAGTCCGTGGACGATCTGCTGCATCCAGGTGGTGCCGCACTTGGGTGGGGTCGTGATGAAGACGTCGCCGGGCTCGGGCACGAACTCGTCCAACGTGCGACGTCCCCCGGGCGTCAGCATCGCGTCCAGGCGTCCGATGAGGTCCTCGACCTCGGAGGGCCGGGTGAACGGGCCGTCCCCACACATGGTCGAGTCAGTACTCCCCACGGACGCCGGCAGTCAAGAGCGGCAACCCCGCTCCCGAGGTCACCGGCGGTCGAGGTAGGCGAGCTGGGCGCGCACCGACAGCTCGGCTGCGGGCCACAGCACCGGGTCGACGTCGGCGTACACGATCTCGACGACGCGGCCCGGCAGTGCGTCGTCGTACGGCGTGCCCTCGGCTCGGAGAACCCGGAGGGCGTCGCGCACCTGATCGAGCCGCTCGCGACGGTGCGCCCGGTAGTGCTCGAGGACAGGCAGGGCGCGGTCGATGACCGGGCCGTGTCCCGGCCAGACCGTCTCGATCTCGTGCGCCTCGGCAAGAGCGTGCAGCCGGTCGAGGGAGGACAGATAGGCCCCGAGCTCGCCGTCGGGATGGGCCACGACGGTGGTGCCGCGGCCCAGGACCGTGTCTCCGGTGAGCACCGCGCGCTCGGACGGGACCACGAACGACAGGGAGTCGGCGGTGTGGCCGGGCGTCGCCACGACGTGCACCTCCAGGTCACCGACGGCCACCACGTCTCCGTCACCCAGACCCTCGGAGCCGAGCCGCATTCCCGGGTCGAGCGCGCGCACCCCGCAGCCCATCCGCTCGGCGAAGGACCGCGCCGCCTCCGAGTGGTCGAGGTGGTGGTGGGTCAGGAGGACCACCGCGACGTCGCCGGCCGCAGCCGCGACCGCGTCGAGGTGGGCCGGGTCGGGAGGTCCGGGGTCGACCACGATCGAGCGGCCCTCCGGCGCCCGCAGCACCCAGGTGTTGGTGCCGTCCAGGGTCATCGGCGAGGCGTTGGGCGCGAGCAGGCAGTGACCGAGCGTCCCGACGCCGCCGCGCGACCAGGTCATTCGAGCCGCGCCTCGACCAGAGGAGCCAGATGGGCCGGGGCGGACAACGTGGCGCCGGCACCTCTGCCCTCGACCTCGGGGGTGAAGATCTCGACGACCCGGTCACCCGCAGCGGCGAGCACGTCGACAGGGCTGGCGTGCTGGGCGATCTCCAGGCAGGTCAGGTAGGTCGGCGGCAGCATCCCGAGCTCGCCGGCGTCCACCCGGTCGCAGGCTTCCCCCGCGCCCAGCCAGGTCACCGACGACGACTCGGTCGACACGTCGCGGGTGCGCTGGCCGGCCGGCAGCGCCGCGACGAAGAACCTGGCGCGGAAGCGCCGTGGCTCGAAGACAGGTGTGCACCAGCCCGACCAGGCGCCGAGCAGGTCGCTGCGCAGCACCAGCCCGCGGCGGTCGAGGAAGTCGGTGAACGAGAGGTCCTTCCCCTCCAGCGCCAGCCGGTCGGCCTCCCAGTCGGCACCGGTGGTGTCGGCGACGACCTCGTCGGCCGACGGGCCGGCCAGCAGCACCCCCGACTCCTCGAAGGTCTCGCGGACCGCCGCACAGACCAGCGCGCGGGCCAGCTCCTCGGAGGCACCGAGCCGCAGGGCCCACGTGGCCGGTGGCGGGCCGGCCCAGGCCACCGTGTGGTCGAAGTCCCGCTCGTCGACACCGCCACCCGGGAAGACGCACATGCCGCCCGCGAAGGCCATCGAGGTCTGCCGACGGAGCAGATAGACCTCGGGCCCGGCGTCGCCGGGTCGCATCAGCACCACGGTGGCCGCGTCGCGCGGCTCCACCGGCGTCCGCGAACCGTCCGCGAACGCGCGAGCCTCGTCGACCAGCTGGGGAGGCAGGCTCACCCGCACCGGTCAGGCCTGGTGGTCGGGCGAGGTCGCGACCTCGACGAGGAGCTCCACCTCGACCGGGGCGTCCAGCGGGAGTACGGCGACCCCGACGGCCGAGCGCGCGTGCACGCCTGCGTCACCGAACGCCGTACCGAGCAGCTCCGAGGCGCCGTTGGCGACCTGGGGCTGTCCGGTGAAGTCCGGCGCCGAGGCGACGAAGACCACGACCTTGACGATCCGCGCGACCTGGTCGAGGTCACCGATCTGCGACTTCACCGCCGCGATCGCGTTCAGCGCGCACTGCTGGGCGCAGGCGACGCCCTCCTCGGGCGAGATCTCCGCGCCGACCTTGCCGGTCGCGATCAGCTGGCCCGACCGCATCGGCAGCTGGCCCGAGGTGAAGACCTGCGACCCCGACCGGACCGCCGGCACGTAGGCCGCGACAGGCGCCGCGACCTCGGGGACGCTCATCCCGAGCTCGGCGAGCCGGTCCTCGACGGCACTCACGAGGCGTCCACGGGACGCTTGAAGTAGCCGACGAGGTTCTCCGGGTTCATCCCCGGCGCCACCTGGACGAGCTCCCAGCCGTCGGCCCCGAAGTTGTCGAGGATCTGCTTGGCCGCGTGGGTGAGGATCGGGGCAGTGAGGTACTCCCACCGTTGGATCTGGGTCATGGCGCGACCCTACTCCCGGTCAGGGGTGTGGCTCCGCGGGCCGTCCCGGCCTGCGGAGCCACTCCCGAACCCGGCAGCGGTCCCCCCGGATCCGCTGCCGACGCGGGCCGCCCCACGCGGCTCGCCTCTGCAGTTCGGCACAACGGTCGTCCCGGATTGGGCGCTCCGGGCAAAGACCGCGACCTGACCCCTCAGCGGGGCCAGGCCAGGGTCGTGACCTCGCCCCCGGTGACCTCCGCCTCGAGGACGACGTGCTCGCCGTCCCCCTTCTCGAACAGCTCGTAGCGCCCGGTCACCAGCTCCGGGAACACCAGGGACGGCACGTGGGCGTCACCGCCCACGGGCCGGTTCACCACCGCGACGTGGGCGAGGTGCTCGCCCGAGCCGTGATCGTGATCGTGACTGTGCCCGTGCCCGTGTCCGTGGGCCTGCCCGTGACTGTGGGCATGCCCGTGGGCCGCCTTCGACCCGACCGGCCGGATCTCGACCTCGGTGCCGAGCATCCGGTCCGGCATGGTGACCACGAGGGCACCGACGTCGCCACCGATGTCGAGCAGGACCGCGCCCTGCCCGGCGAACGGGTTCTCGACCGACGCCGGCGCGCTCATGACGCCTGGGTCGTTCCGGGCTTGGTCTGGTAGCCGCCGCCCGGGTCGCCGAGGAACGGGAAGGTCGGCGTCGAGGCCGCGTTGGTGTTCGTCGTGCCGTCGGTGACGGCTCCGGCCGCACCGTCGGGGGTGTAGCCCGGGTCCACCAGCGGGATCGTGACCCCCGCCACCGCGCGCAGCGCGATCGTGACGACGTCGTCGTCCACGCGGCGCCCGTTCGGCCAGCCCGCCAGGTCGCCGCCCACCACACCGAGGCTGTTGGGGCTCGACGCGGGCGGGATCGCCACGTTGAGCCGCAGCATGTCCGCCTCGACCGGGCCCGTGTAGTTCTGGAAGCCGGGCACGATCCCGGACGGGATGCCGGTCAGCAGGATGGCGTTGAGGTCGGCCCGCTTCTTGGAGTAGCCCGCCAGGTTGGGGAAGACCCCCGGGTAGAGGAACGGAAGCAGCTTGGCCAGCTCCGGGTGGTTGACGTACGACGCGAACTTCTTGTCGCCGCTGGGTGCCCGGACGTTCCACTGGTCCTTGAGGCCCATCGGGACCAGCACCTCGTTGAACAGCGGGTTGCCCAGCCGGGAGACCTGCTCGAAGGGGCCGTGCCCGACGTACTTGCCCTTGGCCTGGTCCAGCACCCGCGACTTGCGTCGGCTGGCGGTGGCCCAGACCCCGATCACCGCGCCCGGCTTGGTCGGGTCGGTGGGCGTGGTGTTGTGCCGGGTGACCTCCGCGATCGGCACCTGCAACGCGATCGAGTGGACGTTGTAGGACTGCAGCGAGTTCACCCCGACCGCAGCGGCGGACGGGATGATGTGCGCGGCCTGGAAGGGCCGCAGCGCACCGAGGTCGAAGATGCTGCCCAGGTCGACGTGGAAGGCGTCGGCACGCTGGCCGGCGAAGACCCGGCGCTTGCCGACCTTGTGCACCGCGGCGGCGGCGAGAGCGCCGTAGTTCGGGGTGCTGCGCGGCCCGACGTTGACCGGCGGGCAGGCCAGCTTCTCGGCCAGGACCTTGTGACGCCCGTTCTTGATCCGGGTCAGCGAGTAGTACTGGGGCCGGTTCCAGTGCGGGTCGGACAGGCTGGTGATCTGGCCGGTGTTGTAGAGGAACGACGCCGGGTTGCGGACCACGGTGTGGAACCGGAACCGGTAGGTGATGTCCGCCTCGCCCGTCTCCTTGTTGGAGACGTGGATGTCGTAGGCGACGTCGTCACCGAACTCGTAGAAGTTCGGCCCGCCGTCGGGGTTCTGGAACGGGATGAAGTTGGCGATGAAGGTCACCGACTTGGGCCGGCTCGGGCTGACGAACGCGTAGGTGTCGGTGCCGTCGGCCACGGGGTCCTTGGCGGTCTCGGGGGCTTCGCGGTGCGACGACATCACTGGCCTCCCGCGGCGTTGAGGATCCGGGTGACGAGGTCGCGGTCGTGGACGACGACCTCGCGCTCGCCGACCATGAGCCGCAGCTCGGCGGACCGGTGGTCCTTCACGTAGGCCACGACGGTCTCGTGGGCGCTGTCCGGGTGGCGGGTCGCCGTTGCTGCGGCCGCGCGGCCGCTGGTGAGCGCGACGCCCCCTACTGCCGCTCCCGCGCCGGCGGCGACGATGAGCTTCCTTCTGCTGGTCTCGGTCATTGCTGTGCCCCTCCAAGGTGTCCACCACCCCTCGTGTGAGGGGCGTCACACAGTCTTCGGTGCGGAGGGACCGATCGGTGGGCCGGAGACCTTACGGATTTCGAACCCCGCCGGACCGGGGCTGGTCCAGGCAGGTGTAGGGCGGTCGGGTCAGACCAGGATCTGCGGCTCGGTCTTCTCGCGGACCTCGTCCTCGGTGACGCCGGGGGCGAGCTCGACCAGCCGGAGCCCCTCCGGGGTGACGTCGAGGACGCACAGGTCGGTGATGATCCGCTGGACCACGCCGCGGCCGGTGTAGGGCAGGTCGCACTCGAGGAGGATCTTCTTCGAGCCGTCCTTGGCGACGTGCTCCATCAGCACGATCACCCGCTTGGCGCCGTGGACCAGGTCCATCGCACCGCCCATCCCCTTGACCATCTTCCCGGGGATCATCCAGTTGGCGATGTCGCCCTTCTCCGAGACCTGCATGGCGCCCAGGATCGCGGCGTCGATCTTGCCGCCGCGGATCATCCCGAACGACGTCGCGGAGTCGAAGAACGACGCCCCCTTGCGCAAGGTCACGGTCTCCTTGCCGGCATTGATCAGGTCGGGGTCCTCGTCACCCTCATAGGGGTAGGCGCCGACCCCGAGGATGCCGTTCTCCGACTGCAGCACGAGCTCGACGTCGTCGGCGACGTAGTTGGGCACCAACGTCGGCAGCCCGATGCCGAGGTTGACGTAGGAGCCGTCGGTCAGCTCCGAGGCGGCCCGGGCCGCCATCTCCTCACGGGTCCACGACATCAGCCGACCGTCCCTTCGTGGCCTCGACTTCGCTCGACCACCGGGGTCGCCTCCGGTCGCGGTCGGGTGGTGCGCTTCTCGATCTTCTTGTCAGCGGCCTGCTCGGGGGTCAGGGCGACCACGCGCTGCACGTAGACCCCGGGCGTGTGGACGTCCTCGGGCGGGATCTCGCCGGGCTCGACCAGGTGCTCGACCTCGGCGATCGTGACCCGCCCGCACATCGCGGCCAGCGGGTTGAAGTTGCGGGCGGACTCGCGGTAGACGAGGTTGCCGTGCCGGTCGCCCTTCCAGGCCCGGACCAGGCCGAAGTCGGCGATGATCGCCTCCTCGAGCACGTACTCGCGGCTCTCCCCGTTGGTCACGAAGTCACGGGTCTCCTTGGGTGGCGAGGAGACGATCACGTTGCCTTCGGCGTCGTACTTCCAGGGGAGGCCGCCCTCGGCGACCTGGGTGCCGCCGCCGGTGGCGGTGAAGAACGCCGGGATCCCGGAGCCGCCGGCGCGCATCCGCTCGGCCAGCGTCCCCTGTGGGGTCAGCTCGACCTCGAGCTCGCCGGAGAGGTACTGCCGGGCGAACTCCTTGTTCTCCCCGACGTAGGAGGAGATCATCCGTCGCAGCCGCTTGGCCATCAGCAGGCGGCCGAGACCCCACTCGTCGACGCCGCAGTTGTTCGACACCGCCTCGAGGTCACCGACCCCGGCGTCGAGCACCGCGTCGATCAGCACCGACGGCACCCCGCACAGCCCGAAGCCACCCACCGACAGACGGGCACCGTCGGGGATGTCGGCCACCGCCTCTGCTGCGCTCGCCACGACCTTGTCCATCCACGCACCTCCTGGGCTGATCCTGCCACCGCCCGTGGGAGTACGTCGTGGGGCGGGGTGGTCAGCCGCCCGTCGGGTCCGGCAGCGACCACACGACGCTGTCGACCAGAACATGAATCCGGCCACCCGCCAGACCCGCGGCCCGCAGCCGCCCGTCGGGCACCGGGTGGGCCTTCCAGGTGCCCTCGGCGTTCCAGCACAGCCGGTTGCCGTCGACCGTGGCGACCAGGAACACGGGGTGGTCACCGTCGGTGGAGTCGACCAGCACGACCGGCCGATCGGGTCCGTCGACGACTGCGTCGGACAACGTGAGCACCGGAAGGGTCAGCGTCGTGCTGCGCACCAGTCCGCGGAAGGGCAGGGACAGGATCTCGTAGACCACCGGCTTGCGTTCGTGCCGCCCGGCGACCCAGGTCCGCCGGCCACCGGCCCCCACGCCGACCGAGGACAGCTCGCTCGGCGCCGGGGACAGGTGCACGCGACGCCAGTCGGCGGCGTCCGAGGTCCGGGCGTCGGCCTCGGGGTCGACCAGCCACGCGGCGACCGGCGGGTCGTCGGCGTCACCGACCAGCCCGGCCACCGTGATCGGGCCGCCCGCGTGGAAGCCGAAGGCGAGGGCGGCATCGGGTGGGCCACCCAGCCGCAGGGCCCGACCTCTCGGCTCGCCGTCGCGCGCACCTTCGGAGATCGCGTGGGCCCGGAGCCTCCACCCGCCGTCGGCCAGGGTGGCGACCAGCATCGCCGTCGCCCGGGTGTCGAGGACCGGAGCGGCCCAGGCCGCGCCGGTGGTCTCCAGCGAGCGCTCGCCGAGCACGTGCGGAGCAGCCACCTGCCACAGGTGCAGCTGGCCGTCGGCGCCGCGCCCGGTCAGCCAAGTGGCGTCGTCTCCTGAGAGTCCGATGACACCGAACGAGTCCAGGTCCACCGCGTCGACCACGGTGGCCCCGGGTTCGGGGCCGGTGAGCAGGGCGACGAAGGCGGCGCCGTCCGCGGTGATGCCCGCGCAGACGTCGCCGCGCAGCGCGGTGACGCGTCCGTCGACGTCGAGCCTGGTCCAGTCCATCGGTACTTCCCCCCGGAAGACGGTAGCGCCGCGGACGCCCGACCGCCCCGAAGTCGGCCAAGGCTTTCCCATTACGCTCGGACCGTGGCCACCCCCGACTTCTCGAAGGTGCGCCTGCACATCGTCACCGGCAAGGGCGGCACCGGGAAGTCGACGGTCGCCGCGGCCCTGGCCCTGGCCCTGGCGTCGACCGGCCGCAACGTGCTGCTGTGCGAGGTGGAGGGTCGGCAGGGCATCGCCCGGATGTTCGACGTCGAGCCGCTGCCCTACGCCGAGCGCCGCGTCGCCACCGGTCTGGTCGGCGCCCAAGGCGAGCGCGGCGGTGTGGTCCACGCCCTGCACATCGATCCAGAGTCGGCGCTGCTGGAGTACCTCGCCATGTACTACAAGCTCGGCCGCGCCGGGAAGGCGCTCGACCGCTTCGGCGTCGTCGAGTTCGCGACGACGATCGCCCCGGGCGTGCGTGACGTGCTGCTGACCGGCAAGGTCTACGAGGCGACCGTCCGCAACGCCCGGAAGAAGAACGCCGTGACGTACGACGCGGTGGTGCTGGACGCTCCCCCGACCGGCCGGATCGCGCAGTTCCTCGGCGTCAACAACGAGCTGGCCGGGCTGGCCCGGATGGGCCCGATCAAGAGCCAGGCGGACTCCATCACCTCGCTGTTCCGGTCCCCCCGCACCGTCTGCCACCTCGTCACGGTGCTGGAGGAGATGCCGGTGCAAGAGACCGCCGACGGCATCGCGGACCTGAGGAAGCAGCGGATCCCGGTCGGCGGGGTCGTGATCAACCAGGTCCGCCCGCGGGACCTCGACGCCGACGACCTCGCCGCCCTGCGGGCCGGGAAGGTGACCAAGAAGCGGGTGGCCGCCGAGCTGACCGGGGCCGGCCTGCCGGGCACCGCCACCCTCGTGGCCGGTCTGCTCGCCGAGGGGCGCGACCACGCGGAGCGGCGGGCGCTCGAGGACAGCCAAAGGGCCGTGGTCGAGCAGCTCGAGGTGCCGTCGTACGAGCTGCCCCGGCTGGTCGGTGGCATCGACCTCGGCGGGCTCTACGAGCTGGCCCGGCTCCTGCGCGACCAGGGCATGGCATGAGCGGGCCGCAGCGGCAGCCGAGCCGTACCCGCACCCGGGTCGGCCCCCAGACCGTCACCGGAGGCCGGCACCTCGACGTCGACGCCCTGCTCGACGACCGGCGTACCGGCATCATCGTGTGCTGCGGCAGCGGGGGGGTCGGCAAGACCACCACGTCGGCCGCGCTCGCCCTGCGCGCCGCGGAGCGTGGCCGCCGGGTCGTGGTGCTGACCATCGACCCCGCACGGCGGCTGGCGCAGTCGATGGGGATCGAGGCCCTCGACAACACCCCGCGGCCGGTGGCCGGGGTCGTGGCCGACGGGAGCGGCGGCTCCCTCGACGCGATGATGCTCGACATGAAGCGCACCTTCGACGAGGTCGTCGAGGGCCAGGCGAGCCCGGAGAAGGCCCGCCAGATCCTGGAGAACCCCTTCTACATCGCCCTGTCGAGCTCGTTCGCCGGCACGCAGGAGTACATGGCGATGGAGAAGCTCGGCCAGATCCACACCGACGCCCAGCGGGACGGTACCTACGACCTGATCGTGGTCGACACCCCGCCGTCGCGTTCGGCGCTCGACTTCCTCGACGCGCCCGAACGGCTGTCCAGCTTCCTGGACGGCCGGTTCATCAAGCTGCTGCTCGCCCCGGCGCGGGGGCCTGCCCGGCTGATGACCGCGGGGCTCACGATGGTCACCAACGCGCTGACCAAGGTGCTCGGTGCGCAGGTGCTGAGGGACATGCAGACGTTCGTCGCGGCGTTCGACACGCTCTTCGGCGGCTTCCGCCAGCGGGCTCAGAAGACCTTCGAGCTGCTCCAGGCCGACGGTACGGCGTTCCTCGTCGTGGCCTCGCCGGAGCCCGACGCGCTGCGCGAGGCGGCGTACTTCGTCGAGCGCCTCAGCGAGGACGACATGCCGCTGGCCGGGCTGGTGGTCAACCGGGCGAGCCCGACACCCACCGACGTCGTCTCGGCGGAGGAGGCGATGGCCGCGGCGCAGCGGCTGCGCAAGCAGGACCCGGAGTCACTGACCGCCGGTCTGCTCCGACTGCACGCCGACCGGCTGCGCCTCGCAGAGCGCGAGGCGATGCTGCAACGCCGGTTCGGTGTGGCGCACCCGCAGGTGCCCACGGCCGTGGTCCCGGCTCTGGCCGGAGACGTGCACGACCTGGACGGACTCCGTCAGGTCGGCGCGCTGCTGGCGGGCGAGCGGCCGACCTGACGGTGTTCTCCGGTTGCTGCCGGTGTCTTCGTCAGCGCGGCTCAGGCGCTGATGACCACACCGGCGTGCTGCTCACGGGCGCTCTCGAGAACGACCCGCCACGACGCGTTCGGACGACGGCGCAGCAGGGCTCGGCGTTCGCGTTCGGTCATCCCGCCCCAGACGCCCCATTCGATCTGGTTGTCGAGAGCCTCGGCGAGGCACTCGGTGCGTACCGGGCACGCACCGCAAACCTGCTTGGCCTTGTTCTGCTCCGCACCGCGGACGAACAGCTTGTCGGGCGATGACGCCTGGCACGCGGCCTGGCTTGCCCAGTCTTGATTCCACATAATGGCTTCCCCACAGTCGCCATGCTGAGAAGCGTCCCCATGACGCCACCCGTTTCCGAGTGCCTCAGTCTGTGTTCCAACGTAAAGAACTGCCGCGGCAGGCGGGAGACTCATCCGGGTTGACTCCCCTAGTCCCTAAGGACTAGTCCGTGGGGGCCACAAATGGGCAGTGTTCGTAGTCGTCACGTACCCTTGACCCCATGTCAGTGCCCCCCGGCGAGCGCCTTCCAGCCTCCCGCATCGCCTCTCATCTGGCCGTGATGGCGGTCGTGGCGGCCGTGATGGGGGTCGTCGTGGCCGGTCTCGCGATCCCGTTCGCGGGGGTGCTCGGCATCGGCGCCAAGTCGCTGTCCAAGACCGTCGACAACCTGCCGGCCCAGCTCGAGGCCGACCCGCTGGCCCAGCAGACCAAGATCGTCGACGGGTCGGGCAACGTGATCGCCACCCTCTACGACCAGAACCGGATCAACGTCCCGCTGAGCCAGATCTCGCGGAAGATGACCAAGGCGATCGTCGCCATCGAGGACTACCGCTTCTACCAGCACGGTGCCCTCGACCTGAAGGGCACGCTGCGCGCCCTGGTCACCAACCAGGCCAGCAACGGCACCGTCCAGGGTGGCTCCTCGATCACCCAGCAGATGGTCAAGATGACGCTGCTCAACCAGGCGAAGACCGCCAAGGAGCGCAAGGCGGCCACGGCCGACACCTACGCCCGCAAGCTCACCGAGCTGCGCTACGCGATCGCCTTCGAGCAGCACTACTCCAAGGACTGGATCCTCGAGCGCTACCTCAACATCGCCTACTTCGGCGACGGTGCGTACGGCGTCCAGGCAGCGGCCCGGCACTACTTCGGCACCAACGCCAAGGACCTCACCCTGGTGCAGGGTGCGACGCTGGCCGGCCTGGTCAAGAACCCCACGGGCTACGACCCGATCACCAACGCCGCCCACGCCATCGAGCGCCGCAACGTCGTCCTGGACCGGATGGCCCAGCTGCACGTGATCTCCCAGCACCAGGCCGACAAGAACAAGAAGCTCCCGCTGGGCCTGCACCCGGTGCAGACGCCCAACGGCTGCGTGAACTCCAGCGCCCCCTTCTTCTGCGACTACGTCGTCAACTACCTCGAGCACGACCCGGCCCTGGGCAAGACCGCCGCCGCTCGCAAGAAGCTGCTCTACACCGGCGGCCTGACGATCCACACCACGATCAGCCTGCGCGACCAGCGCGCGGCCGACACCTCGGTCAGCAAGCACGTCTACCCGACCAACCAGGCGATCGGCGCGCTGGCGATGGTGCAGCCCGGCACCGGCGACGTGAAGGCGCTCTCGCAGTCGCGACCGATGGGTCGCGACGCCAAGGCCGGCCAGACCTTCCTCAACTACGTCGTGCCGCAGAAGTACGGCGACTCCGCCGGCTTCCAGCCGGGGTCGACCTTCAAGGCGTTCGTGCTGGCGGCCGCGATCCGCCAGGGCATCCCGCTCAGCGAGACCATCGCCTCGCCGATGGTCGAGAACATCCCGATGAACCAGTACCGCGTCTGCGGCGACCGACCGTTCGCCAGCACCGACACCTGGAACGTCCACAGCTCCACCATCTCCGGGACCATGGACGCCTACACCGGCACCCAGGAGTCGGTGAACACCTTCTTCGCCAAGCTCGAGCTCCAGACCGGGCTGTGCGCGCCATACCACCTGGCCAAGAAGATGGGGATCACCCTCAACGACCCCCCGACCGAGATGGTCCCGTCGTTCACCCTCGGTGTCGCCTCGGTCAGCCCGCTGGAGCTGGCCGGCGCCTACGCCACCTTCGCGGCCCGCGGTCTGCACTGCGACGCCCGCCCGGTGGTCTCCATCGACGACTCGAACGGCCACCAGCTCAAGGCCTACCCCACCCAGTGCCAGCAGGTGCTCGCGGCGCCGGTAGCCGACGCGGTGAACGACGTGCTGCGCGGCGTGATGTCACCGACCGGGTTCGGCGCCAACCTGATCCTCAACCAGGAGTCCGCGGCCAAGACCGGCACCAACGACAACAACATGTCGGTGTGGTTCATGGGCTACACGCCCAACCTCGCCACGGCCTCGATGATCGCCGGAGCCAACAGCCAGGGGCACTGGATCACCCTGAACGGCCAGACCATCGGCGGGGTGTTCACCGACGTGGCGCACGGGTCCACGACCGCCGGCCCGATGTGGTACGACGCGATGAGCCAGATCCAGAACTGGCTGCCCGACGCGACGTTCACCCCGCCCAACGGCCAAGACATCAACGGCGTCCAGACCACCGTGCCCGACGTCTCCGGCCAGCCCTACGACCAGGCGGCCAACGAGCTCAAGCAGGCCGGCTTCCAGGTCACCGACGGTGGCTACCGCAACTCCGGCTACGCCGTGGACACGGTCGCCTACACCAACCCCGGTGCAGGCACGCAGGTCGCCAGCGGCACGGCGATCACGATCTACCGCTCCAACGGCAACCCCTACGTCCCACCCACGCATCATCACCACGGTGGGGGCAACCCCGGCCACGGGAACGGGCACCACGGGCACTAGCCCAGCTGTCGGCGTACCTCCGCAGCGACGACGCCTCCGTCGGCGCGACCCTTGACCTGCGGCGAGACCACGCCCATCACCTTGCCCATCGCCCGCATGCCCTCACCGGCGGCACCGGTCTGCGCGATCGCCGCCGTCACCAGCTCGGCGATCTCCGCCTCACCGAGCTGCTCGGGCAGGTAGTCGGCGATCACCGCGGCCTCGGCGGTCTCCTTCTCTGAGAGCTCGGTGCGGCCGGCGTCGGCGAACGCCGTGGCGGCCTCGCGGCGCTTCTTCGCCTCCGTGGACAGCACGCCGATCACGTCGTCGTCGGTGAGCTCCCGGGCCTCCTTGCCGGCGACCTCGGCGTTGGTGATCGCCGAGAGCACCATCCGGATCGTGGAGGAGCGGAGCTCGTCGCGGGCCTTGATCGAGGTGACGAGGTCGCTGCGCAGCCGGTCCTTCAGGGCACTCATCGTCCGAGGTCCCCGCGGAAGTGGAAGTGCAAGGAGCGGTTCCGTGGGGTGGTCATGTGGGCCATTGTGGCAGCCTTGCCGGGTGACCCCCTCCCGGTTTCTGCTGCGCACCCTCGGCCTGGGCGCCGTCACCGGGGCCGCCACCACGGCGTACGCCGTGTGGGAGGCCCGGGCCTACACCTTGCGCTGCGTGACCATGCCCGTCCTGCCCGAGGGACACGCGCCGCTGCGGGTGCTGCACCTGAGCGACCTCCACGTCACGCCCGGCCAGTCCCGCAAGCAGGAGTGGCTGCGGTCGCTGGCAGCGCTCGAGCCGGACCTGGTGGTGAACACGGGTGACAACCTCGCGCACCCCGACGCCCTGGCCCCCGTGCTCGACTCGCTCGGCCCGCTGCTGGACGTGCCCGGGGTCTTCGTCCTCGGCTCGAACGACTACTTCTCCCCGACCCTGCGCAACCCGCTGCGCTACCTCCTGCCCGACGACGGCACCCGCAACACCCACTCCCCCGAGCTCCCCTGGCGCGACCTCGTGGCCTCGTTCACCAAGGCCGGCTGGCTCGACCTGACCAACCGCCGCGACTCGTCGGTCGTCGGCGACCTCCAGATCGCGTGGGCGGGCGTCGACGACCCGCACCTGGAGTACGACGACCTCGCCGCCGTCGCCGGGCCGGCCGACGCGGCGGCCGACCTGCGGATCGGCGTCGCCCACGCGCCGTACCTCCGGGTGCTCGACCAGCTGGCCGGCGACGGCTACGACGCGATCTTCGCCGGGCACACCCACGGCGGCCAGGTCTGCCTGCCGGCGTACGGCGCCCTGGTGACCAACTGCGACCTCGAGCCGGCCCGGGTCAAGGGACTGCACCGGCATCCGGCCGACTCGGCACCGGGCGACCCCGGCTCCGCCTGGCTGCACGTGTCGGCGGGGCTCGGCACGTCGCCGTACGCCCCGATCCGGGTCGCCTGCCGACCCGAGGCCACCCTGCTCACCCTGACCTGACGGCCGGTGGTCGAGCGAAGTCGAGACGACGAGGGAGGGACCGTGGCACCTGTCGAGACCGGGATTCGGAGCGTCCCGGAGCACCCGGTATGCTCGCCGAGGCTCGTCGGCCGGCTCGCGCCGGACGCGGCGATCGGGCTGTGGCGCAGTTTGGTAGCGCGCCTCGTTCGGGACGAGGAGGCCGCAGGTTCAAATCCTGTCAGCCCGACCATGTGCAGCCGAACCCCCGACCACCAGGTCGGGGGTTCGTTGTCGCCGGGGCAGCGGTGGCCCCGATGACCCGCCTCCCCACGTACGACGTGTGGCCCGACAGCGCGGAGGCCGACGACGAGGCGATCACCGCCCTGCACGAGCTCCAGGCCGCGTGCCGGGCCGAGGAGTCGCCGCTGCTGCCGGTCCGCTCCCGGGCGGACGCCCTGGGCTGGTTCCGCTCCCCTCCGGCCGACGAGCGGCGCTCGCTGTGGCTGGCCCGCGATGCCCACCACGACGTCGTCGGCGCCGCCTGGCTGGCCTGCCAGGCGAACGCCACCGCGGCCAGCGAGGTGATGGTGCCCGCCTCGCTGCGCGGCCAGGGAGTGGGCTCGGCACTCCTCGAGCGGGTGACGGACGCGGCGCGGTCGGCGGGCATGGCCACCCTCACCGGCGCGTGTGCGTCCCCTGCGGCGCGGGCGTTCCTCGAGCACCGGGGTGCGGTCAGCGGCCACACCCACGTGCGTCAGGTGCTCGACCGGACCCGCGCGCCGGCCTCCGCGCTGGCCGGCCCCGACGCCGTACTCCCGGACGGTGCGTTCCTCGCCTCGTGGGTCTCGCCGACCCCCGAGCACCTCATGGCGGCCTACGCCGTCGCCAAGGACGCGATCAACGACGCCCCGATGGAGGAGTTCGACCGCGAGGTCTGGACCGGCGAGCGGATCCGCGGCCTGGAGCAGACCCTGACGGCGCGGGGCTCGGCGACCCACGTCTCGACCGTGCAGCAGGACGGGATGATCCTGGCCTTCACCGAGATCCGGGTCTCCGAGGCGGCCGGCGCGACCGCCGCCACCCAGGACACCGCCGTCGTGGCCTCTGCCCGTCGCCGCGGGTACGGCGCCGCGGTCAAGCGCGCGTCTCTGCTCCACCTGCGACAACAGCGGCCCGACGTCCGGTTCGTCACCACGACCAACGACGCCCGTAACGTGGCGATGCTCCGGATCAACCGGCGCCTCGGCTTCGAGCCGGTCGCCCGCTACACCCAACTGAGCCTGCCCCTCGTCCCGGGGCCGGCATCTCACTGAGGAGGACCCATGGAGCTCGGCCAGGTGGCGCAGCACGCCGACGACCTCGACCGCGCGGCGGCGTTCTACGCCGAGCTGCTCGGAGCCCCACCCACGGGCCGCTTCGACCCGCCGGGGCTGCTCTTCTTCGACCTCGGCGGCACCCGGCTGCTGCTCGAGCGCGGGGCGCCGAGCGCCGTGCTGTACCTGCGGGTCGAGTCGGTCCGCGACCAGGTCGAGCGGCTCCGGGCGGCCGGCCACCCGGTCGAGAGCGAGCCACACGTCATCTTCAGCCACGCCGACGACACCCTGGGCTCGGCCGGCACCGACGAGTGGCAGGCGTTCGTGCGCGACAGCGAGGGGAACCTGCTCGGTCTGCTCAGCCAGGAGCGCCCGGACTGAGGCGGTGAGGGATCATGGACCCGACCGACGAGGAGGACGCATGGCGCACGACCACGGGCCCGGGCCGGCCGCCGACCGTCGCCTCCTCGGGGCGGCCCTCGGCCTGATCCTCGGACTGATGGTCGCCGAGGTCGTGGCCGGCGTCCTCGCGGGATCGCTGGCGCTGATCGCCGACGCGGGGCACATGCTCACCGACGCGGCCGCGCTGGGCCTGGCGATCGTGGCGATCCGGCTGGCCGCGCGTCCGGCCTCGGGCGCCTACACCTACGGGCTGAAGCGGGTGGAGATCCTCTCCGCCCAGCTCAACGGGGTCACCCTGGCCGTCCTGGTCGTGGTCTTCACCTACGAGGCGGTCCGCCGACTCATGGATCCGCCGCAGGTGCAGGGTGGGCTGGTGGCGGCGACCGCCGGTGTCGGCATCGCGGTCAACCTCGCCGCGACCCTGCTGATCCGGCGCGCGGACCGCCGCAGCCTCAACGTCGAGGGGGCGTTCCAGCACGTGCTGAACGACCTCTTCGCCTTCATCGCGACGCTGGTCGCGGGGGTCGTCGTCCTGCTCACCGGCTGGGACCGCGCCGACGCCGTCGCCGCCCTGGCGGTGGCCGTCCTGATGGCCCGCGCGTCGTACGGGCTGCTGCGCGACAGCGGCCGGATCTTCCTCGAGGCCTCGCCTCGTGGCCTCGACCCGGCGGCGATCGAGGCCGCCGTCCGGGCCGTGCCCGACGTCAGCGACGTGCACGAGCTCCACGTCTGGGAGGTCACCTCGGGCTTCCCCGCCCTGTCGGCCCACGTGCTGGTGGCCCCCGGCTCCGACTGCCACGAGCGCCGGATTTTCCTCGAGGATCTCCTCCTGGAGACCTTCGGCATCGACCACACCACGCTCCAGGTCGACCACCGCCACGACGTCTACGACGCCACGTCCCTCGGGCGTCGGATCCGCCCCCAGCCCCCGAGCACGCGGGGCACTGAGGGGGACGCTTTCACCGGTTCACCGGGGAAAGCTCCGCTACCCAGCCGAAATTTCGGCCGAGAGGCGACGGTTTCGGCCGGGAAGTCTCGAGGTACGACGGGTTTCGGTGACGCCGGCGCGGGGCACCATCAGTCCATGGCCGATGAGCCGCGCCCCGAGCCGGCGAGCGATGAGCCGTCCCTGGAGCTGCCGAGCCTGCGGTCGGCCCTGGGCTTCGGGCGCAAGCGTGGCAAGAAGGCCGGGCCCCCGCCCGACAGGTCCGAGCCCGAGGACTCGCCGCTCACCGAGCCGCTCGCGACCACTGCCCCCGTCGAGCCGGGTGAGCCGATGACACCCACCGAGCCTGGCACACCCCTCGAGCCCCTCGTACCGGTCGAACCGGACCTCCCGGCGCCGCCCAGCGACCCCGGGCCGGCTCCCGTGCCCGTGGAGCCCGCCGAGCCGTCGGCGCCGGAGCCCTCGGACTCACCCCCACCACCGGCACCCGACGTCCCGGTCGTCCTGCCCGGGGCTCCCAGCCCGGAGATCACGCCCGGGCCGATCGGGCTGCTCGAGGCCGACCCGACCGTCGCGCTGCCCGCGGCCGCGATGACGGCGCCGGAGGAGCAGGCGCCTGCGACACCGAAGCCGCGACGGTCCCTGCCCCGCGTCCGGATCCACCTCCCCGGGCCGGTGGTCGCGCTGCTGACCGGCGCCGTGGTCGGTCTGGCGCTCGTGGGCCTGACCTCGGCCAGCCTCCACCTGTGCTCGGCCATGCGCGGCACGTCGTCCTGCGGCAAGCCGGGCCTGCTGCTGCTGCTGGTGATCACCGTGGCGATGGTGATGCTCGGCTCGGTGCTGCTGCGCCTGGCCGGCGTCGAGACGTCGGGCAGCACCAGCTTCCTCGGCGTCGGGCTCCTGGTGGTGGTGATCCTGCTGGCCCTGCTGCCGGTGATCTTCGACTGGTGGATGGTGGTCGTCGTCCCGCTGGTGGCGATGGCGACCTACACCGCGGCCTGGTGGCTCACCACGACGTACGTCGAGCCGGGCGAGCGGGTGCGCTGAGCCTCAGCGCCGCGCCTCCGCGACGAGCTCGGCGATCTGCACCGCGTTGAGGGCCGCGCCCTTGCGCAGGTTGTCGTTGCTGACGAACAGCACCAGGCCCCGCTCGTCGGGGACGCCCGGATCCTGCCGCAGCCTCCCGACGTACGACGGGTCGCGGCCGGCCGCGTGCAACGGCGTCGGGATCTCGGCGAGCTCCACTCCCGGGGCGGAGCCGAGCACCTCGGTGGCCCGCGCGACGGTCAGCGGCCGCGCGAACTCCGCGTTGATCGAGAGGCTGTGGCCGGTGAAGACCGGCACCCGCACGCAGGTGCCCGACACGAGGAGATCCGGGATGTCGAGGATCTTGCGCGACTCGTTGCGGAGCTTCTGCTCCTCGTCGGTCTCGCCATGGCCGTCGTCCACGATCGAGCCGGCCAGCGGGAGCACGTTGTGGGCGATGGTGTCGGCGTACTTCACCGGCTCCGGGAAGCTCACCGCGGAGCCGTCGTAGGCCAGTTCTCGCGCCTTGTCGCCCGAGGCCGCGAGCTGGTCGGCCAGCTCGTCGACCCCGGCCAGACCGCTGCCCGAGACCGCTTGGTACGTCGACACCACCAGCCGGACCAGGCCCGCCTCGTCGTGCAGGGGCTTGAGCACCGGCATCGCGGCCATCGTCGTGCAGTTCGGGTTGGCGATGATCCCCTTGCCGCCCTCGGACCAGGCGCGCACGATGTCGTCCGGGTTGACCTCGGAGACGACCAGCGGCACGGCCGGGTCCATCCGCCAGGCCGAGGAGTTGTCGATCACCACGGCGCCCGCGGCAGCGAAGCGCGGGGCGAGGGCCCGCGAGGCGGTCGCCCCGGCGGAGAAGATCGCGATGTCGAGGCCGGCCAGGTCCGCGGTCGCGGCGTCCTCGACGGTGACCTCGCGGTCACCGACCGGCAGCACGGTGCCGGCCGAGCGGGCGGAGGCGAACAGCCGGACCTCGGTCATCGGGAAGTCGCGCTCGACCAGGATCTGCCGCATCGCGGCGCCGACCTGGCCGGTGGCACCCACCACTCCGACGCTCAGACCCCGGGGCGCAGCGGAGGCGGTCATCGGCCGGTCCCGCCGTACACGACGGCCTCGACCTCGGCACTGTCGAGATCGAACGCCGTGTGGGTCGCCTGGACCGCCGCGGAGACGTCCGCCTCGTCGACCACCACCGAGATCCGGATCTCGGAGGTGGAGATCATCTCGATGTTGACCCCGGCGTTGGCGAGGGCCGCGAAGAAGCGGGCGGTGATGCCGGGATGCGAGCGCATGCCGGCGCCGATCAGCGACACCTTGCCGATCTCGTCGTCGTAGGCCAGCCGGTCGTAGCCGACCTCGCTCTGAAGACGGGCCAGCGCGGCCATCGCGGTCTGGCCGTCGTCACGCGGCAGCGTGAAGGAGATGTCGGTGAGTCCGGTCGCCTGGGCGGAGACGTTCTGCACCACCATGTCGAGGTTCACCTCGACCTCGGCCAGGGCCTCGAAGATCCGGGCCGCCTCACCGACCTTGTCGGGAACGCCGACCACGGTGATCTTGGCCTCGCTGCGGTCGTGGGCGATGCCGGCGATGATCGCCTGCTCCATGTCGTCTGCTCCCTCCGGGGGATCGGGCAGGATCCACGTGCCCTCCTTCTGCGAGAAGGAGGAGCGGACGTGGACGGGGATGGCGTAGCGGCGGGCGTACTCGACGCAGCGCAGGTGCAGGATCTTCGCTCCGGACGCCGCGAGCTCGAGCATCTCCTCGGTGGAGACGCGGTCGAGCTTGCGGGCGCTGGTCACCAGGCGCGGGTCGGCGGTGAAGACGCCGTCGACGTCGGTGTAGATCTCGCAGACCTCGGCGCCCAGCGCCGCCGCGAGGGCGACCGCGGTGGTGTCGGACGCGCCGCGGCCGAGGGTGGTGATGTCCTTGGTGTCCTGGGACACGCCCTGGAAGCCGGCCACGATCGCGATCGCGCCCTGCGAGATCGCCTTCTCGATCCGGCCGGGGGTGATGTCGATGATCTTGGCCTTGCCGTGCGCGGAGTCGGTGATCACGCCGGCCTGCGAGCCGGTGAACGACTGGGCCTTGTGGCCGAGCTGCGCGATCGCCATGGCCAGCAGAGCCATCGAGATCCGCTCACCCGCGGTCAGCAGCATGTCGAGCTCGCGCGGCTCGGGGGTGGGGCTGACCTGCTCGGCCAGGTCGCGCAGCTCGTCGGTGGTGTCGCCCATCGCGGAGACCACCACCACGACGTCGTGCCCGGCCTGCCGGGTCTCCACGATCCGTTGTGCGACGCGCTTGATCCCGTCGGCATCGGCCACCGAGGAGCCGCCGTACTTCTGCACGACAATGCTCATGAGGGTCTCACTGCGGTTCCTGGGGAGAGATCGGTGACGGACGGGCGCGGCGCTGCGACCCGGTCGAGTTTACCGGTGGCGCAGCGCGGGCCGCGGACCCATCTCAGTGCGGCGGGCGCCCGGCCGGCGCCGTGCCGTGGAGGCACGCTCAGACCGGCTCGGCGCTCTCCAGCATCTCGGTGGCGGCCGCGACCCGGTCGGACTCGCCGGTGAACTCCACGTCGAGGCGGTCGTGCGCGACCACCGAGAGCAGGGCGTTGAGCAGCGCGCCGGCGAGGTTGCCCCAGGACGAGACGTAGGAGAACTGCCACCACCACAGCGCCTCGGCGGTGTTGCCGAGCCGGAAGTGACGCAGGCCGTTCTCGAGGTCCGCGGCGATGCTGGTCAGGTCGTCGGAGATCTGGCTCTCGACCTGCTCGGGGTCGTAGGGGTCGAAGACGAAGCTGTAGGTGTCGAGGTTGTCGAAGAGGTCGGCCAGGCGCAGCCGCAGCCCGTCAAGGTCGGCGTCGGGTCCGACGTCGGGCTGGTAGTCGCTCTCCGGGGTGAAGTCGACCTGCGCGCCCAGCCGGGCTCCGGCGAGAAGCACCTGGCTGATCTCGAGCAGGAGGATCGAGATCCCGGTGCCGAGGTCACCTTCGCTGGCGACGGCGCGGACCGCGATCAGGAAGCTCTCGACCTGGTCGGCGATCTGGCCGGCGAACTCGTCGGCCGGCTGGAGAGGCGGCAGCGTGGCTGCGGCCTCGATCAGCTCGTCGGTGGTGGTCCGGTCGGTCATTCGGCGGTTCGCCTCCCTGCAAAGGCCCGCCCGAGGGTGACCTCGTCGGCGTACTCCAGGTCGCCACCGACCGGAAGCCCACTCGCCAGGCGGGTGATGCGTAGCTCCAGGGGTTTGAGCATACGGGTGAGGTAGGTGGCGGTCGCCTCCCCCTCGAGGTTGGGATCGGTCGCGAGGATCACCTCGGTGATCGCACCGTCGGAGAGGCGCTTGAACAGCTCGGTGATGTGGAGCTGGTCAGGGCCGATGCCGTCGATCGGCGAGATCGCACCGCCGAGCACGTGGTAGCGGCCACGGAACTCCTTGGTGCGTTCGATGGCGACGACGTCCTTGTACTCCTCGACCACGCACAGCACCGTCTGGTCGCGGCGCGGATCGCGGCAGATCCGGCACTGCTCGTCCTCGGAGACGTTGAAGCAGATCGCGCAGAACCGCACCCGGCTCTTGACCTCGAGCAGCACCTCGGCCAGGCGGCGTACGTCGGCCGGCTCGGCCTGGAGCAGGTGGAAGGCGATCCGCTGCGCGCCCTTGGGACCGACGCCGGGCAGGTGCCCGAGCTCGTCGATCAGGTCCTGGACGATGCCCTCGTACAAGGGGTGCTACCCGCCCAGGCCCGGCAGGCCGGGCATGCCGCCGCCGGAGAGCGGGCCGAGGGCCGAGCCGGCCAGGGAGTCAGCCTGGGCCTTGGCGTCGCGGTAGGCGGCCACGATCAGGTCGCCGAGGTCGGTCAGGTCGTCCTCGCTCGTGCCGTCGAAGCCGCCGGCCTTGATCTGGACGGCCTGGAGCTCGCCGATGCCGTTGAGGGTGACGGTGACCGCGCCACCGGCGACGGTGCCCTCCACGCGGGCGTCGGCTAGCTGCTCCTGGGCACTCTCCAGCTGCTCCTGCATCTGCTGGGCCTGGGCGAGCAGGCCCTGGAGGTCGAATCCTCCGGGCTGGTCGCCGCCGAGGGAGTCGAAGGGGTTGCCGGTCATCTCACGATTCACCTGTCCGTGTGGGGCGTGCGGTGGTCACTGGTGGGGGATCTCCTCGATCACCTCGGCGCCGAGGGCCTGCTGGAGCAGCTGCGCGCCGTCCAGGCCGCTGGTCTCGGCATCGAGGTCGTCTGGTCGGGCTCCGCCGTCGGCGTCGGCCGGTGACGTCTCCGGACCGCCCTGCGCCGCGGTGCGGGTCGGCGAGATCGCCTGCCGCGCCGAGGCCGACGGCGGCTCCACCCACGCGGGCGGCTCGTCGGGCGGCTGCTCGGACCCCGTGCCCGTCGGGTCGGGGGTCACGGTCTCGGCTGCCGCGTCGGCGACCGGCGGCGTCGACGCCGGGCCCGAGGCAGGCTCGGCGGCGGCGGGCGGGGGCGGGGCAGCGGGCTGGGCGCCGGGGTCGACGATCGTCTCGACCCGCCAGTCGTGGCCGACCACGTCGATCGCGGCCTGCCGGACGATCTCGGCACTGCCGCCGTTGAGGAAGGAGTCGCGCGCCCCGGCGTTGCCGAAGCCGAGGGTCAGCGTCGTGTCGTCGACCTGCACGACCTGGGCCTGCTGGGTCAGGTGGATCCAGGTCACCCGACGGCGCTGCTTGGTCGCCTCGACGATGTCGGGCCAGAGCCGGCGCACGTCGACCAGGCTGAGCGGCGAACCCGCTGCCGTCGTCGCCACCGGCTCGGCCGACGACACGGGCATCGGTGCACTCGCGGCCGGCGCGGTGGGTGCCGACGCCGGGCCCGGGCGCTGCTCGTCCGAGGTCGCCGGGGTGGCCGGCGCGGGTGCCGGCTCGGCGACCGGCGGTGCCGGTTCCGCGGCGGACTGGGCGGCGGGCTCGGATGGGTGGTCTCGACTCTCCTCCACCACCGAGGCGGTCGGCGCAGTCGGCGCGGGGGCCGCGGCCACCGGACGCTCGACCCGCAGCGGTGGGTCGGCCACCGGCGCGCGCACCGGCTGGCCGGGCTCGCCACCGGTGATCGCGAGGCGTCGCTCGAGCCGGTCGAGGCGGGCCTGGACACCCTCGGTGGAGTGGTCGGCACCGGGTAGCAGCACCCGGGCGCAGATCAGCTCGAGCAGCAGGCGGGGAGCGGTCGCACCGCGCATCTCGGTCAGCCCCGTCGCGACGAGGTCGGCGGCGCGGGTCAGCTCCGCCGGGCCGAACCGGGCGGCCTGGGCGACCAGCCGCTCGGCGGCGTCCTCGGCGATGTCGATCAGCCCGGTCGCGGGGGCATCGGGCACCGCGGAGACGATCACGAGGTCGCGCAGCCGGCGAAGCAGGTCCTCGGCGAAGCGGCGAGGGTCCTGACCGGTCTCGATCACCTTGTCGACGACACCGAAGACCGCCGCGCCGTCTCCGGCGGAGAACGCGTCGACCACCTCGTCGAGCAGGGTGTCCGGGGTGTAGCCGAGCAGCCCGGCGGCCAGCGTGTAGGTGACGCCGGCGGAACCGGCACCACCCATCAGCTGGTCGAGCACCGAGAGGGTGTCGCGGGCGGAGCCGGCCCCGGCCCGGACCACCAGCGGCAGGGCGGCCGGCTCGATGGCGACGCCCTCCTTGTCACACAGCTCGGAGAGGTACGACGACAGCAGCCGCGGCGGGATCAGCCGGAACGGGTAGTGATGGGTGCGCGACCGGATCGTCGGCAGCACCTTCTCCGGCTCGGTGGTCGCGAAGATGAAGCGCAGGTGGGGCGGCGGCTCCTCGACCAGCTTGAGCAGGGCGTTGAAGCCCTGCGTGCTGACCATGTGCGCCTCGTCGATGATGTAGACCTTGTAGCGGCTGCGCACGGGCGCGAAGAACGCCTTCTCGCGCAGGTCGCGGGCGTCGTCGACACCACCGTGCGAGGCGGCGTCGATCTCGATCACGTCGATCGAGCCCGAGCCACCGCGGGCGAGGTCCTGGCAGGAGTCACACTCGCCGCACGGGTCGGCGACCGGGGCCTGCTCGCAGTTGAGCGCCCGGGCCAGGATCCGCGCCGAGGTGGTCTTGCCGCACCCGCGCGGCCCGGAGAACAGGTAGGCGTGGTTGACCCGGTTGGCGGCGAGGGCGGCGCGCAGCGGCTCGGTCACGTGATCCTGCCCGATGACCTCCGCGAAGGTCTCGGGTCGGTAGCGCCGGTACAGCGCGAGCGGTGACTCCACTCCTGAACCCTAACCAGCCGCGCCGACAAGCGCTCACGAGGCCGCGGCGGGCGGGCCGGTGGTCGTCCGAGCGGCCAGGGATCCGCCGACGACGGTGACCCCGATCGCCACGAGTGCACCCAGGATCAGCGCCGCGCCCTCGCCCGGCCGCAGCAGCCCCAGCTGGCTGCCGATCGTGGTGGCGGCGACCGGGACGCCGAGCTGAGCGGTCGCCAGCAGGGCGTACGGCGTGGGCTGGCGCAGCGCGACCGGCGTGAGGTGGGCCAGGGTCGCCCCGGCTCCCAGGCACAGCCCCAGCACGACCATCGAGGGGTGGTGCGCCACGTCCCGGAGCTGGAGGCCCGCGCCCAGCCAGACGAAGAAGAGCGGGCCGAAGAAGCCCTCGGTCACCGCGAACAGCTGCTTGGCCACACGCCGCGGCTCGCCCACGGCGGCGACCGCGAGGCCGGCCACGAAGCCGGCCAGCATCAGGGAGACGTGCACCGCGACGGCCAGCGCGGCCAGGGCGAAGAGCGCGGCCAGGCTGACCCGCAGCTCGACGGCGAACTGCCGGTCCTCCGAGACCCGGTGCACGCGCTCGCGGATGCCGCTGCGCTCGACCTGGCGCAGCGCCACGAAGAAGGCAGCGCCGGCGAGCAGCACCACCACCGCCCCGACGGCGGCCCGACCCACGTGCGCCGGGTCGATCACCAGCGGGAGCAGCACGATGCACAGGGCGTCGGCCACCGCGACCTGCGGCAGCAGGTCGACCAGCGCCGGCCCCCCGAGGTCGAGCGAGGTGACGATCGGGAGCACCAGTGCGGCCGACGACGACGCCATCAGCACGGCGTACAGCGGCGCGTGCGAGATGCCGACCAACCAGGCCACGCCGTACGCCAGCAGGACGGCGACGACCCCGACCACGAGGGCCCGGAGCACGCCGGTACGCAGCGCCGTGCGGATCCGACGGTCGCGGACCGGCACGTGGGTGCCCGCGACGAACATCACCAGGACGAACCCGGCGTTGCCGAGGAAGGTGAACGTCGACTCACCGGCGTCGAGCACGCCGAAGCCGGTGACGCCGAGCACGACGCCGGCCAGCAGCTCACCGAGGACGACCGGGAGGTGCCAGCGCAGCGGGGCCGCCAGCAGGGGTCCGGCCAGGGCGACCGCGCACACGATCGCCAGGTCGAGGAACGACACGTGCGAAGGCTAGACCCCGTCCGGCGGACCCCCGGGCAAGCGAAGGCCCCCCACGCACCCAGCAGAGCTCACCTGCCCTTGCTGCCTTCCGGCCCTGGGGGAGTTCAGCGAGATGCCGCCGCATGGGGGGTTGCCGGGAAGTCTAGGTGACGTCGTACGACGGGCGAAGTCGGCGTGAACGATTTCGTGGGGCCTCCCGGCGCCCGGTAGCCTCCTCCGCGGAGGATTCGCCTAGTGGCCTATGGCGCTCGCTTGGAAAGCGGGTTGGGTGCAAGCCCTCAGGGGTTCGAATCCCCTATCCTCCGCCAGTCGTCTCGCACTCAGTGCGAGCACCGTGTGTCCACCAGCACCTCATAGGTGCCGTGGTCGTGCCACTCGTAGCCGCGCGCGTCGTCGTGATAGTCCACGACGATGCCCGTCCGGCCCGATCGCGCGGTGTCGGTCAGGCGCACCACCACCAGCAGGTTCTGGTCGTCGTAGCGACTCGAGCGGATGACCGCGCCCACGGCCGACGTGCTCGCGTTCCACACGCTGCGTTGCTGGCCGTCGAAGGAGGCGGGGTCGGCCTGGGTCATGCCCATCAGGCCGACCGGCCGAGGGCGATGAATCGGCCCGAGACGCGCGTCGGTGAGGGCGAGGTTGACCGCGTTGTCCAGCCGGACCCGGTCCACGGTGACCGGAGTCGTGCCGCGGTTCTGGAGGGCATCGAGGCCGAGCACGAACGACGTGTGGTCGCCAGCCCGCATGCACATGCCGAAGGAGCCCTCACCCTCGACCAGCGGCCCGACCGCCGAGACCCGGTGGCCGCACGACGCGAGCAGCACCGACGCGAGGAGGAGCGCCCCCGCCCGGCGATGTCTCACCTCGGCAGAGTAGGTGGTCAGTCCGAGGTGTGTAACGCGATCGGCACCTCCTGCGCTGTGGGGGTCGAAGCGCGTCCAGCCCGGACGCCCGGGCAGAGGAGTCCCCATGGCCCTGTCACACCTGCGACGTACCGCGACCGCGGCAGCCCTGCTGACCGCCGGCGCCGCACTCGTCGCCCCCGCCCTGAGTGCCGGTCCGGCCAGTGCCGCCGACCGCGCCTCCACCTCGCTGTCGATCCGGGTCGTGCACCCGGCCGTGGCTCCGGGTGCCAGCGACACCGTCACCGGAGCCTTGGCCGTCAGCGGGGCGGCCACCGCGGCCGGCCGGACGGTCACCCTGGAGGCCCGGCCGTCCGGGGCCACTGACTTCACGCCGGTCGCCGAGGGCATCGCGGGTGACCACGGCGGGGTCCGGGCGTCGGTCACACCAGACGTCACCACGCGCTACCGCTGGGAGTACGCGGGTGACAGCGACGCCCGCCCCAGCGTCAGCGGCGTGGCAACGATCCGCGTCCGCACCCCGCAGCACCCCGCACAGCGGCTCGCGACCTCGTTGTCGATCCGCGCGGTCCACCGTCTGGTCGGCACCGACGGCACCGACGTCGTACGCGGTCGGCTGCGGGCCGGTCGCGTTCCCCTGCGCGGTCGTCGGGTGATCCTGGTCTCGCGCGCCGCGGACGCTACCGGCTGGACCTTCGACGGCGTGCACCGGACCCGCCGTCTCGGCGTGGTTGCCTTCCGGGTCGCGCCGACCGCCGACACGAGGTACCGCCTGGTCTTCCTCGGTACGGCGCTCCTCCAGCCCGCGCGCAGCGCAGCGGTCCGCGTGCTCACCCGCCCCGAGGTCGCGATCGCGGCCGCGCCGCAGTCGATCGTCAAGGGCGGGACGACCACGGTCACCGGCACCGTGACCGACGACGGGACCCCGGTGGCCGGGGCGACCGTGCGACTGCTGGCCCGGCGGGTCGGGACGGTCCGTGACCTGCACGTGGTCGCCACCGGCACGACCGCCGACGACGGCACCGTCGCCTTCGACGAGACCCCGGCCGCCCCGACCGTCTACCGGCTCCACCTGGTCGCGTCGGCCGGTCTGCCCGGTGCGCTCAGCGACGCGACCCGGGTCCGGGTCCTCCTGCCCACCTCGCTGTCGATCCGGGCCCGCGCCCACGACATGACCTTCCACGTCAGCGGACAGCTCCGCGGCGGTGGCAACGCCCTGGCCCACCGCCTGGTGACCCTCCAGGAGCAGGCGCCCGGCTCCGCGACCTGGACCGACGACGCGACCGCCAGGACCGGCGGCCGGGGCGTGGCCCGGTTCGACCAGCCGCTGACCCCCGGCACCGGTTACCGTCTGGCCTATGCGGGTGGGCCGCGCTTCGCGCCGAGCACCAGCGGGACCGTCGTCTCCTGAGATCCGCACGAGACGGCTGGAGGGTACGACGCTGGACGGCCCACGCGACCACGACTCCGATCCCGGCCGGGCGCTCGAAGGGGCGCTCGACCGGGCTCGGGCCGGTGACGAGACCGGCTTCGTCCAGCTCTGGCGCGCCCTCCAGCCGCCCCTGCTCCGCTATCTCACGGTGCGCGGCAACGACGCCCCGGAGGACGTCGCAGCCGAGACCTGGCTCCAGGTGGTCCGTGACCTCCACTCCTTCAACGGTGGAGTGGCGGACTTCCGCGCGTGGCTGTTCACAGTGGCCCGGCACCGGGCCGTCGACCAGGGTCGGGCCCGGACGGCACGCCCGGTGGTGCCGGTCGCCGACCCGCTCTCCCATGGCCGGAGCGCGGCCAGCCACCCCAGTGCCGAGCAGGATGCCGCCGAGCGCGCGGCGACGGCAGCTGCCCTCCGGCTGGTCGCCTCCCTGCCGCCCGAACAGGCGGAGATGGTGATGCTGCGGGTGGTCGCCGGTCTCGACGTCGCCGCCGTCGCCGAGCTGGTGGGCAAGACCCCGGGCGCCGTCCGGGTCGCCGTGCACCGGGCCCTGAAGTCCCTGTCCCGCGATCCCCGGATCCGGGCGACCCGAGAGGTGGTGTGAGATGAGCGAGCCCCGTGAACCCGACGACCTTGCGGCGTGGGCCGACGACGACCTCGTCCGGGCGCTGCGCGCACCCGGCACCACCACCGAGCTGGCCGACGAGGCCCAGGTGCTCGCGGCCTTCCGAGCCGCGCGCCCGGTGACCGGCATCCGTTCCCTGCCGCGCCGCGCGGCCGGCCGGCTCGGTGCCGGCGGCACCGCCGTGGTCGTCACCGTCGCCCTGACCAGCGGCGTCGCCGCGGCCTACACCGGCAACCTGCCCGATCCCGTGCAGCGCGTCGTGCACAGCGTGCTCGGTCCGATCGGCGCCCCGGCCCCCGACGCAGACCGCGCCGCGACCGGCGCACCGACCGATCCGCGGCATCCGAACGCGACCGGCACGACGTCCCCGACGGCCCCCGGCCCGACGTCGAGCCCCACTCCGAGCGGTACGACGCCGAGCGCGGGCCCGACCGCGTCGCCGACCGGTGCCGGCCACACCCGGCGCCGCCCGGGCGACGGCAGCTCGACCGGACCGACCGCCGGACCGGGCTCCGAACCCACCTCGGGGCCGAGCGCCTCCTCGACGCCTCCGACGACGACCGCCGCAGCATCGGGCGTGACGATCTCCGGGACCGGGCACCGCGCCGACGTCGGTGAGATCGTCAGCCTGAGCGGTGTGGTCACCGGCATCGACGGGACCGGCCTGCCCGCCCAACGCGTCGTCCTGCAGGTGCGCGGGCCGCGCCGCTGGCGCCCGGTCGCCGAGGCGACCTCGGACGACTCCGGTGCCGTCGCGTTCACGACGCCAGCGCTGACCAGATCGGCGCGGTTCCGGCTGCGGACCGACCCACACCTCCGGAGCGCAGCGTGGGTGGTCCGGATGGTGCCGCTGCTCTCGACCAGCGCCCTCGTGGGCGGCACCACGACCACCATCAACGCGACCTGTCAGGGCTGCCGCGGCGGCGACCGGGTGGAGCTCTACCGCTGGGTCGACCACCAGCCGAGGCTGGTCCGGCGCGGTCGTCTCGACCCGGCCGGCTCGGCCCAGGTGCAGGTGGTCTCCCCGCAGCGCAACACCCGGTACGCCGTACGCCTCCTGGCCACGCGACGACACACTGCCGCGCGTGCCGCCGTGGCCGTCACCCCTCCCGCAGCCGCCTCCGTCTCGGTCGAGGCAGCGAGCCATCGGGTACTGGTCGGCCAGTCAGTGACCGTGTCCGGGGTCGTCCGGGCGGCTGACGGCTCAGCGCTACCGGGACGCCGGGTGGCGCTCCAGGTCCGCGGGCCGCAACGGTGGCGGGTGGTCGCGAGGGCGGCGACCGACGACGCCGGTTCGGTCTCGTTCGCCACGCCGCTCGCGCGCCGGACGACGGCCTACCGTTTGCGCACCGTCACCGGGACCCACAGCCCCGCCTGGCGGTTGGCGATGATGCCGTTGTTCGACGCGACCGCCAGCACCGGAGCCACGACGGTGACACTGACCGCGACCGCCCAGGGCGGACGCGCCGGCGACCAGGTCGTGCTGCTGCGCCGCTCGGGTGCCCGACTGGTCCGGCTCCGGCACGGCCCGCTCGGCGCGGACGGTGCGGTCACGTTCGTGGTGTCGCACCGGCGTCTCGACACCACCTACGTCGTGCGTCTGCGCGGCACCCGGGTCCACACCCCGGCTGTCACGCAGGTCACCGTGACCGGGACCGGCTGAGCAGCGGTCGGAGGACGGAGGCTCCGACGACCAAGCCCGCCCCGAGCAGGCCGGCCCAGAGGGCGAGGTGTCGCGAGTGGTGGAGCAGGTCGGCGCGCGGCAGGGGTGCCTGTGCCGGTGGGGTGCGGTCGGGCACCGCCTTGAGGGTGGGGAACGAGCCGTCCGGCCCAGGGGTCAACGGTCGGGTCAGCGCGTCGAGCGGCTGCACCACTCCGGCCCCGAAGAAGCGGCTGACGTCGCCGCTACCGGCATCCCCTGCCGTCGGGTCGTCCGGTGTCGTCCCGCTGGCGGTGTCCACGAGCCGGGCCGCGATCTGCGTGGGCGACTCACCGGCGTACCGGTCGACGAGCAGCGCCGCGATGCCGCCGACCTCGCCGGCCGCCCACGAGGTGGCCGGCGCGGTCAGCACGCAGCTGCCGCCGTTGAGGGCGACCGAGATCGCGCCCGCAGTGGGGACCACGACGTCGACCGCGGAGTTCGGGATCGAGGCCGGGTCGAGGGCCAGCGCGTTGCCTGCGGCCGTGGTGCCGGCGGTGAGCACACCGGGCTCGAGGGCCGGGCCGATCTGGGACCTGCCGTCCTGGCCGGGCCGAGCCGTGGCGAACTCGCTGAGGTAGCCGGCGCCCTGCTCGGTCGGCCGGTTGCCCGCCGCGGCCACCACGAGGACCCCCCGCGCCTGCACGGCCCGCACGGCGGCGGCGAGGTCGGCCGTCGGGGTGACCGCGAGCGCGACGACGGCGACCCGCACGTGGAGGCTCCGGGCGTGTGCGGCCAGCCAGTCGAGTCCGGTGACCAGGTGCTCGGTCGAGATCGCGGCGCCGGTGCCCGTGCTCCCGACCGGCCAGCCGTACACCTGCACGTCGACGATCTCCGCCCCGGGAGCGATCCCGGTGGGCAGGCCGCCCGGCCGCTGAGCCGCCGCGACCAGGCCGGCCACCGCCGTCCCGTGGTAGTCGACGACGTGGACCGCACCGCCGTGCACGGAGTACGACGCCCGCACGGGGATGGCGTTGCCGGCACTGATCCCGCCGTCCAGCACGGCGACACCGACACCCGCGCCAGGGGCGTGACCCGGTCGCGACACCAGAGCCTGGGCCCGTGGGATCGCGAGCTGGTCGAGGGGACGGCTGGCCTGGTGGCTGAGCTGGGCGACCACCGTGTCGGTGGTCTGGGTGCAGTCGCCGACCCCGGCCGCGGTTGCGGCGGCCGTGCTCGCCCCGACCACGGCCGTCGGGATCGCGCCGAGCAGCACCGCCAGGGCGGCCGGGCGCCAGGTCACGGGCAGCCCTTGCTCGTGGTCTTCTGCGGCTCGCACAGCGCGAGGTCGGGCGAGAGCACGGCACCGGTCGAGAACAGCTTGACCCAGGTGTCGGGCACCACCGGCGCCGGGAACCCGCCGTACCCCAGGTTGGCAGCGGCCGACCCCTCGAGCAGGTGGCTGCTGGCCTTGAGGTCGATCAGGAACGGCAGCCCGCGGGTGGTCGAGGTGAAGTCCGCGGAGAGCACGTAGGCACCGCCACGCGGTGCCACGCCGGCGTCCCGGTGGCCGGCGGCGACGCCGGCTGCGGTCGCCTCGGGTCCCGGGCTCGTCGCCAGGGCGACGGCGGGCCGGGCCCCGGCGCGGGCCTGGAGCACGGCGCAGAGCTCACCGGTGGACGGCGTGAGACCGCCGTCCGGCCAGTCCGCCGAGGCGAACGGGCTGACCACGGCGTCCATGTCCATGGTGGGCTGGTGCCAGGTCCGGAACGTTCCGCCGGGCGGACCCGCCGCCTCGTAGACCGCCTGTGCGAACGACGACAGCCGCACCGGCCCGGTCGGGGAGAGCAGGTAGCCGGTGTCCGCGACCTGGACGACGTCTCCGACGCGTGCCCGCGGCAGGTGGATCCGGCTGCCGTAGGCGACCGCACGACCGTAGGCACCCGGCGCGATGCCGAAGCTCCGCCAGCTCAGGTCGCCACCGGCGGGCCACAGCCCGAGCCAGGCCTCGGGCACCCGGACCGCCTCGTTGCCCACGCCGAGGCCGACCGCCTGGAGGAAGCGGTCCTGCGCGCCGTTGCCGACCGCCGGCAACGGGTAGCGATGACCACCGCCGACGCCTCCCGCGGTCGCCACCAGCCACCGGGCGCCGCCGGCCTCGACCACGAAGCCCGCGTCGTCGGCGTACGACGCCTTCGGCTGCGCGGAGACATAGGTGCGAACCCCGTGCCCGTCGGCGGTGCACGACGTCCAGCCGGTCTCCACGAGCCCACCGGTCTCGGGCACCGTCGCGGGCGCGCCGAGGATCCCGATCTCGGGGCCGATCACCTGTTCCTGGATCGTCTGCTCCGGCACCAGCACGGGCTGCGCCGACGAGCCGAGGATCAGCCGGGCGGAGGTGATGTTGACGACCGGGTTGAGCACCGGGTGAGCGCTGGCGCGGGTGATCACGTAGTTCTGGCCGTTGTCCTTGCTGACGATCAGGCCAGGGTTGTTCCAGTCCACCTGGGTGCGGCCCGCCAGCACACCGCTGACCGCGGCGCCGGCCATCAGCAGGATGCCGAGGGCGACCCCGCCCACGATCGTGCGACCGGGTCGGGCCGGCTCGACCTCACGGCCGCCCGGGGCACCCGAGACGAAGGCGGTGACGAGTCGGCGCCGGCTGAAGGAGTGCGCCTCGACCAGGTCGCGCTTGGTGGCCACGTGCGATCAGCTCCGGATGGCTGAGAACACGCCGGTGGCCAGCACGAGCGCGGGCAGCAGGCCGAGCAGGGCGACGGTCTCGGCGACGTCACCGAGGCGCCCGCGCCGGACCGACGTGCCCTGCGGCAGCAGCGTGAGCGCCAGGAGAACGGCGCCGGTCACCGCGAGCGCCACCGCCGCACCGGGTCGCCAGCCCGGATGCAGCCATAGGGCCGACAGGGCCGTCGCGAGCAGCCCCAGCACTCCGGCGACGAGGCCCACCAGGACCTCGGCGCCGGTGCGGTACTGACGGGTACGCAGCATCACCACCACACACGCGAGCACCGCCACGACGGTGCCGGCCAGCCCGAGCGACACCGCGAGCGGCGAGACCAGGACCAGTAGCAGGCCGACGGTCGCGGAGACCGCGACCAGGATCTCGTGGGCGACCCGTGCGTCGGCGCCGACCCGCTCGGGGTCGATCACCTCGGGGTCGTTGACGATGTCGGCGGTGGAGAAGAGCTGCTCGACGCTGGTGCCGGTGGCTCCCAGCGCCAGCCACGGGAAGACGCTGCCGGCGATCACCACGAGCGCCAGGACCGTCGTCAGCATCACCGCCGCGTCGTACGACGAGGAGCGCATCACCAGGCCGGTCGCCAGGAAGATCCCGCCCACCACCACCGGGGGGAGCAACAGGCTGCGGCCCTGACCGAGCCCGAGCGCGGCGACGAGTCCGGCGGCCAGCGCCCCACCACCGGCCGCGGCGACCGGGGTGCCGAAGAAGGTGGCGTCCCAGCCGAGCATCAACCCCGACACCGCGGCGTAGCCGCAGCCGACCAGGGCGACGGTGACCGCGGCATCGGTCTCGCCCTGCACGCGGGACAGGACCACGGCGCCCAGCACGAGCACCACGGCCACCACCACCGTCGCGGCGCCGGCGATGTCGGAGGTGTGCTGGAGCAGGAGGGCCGCGGCGCCCAACGCCAGGAGCGCGACCGCCGCCCACAGTGCGGTGCGGCGTCCTGCGGCGGCGTCCCACGGCCGGAGGTCCCGCTCGACGACGTCGGTCATCGCCTCCACGACGTCGTCGTAGACACGGGGCGGCTCGTCGTCGACGCCTGCCGCGACGGTGATCACCCCGCCGTCCTCGACGCCCTGGATGGTCAGCCCGGAGTCGGTGGCCAGGGCCCGGCCGTCCTGGGTGACCAGCCGGTAGCCGCCGTAGACCGTGACCGCGTCGAGCAACCCGACGCTGCGCGCCAGCTCGGGCACCAGCTCGGCGACCGGTACGGCGCCCGGCAGCACGAGGTCGACCCGGCGGGTGCCGGACGTGACGGTCACCCGGACCAGCCCGGATGCGCCGATCGGCGCCTGGCTCATGCGTGACCCCCGAAGATCGTCTCAGTCGGCACAGATGGTAGCGCCCGGCCCCCGTCGCATCGACCGGGACCGGGCGGCCTCGCAGACGGGTGGGCGACTGCGAGCGGGTGTCAGTGGAGAACCGGCGGGGACACTTCGTCCTCGTCGAGCCAGTCCTCGTTGTCCTCGAAGAAGTCGATGCCGGGAGCCCGCTTCTTCTTCCGGCCGCGGTCACCCCGGCCGCCGGCACCGGTGCCGCGTCCGCCGCTGCCACGTGAGGTGCCGGCAGCGCCGGCCGAGGCACCGCGGCCGCCGGCCGCGCCGGTGCTCCCGGCGCGGGTGGCCGCGAGCGACTCCTCCTCGGTCATCGCCGAGGTCACCGCGGAGCCGCGCAGGGCGTTGCTCAGACCCGAGGCGCCACCGACGAGACCCCCGGTCATCAGGCCGCCGACCATCGTCGACGACGGGCCGGTCGACGTCGCGCCGGGCGGCAGGCTGCCTCCGGGCGGGACGTCCGGTCCGCCACCCGGCGGGTAGGTGCCGGGCGGGTAGGTGCCCGGGGGGTACTGACCGGGTCCCTGGGGTACGCCGGGATGCTCGCCGGGGGGCCACTCCCCGCCGGAGCCGGGGCCGGTGCCGTCGTGGCCCGGGTCGGTCGAGGGGTCGGTCGGGTCGGTGATGACGACGACCCGCGGGTCGACGTGGTGGTGGTGGCCGGAGCCCTGACCGGTGGCCCAGGAGACGCCGGTGGCCGTCGGTGCGCTGTGGTGCCCAGCGCCGGGCAGCGTGGCGGTCGGGATCGAGCCACCGCCGCCCCCGCCGCTGCCTCCGGTGTGGGAGGGCGGCTGGCCGTGGATGCTCTCCATCACCTTGATCGCCTGCGTGTAGTGGGTGTCGACGGTGGTGATCGCAGTCTGTGCCCTGCGCTCGCGGTCGGCGTACTCGGCGGCGTACCCCGACTGCGCCTGGTGCGCGGCATGCTGGCGGGTGTGGAAGTCTCCGGCGGACTCGCCGGCCTTCTGGGTCGGGTCCGCGGGCGGTGCGGCCGGTGCGTTGCCCAGGCTGTGGTGGGTGTGCTGGGCGTCCTCGAGGGCGTGCCCGGCCGAGGTCAGGGCGGTGCTGGCCCTCTTCATCTCCGCTGCCTGGGCCCGGACGTTCTTGGCAACCGTCTCGAACGCCGCGACCGCGGCCGGGCCGGTCTGCGGACCGAAGCGGCTGAGCAGATGGGGCTTGGCGCTCTCGAGCGCGTCGGCGAGGTTGTTCAGCACCGTGTGCCCGCGCTCCCACATGTGCGAGGAGTAGGCGATGTTGTCGACGTTGCCGTTGGCGACGTAGGTGTCGAGGCGGAGCTCGTGCGGACCCTTAGGCATGGGTGCCTCCGGTGTGCTCCGCGGGGTGGTAGTAGTGGTTGCGCTGGGAGGTGTGCTCGAAGCCCGCCGCCTGTGCGAGCTGCTCGATCGCGTGGTGCCGCTGGGCCAGGTCGGCCGCGCTCTGGGTGTCGGCGGTGTCCACGGCCTTCGCGAACGTGGCCAGCCCGAGCCGGAAGGTGTGAAGGTCCTGCAGCACGGCAGCCAGGGTGTCGGAGACCTTGGCGTGCGCCAGGCTGTGGTGGTAGCCGAGCGAGCCACCCAGCGAGGACTCCCCGAAGACGGCCTGGTCGACGTGGTACTTCTGGAAGCCGGAGTCGTGCACGGCGTCCTCGTTCTGGGTGAGGTCGGCGGTGATGTCGTGGATCAGCTCCACGTCGACGTAGAGCTCCTTGAGCTCAGCTCCCAGGTTCGCGATCTGGTCGAGCGAGAAAAGCCCCATCGTTCCTCAATCCCTTGTGCCCCGTCGGCTCAGCGGGGAACGCGGCCACCCGGCCGCCTTCCCCGCTGCGCCCCCGACATGGAGGTTGGTCAGATGTCGAACGAGCGCGCCCCACGCGCGTCCGCCGCGCGGTACTCGGCGTTCGACTGGGTGACCTGCTGGGAGGTGCTGTGGAGCAGGTCGCGCATCTCGTTGATCGCGCCGTCCCAGCGAGCCTTCGCCACGGTGTAGGCCTGCTGGGCGTCGCCGACCCAGTTGGCGCGCAGCGGGTTGAGCTCGCGCTCGAGGTTGTGCATCCGGGCGTCGATCTTGTTCACGATGCCCATGAGGTCGTCCGCGGCCTGGTCGAGGCCGGCGTGGTTGACCTTGAGTCCGTCGAGTTCCATGGTCTTCTCCTGTCGTCCGGGCGCGCTCAGCCGAGGCGCTGCTGGTTGCGGGTGAACGCGGACGACTGGGTGTCGTCGGTGCTGGTGTTGTCCTTCTCGGTCGAGCGCAGCGAGGCCTCGAACTGGTTGAGCGCGTTGGTGATCGTGCGCTGCTTCTCCGACCAGGCGTGGCCCAGCGAGTTGAACGCCGTCCCGCCCTGACCGGACCACTTCGCCTTCGCGGCGTCGATGTGCTGGACGAGCTCGTTGTTGAGGCGGTCGAAGTCGTGCTTGGCGTCGACGACCATCCCGGCGGCGGCCGAGAGTGTCCCCTGGCCCTGACCCATTTCGTTTGCGGACGACATCTGGCCGTCTCCTTTCCCATCGCGGCGGTGGCCGCTCGGAGCTGATGATGCGGTGGGTGCCCTCCGGGTGATCGGCCCGAGCCGGACAGACCAGATCTACCCGCGCTCTGGGGTGCTAAACATCACGAGGTCAATTCCCACAGGTGCCGGAAGAGGCCGCTGGCCACGAGCACCACGGCCAGGGCCGAGGACCCGCAAAGCGCCTCGGCGACCTCGGCGCGACGCGACCACCAGGCCGAGCGCCAGCCGCGACCGGTGGCCAGCGCCGCCAGGACGACCAGCAGACCGAGGCCGATCGAGGACAGCGACACGGCCAACAGCTGACCGCTCGAGAGCCGCGGGGCGGCGTACGACGCGAGACTCAGCCAGCAGGCGAGCCCGGCCGTGCGCAGGAGGATCCGGGCCGCCGCCTGTCGGTGGCTGCGGGCGGCCAGCAGCAGGCCGGCGCCCACGAGCAGCACCTCGAGGCGAGCGCCGACCCGGTCGACGGGGAGCACGGCGGTCCAGAGCAGCAGCGGGGCCGAGACGCCAGCGACCACGAGGATCGCGGCGCAGGCGGCGGCGACCATCCGGGCGCCGCGGTCGGCCAGCTCGGCGACCGCCACGATCGGGACGATCGACCGGACGCGCCGACGCGGGCCACGGTCGCGGGCCGACCACGCGGTGACGGCGAGGCGTTCGAAGTCCACGAGGTACTGGTCGGGTACGTCGACCGCGAGCCCAGGCACGAAGCGGGCGGCCAGCAGGGCCAGCGCCAGCAGGATCGCCCAGTCGGCGCGTGGCGGCCAGCCGAGAAGGGTGACGGCGCCGACCACCCCGAAGACGCTGGCGCCCGCGATCACGATCACCTTCAGCTGGGCCTCGGCACGGCCGGCTCCGGCCCGCGCCAGCGCAGCGCCGACAGCGGCCGCGGCGGCCGCGATGCCCAGGACCATCGGGAGCCGCGCGGGCTGAGGGTCCCACGCCCAGGCGAAGCCGGCGGCACCCGCGAAGCAGGGCGCGGCAACCGCTCGCGGAACCGCCCGGCCCCCGCCCGACACCAGGCCCAGCAGGGACGCGCCGGCCAGCACGGCGACGGCGACGTCGTGCGCGCGTCCTCCTGCACGAGCGGCGCACCAGCCGGACAGCACCGCTACGGCGGCGGCGAGGGCACACCACAGGACCGGCCAGGAGCCGGCCGGCCCGGCGACCCGGTCGATGGGCGGGGCCACCGCTCGACGGGACGGACGGGAGACGCCGGTGGTCGCGACCAGGATGCTGCCCGTCTCGACCCCCGAACCCGCCAGTGACTCCGACGCGAGCAGCAGGTCGCCGGTGCGGGAGTAGACCAGCGGGATCGCAGCCAGAGACGCCTGGGCGGCGTACTCGCGCGCGACCTCGGTCACCGCCGCGGTCGAGGGGACCATCAGGTCGAGGGCGCCGGCCGGTCCGTGCACGGTGATCGCCAGGACGTCGGCCGCCGGCCGCAGCTGTCCCTGCGTCATCGCAGTCCCCTCGTCGTACCCGATTACGCCCGACCACCGCAGGGTAGTCCCTGCCCGAGAGGCCCGCCTATCATCGCCGCAACAGCGCTGACGATCGATCTTGGGAGATCAGTTGAGCACCACCCTGCGTGGCAGCCGCGCCGAGCAGCCGGAGCTGCCGACCGGCGAGATCGTGCTCCAGGCACCTCCGGAGATCGAGGAGGCCGAGGGCGCCAGCGGCGTGCTGATGAACGCGATCCCGATGCTGGGAAGCCTCGGGTCGATCGTGCTCGTGGCCACCATGGGGAGCTCGGTGCCGGGCGGGCAGGGCCGCAGCTTCCTGGCCGCCGGGATGTTCCTGTTCGCCACGCTCGGCTTCATCGTGGTGCAGCTCGACCGGCAGCGGAAGCAGCGGGCGCAGACCGTGACCGGCACCCGCACGGAGTACCTCCGCTACCTCGGGACGGTCCGCAAGATCGCCCGCGACGCGGCCGCCCAGCAACGCGCCGCCCTGCTGTGGCTGCACCCTGACCCCTCCGCCCTGCCCGCGCTCGCCGACGAGCGCTCCCGCGTCTGGGAGAACGGCGCCGGCGACGCGCAGTTCCTCCAGGTGCGGTACGGCGTGTGCAGCCAGCCCCTGTCGCTCGAGCTGGTGCCGCCCGACTCCGCCCCGATCGAGCAGGTCGACCCGGCCGCCGCCTCCGCGCTGCACCGGCTGCTCGCCGTACACCGGGTGCAGCCCAACCTGCCGGCCTCGGTCGACCTGCGCGCCTTCGACCGGGTCGAGCTGTGCGGGGCCGAGGACGACGCGAGGTCGCTGGCCCGGGCGATGATCTGCTCGGCTGCGGCCTTCCAGTCACCGGAGCACCTGGCGATCGCGGTGCTCGCCTCCGAGGACACCCTCGCGCAGTGGGACTGGGTGAAGTGGCTGCCGCACGCCCTGTCGGCACACGGCTTCGACGCGGTCGGGCCGCGACGGATGGTCTCGACCAGCCTGGCCGACCTGGCCGCCCTGCTGCCTCCCGACCTCGCCGAGCGGCCCCGCTTCGGCGCCGACGAGCGGCCGCCGAGCCCCCACATCCTGTTCGTCGTCGACGGCGGCGTGCTGCCCCCGGGCAACCACGTGATCCCGCCCGACGGCCTGCACGGAGTCACGGTGCTCGACCTCCCCAGCCGGTGGGACGAGCTCGAGGACAGCACCCGGCTCCGGCTGCTGTTCGAGGACCGCGCCGAGCTCGCGGACGGCCGGCTGCCGGTCAGTGCGCTGCGGCTGCGCGAGGTCCCGGTCCGCGCCGCGGCCGACCAGTGCGACCTCGCCACCGCGGAGGCGCTGGCCCGCCGGTTGGCACCGCTGCACGTGGTCACCGCCGGGGTCGAGGCCGAGCCCGCCGGCGCCGGGGAGATCAAGGGCCCGTCGGACTTCATGGACCTGCTCGGGCTGGGCGACGTACGACGGTACGACCCCGCGTCGGCCTGGCGACAGCGTCCCGCCCGCGACCGGCTGCGGGTGCCGATCGGGCTCGGGGACGGCGGTGGGATGGTCCACCTCGACATCAAGGAGTCCGCCCAGCAGGGCATGGGCCCGCACGGCCTGGTGATCGGCGCGACGGGGTCCGGCAAGTCGGAGTTCCTCCGAACGCTGGTGCTCGGCCTGGCGCTGACCCACTCCCCCGAGCAGCTGAACATGGTGCTGGTCGACTTCAAGGGCGGCGCGACCTTCGCCGGCATGTCGGGGATGCCCCACGTCTCTGCGGTGATCACCAACCTGGCCAACGAGCTCACGCTCGTCGACCGGATGCAGGACGCCCTCTCCGGCGAGATGGTGCGTCGCCAGGAGCTGCTCCGCGACGCCGGCAACTACGCGTCTGTGCGCGACTACGAGCGGGCGCGCGCCGCCGGCGAGGACCTCGCGCCCCTCCCGTCGCTGTTCATCGTGGTCGACGAGTTCTCGGAGATGCTCTCGGCCAAGCCGGAGTTCATCGACCTCTTCGTCGCCATCGGCCGGCTCGGGCGCTCGCTCGGCCTGCACCTCCTCCTCGCCTCGCAGCGTCTCGAGGAGGGTCGGCTGCGCGGCCTCGAGTCGCACCTGTCCTACCGGGTGGGCCTGCGGACGTTCTCCGCGCAGGAGTCGCGCACCGTGCTCGGCGTACCCGATGCCTACGAGCTGCCGCCCGTGCCCGGTCTGGGCTTCCTCAGGCCCGACCAGTCGACGTTGCTGCGCTTCAAGGCCGCCTATGTCTCGGGGCCGCCCGCCGGGCGCACCCGGTCGGTGGCCCGCGACGACACCGGCGTCGTGCAGGGGATCCTGCCGTGGACGATCACCGAGGTCCGCCTGCCCGAGCAGCACGAGCCGGTCGCGGAGGCCGACACCGGACCCGAGGTGCGGCCCTCGACGAGCGGTGAGCAGGAGACGCTGCTCGACGTCGCGGTCACCCGGATGGACGGCACCGGCCCGGCCGCCCACCAGGTGTGGCTGCCGCCGCTCGACGCCCCGGACACCCTCGACGAGCTGATGGCCGACCTCACCGACGACCCCGAGCTGGGCCTGGTCTCGCGTCAGTGGCGGGCCCTCGGAGGCCTCACCGTGCCGCTCGGCACCGTCGACCGACCCCGGGAGCAGCGCCGCGACACGCTGACGGTCAACCTCTCCGGCGCCAGCGGCCACGTCGCGGTGGTGGGCGGCCCACGCACCGGCAAGAGCACCCTGCTGCGGACCCTGGTGGCCAGCCTGTCGTTGACGACCACGCCGCTGGAGTCGCAGTTCTTCGTGCTCGACTTCGGTGGTGGCACCTTCGCCGGGATGGCCGGGCTCCCCCACCTGGCCGGGGTCGGCACGCGGTCCGAGCCCGACGTCGTACGCCGGATCCTGGCGGAGGTGACCGGGATCGTCGACCGCCGCGAGGCCTACTTCCGCGCGAACGGCATCGACTCGATCGAGACCTACCGCAGCCGCCGGGCCGAGGGCCGCGCCGACGACGGGTACGGCGACGTGTTCCTGGTCGTGGACGGCTGGAGCACCCTGCGGGCGGACTTCGACGACCTCGAGCTCGACCTCCAGCAGCTCGCGTCGCGTGGTCTCACCTTCGGCCTCCACGTGGTCACCGCGTCGTCGCGCTGGGCCGACTACCGCGCGGCGATCCGCGACCTCTTCGGCACCCGGCTCGAGCTCAAGCTGGGTGACCCGATGGACTCCGAGATCGACCGCAAGCTGGCCACCCTCGTGCCGCCGGGCCGGCCCGGTCGCGGGCTCGTGCCGGGCAAGCTGCACTTCCTCGCCGCCCTGCCCCGGGTCGACGGCCGGCCCGACGCGACCACGCTGGGCGACGGTGTCGAGGACCTCGTCGCCCGGATCGCCGAGGCGTGGCGCGGACCGACCGGTCCCAAGCTGCGACTCCTGCCCGAGAAGCTCACCGTGCCCGACCTGCTCGGAGAGGCCGGCGAGGAGCTCCTGGCCGGCCGACGCCTCCTGCTCGGCGTCAACGAGAAGGAGCTCGCGCCGGTCGGCCTCGACGCCGACGCCGAGCCGCACTGGCTGATCTTCGGCGACGGACAGTCCGGCAAGAGCGCGGCCCTGCGCGCCTATGTGCACGAGGTGATCCGGACCCGCACTCCCCAGCAGGCGCAGATCGTCGTCGTCGACTACCGGCGGTCGCTGCTCGGCGAGGTCCCCGACGAGTACCTCCTCAACTACCTCACCTCCGCGGCCCAGGCCACGCCCACGCTGGCCGACCTCGCGTCGTACCTCGAGAACCGCATCCCCGGCCCCGACGTCACCTCCGACCAGCTGCGCAACCGGTCGTGGTGGAACGGCGCCGAGGTGTTCATCGTGGTCGACGACTACGACCTCGTGGCCACCCAGCAGAGCTCGCCGGTGCAGGTGCTCCAGCCGCTGCTGGCACAGGCCCGCGACGTGGGGCTGCACCTCGTGGTCGCGCGACGGTCGGGGGGTGCGTCACGGGCGCTCTACGAGCCGGTGATCCAGGCCCTGCGCGACCTCGCGATGCCGGGACTCGTCCTCTCCGGGAGCCCCGACGAGGGCAACCTGATCGGCACCGTCCGGCCGATGTCGGCCCCCGCCGGACGTGGGCGCCTGGTCACCCGCGACCGCGGTGTCGAGGTGGTCCAGCTGGCGTGGCGGGAGCCCACCCTGTGACCCGGTCGACCCTGGGACGTCGTACGACGTCGGCCGGCGTGCTGGCCGCGCTGGTGCTCGGCGCAACCGGGTGCGGAGGCTCGTCGTCGGGGTCGGCCGAGCCGCCCACCTCGGCCGGCACCGGGTCGACCACACCGTCGGGCGGGCCGTCGCCACCCTCGCCCTCGACCGGGCCCACGGTTCCCGCAGCCGGCGGACCGAAGGTCGTCCTGACCCGGTTCACCGCCCGCGCCCCGGCCGGGTGGCGCCTCGACCACAGCTTCGGGCGGGAGATCGTGTTCGCCTCGGACCGGCACTTCGTCAACGAGCTCAGCTACAGCGACACCTCGATCTACCCCGGCACGTCACCGGCCCGGGCCGAGCGGATCGTCGCCCGCAACGACGACTGGTCCGGCTCGCAGCAGGCCCGACCCCGGGTCAGCCTGGACGGCCGGACGTTCTTCCACCTCACCGGCCCGGCCGGTCAGGGCCAGTGGTACGACGTCTACGCCTCCCCGGACGGCGACCGGCTGCTCCAGCTGGGCTTCAAGACCGACGTGGCGAGGCCGCGGCGTGAGCGTCTCGTCGCGTCGGTGCTGGCGTCGTTCCGCCTGCGCTGACGCCCGGCTGTCGGGCGGGCCTGCGCTAGCGGCGGCCGATGCCGAACATGCCGCGGACGGCCTCGCGGGCGGCGGTCGAGACGGCGTACTGGAAGGTCTTCGACTTCACGACCTTCTCGAAGGTGCTGTCCTGGGGCTTCACGGCCTTCGGCTTCGGCGCCGGCGCGGGAGTGCCCGCCTTGGCGGCCTGCTCCTGGGCCGCCTTCGCGGCGCCGGCGTTCATCCGGGCCGCGAGCTGCTCGCTGGCCGACTCCCGGTCGATCGCCTGGGAGTAGCGGGCGTAGCCCGGGCTGGCCTTGACCGCGGCGTCCATGGTGGCCGCGTCGGCGGGACCCATCAGCGACTCCGGCGCGCGCAGACGGGTCCAGGCCACGGGCGTCGGGGCGCCGCGCTCGTTCATCACGGTCACGATCGCCTCGCCGATCCCGAGCGAGAGGATCACCTGGCCGAGGTCGTCGTAGGACGAGGTGGGGTAGGTGTTCACCGTCGCCTTGAGCGCCTTGGCGTCGTTGGGCGTCGCGGCCCGCAGCTGGTGCTGGACGCGGGAGCCGAGCTGGGCGAGCACGGCATCGGGTACGTCGGTCGGGCTCTGCGTCACGAAGAAGACACCGACCCCCTTGGACCGGATCAGCCGCACGGTCTGGGCGATCTGGTCGAGGAAGGCCTTCGACGCGTCGTTGAACAGCAGGTGCGCCTCGTCGAAGAAGAACACCAGCTTGGGCTTGTCGACGTCACCCACCTCGGGGAGGTCGTGGAAGAGGTCGCCCAGCAGCCACATCAGGAACGTCGAGAACAGCGCGGGCCGGTCCTGGAGGTCGGGCAGCTCGACCATGGAGACCATGCCGCGGCCGTCCGTGGAGACCCGGAGCAGGTCGGAGGACTCGAACTCGGGCTCGCCGAAGAACGAGTCGGCCCCCTGGGCCTCGAAGGCGATCAGCTCGCGCAGGATCACGCCGGCCGTCGCGCTCGAGAGACCACCGAGCTCCTTGAGGTCGGCCTTGCCGTCGTCACTGGTCAGGAAGTGCACGACGGCGCGCAGGTCCTTCAGGTCCAGCAGCGGGAGGCCGGCCTGGTCGGCGTAGTGGAAGACCAGGCCGAGACTGGACTCCTGGGTCTCGTTGAGCCCGAGCACCTTGCTCAGCAGCAGCGGACCGAACGACGTCATCGTCACCCGCAGCGGGATGCCCGTGCCCTGCCCGCCCAGGGCGTAGTAGGTGACCGGGAACCCGGTGGCCTGCCAGGTCTGGCCGACCGACGCGGCCCGCGCCTTGATCTTGTCGTCCTCGTGGCCAGGTGCGCCCATCCCCGACAGGTCGCCCTTGATGTCGGCGGCGAAGACGGGCACGCCGTTCGCGGACAGCTGCTCGGCCAGCAGCTGCAGCGTCTTGGTCTTGCCGGTGCCGGTGGCGCCCGCGACGAGGCCGTGCCGGTTCAGCATGCCGAGCGGGATCTTGATGTGGACGTCGGAGAGCTCGGTGGCGTCGAGCATCAGCCCCCCGAGCTCCAGCGCGGCGCCGTCGAACTGGTAGCCCGCCGCGACGGCTGCTGCCAAGGGGCTCTCGGTCATGGGGGAGAGCGTAGACGGCGGCCCGCTCGGCCGCCCTCAGTAGACTCCCGGCGTGATCTTCAAGCGGGTCGGGGACGATCGTCCCTACCCACCACACGAGCTGAGCTCCAGTCAGTGGGCTGCCCTGCCGCCCCGACAGGTGCGGCTCGCCGAGCTGATCACCACCAAGGACACGCTCCGGCTCGACGCCCTGCTCGACGACGACTCGACGTTCTACGGCGACCTGTTCGCGCACGTCGTCCGCTGGCGTGGCGAGCTCTACCTCGAGGACGGCCTGCACCGGGCGCTGCGCGCGGCGCTCCAGCAGCGACAGGTCCTGCACGCCCGGGTGTACGAGGCGGTCGACGCGTGAACCTCACCCAGCACGTCAAGACCCTGCTCACCCTCGCCGTCCTGGCGGTGCTCGTCCTGGTCGGGGTGACCTGGGGCTGGGCGTCGTTGACGTCACCCTTCCCGCACCGGGCCGCCGCGCAGGGGCCCTGCGTGACCACCACGTTGCAGCCCGGCGACCGGGTCTCGGCTCCCAAGCTGATCGTCAGCGTCTTCAACGCCAGCAACCGGGTCGGCCTCGCCGAGAGCACGATGTCCCAGTTCGAGGCCCAGGGCTTCGGCGCCGGCGACGTGGGCAACGCCCCGCAGGGCACCTCCGTGCAGTTCGCCCAGGTCTGGAGCACCGATCCCCGTGACCCCGCGGTCCGGCTCGTGCTCAGCCGGCTGGGGCGGCTCGCCCACGTCATCAAGCGGACCCACAGCGGCCCGGGCGTCATCGTGGTCGTCGGCACCAGGTTCCAGAAGCTGGTGCCGGGGCTGTCGTCGGTGAAGGTCACCACCCCGACGACGATCTGCTCGCCTCCCGCCAGCTGAGCCGCTACCGCTCGTCCAGCCAGTGACCGAGGCGGCCGTGCGCCGAGACCGTCCGCAGCCGCTGCACCGTGCCTTCGCGCAGGCGCCGCGGAGTCACGACCAGCACGTCGTCACCCCGTCTCAGCACGGTACGACGCTCGGGCACCATCGCGTTCCCGTCGCGCACCACCATCGAGACCGAGGCCCCCTCGGGCAGCCGCAGCTCGCCGACCTCCACGCCGTGCAGCCGCGAGACCGGGCTGATCGTGACCTGGAGCATGTCGGCCGCCACCCGCTCCAGCGGCGCCACCTCGAGCTCGAGCGACCGGGGCTCTGAGCGCCGGGTCACCCGTAGGCGGCGCGCCACCCAGGGCAGGGTCGGGCCGGACAGCAGGGTGAAGATCACCACCATCACGAACACGATGTCGAAGAGCCGGGCCGAGCCCGCGACGTGCTCGGCGAGCGGGATGGTCGCCAGCACGATCGGCACCGCGCCGCGCAGGCCACCCCACGAGATGAAGGCGAGATCGCGCCAGGGCAGCGGCTGCACGAGGGAGCTGACCACCACCGAGAGCGGCCTCGCGACGAAGGTCAGGACGAGCCCGCCGGCGACCGCCAGAGCGACCGTCCCGAAGGTGATCCGGCCCGGCGAGAGCAGCAGACCGAGCATCACGAAGAGCCCGATCTGGGCCAGCCAGGCCAGGCCCTCGGCGAACGACCGGGTCGCCTGCCGGTGCGGCAGGTCGGAGTTGCCGAGCACCAGGGCGGCGAGGTAGATCGCGGCGAAGCCGGACGCGTGGGCGCCGGCCGCCACGGCGTACGCCAGCAACGCCAGGCACAGCACCGCGAGCGGGTAGAGACCGGAGGACGGGAGGGCAGCGCGCCGCATCAGCCAGGCCCCGCCTACGCCGACCGCCAGCCCCACCAGCACACCGGCGACCAGCTCGAACACGATCACGCCGATCGTCGCCAGCGCCCCGTGCTCGGCCACCGAGCCGGTCGAGATCAACGTGACCAGCACGACCGTGGGCGCGTCGTTGAGGCCGGACTCGGACTCCAGGACGCCGACCAGGCGAGGAGACACGGGCAGCCCGCGCAGCACCGAGAAGACCGCGGCGGCGTCGGTCGGTGAGGTGACCGCGCCGAGCAGCACCGCGAGCTGCCACGACAACCCGAGCAGGACGTGCGCCGCGACGGCGACGACGACCACCGAGACCGCCACCCCCAGGGTGGCCAGTGACAGGCCCAGGGGGACGGCCGGCCGGACCTCGCGCCAGCTCGTGGTCAGGCCACCCTCGGCGAGGATCACCGCCAGCGCGGCGAACCCCAGGGCGTGGGCCAGCTCGGCGTTCTCGAACCCGATCCCGAACCCGGACTCCCCCAGGGCGACGCCCATCAGGAGGTAGAGCAGCAGGCTGGGCAGGCCGGCCCGGGTGGAGACCCGGACCGCGAGGATCGCCAGGAGAGTGACGCCCGCGCCGATCAGCAGGAACGTGTCGAGCTGGTGGACGTCGAACGTCACGGGGTGTCACCTCGCTGGAGAGCAGGGGCGGCGAGGCCCCAGCCTACCGGGCGGGCTCCAAGGCGGACGGTCCGACGAGGTCGCCAGAAAGTTCCGCCGGTGGTAAACCGGGATCCTGCCCTGGAGCGATCACCTGACATGGCGAAGACCTTCCGCAAGCGCGCACCGGCGCTGCTCGACCTCGTCGACGAGCCGCCGGTCGCGTCGTCGGGTCCGGGGCCGGGCCCAGCACCGGTCGTGGCCCTGGAGCCGTTCGAGGCGTTCTACCGTCGCGAGTACCCGCGCCTGCTGGTCCTGGCTCGAGCACTCACCGGCGCAGCCGGCGCGGAGGACGTCGCGCAGGAGACCATGATGGTGGCCTACCGCCGATGGGCCGACATCGCGCTGCTGGACAGTCCGGCCGGCTACGTGCGCGGGATCTGCCTGCACCAGGGACGGTCCGCGGTCCGACGCCTGCGCACCGAGAGCCGCGCCTTGCAGCGGTACGCCGTCCGCCCGACGGCGCGACTCGAGCCTCTGGACCCCGACGCCGAGCGCTACTGGGCCGAGGTACGCCGTCTCCCGCGCCGACAGGCGCAGGCCACCGTCCTCTTCTACGCCCTCGATCTGCCGGTTGCCGAGATCGCCACCACCCTCGGTTGCGCCGAGGGCAGCGTCAAGACCCACCTGTCCCGCGCTCGCGCCACCCTCGCGGCTCGGCTGACCGACACCGAGGGGCCCGCATGAGCATCGACGACCTCGCCCGAACCGCTGCTGCAGACCTCCGCGCCCATACCCACGCCGACCTCGACGCCGGCCTCGACGCCCTGCTCGTCGTACACCCTCGACGCCGCCGGCTCCGCGCCGCGACCGCGATCGCAGTGGCCGCCGCCGCGGTCGTGGCGGTGGCCTGGTGGGCCAGCGCCGGCCTGCCCGGGCGCCACAGCAGCCCGGAGCCCACCCACGTCCCGACCGGACCGGTGGACCCGGCCTGTGCCGCAGCCCGGGTGCTCTGCCACGGCGACCGCACCTACACGTTCGGGCTCCACCGGCCCGTGACCTGGCAGATCCCGCAGGGGTACGGCGTGAACTCGGGTGCCGGCGCGTCGACGTCCATGGTGGAGAGCTACGCCGTGCACCGGCCGGCGGGCGTCACCGTGATGGAGGGCGTGCGCGCGGCATCTCGTACCTCGCGTGCGGCGACGCGGGTGCCGCCCACCCCGAGCGGCTTCATCCACTGGCTGGCGGAGCGCCCCTATCTCCGCGCCTCCGCCGTGCGTCGTACGACGCTGGACGGACGACCGGCCTGGCAGGTCCGGGTCGCCGTGAGATCTCACCACACGAACGGGCCGGGCCGGTGCGACGGGTTTCCCTGCCATCCGATCACCTTCCAGCGGGGTGCGGTCACCGGGGTCTGGGCCGACATGACCGCCGACTACACCGCCTTCCGTGTCCGCGGAGCGGGGACCGTGGTCGTCTGGTCGTGGGCCTTCGCCCACGACACCACAGCGCTGGCGCACAACCACCGGGTGGTGGACGGCCTGTCCTGGCCGGACGGCTGAGGCCCCGGGCGGCCGGAGAGGGTTTCGGCCCGTCGGTCACCGGGTAGGGGGCCATCACCCCCGAAGGAGCGTGATGTACGGCGACACCCTGGTGATCCGGCAACGTGCCGGACAGCTGCGCGAGCAGGGCGCCGACATCCGGGCTGCCGCCGACCGGCTGGTGGCCCGCAGCGAGGCGATCCCCTGGCGTGGCCGGGCCGCCGACGCGATGCGTGAACGGGTCAAGGAGCGCGCCCACCACCTACGCGCGGCCGCAGCGGCGCACGAGACCGCGGCCGAGTCGCTCGAGCGACACGGGGCCGAGGTCGACCGGCTCAAGGAGACGATCAGCGAGACGGAGCAGCGCTTCGCCGGACGGCTCGCCGACGGGGTCGCGGCGCCGGTCGAGCCGCCACCGCCCGGGCACGCCGACTGGCTGACCTTCGAGCTGCCGGGGAGCTGACGCCGACCATGGCCACCATCGACCTCAGCCACCCACCGCCCACGGCCGCCGGGCTCCTCGACGCGCTGCCGCGCCGGCTGGCGCTGACCCTGCCCGAGCTCCAGCTCGCCGCGTCGCACGCCGGCGGCGCACCCCTGCCGTTCGAGGTCACCGACCCGGCTCCGGCCGGTGCGTTCGACCAGCGGCTCGGCACCAGCCGGGCCTCGGCCCAGGACCAGGCCTACGCCGCGGCGCTGGCCGCGCTGCACGACCCGGCCGAGACCCTTGCCCGACGCGGCCTGCTGACCCACGACTCCCTCGACCAGGGGCTCGCGGGCGCGCTCGGGCTGCTCGCGACACCTCGGGTGGCGGTCGACCTCGACGTCACCGTCGACGGTGCCCGGGTGCGGGCCTGGCACCGCGAGGCGCAGGGCGCCGTCGCGACCCTGGCCACCGCCGACGGCCTGGTCTTCGAGCTGGCCTGGCTGGCCGCCTCGGCGTGGCCCGACGAGCTCGCCCGCGCCGCGATGCTGCCCAGCGACCAGGGCCTGCGGGGCACCGCGCTGCCCGATGCGATCGACGTACCCTTCGAGCTGCTGGACGCCGCCAGCGAAGCCGTACGCAGCTCGCGCTCCGACCTGCTTCCGGTGCTGGCCGCCCGGCACTCCGGTGCCTGCGTCGACGCCGACGGGGGGACGATCGGGGACGTCGAGCTCGCGTCCATGCTCTCGGCCCTGATCATCGACACCCGCGGCCGCCTGCGAGCCCTCGGGGCCGACGTGTCCGGCGACGAGACCACCGTGGTCGGCGTCGTCTCCTGGGTGCTGCTGGCCGACGGGTGGCACGCGCTGCGGCCACGCCGCGACGGCGACGAGCACCGCGTCGAGGTACGCCGGGTCGAGGCGGCCGACCTCGCCGGAGACCTGGCCTTCGTGCTGGCAGAGGTGGTCGGACGATGACCGGGCCCACCACGACCGAGGCCTCGGTGAGCCCCGACCGCTACGACGAGATGCTGCGGCTGGCCGACCTGTTCGAGGCGATGGGTGAGGACCTCCGCGCCCGGGCCAGGCTGGGCGTCGAGGTGCTCGGCGACGAGGACGTCTCCGACTCCGAAGCGCTCTCCCGGGCGACGTTCGCGACCGCCGCCGACGACATCCGGGCGGCGACCACCGGCAAGCACGGCGCCCTCAACCGGTCGATCGAGCTCGACGCCGACGCCCTCGTGGTGCGGGCGACCGTGCTGACCTACCGGTGGATCGACGAGCTCCAGAACGCCGCCTACCGGACCCTCGGCTCGATCGCCGGCCGGGCGATCGGCTACCTCGCCCCCGAGGTGGCCCTCGGCGGCGCGATCGTGTCGGCCGGCCTGATCGAGACCGACGCGGTCGACCGCGACGGGGTCTCGTCGTACCTCAGTGCCCTCGCCGAGAACAACCCCGACCTGCTCGAGCACCTGACCGCCGGCGGCGGTGGTCTCGTGGAGAGCCTGCAGCTGAGGTCGATGCTGACCGCCGGGGTGCTCGGCGGCGAGGCCGGTTCGCTGGCGGCCGCCGGGGGTCTGCGGGCCCTCGGGACCCAATCCTTCCCCGCCGACACCGCGGCGGCGGTCCGTGACATCGCCGGGAGCCTGGTGCAGCCGGAGCCGGCGGTCCCGGACGCGCCGGACGCGACCGCGTCCGCCCTTCCTCGGGGGCTCGCGGGACTGCTCACCACCCTCGCCGGCACCACCAGCGGCATCGGCGTGCACCGGATCTCCGAGGGCCGCTACATCGGCTACCTGCCCGGGCCGGACGGTGGCGGCGCAGCCCGGCTCCGGCTCGTGGGTGGCGACCTCTCGTCGTACTCCCGCCGGGTGCGCGCCGCCCTGACCCGTGCCATCGATCCCGACGCCCGGGTGATGCTGGTCGGCAGCGGGCCGGGCGGCCTGGTGGCCGCCGAGCTCGCGGCCGCCCGGCCGTCGACGCACTTCACCATCGAGCAGGTGGTCACCGCCGGCTCCCCGAGCGCCCAGGCGCCACGCCTGCCCGAGAGCGTGCGGATGCTCTCGCTCGAGGACCGCACCGACCCGGTCGCGCTGCTCGGCTCGCTGATGAGCGCCGAGGTCGCCAACCGACTGACGGTGGTCTTCGAGGGCGGTGACGGCGAGGACGAGGACCCCTACCTGGCCGGCGCCCGGGCCGCCGACGCGGCGCCCCATCCGGAGCTGCGGGCCGCGCTCGACCGGCTGGTCGAGCTCGGCTACCTGGCCGTCCCGTCCTGACGCCGTCAGGCCAGGTCGTGCACGAACTCCCCGAGCTGGGTCAGGTTGCGGCACTCGACCATCGCCACGACCTCGGCGTAGGCGGTGGCCGCCGAGTCACCGGTGTCCCAGTGCCGGGGGTGCTCGGGGTTGAGCCAGTAGGCGTGGCGGGCCCGGCCGGCCAGCTCCCGCAGCACGGGCACCCCCAGGTCGCTGTAGTTCGAGCGGGCGTCCCCCAGGATCAGCAGTGACGACTTGGGGCCGAGCGCGTCGGCGTACTCCTCGGCGAACGTCGTGAACGCCCGGCCGTAGTTGGTCCGGCCCCACAGCGCGGCCTGGCCGGTACGCGCCGCGAGGTCGGCCAGCACCTGACCCGGGTCGGCGCCCGGCCGGAAGACGTCGGTCACCTCGTGCACCCGGTCGACGAACGTGAACGCGCGCACCTTTCCGAACTGCTCGTGCAGCGCGTGCACGAGCATCAGGGTGAACTGCGCGAAGCTGGCCACCGACCCGCTCACGTCGCAGAGCACGACCAGCTCGGTCCGGTGCGGCCGCCGGGGCCGGTGATGGGTGGTCAGGGGAACGCCACCGGTGGAGATCGAGGCCCGGACGGTCCGTCGGAAGTCCAGCGGCCCCCGGCGGAGGGCGTGCCGCTCGCGCGCCAGCCTGGTCGCCAGGCGCCGCGCCATGGGGTAGATCGCACGTCGCATCTCCACGAGGTCGGCCTTCCGCGCGGCGGTGAAGTCGAGCTGCTCCAGGCTCGGACGGACGGCGACCTGCGCCACGTGGTCGGGACCCTTCTCCTCGGCGATCCGGCGACGGGCATCGGCCTCGACCAGGGCGGAGAAGGCACCGACCCGCCGGTCGGCCTGCCGGCGTGCCTCGCCGTCGAGGCGACCCGCAGCCATCAGGGCCGTCACCACCTGGTCCACCAGCGTCTGCGGCGAGACCCGCTGCAGGGCGGTGTAGGCGGACCAGCTGGACAGGCCCGGGCCGCGGCCCCGCATCGCACCGAAGCGACCGACCGTCTCGGTCGCGAGGCGCTGGAGCGCGGCCTCGTCCCCGGCGGCCAGGGCTTCCGCGAGCGTGGTGCGGAGACCCTCCAGGACCGGGCCGCTGTCACGGGCCTGCGCCGGCTCGACCGCGGGCTCAGCCCCCGACCCGGCCGCGCCCACCCCTGCTCCCACCAGCCGCGGGAAGTAGAGGTCGAACAGCGTCTCGAAGGTCGGCCGGTGCGTGGGACGCTTGACCAGCGTCGCGGCGTACCCCTGCCGGATCGCCTCCCGGTCGCCCCAGTCGAGCACGCTGAAGGCGGCGATCGCGTCGAGGTCCTCGGCCAGCGACACCGGTACGCCGGCCCCGCGCAGCGCCTCGAGGAACGCGATGTGGGTCCGCAGCAGCCCACTCTCCGCTCGGTGGTCGAGCGGAGGCTCTCGGTGGCCGAGCGGAGGCTCTCGGTGGCCGAGCGGAGGCTCTCGGTGGTCGAGCGGAGGGTCTCGGTGGTCGAGCGGAGTCGAGACCACCCTCCCGTCGTCGCGGCCGCCGGTCATCGCGGGAGCCTGAGCTCCTTGATCGCCCGCTCCTGGTCGGAGGCGTGCTTGAGCACCACCCCGAGGGTGTCGGCGACGGCGCGCTCGTCGAGGTCGCCGATCTCCAGCGCGACCAGGGTCCGCGCCCAGTCGACGGACTCCGCGATCGACGGCGACTTCTTCAGCTCGAGGTCGCGGAGCCGCCCTACGGTCTCGACCACCTGCCTCGCGATCCGCTCGTCGAGGTCGGGCACCTGCCCACGCACGATCTCCCGCTCCCGCTCGGCGTCGGGGTAGTCGAGATGGAGATAGAGGCACCGGCGCTTGAGCGCCTCGGAGAGCTCGCGGGTCGCGTTGGACGTGAGGACGACGTAGGGCCTGCGGACGGCGACGACCGTGCCGAGCTCGGGGATGGTGACCTGGAAGTCGCTGAGGATCTCCAGCAGCAGGCCCTCGACCTCGACATCGGTCTTGTCGACCTCGTCGACGAGCAGCACGGTCGGCTCCTCGCGCCGGATCGCGGTCAGGAGCGGGCGGGTCAGCAGGAACTCGTCGGTGAAGATGTCGTCGTGGGTCTCCTCCCACGCCTGGTCGCCGGCGGCCTGGATCCGCAGCAGCTGCTTCTTGTAGTTCCACTCGTAGAGGGCCCGCGCCTCGTCGAGGCCCTCGTAGCACTGGAGCCGTACGAGGCCTGCGCCCGTGGCCGTCGCCACGGCCTTGGCCAGCTCGGTCTTGCCCACGCCGGCCGGACCCTCGACGAGCAGCGGCTTGCCGAGCGCGCCGGCCAGGAACGTCGTCGTGGCGGTAGCGGCGTCGGCCAGGTACCCCTGCGCTGCCAGCCGTCGGCGGGCGTCGTCGGGCGAGAAGAACCAGTCAGACGTCACCCGACCGAGCATAGGAGCCGGGAGCCGGACAGCCTCTCACGGCCCGACGTGCACCCAGCTGGCCACCGACGGGATCCCGTCAGCGGTCACCGTGAAGAGCATGTAGTAGCCCGGAGGAGCGACTCGCGGACCCGGTGCCGTGGCGGTGAAGCCGTCGGCCGTCGGGGTCACGTCCAGCTCCACGCGGCGCGCGTTCATCTCGTCGGCGTGGGTCGTGGCACCCGGCGCCATCAGGACGGCGTGGGTGGCCGGGGCGCCGGCGGTCGTGATGGAGAACGTGTCCCCGTACGCGACGCTGGAGGGCGCGGCGGAGATCTCCGGACGCGGCCCCTGGAAGAGGTACGGCGGTGAGTAGAAGTCGATCAGCTGCTTGCCGCCACCGGCCCCGGTGTCCCCGGCCGACATGATCCGGCCGTCGGGCAGCAGCAGCGCCGTCGAGTGGTAGCCACGACGTGGCGACTGCACGGCCATGTCGGTCCAGGTGTCGCTGGTCGGGTCGTACTTCATGGTCTGGTACTGGCCCAGGTTGTACAGCCCCGAGCTGTTCCCGCCGATCCCGTACGCCGAGCCGTCGGGAACCTGCACGACGTTCATGTGAGCGCGGGGTGTCGGCATCGGGTTCCCGTAGGTCCAGCCTCCGGCCGGGTTGGCGTAGTCGTACTGCTCCGTGGACGTCAGGGCCCCACCCGACCTGAGGCCACCGATCATCATCACCCGCGAGGAGCCGTTCGGACCCCCCGGCAGCATCAGGCCTGCCGAGCCGGCACCGTTGCCGACCGGCAGCCCCGGCAGGGTGGACCACTGCCAGGTCTGGGTGTCGAGCCGGTAGCTCTTGCGCGCATCGACCTGGAGCAGGTTGCCGTCGGGCATCAGCCACTGGCGCGGGTAGAAGCCGGTCACGTGGTTGGGGCCGACGACCTGGAGCGTCCCGGTGTCTGTGCCGGGCTGCGGCGGCGTGTAGACCTCGACCGTGGGGTTCTTGGTCACCCCGTCGAGTTCGGTGCCGGCCGTGACGACGACCGTGCCGTCGGCCAGCTTGGTCGAGGTCGGGTAGTACCGCCCCAGCGGGCTGTCGGGCTGCCGGAGCCACTGCTCGGAGACCGGGTCGAACAGCCAGACGTCGACGATCCCCTGCGGAATCTTGCTGGCCCCCCGACCGAGAGCACCCGACCGTCACTGAGCTGGACGACGCTGCCGCAGAAGACCGCCGCGGGAGCCGGGACCTCGTGACCGGTGCCGGTGACCGGGTCGAACAGGTAGGACGCCGTGTTCTTGTCGGTCGCCTTGTACTTGCCGCCGAAGATCAGCACCTTGCCCGTGTGCAGCATGACCGCCGATATCCCGATCGTCTTCGTGCCGGGGTTGCTGGCGTCGCTCCAGGCGCCGATCACCGCCGGGTCGGTCGTCGGCAGGGCGGCGACCGCCGCCGTGTGGGCGGCCTTCATGGCGACCCGGTCGGCTCTGGTCTCGACGAACGCCCGCTCCTTGAGGTGCTCGCAGGCGTGCTCGGTCCCGAGCAGGTTCGCCTCGGCGCGGAACGTGGCGTCGGGTGTCAGCGTGCCGCACACCCCGGCTGCCCTGACCGTGGACCGGTGACCGTTCGTCGCCGCGCCCGCCGTCGTCGTCGTCAACGCCGTGCCGGCCGCCGACAGCAGCAGCACCGCCGCGCCCAGCGACCTCCACGACGAGGTCTTGCTGACGCGCCTTTGTGAACCGTTCATGACGAACCCCCCCAGGTCTACGGTTCAGCGTCCGTCACGAGGTCGAACGAGGCAATGAGGCAGAAGGGCCAGGGGACCCCCCGCTCTCGACCTCTCGGTCGGGGAACGCCCGAGGCCGACGATCGGGTTGCGGTCGGGTCGTCCGTCTAAGGTCGCCGCATGCGGGCGGCGTGGACCTGGTTGCGGACGCCCCGGGGCGTGGTGCTCGTGGCCTGCGGGTTCGCGGTCGTCCTGCGGCTCCCGTTCGTCGGCCTGCCGCCGTACACCGACGAGGGTGGGCTGCTGGTCGTGGCCCGCAGCTGGCACACCGGCGGACCCGACCTCTACGGACGCCTCTTCGTCGACCGTCCACCGCTGCTGCTCCTCTACTTCCGGCTGTCCGACGTCCTCGGCGGCGTGACGGCGGTGCGGGTCGTCGCCCTCGGCCTGGTAGTCGTGCTGGTGGCCGCCGCAGGCTGGGCGGGGCTGCTGCTCGGGGGCCGCCGTGGTGCCGCGTGTGCGGCGCTGGCGTCCGCCGCGCTGCTGGCGAACCCCGCGCTCGGCGCCCACGAGGTGAACGGCGAGACGGTCGGAGCACCGCTGACCGTGGTCGCCTGCGCCCTCCTCGTTGGGGTGTACGCCGGACCGTCGCCGTCGCGGGCCCGGCGGACGCTGCTGCTGGGCGGCGCGGGGGCCGCCGCCGTCTGCGCGATCCTGGTCAAGCAGAACCTCGTCGACGCCCTGGTCTTCGGGCTCGTGGCGGTGGTGGCGTCGGGACCCCGTGACGAGTGGCGACGAACGTGGCGAGACCTGGAGACGTTCCTGGCGGGTGCCCTGGTGCCCGCTGTCGCGACGGTCGCCTGGGCGCAGGCCGCCGGTCCCGGCGTGAGCGCCTTGTGGTTCACGCTCTACCGCTTCCGGCTCGACGCGCTGCACGTGATCGCGTCGCAGTCGACCGCCGCGCCCCAGGCCAGGATCGGCGTGCTCTGGCACGCAGCGCTCGTCAGTGGTCTGCTGCTGCTGGTGCTGGCGGCGCTGTGGTCGCTGCGGCGACGCGTGCTGACGCGCGACCCGTTGACGTGGGCGCTGACCGCCATGCTGGCCGCGGAGATCGCCGGCGTGGTCGGCGGCGGCAGCTACTGGACGCACTACCTGATCGCGCTGGTGCCCGGCGCGGCACTCCTCGCGGGCCGCGCCGCCGGGGTGAACCCGCGCGGGTGGCTGGTCCCCCTGGCCGTGGCGGTGACGGTGGTGTCCTGCCTGGTGCAGGCCGGCGGCTCCGTCGCTGCCGGCCGGTCCGCCACGGTGGACGCCGAGGCGCGGCTGGCCGACTGGCTCTCCGCGGCGAGCAGACCGGGCGACTCCGGGGTGGTGGTCTACGGCGCCGCCGATCTCTTCGCCACCACGCCGCTGCGGCCGGCGTACCCCTATCTGTGGACCCTGCCGATGCGAACCCTCGACCCGCACCTCGACCGGCTGGTCGGTCTGCTCGCCGGCGCAGACGCACCGACGTTCGTCGTCGAGCGGATGCCGGCCGACTCGTGGGGCATCGACCCGCAGGGGCGGGTGGACCGGGCGCTGGCGCGGCACTACCGCCCGGCCGGCTCGGTCTGCGGCGTGCCGGTCTACGTGCACGACGGGGTCGCCCGCCGCCTTCCGCCACTGCCGACGGGCTGTGCCGGCTAGAACTCGCCGTGCCGCCCCTCACCGCGCACGAAGCGACGCGCCCCCTCGGCGCCGCCCGCCTCCAGCGACCGCACGCCGTACCCCAGCTCGCCCGCCATCGCAGCCTGCTCGTCGAGGCCGTCCTGCTCGAGGACGGAGAGCCGGTCGTTGCGCAGGCACTCCTGCGGGAAGGCCGCCAGCTCGGCGGCGAGCGCCTCCGCGTGGCTGCGGGCCGTTCCGGGCTGGACGACGCGGTTGACCAGGCCGATCCGCTCGGCCTCGTCGGCGCTCACGGGGCGGCCGGTCAGGATCAGGTCGAGAGCCCGGCTGGTGCCGATCAGGCGTGGCAGCCGCACCGTCCCGCCGTCGATCAGCGGCACGCCCCAGCGCCGGCAGAACACCCCGAGCGTGGCGTCCGCAGCTGCGACGCGCAGGTCGCACCAAAGGGCCAGCTCGAGGCCGCCGGCGACGGCGTACCCCTCGATCGCGGCGATCACCGGCTTGCCGAGACGCAGCCGGGTCGGCCCCATCGGTCCGGTGCCGTCGGGCTCGACCCGGTTGTCCATGGCGGCCAGGTCCGCGCCGGCGCAGAAATGGCCGCCCGCGCCGGTCAGGACCGCCACCGACTGGCTGTCGTCGGCGTCGTACGCCGTGAACGCGGCCACGAGGGCCTCGGCGGTCGACCGGTCGACTGCGTTGCGCACCTCCGGCCGGTCGAGCACCACCGTGGTGACCGGCCCGAAGACCTCGATCCGCACACCCATCACGCCAGCCTAGGGCGCTACCTCCGGTCGCTCAGGCCTCGTGACGGATCGTGACCACCGGGATCTTGAAGTGCGCCAGGCGATGCTCGAGGTCCTGGTGCAGCCAGGACGAGAGGTGGTGTGCCGGCACGTCGAGCAGGATCTCGTCGACCGGCTCGGCGAACAGGGTCTCCTCGATCGCGTCCATCGGGTCGTGCCGCACCGACACCGAGCCGATCACCGGTGCGTGAGCGGCGAGCTCGAGCTGCGGCAAGGCCGACCGCAGCGTCACCTCGGCGGCGGCCGCACGATCGTGCCGCTCGGGGTGCAGCAGGTGCAGCTCGGCCCGGGCCGGGTTCAGCACGACCAGACGGAACTGGGCGTCACCGGCCTCGGCGCGGTGCCGGATGGCGTCGCGCAGCGACTTGCTCGGCTCGGCCGCATCGGTCACGACCAGGACACGCTGGGTACGGGACTCCGTCATCTCGGACACTCCTCAGACTTCCTCGGTGACAGGTGCCCGCTGCTTGCGGGCCTCGATCGTCTCGGTCCGGTCCTTGTCGGTGACGGTCAGGTAGATCACCACCGCCAGGATCGTGCCCAGGAAGAGCACGCTGGTGCCCAGGGTGCCCAGGTCGAGGCCACCGTCGGCCTTCGGCGAGGCGAGGTAGTCGCCGATGTTCGCGCCCAGCGGCCGGGTCAGGATGTAGGCGAGCCAGAAGGACAGCACCGGGCCGGCACCGAGCTTCCAGGCGGCCAGCACGGCCAGGATCAGGCCCAGGGGCAACATCACGGACTGGCCCGGCGACCAGCCGGTGAGCTCGATGGTCCAGTCGCCCACCGCGGTGCCGAGGGCGAAGGTGACCAGGACGGTCAGCCAGTACCACGACTCGCGGGAGGTCGTGACGATCGAGTGGATCGACAGGGTGCGCTCCCGGGCGTACCAGATCGAGAACACGACGGCAAGGAGCACCGCGAACACCGTGCTGCTGATCCACAACGGCACGTTGTGCCCGTCCGTGAGGTTGTCGGTCAGCAGGGTCCCGACCACGCTGATCAGCACCACACAGAGCCAGTACACCGAGGGGACGTACCGGTTCAGCCGGAACTGCGCCACCAGGGCCGCGATCAGGGCTGCGGAGAACAGCAGGGTCGTGTTGGTGAGCCCGAAACCGAGCGTCTCGTTGATGTAGTCCGCGAAGCTCTCACCCACCGTCGTACACAGGATCTTGATGATCCAGAAGTAGATGGTGACCTCGGGCACCTTGTTCAGCATCGTCCGGCGAAGATCCACGGCGTGGTTGGTCGTCATGCATCCAGCCTGCGGGGGGCCGTCTGACACCCACCTGACCGAAGCCCCGGCGGGCGTGGACCCTTGCGCATCGAGCGGGACTGCAAGAGAGTGCGCGGAGCGACCGAGCGCTCCGTGCGGTCGCGTGGCCGGGTCACCAAGACCCTTCTCGAAAGGTCTCTCCAGATGAGCGTCGTCGAAGAACACCGGGGCGGGAACCTCACCAGGTCGGTCGGCTTCTACGGCCTGATGTTCGTCTCCCTCGGGTCGATCATCGGCTCCGGCTGGCTGCTGGGAGCGCTGACCGCGGCCGAGACCGCCGGACCCGCCTCGATCATCTCGTGGGTGCTCGCGGCGGCCATGCTGGCCACGCTCGCCCTGGTGTACGCCGAGCTGGGCGCGACGTACCCGGTCGCGGGCGGCTCCGGGCGGTTCCCCTACTACTCCCACGGTCCGATCGTCGGCTTCATCGGTGGGTGGGCAGCCTGGGTGCAGGCCGTGTTCATCGCCCCGATCGAGGTGCTGGCCGCGATCACCTACGTCAACAGCGTGCACTGGGTGAACACCAACTTCGCGATGATCGGCACCGACGGGCTGCTCAACACGCGTGGCCTCGTCGTGGCGGTGATCCTGATGCTCCTCTTCACCGCGATGAACCTCGCCGGTGCGCAGTTCATGTCCGAGAGCAACGTGATCCTGGTGATCTGGAAGACCGCCGTGCCGTTCCTGGCCATCGGCGTGATCGCCTCACTGAGCTTCCACCCCGGCAACTTCACCGCCGGCGGCGGCTTCATGCCGCACGGCTGGCACGGCGTCTTCGCGGCACTCCCGGTCGGTGTGGTCTTCGCGCTGCAGGGCTTCGAGCAGGCCGTCTGCCTGGCCGGTGAGGCCCGCAACCCGCGCAAGGACCTGTCCCGCGCGATCCTGACCGCGATGGGTATCGGCGCCCTGCTCTACACGCTGCTCCAGGTCACGATGATCGCCGGGCTCAACCCCGCCGACGTCGCCCACAACTGGGACCGCCCGCTCGGCCAGGACCCCTCCGACTACGGCGCGTGGTACACCCTGGCGCTCGCGGTCGGCGCGACCTGGCTGGCCGTGATCCTGATCATCGACGCGGTGATCTCCCCCGCCGGCACCGGCATCGTCTACCTCGGGACCTCGGCCCGGCTGTCCTACGCGCTGGGTGAGGAGCGCGAGATGCCCGGTGCCCTGGCGCGGACCAACGCCCGCGGCGTGCCCTACATCTCGATCATCGTCGCTCTGGTCGTCGGCCTGATCGGCTTCGGACCGTTCAAGAGCTGGGCCGCCCTCGTCAGCGCGGTCACCGGCGCGACCGCGGTGATGTACGCGATGGCGCCGATCGCGCTCGGCTCCCTGCACCTCAGTGACGGCGACCGGCCGCGGCAGTACCGGATGCCGTGGCCGAAGGTGCTCCTGCCGACGGCCTTCGTCAGCGCGAACCTGATCCTCTACTGGGGCGGCTACGACGTGAACCTCAAGGTGGTCGGCGCCATCGCGGTCGGCCTGGTCGTGTTCGTGGTCGGCTCCGTGGTCAACCGGACCCACGCCTTCTCGACGTTCCGGAACTCCTGGTGGATCCCCGTGTGGCTCGGCGGCGTGCTGGTGATCGGCCGCTTCGGTCGCTACGGCGACCCGACCAAGGGCGGCGTGCAGCGGCACACCGACAGTCTCCCGGCGTTCGTCGACCTCGGCGTGGTGATCGCGTTCGCCCTCGTCATCTACTACCTCGCGGTGGCGATGCGCCTCGAGCCCAACGGCGTGAATGAGGAAGTCGCCAAGGACGCCCACCAGCTGGCGGGTCTCGACGAGCTGACCACCGCCTGAGAGACGACATCGTGGTGGATCCGGACCATCAGGTGGTCCGGATCCACCACGGTGCGGGCGACGACTTTCGTGGCCCCTGGCTGGCGGTGGCGGTGGGATTTGAACCCACGGTGGGCTTGCACCCACACACGCTTTCGAGGCGTGCTCCTTAGGCCGCTCGGACACGCCACCGCGGGAGAGGCTACCCGAGCCGCTGGGCGGCGAAGAAATCGCCCAGCAGGCTCCGGGACTCCTCCGCGAGCAACCCGGACACGACCTCGGGGCGGTGGTTGAGCCGGCGGTCGCGGACCACGTCCCAGAGGGACCCGACCGCGCCCGCCTTGTCGTCGTACGTCGCGAACACGACGCGGTCGAGACGGGCCAGCACGATCGCACCGGCGCACATCGTGCAGGGCTCCAGGGTCACCACGAGGGTGCAGCCGGTCAGCCGCCACTCGCCCACGACGCCGGCCGCGGCCCGGATCGCGACCAACTCGGCATGGCCGGTCGGGTCGGCGTCGCGCTCGCGGACGTTGTGGCCACGGCCCAGGATGGTGCCGTCGGCGTCGAGCACCACCGCACCGATCGGCACGTCACCGGAGGCCAGGGCCTCGCGCGCCTCGTCGAGGGCGGCGCGCATCGCCACGTCGTACGAGGTCATGCGCGGCCGGTCACGGGCGCGAGGGTCACGCGGAGGTGAGGCCGACGGCCTCGTCGAACTGCGAGCCGAAGCCCAGCCGCCGGGCCACGTCGGAGAGCATCTCGTCGGGGTAGAGGTCGAGGTCGTCGAGGAGCACCGCCATGTCCATGGCGTGCATCCCGAGGTCGCCGAGCAGGTCGAGGTCACCGGCGGGCGCCTGCTCGTCGTCGTCCTCGGGCTCGGGCAGGCCGAGCAGCTCGACCGCCGAGCGGGCCAGCTCCCACTCGTCGGCGGCGGTGATGTCGGAGAGCAGGATCCGCACGGTCGGGCCGGCGACGCGGACCAGCACGAAGAAGTCCTCGTCGACCGCGACCAGCCCGAGCGCGCCGCCGTCACCGGGGAAGCGGCGCAGTGCGTGGGCCAGCCTGTCGACGTCGGTGAGCACGTCGTGGACCAGCTCCACGACCTGCCAGACACCCTCCTCACGGTAGGCGGCAACCGCGAAGTCGATGCCGTCGATCTGTTCGCTCATGCCTACCTCCGATCACGTCGAGCCGCGCAGGACCCGTCCAGCCTGACAGGTGCCCTGACCCCTGCCAACCCTGTTCGGCCGTGAGGAGCAGAACTCTCAGCAACCACTAGGGTTCGGGGCATGCGCACGATCGTCGTCGACCACCCTCTCGTCGCCCACAAGCTCACCGCGCTGCGTGACGTGAACACCGACTCCCCGTCGTTCCGTCGACTGGTCGACCAGCTGGTCACGCTGCTGGCCTACGAGGCGACCCGTGACGTGCGGATCGAGCCGTTCGACATCCGCACCCCGGTGGCGCCGACGACCGGGGTCCGCCTCTCGCAGCCGATGCCAATGGTGGTGCCGATCCTGCGCGCCGGGCTGGGGATGCTCGAGGGCATGATGAAGTGCCTCCCGACGGCCGAGGTCGGCTTCCTCGGGATGATGCGCGACGAGGAGACGCTGGAGGCGACGACGTACGCCGAGCGGTTGCCCGACGACCTCGCGGGGCGGCAGTGCTACGTGCTCGACCCGATGCTCGCCACCGGCGGCACCCTGGCGGCCGCGATCCGCTTCCTGACCGACCGGGGGGCCGACCACATCACCGCGATCTGCCTGCTGGCCGCGCCCGAGGGCTGCGCCCGGCTGGAGCAGGGCCTCGAGGGGCTCGACGTACCGGTCACCGTGGTCACCGCGGCGATGGACGAGAAGCTCAACGAGAAGGGCTACATCGTGCCGGGCCTCGGCGACGCCGGCGACCGGCTGTACGGTCTCGCCGGCTGACGGCGTCAGCCGGGGTAGATCGGCACCGTCCCCGTGGCGATCAGGATCGCCAGGACGACGACCACCAGCGCCAGCACGGCGTAGGCGACCTCTTTGTTGACCCGGGTGTCCTTGGACTCCGGCGCTTCGTACCGATGCCCGTCGGGCTTGAGCATCGGATCCTTCTCGTCACTCATGCCCTGCTAACGATCCGACCCCACGATTGGTCACAAACCGCAGGTCTGCGGGCCGAAAAGTCGCCGTTTGGTCCCAAACCGCATACTTTTCGACCGCGGCTCAGAGCGCCTTGACCGCGTTGAGCAGCTTGCTCATGGAGTCCTTGGCGTCCCCGAAGAGCAGCGAGGTGCGCTGGTCGAAGAGCAGCTCGTTCTCGATCCCGGCGAAGCCCGGGCGCATCGAGCGCTTCATGAAGATCACCTGGCGGGCCGCGTCGGCGTTCAGGATCGGCATGCCGTAGATCGGGGCGCTGGGGGTCGTCCGCGCGGCCGGGTTGACCACGTCGTTGGCGCCGACCACCAGGGCCACGTCGGTGTCCTTGAAGTCGCCGTTGATGTCGTCCATCTCGCGCAGCTGCTCGTAGGGCACCTGCGCCTCGGCGAGCAGCACGTTCATGTGACCGGGCATCCGGCCCGCCACCGGGTGGATCGCGTAGTCCACCTCGATGCCGCGGGCGCTGAGCACGTCGACCAGCTCGCGCAGGGTGTGCTGCGCCTGCGCCACGGCCAGTCCGTAGCCCGGCACGATGATCACCCGGTCGGCGTACGCGAGCATGATCGCGGCGTCCTCGGGCGTGACGCTCTTGACCGGCCGGTCACTGGCCTCGCCGGACCCGAGGGTCGAGCCGCCCTTGAGGGCGCCGAACAGGATGTTGGCCACCGAGCGGCCCATGGCGCCGGCCATCAGCAGGGTCAGGAACGTGCCGGACGCGCCGACCAGGGTGCCGGCGATCAGCAGCAGCACGTTGGAGAGCACGTAGCCGCCGGCCGCGACGGTCAGGCCGGTGAAGGCGTTGAGCATCGAGATCACGATCGGCACATCGGCGCCACCGACCGGAAGGACGAGCAGGACGCCGATCAGCAGGCCGAGCAGGCCGAGCACGATGCCCACCCACATCCGCGGGTCGTTCACGAGGAGTACGGCGAGCACGACGGCCCCGACAAGCGCGCCACCGAAGATCACCGGCAGCCCCGGGAACACCACCGGCCGCGAGGTCATCAGGTCCTGGAGCTTGGCGAAGGTGATCAGCGAGCCGGCGAAGGACACCGAGCCGACCACGATCGTGAACGCGGTGGCGGCGAGGTTGAACCAGCTGTCGTGGCCGCCGGCGTCGATCACGCTGTTGAGCTCCAGCAGCGCGACGAGCGCGGCCGCGCCGCCACCGACACCGTTGAACAGCGCCACCATCTGGGGCATCTGGGTCATCTGCACGGTGCGGGCGCCGTACACACCGCCGACGGTGCCGACCAGGATCGCAGCCAGGATCAGCGGGACGTGGTGCAGGTGCAGGTCGGTCCAGAAGAACGGGACGATGCAGGCGACCACGGCCGCACCGGCGCCGAGCAGGTTGCCGTTGCGAGCCGTCTTGGGCCCGGAGAGGCCCTTGAGGGCGAGGATGAAGCAGACCCCGCACGCGAGGAAGACCAGCTGGATCCAGACCGGCATCAGGCGGCCCCACCCTTCGTCGAGCCCTGGTCGGAGTCGGCGGGCTTCGCGGGGCGCTTGCGCACGAACATCTGGAGCATCCGGTCGGTGACGACGAAGCCGCCCACCATGTTCACCGACGCCAGCACGATCGCGACCAGCCCGACGGTCACCGCCACGGTGTTGTCGGTCGTGCCGGTCACGATGATCGCGCCGAGCAGGATGATCCCGTGGATGGCGTTGGCCCCGGACATCAGCGGCGTGTGCAGCGTCGAGGAGACCTTGGAGATCACCTCGATGCCCACGAACACGCTGAGCACGAAGATCGTGAGCCAGACGACCGACTCGCTGAGGATCACTGGTCGGCCTCCTGGTCGTAGGGAAGATCGAGCTGCTGGTCGACCGGACCCGCGGCCGGTTCGGCGTCGCCGGCGCCTGCATCTTCGGGCGGTTCCGGTGTCGGCTCTGGCGCCGCCGCGGGCGGCTCGGCCGACCCCTCGATCGCCTCGCGGGTCGGCTCGTGCACGATCGCCCCGTCGCGGGTGACGCAGCTGCTGGCCACGATCTCGTCGTCGAAGTCGGGGGCGAAGGACGCGTGGCCCTCAGCGTCCTTCGCGGTCATCAGGGTGACCAGGTTGACGATGTTCTGGGCGTAGAGCTTCGAGGCCGGGCCGGGCATCTGGCTGGGGACGTTGCGGCCGCCCCACACCTGGGCGTTGCCGACCCGGACCACCTCGCCGGGCACCGAGCCCTCGACGTTGCCACCGGTCTCGGCGGCCAGGTCGACCACGACAGAGCCCGGCTTCATCTGCTCGACCATCTCGCGGGTGACCAGCATGGGGGCGGCGCGGCCGGGGACGGCAGCCGTGGTGATCAGCGCGTCGGCCGCGGCGATGAACGGCGTCAGCAGCTCGCGCTGGCGCGCCGCGCGGTCCTCGGTCATCTCGCGGGCATAGCCGCCGGCCCCCTCGAGGGTGTCGAGGTCGAGGTCGATCGACTTGGCGCCCATCGAGCGGATCTCCTCCGCAGCGGCCGCACGTACGTCGTACGCCCGGACGATCGCGCCGAGCCGCTTGGACGTGGCGATCGCCTGGAGCCCGGCCACCCCGGCACCCAGGACGACCACTTCGGCAGCCTGGACGGTGCCGGCCGCGGTCATGTTGAGGGGGAAGAAGCGGCGCAGCAGCCCGGCGGCGACGATCGCGCAGCGGTAGCCGGAGACCAGGGCCTGCGAGCTGAGGCCGTCCATCGACTGGGCGCGCGAGATCCGCGGGATCAGCTCGACCGCGTGGGCGGTGATGCCGGCGTCGCGGAGCTCGACCACGGTGGCCTGCTCCTGGTTGGTCGGCAGGAACGAGATGGCGCTGGCGCCGCGGCGCATCCGTCGGATCCGGTCCACCGACAGGGGCTGCACCGAGACCACCACGTCGGCGTCCTCGAACGCGGCGTCGTCCAGTCGGGCTCCGGCCTCGGTGTACTCCTCGTCCGCGATCAGCGCGTGCAGGCCCGCTCCCGGCTCGACCGCCACGTCGTACCCCAGGCCGGTGAGCTTGGCCACCAGCTCCGGCACCATCGCGACGCGTGCCTCTCCCTCGCGGGACTCCTTGGCAACTGCGATCTTCACGCGCTTGAAACTAGGCCATATCGGCCGCGACTCCCACCCTTCTCGCCGTACCCGGGCGTGGCGTTCTCCACAGGCTCGCGGGATAGTCCGTGACGATCGGCATCTTGACGGAGGCGATCCACCTGCGAAACGTCACGGACTATCCCGACAGGGCGAACTCCTCCACCGTCTCGTAGCGGGGTCGACCGCGGGCTCCCTCGCCGAGGTACGACGCCACGAGGGCGATCCGGTCGGCCCGCCAGGCCGGCCCGCGGTAGGTGTCCAGGACCCGCAGCCAGCTGGTCACGTCCTGCGGCTGGCCGAGCCGGGCGACGGTCACGTGCGGGCGGAAGCGCTGCCCGTCGACGCGCACGCCGGCCCGGTTGGCGGTGGCGCGGGAACCGCGAGCGAGCCGGTCCAGCTCGGTGCGGCCCGCCTGGTCGAGGTCGAGACCGGCCGAGAGCACGCGGGCCCGGGCGGGGTCGGGGAACGCGCCGCCGCCGGCGAGCGCCGTCGCCACGGGAGTACGACGTGCCGCGGCGCGGGCGAGGCCGTCGACGAGGTCGTCGAGAGCCCGGTCGGGCACGTCGGCCAGGAAGGCCAGGGTCACGTGGAGCTGCTCGGGCGCCGACCACCGGAAGCCGGCCGCCGCACGTCGTACCTCCAGGAAGGCGTCAAGGTGCTCGACGGCGTCAGGTGGCGGCCGGAGCGCCACGAACATCCGCATCTCAGAGGTGGGCGCCGACCAGGCTTCCGACCGCGTAGGTGACGACCATCGCCAGCAGCCCACCGGCGACGTTGCGCACGACCGCCCGGCCGCGCGGGCTGAAGCCCAGCTTGGCCTGGACGAACCCAGCCACCGCGAGCGCGATCGCCACGGTGACGACCGTGGCCCAGACCCGGATCGACAGGGGGCTCAGGGTGATCACGAGCAGCGGCAGGAGGGCCCCGGTGGTGAACGCGACCATCGAGGCGAAGGCGGCGTGCCAGGCGTTGGTGAGGTTGTCGGGGTCGATCCCGAACTCGATGTCGGCGTGCGCGGCCAGGGCGTCGTGGTCGGTGAGCTCCTGGGCGACCTGCTTGGCCGTCTCGCGGCTGAGGCCCTTCCGCTCGTACATCTTGGCGAGCTCGCGCTGCTCGGTCTCGGGCATCTTCTGCAGCTCCTGCGCCTCCATCGCGAGCATCGCCTGCTCCGAGTCGCGCTGGGCGTTCACCGAGACGTACTCACCGGCGCCCATGCTCAGCGCGCCAGCCACCAGACCGGCGATCCCGGCCACGAAGACCGGGGAGCGCTCGGCGGTGGCACCCGCGACGCCCATCACGATGCCGGCGGTCGAGACGATGCCGTCGTTCGCGCCGAGCACCCCGGCGCGCAGCCAGTTGAGGCGGTTGCCGACGTCGTCGCCGATCTCCTCGTGCCAGTGCTGGGGGTTCTCGTCGGTCCCGATCTCCATGCTCACCCACCAATCCTGTCACTCCCTGACCCCACCGCAAGCAAGGTGACCCTTGGGCAGACGCGGGCCGCCCGGGTCCGTCGTACGACGTCATCGCGGCCGGGGCCGAGGTCGAGGTGCGTCTCTTTGCGCCGACTCAGCGGCCCGGGGGTGCCTCTTTGCGCCGACTCAGCGGCCTGGGGGTGCCTCTTTGCGCCGACTCAGCGGCCTGGGGGAGCCTCTATGCGCCGAGTCAGCGTCACTGGCCGGGGATCACCGCGACCTCGGAGGGTGCCGGTGTCGTGATCGCCAGCGGGGTGTCGAAGTCGGAGAAGACGAGGGTGCCCGGCGAGGTGCCGTCGGTGACCGCGAGCTTCAGCACGTGGTGGGGCGAGCTGGTGGCCACCCAGGCGGAGACGATGTCGCCCTGCTTGGACTTCCCCCGCACCTGGACCGCCGCCGTGCCGCCGACCTCGGAGGTGCCGACCACCGTGCTGCTCCGCGTCTGCGTGTCGTTGCCGGGCGTGAGCTTGCTCAGCAGGTTGTCGAGGTCGCAGACCTTGCTCAGCCCCGACGACAGCGGGATCGAGACCCACTTGTCGCCCACGATCTTCTCGATCTGGGCCGCCTGGGCCGCTCCCTGCTGCTCCCAGAACGCATGGTCCGGCTTCATCCACGCCTTGCCGTCGGAGGCGAGGATCTGCGCGGTCCCCCGTCCGATCGTGAACGAGCCCTGGCACTGGCCCGCCGTCGAGGAGCCGAGGTCGACGTGGATCTGCTTGCCGCCGCTGGTGACGTCGCCGCTGAAGTGCAGCGACGTCACGGCCCCCATGTCGGTGGTCGCGGCGGACATGATCTGCGGCCCGGACTCGTCGGCGAACGACGTACCGCCACCGCCCCCACCACCCCCGCACGCGCCGGTGAGCAGGGCCGCTCCGGCCACCGTCACGACCCACCCGCGTGCACCCATCGACGTCCTCCGGCTCACTCGGCCGAGGGGGTCCCGGCGAGAAGAGCACATCAGACCACGCAACCCCGGTGCGCGGCTCACCCGTCCGGCCGGGCCGAGGTGCCTACGCTGGTCGGGTGACGGGGCGCAGCGGACGGGTCGGCCGACGCGGGGTCGTGCTGGCCGGGCTTGCAGGCGCCGCCGGCGCGTGCGCACCGCACGACGCCCAGCCGCCGCGGGACACCCCGGCACCACCGGTCTCACCCGACGGCATCGCCTCGTCGCCACGCGGCCCTGGTGCCGCCGACTGGCGCCGCCTGGCCCGTTCGGTCTCCGGCACGCTCGCCCGGCCCGGCTCCGCGTCGTACGACGTGGTGAGGCTGACCCAGAACCCGCGGTACGACGGCGCCCGGCCCCTGGCCGTGCTCTCGGTCGCCGGCGCCCGCGACATCGCGACCGGGCTGGCCTTCGCACGGGACCACGGCCTCCCGCTGGCCATCCGCTCCGGAGGGCACAGCTACCCGGGGTGGTCGGCCGGCAACGGGCGGCTGGTCCTCGACCTGCGCGCACTGCACGGGGTCGCCCTGAGCGGGACCTCCGCGACGATCGGTGCCGGCGCCCCCCTCGTCACGGTGTACGACGTGCTGGGCACGCGGGGCCGCGGCGTCGCGGGCGGCTCGTGCCCGACAGTCGGCATCGGCGGACTCACCCAGGGCGGCGGGGTCGGCGTGCTGACCCGAGCCCACGGCCTCACCAGCGACGCCGTGACCTCGATGCGGGTGGTGCTGGCCGACGGCAGCATCGCGACCGCGAGTGCCGACCACGAGCCCGACCTGTTCTGGGCCCTGCGCGGCGGCGGGGGCGGGCATCTCGGTGTCGTCACGTCGTTCACGATGTCGACCTTCGCGGCGCCGACGATCACCCGCGCCTTCCTGGCCTGGCCGTTCTCCGCGGCGCACGACGTCGTGCCCCGGTGGCTCGCCACCGCCCCCACCGCCGACCGACGGCTGTGGTCGACCCTCAAGCTGCTCGGCGGCGCGACCCATCCCACCGGACCGGCCCTGAGCGTGTCGGCGACGTGGACCGGCCAGCCCGCGGGGCTCGACACCGCGCTGCGGCCCTTCTTCTCGGCCGTGCCGACGCCCGCGACCGACGCCCGGCACACCGAGAGCTACCGTGACACGATGCTCGCCTTCGCGGGCTGCTCCTCGATCCCGGTGGGCCGGTGCCACACCGGGAGCGGCGGCTCGCTGCCGCGCGAGGCGTTCGCCGCCACCTCGCACATCATCCCCGGCGACCACGTGGACGTCACCACGCTGCTGGCCCGGGTGCACGCCGCCCAGGGCAGCGGGCTGAAGGAGGCCGGCATCTCCCTCGATGCGCTGGGCGGGGCCGTCGACGACATCGGCGCGGGCGAGACCGCCTTCGGCCACCGCGGCGCCCTGGCAACGGTGCAGTACACCGCCACCTACACCTCCGGCCCGGCCACCCCCGCGCTGAGCTACGTGCGCGCCTTCCGCGACGCGATGACCCCCAGCTGGGGTCACGGCGCCTACGTCAACTACGCCGACCCCTCGCTGGCGGGCTACCAGCGGGCCTACTTCGGTGCCAACGCCGCCCGCCTCGCCGCGGCCCGCACGTCGTACGACCCGCAGCACGTGTTCACCCAGCCGCAGGACTACTGAGCCCTACTCGCCGAGCACCTCGTCCACCCACTGCGGGACGAGCAGGGATGCCGGCCCGCGGCGGACCTCGTGGAAGCGGGAGGCGTTGGCGCTCGCGTCGAGGTTGAGCTCGATCGTGCGGGCTCCACGCGCGGCGGCGAGCTCGCCGAGCCCGGCGGCCGGATAGACCAGGCCCGACGTCCCGATCGCGCAGAAGACGTCCGCCGCCTCGACGGCCTCGAGGACCTCGGGCATCCAGTACGGCGGCTCGCCGAACCAGACGATGTCCGGTCGCAGAGCCCGGACGGCGCAGGACGGGCACGGCGGGGCGGAGCCGAGGCTGCCCTCCCACAGGTGCCGGGCGCCGCAGGCCAGGCACCAGGCGGAGCGGAGCTCGCCGTGCAGGTGCACCACCCGCCCGGAGCCGCCCCGCTCGTGCAGGTCGTCGACGTTCTGGGTGATCAGGAACAGGTCGTCGCCCAGCGCCGCCTCGAGCTGGGCCAGGGCCTCGTGCGCGGCGTTCGGGCGGACGCCGAGCAGGGCCGCGCGCCGGGCGTCGTAGAAGCGGTGCACCAGCAGGGGGTCGCGCTGGTAGGCCTCGGGGGTGGCGACGTCCTCCGGACGGTGCCCCTCCCACAGGCCGTCGGCGTCACGGAAGGTCCGCAGACCGCTCTCCGCCGAGATCCCGGCTCCGGTCAGGACGACGACGCGTGGCACGACCTCACGCTATGCCTATCGGTACTCGGGGTTCTCGTAGTCGAACCGCCTGCCGGTGTCCCAGGCCGAGCGCTGGTTGCCGTACGCCGGCACGCCACCTGCACTCTTCAACATCTGGGCCAGGTGCATCAGGTTCCATGTCATGAAGGTGGTGTTGCGGTTGGTGAAGTCGTTCTCGGGGCCACCGCTCCCCTCGTCGAGGTACGACGGCCCGGGGCCGGCCTCGCCGATCCACCCCGCGTCCGCCTGGGGCGGGATCGTGTAGCCGATGTGCTGCAACGTGTAGAGCACGTTGTGCGCGCAGTGCTTGATGCCGTCCTCGTTGCCGGTGATCAGGCAGCCACCGACCCGCCCGTAGTAGAGGTACTGGTCGCGGTCGTTGAGCAGGTGCGACCCGCCGTACAACCGCTCATGCACCCGCTTCATCACCGAGCTGTTGTCGCCGAGCCAGATCGGTCCGGCCAGCACCAGGATGTCGGCGGCCAGGACCTTCTCGAAGATCTCCGGCCAGTCGTCGGTCTCCCAGCCGTGCTCGCGCATGTCCGGCCAGACCCCGGTGGCGATGTCGTGGTCGATGGCGCGCACGACGTCGACGCTGACGCCGTGCTTCTCCATGATGTGGCGGCTCGCATCCACCAGCGCCTGGGTGTTGCTCGGCTCCGGTGACTTCTTGAGCGTGCAGTTGATGAACAGTGCGCGGAGCCCGGTGAAGTCGTACGTCGTCTCGGTCATGGAGCAACTGTGGCGTGCCCGAGGAGTGGCGACAATCACTGCCAGGTGACCAAAGGGTGACGGATTCGAACGATGCCCGGGCCGTGTGGTGGGATCCACGGGACGGGCCTTCGGCCCAGGAACGGGAGGCACCATGGAGGTCTGGCCGGGTACGGCGTACCCGCTCGGCGCCACTTTCGACGGCAGCGGCACCAACTTCGCGGTGTTCAGCGAGGTCGCCGAGCAGGTCGAGCTCTGCCTCTTCGACGACGACCGGGTCGAGACGCGGGTCGCGCTGACCGAGATCGACGCGTTCGTCTGGCACTGCTACCTGCCCGCCGTCCAGCCCGGACAGCGCTACGGCTACCGCGTGCACGGCCCGTACGACATCGAGAAGGGAGTGCGCTGCAACCCGCAGAAGCTGCTCCTGGACCCCTACGCCAAGGCCACCGCCGGCGAGATCGACTGGGACCAGTCACTGTACGGCTACACCTTCGGCGACCCGGACTCCCGCAACGACGACGACTCCGCGGCGCACATGACGCTGGGCGTCGTGGTCAACCCCTTCTTCGACTGGGAGGGCGACCGCCGCCCCAACATCCCCTACAACGAGACGCTGATCTACGAGGCGCACGTGAAGGGGCTCACCGAGCTGCATCCCGACGTGCCCGACGACCTGCGCGGCACCTACGCCGGGCTCGGCCACCCCGCCGTGACCGAGCACCTGACCCGGCTCGGCGTCACCGCGATCGAGCTGATGCCGGTGCACCAGTTCGTGCAGGACAGCACGCTGCTGGAGAAGGGGCTGCGCAACTACTGGGGCTACAACACCCTGGGCTTCCTGGCTCCGCACGCCGACTACGCCTCGGCCGGCCAGGTCGGCCACCAGGTGCAGGAGTTCAAGTCGATGGTGCGGTCGATGCACGACGCCGGCATCGAGGTGATCCTGGACGTCGTCTACAACCACACCGCCGAGGGCAACCATCTCGGCCCGACGCTCAGCTTCCGCGGCCTCGACAACCCGGCGTACTACCGGCTCGTCGAGGACGACCTGCAGTACTACATGGACTACACCGGCACCGGGAACTCCCTCAACGTCCGGCACCCGCACTCGCTCCAGCTGATCATGGACTCCCTGCGCTACTGGGTCACCGAGATGCACGTCGACGGCTTCCGCTTCGACCTCGCCGCCGCCCTGGCCCGTGAGTTCTACGACGTCGACCGCCTCTCGACGTTCTTCGAGCTCGTGCAGCAGGACCCGGTCGTCAGCCAGGTGAAGCTGATCGCCGAGCCGTGGGACGTCGGCCCGGGTGGCTACCAGGTCGGCAACTTCCCGCCGCAGTGGACCGAGTGGAACGGCGCCTACCGCGACACGGTCCGCGACTTCTGGCGCGGCGAGCCCTCGCTGGGCGAGTTCGCCAGCCGGCTCGCCGGCTCCTCGGACCTCTACGAGAACTCCGGCCGCCGGCCAGTCGCGAGCATCAACTTCGTGACCGCCCACGACGGGTTCACCCTGCGCGACCTGGTGTCCTACAACGACAAGCACAACGACGCCAACGGCGAGGACGGCAACGACGGCGAGAGCCACAACCGCTCGTGGAACCACGGCGTCGAGGGCCCGACCGACGACCCCGAGATCCTCGAGCTGCGGTCACGGCAGCAGCGCAACTTCATCACCACGCTGCTGCTCAGCCAGGGCGTGCCGATGCTGCTGCACGGCGACGAGGCCGGCCGCACCCAGGACGGCAACAACAACACCTACGCCCAGGACTCCGAGATCGCGTGGATGCACTGGGACGAGCTCGACGAGCCGCTGGTCGAGTTCACGGCCAACGTCTCCAGGCTGCGCCGCGACCACCCGACGTTCCGCCGCAAGCGCTTCTTCACCGGTACGACGGTCCGCACCGGCAGCGGGGAGGGCGAGCGGCTCAACGACATCGTGTGGCTGCACCCGGCCGGACACCCGTTCGAGGACGGCGACTGGACCGCGGCGGACGCCCGGTCGATCGGCATGTACCTCAACGGGCACGGGATCCCTGGGCTCGACGCCCGCGGGGGCGCGATCACCGACGACCACTTCCTGCTGTACTTCAACGCCTCCGGCGACGACGTGATGGTGACGCTGCCGTCCGAGGAGTACGCCGCGGCCTGGGACGTCGAGATCGACACCGCCGGCACCGAGCGCGCCGACGAGCCCCTGGCGGCCGGCGCCACCTCGATCCTCGGTGGGCGCAGCGTGCTGGTGCTGCGCGAGCACACCACGGCCGTCGTCACCCAGGACTCCTCGGTCGCCGCGTCGGTCGCCGCGTCGGTCGCCGCAACCGCCGAACGGGCCGGATGAGCGAGGCCGCGAACGGGTACGGCGTGCGGATGCGCTCGCCCGTCAACACCTACCGCCTGCAGATCACCGCGGGCTTCGACCTGTTCGCGGCCGCGGAGGTGCTGCCCTACCTCCACGACCTCGGCGTCGACTGGGTCTACCTCTCCCCGCTGCTCGAGGCCGAGCCCGGGAGCGACCACGGCTACGACGTGGTCGCCCACGACCGGGTCGACCCGGCCCGCGGAGGTGCCGAGGGTCTGGCCGCGGTGTCGGCCGAGGCGCGGCGCCTGGGGCTCGGGGTGCTGGTCGACATCGTGCCCAACCACGTCGGCATCGCCACCCCGCACGTCAACGCCGGATGGTGGGACCTGCTCACCCACGGCCGGTCGTCGCGCTACGCCGCGGCCTTCGACGTCGACTGGGACGCCGGTGGTGGCCGGGTGCGGATCCCGGTGGTCGGTGACGACGACGTGCTGCCCGGCGGCCGGATCGGCCATCTCGCCGTGGTCGGCGACGAGCTGCACTACTTCGACCACCGCTTCCCCCTCGCGCCGTCCTCGGCGGACGAGCTCTCCTCGGTGGCCGGCGACCCCTCGGTGGTCGAGCGAAGTCGAGACCATCTCGACCCCGACCAGGTGCACGCCCGCCAGCACTACGAGCTGGTCAGCTGGCGGGTCGCCGACTCGGGGCTCAACTACCGACGGTTCTTCGCGGTCAACAGCCTGGCCGGGATCCGGGTGGAGGACCGCGCCGTCTTCGACGAGTCCCACGTGGAGATCAGGCGGTGGTTCGACGAGGGCCTGGTCGACGGGCTCCGCGTCGACCATCCCGACGGCCTGCGCGACCCCGCGTCGTACCTCGACGACCTGGCCGGACTGACCGGGGGCGCGTACGTGCTCGTGGAGAAGATCCTCGAGCCCGGCGAGCGGCTCGACCCCGCTTGGGCGACCGCGGGCACCACCGGGTACGACGCCCTGGGCCTGATCGACCGCGTGCTCACCGACCCCGCAGGGGAGGCGCCGCTCACCGCACTCGAGGCCCGGCTGCACGGTCGGCCCTTCGACTGGCCGGAGCTGATCCACGGCACGAAGCGCGCGGTGGCCGACGGCATCCTGAACTCCGAGGTACGCCGGGTGGTCCGGGAGGCTGGGGTCGCTACCAGCACCGACGCCCACTCGGTGGTCGAGCGAAGTCGAGACCACGACGACCCCTCGGTGGTCGAGCGGAGTCGAGACCACGACGACCCCTCGGTGGTCGAGCGGAGTCGAGACCACGACGACCCCTCGGTGGTCGAGCGAAGTCGAGACCACGACGACCCCTCGGTGGTCGAGCGAAGTCGAGACCACGCCTCCCTCGTCGACGCGGTCGCCGAGCTGGTGGCCTGCTTCCCGGTCTACCGCTCCTACCTGCCCGACGGGCACGAGCACCTCGCCCACGCGCTCGCCGACGCCGGCCGCCGACGTCCCGACCTGGCCGACGCACTGGACGTGCTCGCGCCGATCCTCGGCGACGCCGACCACCCGGCCGCGCTGCGCTTCCAGCAGACCACCGGTGCGGTGATGGCCAAGGGCGTGGAGGACTGCGCGTTCTACCGCACCTCGCGGCTCACCTCGCTGACCGAGGTCGGCGGCGACCCGAGCGAGTTCTCTTTCACCGTCGAGGAGTTCCACACCGCGATGGCCGAGCGGCAGCGCGACTGGCCGCAGGCGATGACGACGACGTCCACCCACGACACCAAGCGCGGTGAGGACGTCCGGGCCCGGATCACCGTGCTGGCCGAGCTCCCCGACGTCTGGGCCGAGACCCTCGACCGGCTGCTGGAGCTCGCACCGCTGCCCGATCCGGGTTTCGGCAACCTGCTCTGGCAGTCCGTCGTCGGCGCCTGGCCGGCGTCGCGCGAGCGGCTGCACGGCTACGCCGAGAAGGCGATGCGCGAGGCCGGCGACCGCACGACCTGGACCGAGCCGGATGCCGACTACGAGCAGGCCGTGCACGGCGCCGTCGACGCGGCGTACGACGACGGCGAGGTCCGCTCGGTGCTCGACGGCATCGTCGCCCGGATCTCCGGGCCAGGCTGGAGCAACTCGCTGTCGGCGAAGGTGGTCGCCCTGACCATGCCCGGCGTTCCCGACGTCTACCAGGGCAGCGAGCTGTGGGAGCAGAGCCTGGTCGACCCGGACAACCGGCGCCCGGTCGACTTCGCCCGGCGGACGCAGATGCTGCCGTTCGCGCCCGACGCCAACGACGGCCCGGCCACCACGTCTCCGAACGACGACGGCCTGACCAAGCTGCTCGTGACGAGTACGGCACTGACCGCCCGCCGCGACGGCGCACGGCACTTCACGACGTACCGACCCCTCAACGCGCGGGGGACGGCCGCCGACCACGTCCTCGCCTTCGACCGGGGCTCCGCGATCACCGTCGTGACCCGGCTGCCGCTCGGGCTCGAGGCACGGGGCGGGTGGGGGGACACCGAGCTCGACCTCCCCGACGGCCGCTGGATCGAGAGCGTCACCGGGCGCGAGGTGGGGCCCCGTCTCGACGACATCCTGGCGGTGCACCCCGTCGCCCTGCTGGTGCTGGACGACCCGGTGGGCGAGGGAGTCGAGTGACCGGCCGCGGGCCCTTCGACGTCTGGGCGCCGCTGGCACGGCGGCTCCGGCTGTCGGTGGGCGATGACACCGTGGAGATGCGACGGACCGACGGTGACTGGTGGGTCCCCGGCACGGCCGTCGCCGACCCGGCGGAAGGAGACCTCGACTACGGGTACCTGATCGACGACTCGGACACGCCCCGACCCGACCCGCGGTCGCGGCGTCAGCCGGCGGGCGTCCACCAGCGCTCGCGAACCTACGACGCGGCGGCGTTCGCCTGGACCGACACGGCCTGGACCGGGCGTCAGCTGGCGGGCTCGGTGGTCTACGAGCTGCACCTCGGGACCTTCACGCCCGAAGGCACGCTCGACGCCGCCGTCAGCCGGCTCGACCACCTGCGCTCGATCGGGGTCGACCTGGTCGAGGTGATGCCGGTCAACGCCTTCAACGGCGTGTGGAACTGGGGCTACGACGGGGTCGACTGGTTCGCGGTGCACGAGGCGTACGGCGGTCCGCCCGCCTATCAGCGGTTCGTCGACGCCTGCCACGCGGCCGGTCTCGGCGTGGTCCAGGACGTCGTCTACAACCATCTCGGTCCCTCGGGGAACTACCTGCCGCTGTTCGGCCCTTATCTCAAGCAGGGGCGGAACACGTGGGGAGACCTGCTCAACCTCGACGGCGACGGCAGCCACGAGGTGCGCCGCTTCATCCTCGACAACGCGCGGATGTGGTTCGAGGACTACCACGTCGACGCACTGCGTCTCGACGCCGTGCACGCGCTGGTCGACGCCTCGCCGGTGCCGCTGCTAGAGGAGCTGGCGATCGAGACCCAGGCGCTGTCGGCCCACCTGGGTCGGCCGCTCACGCTGATCGCGGAGTCCGACCTCAACGAGACCCGGCTGGTGACACCCCGCGAGGGTGGTGGCTACGGGCTCGACGCCCAGTGGAGCGACGACTTCCACCACGCTGTCCATGTCGCGCTGACCGGTGAGACGTCCGGCTACTACGCCGACTTCGAGCCGCTCTCGGCGCTGGCCAAGGTGTGCACGCGGGGCTTCTTCCACGACGGCACCTGGTCGTCGTTCCGGGGTCGCGACCACGGCGCACCGGTCGACACCGCCCACATGCCGGCCTGGCGGCTCGTGGTGTGCAACCAGAACCACGACCAGATCGGCAACCGCGCCCGCGGCGACCGGCTGTCGGACCCCACGCCTGGACACCTCGACGACGACCAGCTGGCGTGTGCCGCGCTGCTCACGCTGTGCGGGCCGTTCACCCCGATGCTGTTCATGGGCGAGGAGTGGGCCGCCTCGACGCCGTTCCAGTTCTTCACCTCGCACCCCGAGACCGACCTCGGGCGGGCCACCGCCGAGGGCCGGATCACCGAGTTCGAGCGGATGGGCTGGGACCCCGCCATCGTCCCCGACCCGCAGGACCCGGCCACCTTCGAGCGGTCGAAGCTCGACTGGACCGAGCTCGAGGGTGGACGGCACGCGGTGCTGCTGGACGCCTACCGTCGACTGGCCGACCTACGCCGCACCCTGCCCGAGCTGACCGACCCGGCGTTCGCCGACCTGGCCGCGGAGGCCGACGAGGACACCCGGGTGTTCACCCTCCGCCGCTCGGACCTCCTGCTGGTCGTGAACTTCGGCGAGACCGAGGTCCACCTGTCAGCCACCGGCGAGCTGCTCTTCACCACGCCGACGCCGGTCACGCTGGGCGACTCGGGACTCACGTTGCCGGGTCACGGTGGCGCACTGGTGCGGCTCACCGCCGGGTGAGCTCGCCCTAGGCTGCACCCGTGGAGCTGCGCACCACCGACCTCGTCATCCGGCCGCCGGTGCCCGACGACGCACCCGAGGCGTTCGTGCTGATGAACGACCCCGACGTGCGCCGGTGGAACCCGACCCGGGCCTGCCCCGATCTGGCGACGGCCGAGCAGTGGTGCCGCTCCGGCGCCGACTGGTCCGACGGCAGCCATGCCAGCTGGCACGCGGTGGACCCGGGGACCGGCCGGATGGTCGGCAACGTCAGCCTGTTCGCGATCGACCGTGACGACCTCGTGGGCAAGATCGGCTACCGCGTACTACCCGCCGCCCGGGGCCGCGGCGTCGCCCGGCAGATGGTCGACGCCGTCACCCGGTGGGCGTTCGAGTCGCACGGCCTGATGCGGGTCCAGCTCGAGCACGCCGTGCCCAACCTGGCCTCCTGTCGGGTGGCTCTCGCTGCCGGCTTCCTCCTCGAGGGCACCGCCAGGTCTGCGTACGCCGTACCCGGGGGCGGGCGCGAGGACTGCCACCTGCACGGGCGGCTGCCCGGGGACTGAGGGAACCGCGCTCCCGCGGCGTCGCGGCAGTGGCGCTAGGAGACCGGGGCCTCGGCGTCGACCGGGGCGACCACCTCGGGCGCCGTGACCCGGCTCGGCATCAGTGCGGCCACCGCGACCAGCACGACGGCGACCCCGATCGTGACCACGAAGACGCTGTGGATCGCGGGCTCGAGCACGCTGGCGGACACCTGCTCGATCGCCGGGCTCCGGCCGCCGAGCCGGCTGCTCACCACGCTGTTCACCACCGCGCCGAAGACCGCGACTCCGACGGCACTGCCGATCGAGCGCGCGAACATGTTCGAACCGGTGGCGACGCCACGGCGGCTCCAGTCCACGGCGGTCTGGGCCGCGACGACGGCGGGGCTCGCGACGTACCCGAAGCCGATGCCCATCACGAAGCAGGGGAAGGCGAGGTGCAGCACCGAGCTGTCGCCGTTCACGGTGAGCAGGAGCAGGGCGCCGGCCAGCACGAAGGCGCTGCCCATCACGAAGGTGAACCTGAAGCCGAGGGTGAGGTAGAACCGTCCGGCCGTGGTCGCGGCGATCGGCCAGCCGATGGTCATCGCGGCCAGGGCCAGGCCGGCGACGAGCGCACCGGAGCCCAGCACCCGCTGGGCGTAGAGCGGCACGTACGACGACAGCCCGAGGGTCAGGACGCCCACCACCAGCGAGCCGGCGTTGGCGACGTTGAGCACCCGCATCCGGAAGACCCACATCGGCAGGACCGGCTCGGTCACCCGCTGCTCGACCAGCACGAACGCCACCAGCAGCACCGCCGCGCCGGCGAAGAGCCCGAGGCTGGCCATCGAGCCCCAGCCCCACTGGACGCCGCCCTCGAGCAGGGCCAGCAGCAGGAGCGTGCCGCCGGCACCGAGCAGCGTGGCCCCGCCGACGTCGATCCGGTGGCGGGTGCGCTCGGCCTTGGCCTCGGGCCAGCGCCACAGCACCCAGCCGGCCAGCAGCCCGAGAGGCAGGTTGACGAAGAAGATCCAGCGCCAGCCGATGGTGTCGGAGAAGACGCCGCCCAGGGTCGGGCCGATCAGGGACGCCATCGCCCACACGCTGGCGACGTACCCCTGCACCGTGGCCCGCTCCTGCAGCGTGTAGATGTCGCCCAGGATCGTCATCCCGATCGGCTGCACGGCCCCGGCACCGAGCCCCTGCACGAGCCGGAACACGATCAGCGCCGGCATGCTCCAGGCGATGCCGCACAGGAGCGAGCCGACCAGGAACAACGCCACCCCGAGCAGCATCAGCGGCTTGCGGCCGTAGATGTCGGCCAGCTTGCCGTAGAGCGGCACGGAGATCGCCTGCGCGAGCAGGTAGATGGAGAACATCCAGGGGAACGACGTGAACCCACCGAGGTCGGAGACGACGGACGGGACCGCGGTGGCCAGGATGGTGGCGTCGATGGCCACCAGACCGATGCTCAGCATCACGGCGAGCAGGATCGGGCCGCGCTCGCTGCGCAGGCCCACGTCGGCGCGGGAGGCCCGCGGGGCCGTCGGGTTGCTCACTCCCGCCCAACCGGCACCAACTCCCAGACATTCCGAGATCGGACAGGTGCTTCGTTGACCGCGGCGGCCCCGGCGCGACAGACTCCGACCGGTTGTCCGATCGTTCTCCGGGCGTTCACGGCTGCTCCCGGGTGACTCTCACCCGCAGACCCAGCAGAACGGTGCTCCGATGACGACTCCCGCACGACGTGCGACCCTGCTCGCCCTGGCCGTCGTGGTGGGCGGCTTCGCCCTGCTCGCCGCCTCGGGAGCAGCCCTGGGTCGACCCCTTCCACGCACGGCCGACAAGAGCAACGCCGGCCAGTACACGGTGCCGGCCGGCGTCCACCACGTCACCGTCGTCCTCCTGGCGCCTCCGGGAGCGGCGGCGCGCTCGGCTCGGTGATCGGCGGACCGGGGGGAGAGATCTCCGCCGACCTGCCGTGACTCCCGGGGACGCGCGCCAACGCCTACATCGCCAGCGCGGTGGCGTCCGACGACGACGACTGAGGGCCGACGTTCCTCAGTAGTACCAGGGGAACGGCGACCAGTCGGGCTCACGCTTCTCGAGGAACTGGTCGCGGCCCTCCTGCGCCTCGTCGGTCATGTACGCCAGCCGGGTGGTCTCCCCCGCGAACAGCTGCTGGCCGACGAGGCCGTCGTCGATCAGGTTGAAGGAGTACTTCAGCATCCGCTGAGCGGTCGGGCTCTTGCCGTTGATCAGGCGGCCCCACTCCAGTCCGGTGGTCTCGAGCTCCGCGTGCGGCACCGCCCGGTTCACCGCGCCCATCCGGACGCCGTCCTCGGCGGAGTACTCCTGGCCGAGGAAGAAGATCTCGCGGGCCAGCTTCTGGCCGACCTGACGGGCGAGGTACGCCGAGCCGAAGCCACCGTCGAACGAGCCCACGTCGGCGTCGGTCTGCTTGAACCTCGCCTCCTCGGCGCTGGCCAGGGTCAGGTCGCAGACCACGTGCAGAGAGTGCCCGCCGCCGGCCGCCCAGCCGGGCACCAGAGCGACCACGATCTTGGGCATGAAGCGGATCAGCCGCTGGCACTCGAGGATGTGCAGCCGGCCGAGCTTGGCCTTGTCGACGGTCTCGGCCGTCTCCCCCTCCGCGTACTGGTAACCCGCGCGACCCCGGATCCGCTGGTCCCCTCCGGTGCAGAACGCCCACTTGCCGCTCTTGTCGCTCGGCCCGTTGCCGGTCAGCAGCACGCAACCGACGTCGCTGCTGATCCGGGCGTGCTCGAGCACGCGCAGCAGCTCGTCGACGGTGTGCGGCCGGAACGCGTTGAGCACGTCGGGGCGGTCGAAGGCGATCCGGACGGTGCCGTGCGCCTTCGCCCGGTGGTAGGTGAGGTCGGTGAGGTCATCGAAGCCGGGCACGTCGTCCCACAGCTCGGGGTCGAAGATCTCGCTGACTCCGTCGAGGGCGCTCATTCGGGGTCCCCGCGGAAGCGCGAGCTCAGCGAGCGGTGTCGTGGGGTGAGACTCATGAGCGTGAGGCTAGCGGCCCGGGAATGCCGGGCTTGACCTTGACGCTGGGGTCAAGGTTTACCGTCGGGTCGAGGAGGACCCATGCACATCAAGGACCTGGCCGAGCGGGCGGGCGTGACCGTGCGCGCGGTGCGCTACTACGAGTCCCGCGGGCTGGTCACGCCGCGGCGCGAGAGCAACGGCTACCGCGCGTACGACGACGCCGACGTGGGCGTCGTCCGCGAGGTACGTGCCCTGCTGTCGCTCGGTATGACCGCGGAGGAGACCCGGCCCTTCGTCGAGTGCCTGCGCGCCGGCAACGACCGGGCCGACGTCTGCCCCGCGTCGCTGTCGGCGTACCGACGACGGATCGCCGACGTCGACGCCCGCATCGCCGAGCTGACCGCGCTGCGCGGCCAGCTGACCGCCCTCCTCCTCGAAGCAGAGGGCTACCGCACGACCAAGGAGACCGCATGAGCAGCATCCACGAGATCACCGACCAGCAGTTCGCCGCCGAGGTGCTCGAGGCCGAGACCCCGGTGCTGGTGGAGTTCTGGGCACCCTGGTGTGGCCCGTGCCGCCAGCTGGGCCCGGTGCTCGAGCAGATCGCGAGCGAGCGGGCCGGGTCGCTCAAGGTCGTCAAGATCAACCAGGACGAGAACCCTCTGGTGTCCGCCGACTACCGCGTGATGGGGCTGCCCACGATGCTGGTCTTCGAGGGTGGCGAGGCGGTAGCGTCGATGCTGGGCGCCCGGCCGAAGTCGCGGATCGTCGAGGAGCTCGACCGGGTGCTGGCTCCGACGCCCTGACCTGCGGTCCGGAATGGCACGCGGCCGCGCCGCGTTACGTCGTACATGGCACTCACCGGCACCTACGTCCCCAGCAAGCAGCAGTGGGTCCGCGACCAGGTCGCGGAGTACGAGGCGTCCGACGGCACCCGGGCGAACACGCTGCGCGACACCGGCTACCCGATCGTGGTGATCACCTCGGTCGGCGCGAAGTCGGGCCACCTGCGCAAGAACCCCGTGATGCGGGTCGAGCGCGACGGCACCTACGTCGCGATCGCGTCGAAGGGAGGCGCCGACGACAACCCCGAGTGGTACCACAACTTCCTGGCCCATCCCGAGGTGGAGCTCCAGGACGGCCCCGAGCGGCACGTCTACACGGTGCGGCTGGCCGAGGGCGACGAGCGCGCGGACTGGTGGGACTACTCGGTGGCCACCTGGCCGACCTACGGCGAGTACCAGAAGAAGACCGAGCGCGAGATCCCCGTCTTCCTGCTCGAGCGCGCCTGACGACGCCTCAGCGAGCGGCGCGGGCGATGGAGGCCGCGAGCGCCACGAGGTGGCCGAAGCGGGCCAGTTCGGAGTCGAGGAACTCCGGGCCGCCACGGCGGCCGATGGCGACGACCCGCTTGTGGCCCACCGGCGCGACGGCGACCAGGTCGTCACCGATCGTCTGCCGGTCCAGGCCGGAGCCGGGGCGCAGGGAGAGGTCGGCCGGGGCGCCCTCACTGGCCAGCTCCACGGTGGAGCCGTCGGGTCCCAGCTTGGCCCGGGCCGCCCACTCGCAGCGGAAGGCGACCGGCAGCAGCTCGACCAGGCGGTCCAGGGCGGTCGCGGGCTCGCCGGTCAGCGACTCGACGACCTCGAGGTCGAGGAACAGGTTGCCGCCGGCCAGGTAACGACTGATCCACAGCACCCGGACGCCCTCGACCGCGGTGCAGGCGGAGACCACCGAGTCGGGCATCGCCCCGCCGACCATCTCGAGGAGTACGTCGTCCACGGCGGTGCCGTCGTGGCGCTTCTCGACGATCTCGATCGCGTCGATGTCTCCGCCCGCCGCACCGATCGCGCTGGCCAGCCGGCCCAGCGACCCGGGCACGTTGGGTAGCTCGACGCGCAGCAGCAACATGGCCTCGACCCTAACGGCGCCGGATGACGCTCAGGTTTCGTCGACCGGTGCGTGGTCGAGGCGCCGCGCCAGGCCGCTCGCGCGGTTGGCCGGCCGGGAGACGGCCAGCCGCAGGGCCGCGGCGGTCGCGATCACGGTGACCTTGTGCTCGGCGCGGGTGAGCGCGGTGTAGAACAGCTCGCGGGTGAGCAGCAGGGAGTCGTCGGGCGGCAGCAGCACGGTCACCTGGGCGGCCTGGCTGCCCTGGCTCTTGTGCACGGTCATCGCGTGCATGGTGTCGACGTCGGTCAGCCGCGACGTGGCCAGCAGACGGGGGCCGTGGGGCGTCGCGATCGCCGCGCGGGTGCCCTCGCCCTCGGCGACGACCACCCCGGTGTCGCCGTTGAAGAGGTCGAGGCCGTAGTCGTTGCTGGTCAGCAGCAGGGGCCGCCCGGCGTACCACTCCTGCCCCCAGCCGCCCCCGATCGGCAGACCGGTGGTCTCGGCGAGGCCGCGCTCGATCGCACGGTTCCAGTGGCCGACCCCCCACGGCCCGTCGCGGTGGGCGCACAGGAGGCGGTGCTCGTCGAGCACCTCGATCGCACGGGCAGCGTCTCCGGTGACCGCAGCCGCGCGGAGCCGCAGCGCGTGGGCGACCGCTCGGGCCCGCAGGCCCGGCAGCGTCGCCGGGTCGTCGGGGTCGAGCAGCTCCAGGTGGTCACCGCCCGCGGCCAGCAGGTCGAGCACGCGATCGGCGTGCCCGTCGCGCACGGCCTCGGCCAGCTCGTTGATCTGGCGACCGAAGCGGTGCGACGTGCGCAGCGAGGTCACCGTGGTCGGGCGTCGTCGGGCCAGGCCGTCGACCAGGTCGGCGAGCACCGCCCCGGCCTCGACCGAGGCCAGCTGGTCGGGATCACCGACCAGGACCAGCCGGCAGTCGGCCCGCACCGCCTCGACCAGGCGGGCCATCATCGTCAGGGAGACCATCGAGGTCTCGTCGACCACGATCACGTCGTGCGGCAGCCGGTTGCGCCTGTCGTGGCGGAACCGGTTCCGGCTGCCGCGCTTCCAGCCGAGCAGGCGGTGCAGCGTCTGGGCCGTCGGCGCACCGACGGCCGCGGCATGGTCGGCGAAGTGCGGCTCGGCCAGCGCGGTGCGGACGGCCTCCTGCAACCGGGCCGCCGCCTTGCCGGTCGGCGCGGTCAGGGCGATCCGGAGCGGGCGGTCCGACTGGTCGGCCAGCAGCGCCAGCAAGCCCGCCACCGCCGTGGTCTTGCCGGTGCCCGGTCCGCCGGTCAGCACGGTGGTCCACTGCCGGGCCGCGGAGATCGCGGCCGCGCGCTGCTCGTCGTACCCCTGCGGGAAGAGCACGGGCGCCACCACGGCCATCCGCTCCTCGTCGACCTGCGGCGCGGGCAGGTCGAGGCGGGCGACGAGGTCGTCGCGCACCTGGCACTCCTCGCGCCAGTAGCGGTCGAGATAGGCGACGGTCCCCTCGACCCGGAGGACCCCGGCCGCGGCGAGCCGGCCGGCGCCGACCCGCGCCGCCCAGCCGGGCGACGGCCAGCTGAGGCCGGCCGGGAGGCTGGTGCGGGAGAGGTCGTCGAGGTCGAGGCAGACAGATCCGTGCCGCACCGAGCGCACGGTGAGCGCCAGGGCCAGCGCGGCGTCGTCGTCGGGCTCGCCGGCCAGCGCCTGGATCCGCCGCGCCGCGTGGACGTCGGCCGCCTCGAGCACACCGGCCGCGTTGAAGGCACCGAGCACGCCGTCGGCACCGAGCGCGAGGCGTCGGTCGTGCGCGTCGTCGGTCTCGAACGGCTCGATCATCGCGGGGTCCTTGCGGAGAGGCGAGCGCAGCGAGGCTCGTCGTGGGGTGAGGTCATCGCGCCCCTCCCTCGAGGAGGTCGCTGAACGCCACGACCAGAGCCGCCGGCGGCGACCAGTCGAAGACACCGGCCACGTGGCCGTCGACGACCGGCGTCTCGGGGCCGCACATGCCGCGCAGGAAGAGATAGAGCACGCCACCGAGATGCTGCTCAGCGTCGTACGACGGCAGCCGCCAGCGCAGGTAGCGGTGCAGCACGACGGAGTAGAGGAGCGCCTGGAGCGGGTAGTGGCTGTGCAGCATGGCGGCCGCCATCTCGGCGCGGCCGTAGTCGGCCGACGTGACCGGCACCCCGGTCTCGCCCAGGAGGTTGGTCTTGTAGTCGACCACGACGTAGCGGTGACCGGCCGGATCGGTCGTCGGCACCCGCAGCACGACGTCGATCGACCCGGAGAGGTAGCCGCGCAGCGACTGGTCGCCGAGCGGGCCGGTGAGCAGCTCGGCGTACGACGCGAGCGGGTCGTCCGCGGGCAGGTGCCCGGTCAGCAGCGGTGCCAGGTCTCGCAGGTGTACGTCGTGGCGCGAGCCCCCGGGCCGGTCGCCGCCGGCCAGGGGGAACTCGAAGTCGAGCTCGCACAGCCGGTCGCGCAGCGGGATGTCGACCAGCCGCAGCCCCTCCGCCGTGGCACCGAGCGGGGTCAGCTGAGACGGCAGCAGCGCCTCGGCCAGCTCGTCCGGTGCGACGCCGACCGGCCACCACGACAGCTGGTCGCGGATGTGCCCGACCAGCTCGCCGTGCAGGTCACGCGCCTCGGGGTCGGTCTCCTCGAGGACGCCGTGCACGAGGCTGCCGAACGCGGCGCCGGACGGCAGGGCCGCCATCGGCGAGGGAACTGCTGACTCCTGCGCCGTCGGGCCGAGATCCGACGGGACCGCGGGCAGGCTCGCTTCGGTCTCGTCCAGGCCACCGGGCTCCGACTGCGACGCATCCCAGTGCTCCAGCTCGGGCTCGGAGGTCACCCCGTGCGGCTGCTCCTGGACCCGGATCAGTCCGGAGTAGGAGGTGCGCCGCCACTCGGTGTCGACCTCACGGTCGAAGACGCGGGCCGCGAGCGCTCCCGGTGTCGAGGGCACGGGGGCGGGGGTGGCCGCCGCGATCTCCGAGGGCTCCGGCTCGGGACCTCCCAGCTCACCGAGCATCGCCAGGACCCGTGCGGCGTAGTCGTCGTCACGGACGTCCTGGGAGTCGGGGACCACGGCCTGACCCGGCTGACGGCCGAACAGGATCCGGTGGAGCCCGCCGTGCTGGGTGTTGGCCGTGGGCGCCCACCAGGTGACCACCTGCGACTGCGCCCGGGTCAGCGCGACGTAGAGGTCTCGCAGCTCCTCACCGGCCTCCTCGCGCAGATGGGCCTCCGCGTGCCCGCGCCAGGCGGGCCCGCCCCCCGCGACGTCGAGCATCCGGTTGCCGGCCTCGTCGTGGTAGCGGGCCACCTCGACCGTGCGGACGTACTTCATGGCCACGAACGGCAGGTGGACCACGGGGTACTGCAGCCCCTTGCTCTGGTGCACCGTGGTGATCTGCACCGCGGCGGCGTCGCTGTCGAGGCGGCGGACCCGCTCCTGCGCGCCGGCCTCGCGCTCGGTGCGCAGCCACTCGAGCACGCCGGTCAGGCCGAGTGAGTCGCGGACGGCGGTCTCGTGCAGGGTCTGGGCGACGTGGCGCAGGTCGGTCAGCAGCCGCTCGCCGCCGACCCGGCCGAGCACCCGCGCGGTCAGCCCCTGCTCCTCCGCGGCCTCGAACAGCGCCGCCACGCCACGGCCGCGCAACAACAGCCCCCAGCCCCGCAGCCGGTCGGACAGCCGGTCGGTGAGCGGCTCCCCGCCGGCGTCGAGGTCGGCCAGGGTGTGGCCGAGGAACGACGTGAGCGCGGCCGCCCGCACCCGGCCGGAGCGATGGGGCTGCTCCAGCGCCTCGAGCAGGCACAGCCACTCGTCGCCGGCCGGGGAGGTGAGCAGCCGCGTGCCACCACCCACGACGGCGGGGATGCCGCGCTCGGTCAGGGCACGGCGTACGAGCTCGGCCTGCGACCACTCACCGACCAGCACGGCGACGTGCCCGGCCGCGATCGGGTCGCCGTCCCACGTCGCGCCGGAGGCGAGCAGGGTCGCGATGTCGCCGGCACAGTCTCGGGCGATGTGGTCGCGCGCGGCGTCGACCTGGATCAGGTCACCCTTGACCAGCTTCATCCCCGTGCGGCGCACGTGACGGATCCGGAACGGCGCCGGCGAGGGTGCCCCGGCCAGCCGGGTGCCGGGGTGGTCGGCGGTGACCGGGCGCACGGCGATCCGCGGGTCGCCGAGGGCAGCGCCCTCGAGCACCACCTGGAGCCGCTCGACCAGGGCGGCGTCGCTGCGCCGGTTGGTGCCGAGGGTGGCCCGGTGGGTCGCGGTCTCGGCCGCGGCGAGGTAGGTGACCACGTCGCCTCCGCGGAAGGCATAGATCGCCTGCTTGGGGTCGCCGATCAGCACCATGGTGGCGGCCCCGGAGAAGGCGCAGTGGAGCACCTCCCACTGCTTGGGGTCGGTGTCCTGGAACTCGTCGACCAGGACGACCTTCCAGCGCTGGCGCATCCGCTCGCGGGCCGGGGCGTCGTCGCGCTCCAGTGCCTCGGCGAGCCGGCCGAGCAGGTCGTCGTAGGACAGGACGCCGAGCCGGCGCTTACGACGGTCGACCTCGCGTCGCACCTCCTCGGCGAACCCGACCCGCTGCCCCGCTGCGGAGTCGGGGTCGGCGGCCGCGGCGAGCGCGGCATGGGCGTCGCCGACCGCGAGGCCGGCCAGGGCCAGCGCCGCCGACCGGCCGAAGGGCGGTGGGTCCGGGAGCTGTCCGAAGCGGCGCAGGTAGACGTCGTCGACGACCTCCTCGACGAGGTCGTCGAGCGACTCGACCAGGGTGGCGCCGGTGTCGGTGTCGCCGGCCACGCCGAGCGAGCGCAGGACGGTCTGGCAGAACTGGTGGGTCGTCGCGATCGTGGCGGCGTCGAACGACGCCAGGGCGTCGCGCAGCCGACCGTGCCGGAGGGCGACCTCGGCCGGGTCGGCGTCCAGGAGGCGGGCGACCACCGGGTGCCCGAGGTCGGCGGACGTCGGGTCGGCCAGGGCGCGCTCGGCCTGCACGAGCTGCTCGCGCACCCGCTCGCGCAGCTCCTGGCTGGCGGCCCGGCCGAAGGTGATCACGAGCAGCTGGTCGAGCGTCGCCGCACCCTCGGCGACGTAGCGGGTCACCAGCGCTGCGACCGTGAACGTCTTGCCGGTGCCGGCGCTCGCCTCGAGCAGGGTGGTGCCGGTCGGGAGGTCGCCGGCCAGGTCGAACTGGCGGATCTCACTCATCTCACCAACCCCCCTGCTCGGCCTGGATCAGCGGGCTCCAGACGCGCAGGGCGAGCGCGCCGAACCGTGAGGTCTCACCGGCGAACTCCTCGCCGGGGCCGGGCACCTCGGCCACGCCGGGCAACGCTGCACCACGGCCCCAGACCCGCACGGCCGCGTCGGCGTCACGGTCGCCGCCGAACGAGCTGGACCACTCGTAGCCGGCCTTCTCCAGGGCGTCGGCGACGTCGGCCCGGGCCCGCCGGGCCCGGGCGTAGCGCAGTGAGGTCTTCAGCGGCACCGGCAGCGGCTCGCGCAGGCCGGCGTCGCGCAGCGCGACCAGGTCGCGGAGCACCTCCAGCGCGGTGTGGTCGAGCGGGCCGAGCAGGGAGGTGCCGTGGGTGTCGCGGGAGCGGCTGTTGGTCGGGCGGCCCAGGGTGTGGGCGGTCCAGTTCCGGTCGTCGTCGGAGGCGGACAGGGCCAGCAGCCAGACCCAGGACGCCAGACGGTGCTTGGCACCGAGCCGCGAGAAGTGCACCGGCACCAGCCGGTCGCCGTACACCTCGGGGACCGTGCCGCGCAGCCAGCGACCGCCGCCCAGGTCGACGCTGACGTCCACGGCGCGCGGAGGCACGGTGCGCAGCTCGGCGGCGGCCGTACGCAGCGGCGCGGCCTTGCGCAGGATGTCGTCGAGCATCCGCCAGCCGAGCCGGCCGGGCGGCAGCAGGCCCCGGCGCCACTCGCGCTGGGCGACGACATCGGGTGGCAGCCCGGCGAGCAGGTCGCCGAGCACCCGGTCGCCGACGGCCCACTGGGCGAGGTTGTCGATCTCGACCGGGAGGGAGTCCTCCGGCTGCTCCTCGTCGGCGGCCAGCGCGACGTCGACGCCGTCGCGGCCCAGGAACCCCTTGACCGGGTCGCCCCAGAAGCGGACCAGGTCGGCGAGGGGTACGTCGACGGGGTCGCGGGCAGGGAGCGGGCCGGCCAGGAACGGTGGCACCGGCAGTCGCGGGCCGGCCGCGGTGCGGGCGCCCGTGGCGGCGGAGGTGTCGAAGGAGAACGCCTCGCCGGGCACGAGCGCTCCCGGGGTGACGTTGCGGGCGTCGAAGGGCTGGAGGGGGTGGTGGACGGTGACGGACTCGGAGACCGGGCGTCCGTCGGCGGTCGTCGCCGTCTCGTCGAGCGCGTCCAGCAGCTCGCCGAGGGGTACGGCGGGTGGTCGCGGCCGACCGGACACCTCGTTGGCCCCCGTGTAGGTCACCACCAGGGTCGAGGTGGCGGCCAGGATCGCGTCGAGGAGCAGCTGGCGGTCCTCGCTGCGGGCGTCCCGCTCTCCGGTCAGCGGGTCGCGGGCGAGCACGTCGTCCCCGTCGACGGCCCCCTGGCGGGGGAACACCCCGTCGTCGAGGCCGAGCAGGCAGACCACCCGGTGCGGCACGGACCGCATCGGCACCATCGTGCAGACGGTGAGCGTGCCGGTCCGGAAGTTGGCGCGGGTGGGACGACCGGCCAGCCGGTCGGCAAGCAGGGCCCGCACGTCGGGCAGCCGGAGGTCCACGCCACCGAGACCGGCGGCCGCGCGCCGGACCCGCCCGAGCTCACGCTGGACCTGCCCCGACTGCCAGCCGTCGGCGGCCGGCACCGCGGTCAGGGAGGAGACCGCGTCGTCGAGGGCCGCCAGCCAGTGGTCGAGCGGGTGGGTGCCGGTGAGCCGGTCGGTGACGGCGCGCAGCCGGTCGACGTACTCCGTCAGCCGCCCGACCAGCTCGACCTGGGTGCTGCCGACGTCGTCGAGCGGCAAGGCGCGGTCGAGCCACGCCGAGGAGTCGTCCGACAGGGCCACGCCGGCCAGGAGCCGGTCGAGGCCGAACTCCCACGTGTTGGCGACATAGGACTCGAGGCCGAAGTCGGCGCGGTGGGCGGCGTCGAAGGCCCACCGGACCCCCGACTCACGAGCCCACGTGTCGAGCTGGTCGAGGTCGTCGTCGCCGAAGCCGAACCGGCGCCGTACCGGCTCGGCCCGGGCCAGGTCGAGCACGGCGGTGGCCGGCGCCCGGCCGCCGGCCAGGTCGAGGACGGTGTCGGCGATCCCGAGCAGCGGGTTGGTCTGACCGGGTGCCCGGTCGGCCAGGCGGACGCGGAGCCGGTGACCGGGATGGCCGGCCGCACCGACGACCTCGCCGAGCCCGAAGCCGGCCTCGATCAGGGGCGCGTAGCTCTCGATGTCGGGACACATCACCAGCACGTCGCGCGGCTCGAGCGTCGGGTCGTCGGCGAGGAGGGCGAGCAGCACCTCGCGGAGCACGTCCACCTGGCGGGCGACCCCGTGACAGGCGTGGACCTGCACCGACCTGTCGCCGTCGGTGACCACCCGGCCGCTCGGACGTGGTTGGTCGGCGGCGAGGTCGGCCTGGAGCCAGCCCAGCAGCGTCGCGGGCAGCGCGGGGTCGGGCAGCGCCTCGTCGGTCGCGACGGTCGCCCCACCCAGCGCCCGCTCGAGCTCACGGGTGTCGCGCCCGAGGCTGGACAGCAGGGGATGCTGGGCGCGCTGGTGGCTGTCGTCGCCGCGGCGGTCGACGGCGCCGGCCTGCCCCGCGAGCGCCTGCCACAGCACCGGCGAGGGGTGGGGCAGCCAGATGTGCACGTCGCGCTCGACGGCCAGGGCGTCGAGGAGGTCGATCTCGGTGCACGAGAGCCGGGTGTGGCCGAACAGCGAGACCCGGACCGGCAGGTCGAAGGCCTCGGGATCCTCGCGCAGCCGCTCGAGCGTCGCCGCGTGGCGCTCGAGCGGGGAGGGCGCGTCGACCCGCTCCACGAGCCGGCGCCACAGCTCCGGCTGCCAGGACAGGTCACCGGCCAGCTCGCGGCCGGCGCCGTCGGTGTCACGACCGGCCGACCAGTCGGCCACCAGCGACGGTCGTTGACCGGCGTACGACGCGAAGAGCCGGGCCAGGCGACGGGCGACCGAGAACCGTCGCCCACGGCGATGGTCTCCCTCGTCGCCACCGAGCCCGTGTCCGAGGTGGTGGGCCAGGGTGGCCGCCCACGCCTCGCCGAGCCCGGCGTCGATCACCTCGAGCAGCGGCCAGGCCAGGGCGTCCGGCGCCCACGGGTCGTCGTCGCGGGTGCCGGTGATCTCGGCGACCAGGGATCCCGGGGAGCGGAAGTCGACGGCGGCACACACGCCGTCACCGGGGCCGCCGTCACCGGCACCGGCGCCCAGCCGGTGGGAGAGCCGCTGGGAGAGCCAGCGCTCCATGCCCCGGGCCGGGACCACGACCAGCTCGGTCGCGAAGGGGTCGGGCAGCGGCGTGGTGAGCAGGCCGCCGAGCCCGTCGGCCAGCGCATCCGCACGCAAGGCTCGGTGCAGGTGCAGGCTCACGGGCGGAGCCTATGCGGGCGGGCCGACAGTGGGCGCCCGGCCGGGCAACACGACGGCCCCCGTCGCCTGGGGTGTCAGGTGGCGGGGGCCGTCGAGTCGTGGAGTCGTCAGTAGTAGCGGCGCCGCGTGCCACCGATCGGCACGAAGTTGAGGATCAGGCCGACGACCAGCAGGATCGCGCCGATGATCGTCAGGATGCTGATGCCTGCGATCAGGCCGATGATCAAGAGAATCAGGCCGAGGATGACCATGAGGTGTTTCCCTCCCATTCGTGGATGACGTCCGAACCCTCCCGCGGATGAGGGGCCTCTGCACACACCCCCGGGGGTGAGGTCAAACCCCACCCCAAGGGCCGTATGGTGCTACCCGTGACCATCCGCCTCGCGATCGTCAACGACTACGAGGTCGTGGTGCACGGCCTCGCCGCCATGCTCCGTTCGTACAGCGACCGCGTGGACGTCGTCGAGGTGGACGTCAACACCCACCCCAAGGCCTCGGTGGACATCGCCCTGTTCGACACCTTCGCCCAGAGCTTCCGTGACCGGGAGCGGATCGCGCGGCTGGTCTCCGATCCGCGGGTCGGCAAGGTCGTGGTCTACACCTGGAGCGCGGACGACCCGGCGGTCAGCCAGACCCGGGTGCCCGGCATCTCGGCGTACATCAGCAAGCGGCTCGCGGCCGCCGAGCTGGTCGACGCCCTGGAGCGGATCCACTCCGGCGAGACCGTGCCGCTCCAGGACTCCGGCCGGGGCCCCCTGGTCGGCGGTGACTGGCCGGGCCGCGAGGAGGGCCTGACCGCGCGTGAGTCCGAGGTGCTCTCGCTGATCACGCAGGGCTACTCCAACAACGACATCGTGGACACCACGATGCTGTCGATCAACTCGATCAAGTCCTACATCCGCTCCTGCTACCGCAAGATCGGGGTCACCTCCCGTTCCCGGGCGATCCTGTGGGGCATCGACCACGGCTTCCAGCCCGACCGGATGCGCCAGTCGGGCAGCCAGCTCGACCAGGCCGGCCGCTAGGCCGTCCAGCAACCAGCAACCAGCCGGCAGCGGGTCGACCGGCCGGCGAGGAGACACCGTGCCTTCCGACGACCGCGACGAGTCCCACGACGAGAAGCTCGACCGCAACTGGGACGACCTGCTCCAGGAGCTGCGGGTGACGCAGACCGGGATCCAGCTCCTGTCGGGCTTCATGCTGACGCTGCCCTTCACGCAGGTCTTCCCGAGCCTCGACCACGGCCAGAAGGCGCTCTACCTCGGGCTCGTGCTCCTCGCGGGAGTCTCGCTCGGGGTGAACCTGACCCCGATCATGCTGCACCGGCGGCTCTTCGGCGACCACGTCAAGGAGCGGGTGGTGGCGGTGGGCCAGGTGCTCAGCCAGGTCGTGATCGTCGCGATCGGCCTGTTGCTGACCGGGACCGTGACGCTGATCTTCTCGGTGGTCGAGAGCTGGACCGCCGGGTTCGTTGCAGGAGCCTGCATCGCGGTCGTCCTCGTCGCCCTGCTCGGCGTCGTACCCCGGCTGCTCGAGCCCAGCTGAACCGGCCGGCTCAGCCCCGGCCGGGTTCGCGGGCCGGCAGCAGGAGCCGGGCGCAGACCGTCAGCCAGGTCAGGGTCACCACCAGGGCGACCAGCACGTCGCTGAGGTGGTGGGCGCCTTCGTACAGGCGGGAGAGCATCGTCCACAGCGGGATCACCGCGAGGAGGGCGAGCACCGCCTTGGAGATCCGGGTGTAGGCCCACAGCAGAGCCGCGAGAGCACCGGCGATCGCGGTGGCGGTCCCGGTGTGACCGGACGGGAAGCTGTGGTCGGGCACGAGCCCTGCCTGGAGGATGTGCACCGGCGGCCGGTTGCGCGGGTCGAGGGTGGTGCTGGCCAGGTAGAAGAGCCCGATGCCGCCGTCCAGTGCGAGCACGAACAGCACCGGCCACAGCGATCGCTGCCAGACCGCGAAGACCACGGCGATCACCGCGAGGGCGATCAGCCCGGTCAGCGTCTCACCGATCAGGGTGCCAAGGTCCGCCACGTGGGTCAGGCCCGAGGTGCGCTGGTCGGCGAACCAGCGGTTGATGGAGTTCTCGTGGGCCATCGTGCTCTTCAGCGGGTGCGTGATCAGCCAGCCGATGCCGACCTCCACCGCCGCGATCAGGACCACCAGGCCGACCAGCAGCAGGAGGGTGCGGCCGAGCGGACGACCGGACGGCGGACGGAATCGCTCGGCGCTGGGCATGGGCCGGATTGTCCCGTACGACGGGCCGGGGGCTGCCTCCCCCGGAGGGGTGACCTTGTCTGCTCTCACAGGTTGTCCACAGGTGATGCTCACCCTCCCGCCAGACGGGAGGACGACCATCATCATGGTCCGGGGCGAGGCGAGGAGCGGGCGCATGGGTGAGCTCAGGTGAGCGTGACGACACGGGAGACCGCGCGCAACGCACCCGGCGCCCGCCACATGTCCTACCGCCGGGCCCGCGCCGATCTCACGATCCGGGTGCTGGCGTCCTCGACCCTGTGGCTGAGCCTGCTGCTGGTCACCTACTGGTGGGAGGTCGACCGGGGCGTCCAGGACCTCGGCGGCTGGGCCACCGGCCTGACGTCGCTCGGCCGGCTGACCGGCCTGGTCGCCTCCGTGCTGCTCCTGGCCCAGGTCGTGCTGATGGCCCGCGTGCCGCGCCTCGAGGCGGCGTACGGCCAGGACCGGCTCGCCCACCTGCACCGCTACGTCGGGTTCACGTCGTTCAACCTGATGCTCGCCCACATCGTGCTGATCACCTGGGGGTACGCCGCCGGGCAGGTCTCGCAGACCCCGACGACGCTGTGGCAGCTGATCACCCAGTACCGCGGGATGCTGCTGGCCACCGGCGGCACCGTCGCCCTGGTGATGGTCGTGGTGACCAGCATCAGGGCCGCGCGCCGGCGCCTGCGCTACGAGTCGTGGCACCTCCTGCACCTCTACGCCTACCTCGGTGTCGGGCTCGCGCTGCCCCACCAGCTCTGGACCGGCCAGCAGTTCCTCTCCTCCCCCGGCCGCACCTTCTTCTGGTGGACCGCCTGGGCGGTCGCCGCGGGTTCGGTGCTGGTCTGGCGGCTGGGCCTGCCGGCGGTGCGCAACCTGCGCCACCAGCTGCGGGTCAGCTCGGTGGTCCGCGAGACCGACGACATCGTCTCGGTGCACCTCACCGGCCGTCGGCTCGACCGGATGAACGCCGAAGCCGGGCAGTTCTTCACCTGGCGCTTCCTGGACGGCCCCGGCTGGACCCGCGCCCACCCCTACTCCCTGTCGGCCGCCCCGGACGGCCGCAGCCTACGGATCACCGTGCAGTCGGTGGGCGACGGCAGCGAGGCCGCGTCCTGGCTCCAGCCCGGCACCCGGGTGCTCTTCGAGGGCCCGTTCGGCCGGCTCAGCCCGCGCGCCCGCTCGCGCCGCGGCGTCGCCCTGATCGGGGCCGGCGTCGGGATCACCCCGCTGCGGGCCCTCGCCGAAGGCCTCCGGCCGCCGCCCGGCGCCTGCGTGGTGCTGCACCGCTGGACCAGCGAGCCGCTCTTCCTCGACGAGTTCGCCACCCTCGGCCGCGAGTACGGCATCAACGTGCTCGACCTCCCCGGCCCCCGGCGCCGCGACGGCTCGTGGCTGCCGGTCGGTGTCGACCACCGCGTCGACGACCTCACGGCCCTGCGGCACTGGGTGCCCGACATCGCCGAGCGCGACGTCTACGTCTGCGGTCCCGAGGTCTGGACCGCCCTGGTCCGCGACACCCTGCTCCGCGCCGGCCTTCCCGAGGACCGGCTTCATCTCGAGACGTTCGGCTGGTGACCCCGTGAGACGCATCTCCTACTGGATCCTGAGCACGATCTCCGCGACCGTCCTGCTCTTCGGCTTCGACGCCTCGCAGCGGGGGTCGAGCATCGGCGGTACGCCGGCCGCGTTCTCCGGGGGCACCGCCGGTACGACGTCCGGCACGGGGACCAGCTCGGGCTCGGGCACCAACAGCTCCGGCAACAACAGCTCGAGCACCAACAGCTCGGGCACCAGCTCGGCCACCAAGTCGGGCGGCACCAGCCCGAAGACCCAGGGCTCACAGCCGCAGACCACCTCCAGCACCGTGACCGGCGCCACCGCGCAGACCCGGTGGGGGCCGGTCCAGATCCGGCTGACCATCGCCGCGGGCAAGATCACCAAGGTGGGGATCCTGCAGTACCCCAGCAGCAACTCCCTCGACCTCCAGATCGCCAACTACGCTTTCCCCCGGCTGATCCAGCAGACGATCTCCACCCAGGGCGCCCATGTCGACATGGTCAGCGGCGCCACCTACACCAGCACGGGCTACCTCCAGTCGCTGCAGAGCGCGCTGGACCAGGCCAACCTGTGACGGTGGAGCCATCCACCCTGCCTCTCCACCGCTACGTCGAGCAGCTGATGGGGATGCCGGTCAGCCTCGCCCTGCGCGGCCGGCACGTGGACGACGACGTGGCGCACGACGCCTGGGGTCGCTGCCTCGAGAGCCTGCGCGAGGTCGACGCGACGTTCAGCACCTATCGGGACGACTCGTTCGTCTCCCGGCTCAACCGCGGGGAGGTCGGCCTCGACGAGGCCCCGGCCGAGGTGCTCGAGGTGCTGGCACTCGCCGAGCAGGAGCGCAGGGACTCCGACGGCGCCTTCGACGTCCGCCGGACGGCGCCCGACGGTGCCACCCGCTTCGACACCGACGGGGTCGTCAAGGGCTGGGCGGTGCAGCGCGCCTCGGCCGCCTTCGCCGACCTGGCGGACACCGACTACTGCATCTCGGCCGGCGGCGACATGGTCTGCCACGTCGCCGACGATCGCCGGCCGCCCTGGCGGATCGGCATCGAGGACCCCCACGACCCGAGCACGCTCGTGGCCACCGTCGAGGTACGCCGCGGCGCGGTGGCGACCTCGGGTCACGCGCACCGCGGTCAGCACGTGGTCGACGCGCGCACCGGAGCGGCTCCGACCGCGGTCGCCTCGGTCACCGTGCTGGCCGACGACCTGACCTGGGCAGACCTGGACGCCACCGCGGCGTACGCCCTCGGCCCGGACGCCCTGACCTGGCTGCGCGGGCGCGCCGGGCGGCGCGGCCTGGTCGTCTGGGACGACGGTCGCAGCGAGGTCTTCGGCGACAGTCCCTGATCCGGGTCGCGCGTCCTGCACAATGAGCGCGCGACACCGGGGCGGGCCCGGTGACGGAGCCTTCGGGGGGCCTGGATGCTACGACGCTTGACGGTCACGGTGCTCGTGGCGCTGTCGGCGTTCCTGGTGCTGCCGTCCGCATCCGGCGCGGACCGGTCCGCCGTGGACGCCTACCTGGCGTCGGTGGCCACGCACAGCAGCGCGCCTGGCGTCTTCGTCGACCCGGCGGTCCTGAGGGCAGGCCGCCTGACGCCGGCCGAGGTCGCGGAGATCCGGACCCGGGCCGCGCACCGGCCCTCCGCCCTGCACATCCTGGTGCTGCCGGCCTCCCGGCTGACCCTTTCCGGCGGTGGGTTCGGGCCCGCCCACCTGGCCTACAGCCCGCGCGCCATGATCGCCCGTCTGCACGACCTGGTCGGCCGGCCGGGCACCTACGCGGTGATCACCTGGGCGCCGACTCAGCGCGCCGGTCAGTCGTTCTTCGCCTACCAGTGGGCCGCCGGGGGTCGGGTGTACGACGTCGGGGCCGCCGTGCGCAGCGCGATCGCCTGCTGCGCGCCGCGGTACGGCCCGATGCTGCTGCGGTTCGTCGCCAGGTCGGCCGTACCCCTGCACCACGGCACGCCGGACCACGGGGGGCGCCCGCCCCGGTTCGTCGTCGACCCCGGCGGCCCGACCGACACCGGCAGCGGTGGCATCGGTCCGGCTCCGTTCGTGTTCGTCGCACTGCTGCTCGGCCTCGCCGTGGTCGGCTCCACCGTGCTGCGGTCTCGCGGGACCGGCCGGGGCCCGGGCGGCCCCGCCGCTCCGCCGGCGTCGGTCGACGACCTCCGCGCGCCCCTCGGCGAGGAGATCGAGCAGGTCCGCCAGCAGATCTCGGCCGCCGACCCGGGCACGGTCGGCACCCCCGACCCGGGTGCCGGGCAGATCGCGTCCGCACGGCAGGCCCTGGACACCGCCCACGCGCGGCTGACCACGATGAGCCGGCCCGAGGACGCCCAGGCCGTCGCGGCCGCCCTGGCGGACGCCCGCTTCCAGGTGGTCGCCGCGAGCGCCGTACGAGAAGGGAGGCCCGTCCCCGAGCGGACGGCTCCCTGCTTCGTGGACCCGCGGCACGGGCCGAGCGTCACCACCGGTGTCTACCCACCCTCGGGGATGGCTGCCCCGGTCCCGCTCTGCGCCGCCTGCGCCGCCTCGCTCGCCGCCGGCTCGCAGCCTCCGGCCCGGTCCTTCCTCGTCGGTGGGCTCCGGATGTACCCGTGGATGCCGTACGGCGCGGCGTGGTGGTACCTCAACGGCTACTGGGGCGGCCAGCCCTTCCTCCAGCAGATGTCGCACCACGACGCGTTCCTGGGCGGCGACTTCACCCACCCCGGACACCGGGGCCCCGACAGTGGCGGCGGTGGCGGCTTCGGCGGCGGCATGGGCGGAGGCCATCACGGCGGAGGCGGGTTCGGCGGAGGCGGCATGGGCGGAGGCCACCACGGCGGAGGCGGGTTCGGCGGCGGCATGGGCGGTGGTCACGGCGGTGGCGGCGGCTTCGGGGGCGGCGGTCACGGCGGGGGAGGCGGAGGCGGTCACGGCCACTGAGCGGCGCCTGCAGCACGCCCACCGGTCGTCGAGACGCTGTTAGTTTCGAGGCCGTGCCCTACTCCTTCCTCTCCCACCTCGAGTGCTCGCGCACCGGCGACTCCTACGACGCCGACCAGGTGCAGGGCCTGAGCGAGGTGGGCGCCCCGCTGCTCGCGCGCTACGACCTCGAGCGGGTGCGCGCCGGCGTGACCCGTGAGCAGATCGCGAGCCGACCGCCTGACCTGTGGCGCTACCACGAGGTGCTGCCGGTCCGCGACCCCGCGCACGTCACCACCCTGGGCGAGGGGATGACCCCCCTGCTCCCGCTCCCGTCGTACGGCGCCTCGATCGGCATCCCCGGCCTGCTGATGAAGGACGAGGGGCTGATCCCGACCGGGACCTTCAAGGCACGAGGTGCGGCGGTCGGTGTCTCGCGGGCCCGCGAGCTGGGCGTGCGATCCGTCGCGATGCCGACCAACGGCAACGCCGGTGCCGCCTGGTCGCTGTACGCCGCACGCGCCGGCCTGGGCAGCCTGATCGTGATGCCGGTCGACGCCCCCGAGATCACCCGTCGCGAGTGCGTGGTCTCGGGCGCCGAGCTCTACCTGGTCGACGGGCTGATCAACCACGCCGGCGCTCTGGTCAAGGCCGCGGTCGAGTCGCGGGCCGGCTGTCAGGAGGTCTCCACCCTCAAGGAGCCCTACCGGATCGAGGGCAAGAAGACGATGGGCTACGAGATCGTCGAGCAGCTCGGGTGGCAGGTCCCGGACGTGATCCTCTACCCGGCCGGCGGGGGCGTCGGCCTGATCGGGATCCACAAGGCGATGCGGGAGATGCAGGAGCTCGGCTGGATCGGCGAGACGCTGCCCCGCCTGGTCGCCGTGCAGGCACGGGGCTGCCCGCCGATCGTCGACGCCTTCCGGGCCGGTCTCGACGAGAGCACGCTGGTGCCGGGCACCCACACCCTGGCCTTCGGCATCAACGTGCCCAAGGCCCTCGGCGACTTCCTGGTGCTCCAGGGCGTGCGCGAGTCGGGCGGTACGGCGATCGCGGTCGGCGACGACGCGATCCTGGCCGAGCTCGGCCACCTGGCCGCGGCCGAAGGAGCCTGGATCTGCCCGGAGGGTGCTGCCTGCCTGGCCGCGGCCCGGGAGCTGCGCGAGTCCGGCTGGATCGGCGAGCACGAGCGGGTCGTGATCCTCAACACCGGCACCGGGCTGAAGTACCCCGAGACCGTCCCGGTCGACGTACCCGTGCTCCCCCGCGACGGCTCCGTGCCCCCGCCACCGGGGTGACCGGACGCCGGCCCGGTATCAGCGTCGTGAGTCCCTCGACCAGGCGATCAGGTCGGCCGCGGTGAGCTCCGGTCGGTCGGCCTCCAGCCGGGTGGCGAAGGCGAGCAGCAGCTGAGCCGTGGTCATCGCGTCGCCCAGGGCGTGGTGCGGGGTGTGCACCGGCAGGCCGAGGCGCAGCGCCAGAGCCTCCAGGGAGGGCTCCCGACCCGCGTCGGTCTCCGCGAGCCCGAGCCGGCGGGCCAGCGCCGCGGTGTCCACGATCCCGTCGGGCAGCCGCCGGCCGAGCGGCTCCAGCACCCGGTCGAGGAAGCTCCGCTCGAACCACGCCGCGTGGGCCACCAGGAAGGAGTCCGCCAGCACCTCGGTCAGCCACCCGGCGACCTCACCGACGGGCGGGGCGTCGGCCAGCTCGGCCGCGGTCAGGGAGTGGATCCGCATCGCCTCCTCGCCGATCGGCACCGACGGTCGGACCACGCGGTACCACGTGCGACTGCTGATCCGGCCCCCGACGACCTCGGCGACCCCGATGCTCACGATCTCGTCGGTGCCGGCCCGCAGTCCGGTGGTCTCGAGGTCGATGACACAGAAGCGCGTCGTCCGCCACGACACCGCGGGGTCGGGGCCGGCCCACGGGCGGGTCCGACGCCAGGGCGCCCTCACGGCAGCCGCGCCGACCACTCGCCCTCCAGCCGCGCCTGCACCCGCGCGATCGCCCGGAAGGACTCGCGCAGGTGCCGCCGGGTCAGGGTGTCCAGCTGCTGGGGGTCGAGGTACGTCGAGCGGTCCCGGCCCTCGCGCAGGTCACCGATCTCGCGGGCGAACTGGAGCTCGAACATCTCCCGGTGGGCACCGCGCAGGGTGTCGGCCTCGTCGCGGGTCAGCAGCCCGGCCGCGGCGCCGTGCTCCAGCCGGTCCTGGGTCGGCGCGGCCGGCCAGCCGGTCGCGATCGCGAGCAGCCGGCCGATCGCGACGATCGGCCCGATCCCGCGCTTCTTGAGGTCGAGCTGGCCGCGGTGCCGACCGTTGGCCTCGACCACGAAGCCACGGACGAAGCCCGACGGCGGTCGCACCGCGAGCGCCTCGGCCCGCATCCGGTCCAGGAAGGCGCGGCTCTTGGTCTGCCGCTCGATCGCGTCGTTGACCGAGCGACCCAGGGCCAGCCCGGTGACCGGTCGGCTGTCGGTCACGATCGCGGAGAGCAGGAGCGCTCCCCGGGCGTGCGGGTCGTCGATCCGGCGCCGGACGGCAGCCAGCCAGGCCTCGCTCGAGCGGTTGAAGAGGGGCTCGGTCGCGTTGGCGCCGTCGGGGCACCGCAGCAGCCCGCACCGCTCGACGGCGGTGAGCACGCGCTCCGCGGCGGCCAGCATGTCGTCCGCCGTCGCCTCGGCCGGCACTCCGGGCCGGGGGGTCCAGACGAGGGCGGTGTCGACGTCGGAGCCCGGGAGCGGCTCGGCCCGGGCCAGGGAGCCGAGCACGAGCCACGACGCCTCGACTCCGGCGCCCTCGTCGAACGCCGGCTCGAAGCCGATGCACCGCATCAGGATCGCCTCGACCATCGCGCCGACCAGCGCTCCGGCACGCAGCGCGGGCACCCCGGCGTCGTACAGCTCGACCGCCGTCGGGCCGAGCATCGCGCTGGCCTCGGCGAGCGCGTCGAGATCCCCCGCCTGGTCGATGGCCGAGCGGATCGTGAGGGGGTCGCGGATCTCGGCGGACGACAGGTCGAAGACCCGGGTCACACCGACCGCCGTGCCCCGCGGATCCAGCACCACGAGGTGATGCACCCCGTGCATGACCATCTCGACGAACGCCCCGGAGACCGGCGTGGACTCGCCGACGCCCCGCGCCGGGACCGTCGCGATCTCCCGGACCGGCGCCTCGGGTGAGACCTCACCGGTCGCCACCCTCCGGCGGCAGTCGCTGTCGGTCATGATGCCCAGGCCCTCGGGGGTCGTGAACAACGCGCACGAGTGCCCGCTCCGCGACATCTGCTGCGCGACGTCGCGGATCGCCGTGCCGGCCTCGCACCAGAGCGGCTCGCGCATGAAGTCACGCACCGGACGCAGCGCCGCCTCGGCGGCCCGCCCGGTCAGGCGCGGGCGGGTGACCATCGCGTTGTAGTGGGCGAAGACCAGGCGTTCGGGGTGCTCGAGCACCTCGCGCGGGTCCGGGATCCGGTAGCAGAGGGTCTCCGCGGCGGCCACCACCGAGAGCACCGGGGACAGGCCGGTGAGCACCGAGATGTGGCCGAAGGTGTCTCCCGGTCCCAGCTCGTCGACCACGTGCCCGCGGTCGACGATGTGCACCAGGCCGGTGCGGACGACGTACAGGTGGTCGAGGTGGGGCCCGTCGGCGCGCACGATCGTGGTCCCCGGTGCGAAGAACTCGACCTCGATGGTCCGCGCCAGGCGGGTCAGGTCCTCACCGTCGAGGTGGCTGTAGGGCGACTGCTTGCCGAGGAAGTCGACGTACTCCTGCATCGCGCTAGGCGCGGGAGGGCGGGGTCGACGGGAGTCGCGGCACGGCCCCAGCGTAGTGATCGGGCTGGGAGCCACCACGAGGCGAAGGTCCTCTGGCGCGCCCGAAGGGATTCGAACCCCTAACCTTCTGATCCGTAGTCAGATGCTCTATCCGTTGAGCTACGGGCGCAGCGCCCCCGCCAGGTGGAAGCCCCGACGAGGACTGCATGAGGATAGCCGACCCCCTCGCGCGGCTCCGAATCCGCCCGCGCAGCCCTTCGAACCGACCGGATCAAGGGCCTTCGGCACTGGCGATCCGGGCGGTGTGAGCCAGGCCACTGAGGCTTGATCGATCCAATATGTCCGGACTCCGTACACCGGTAACCTCCGCTGCACAGTCGGGCGACAACGAAGCCGCGCGATCACGACAACTCCACTTTCACCTCCGTCGGCCACCCGGTACGACGGCCGGTGGCCCCGCTCCCGGGCCGGCACAGGCCGAGGGATGCCGCCACCGAGCAGCTCGAGAGGGACATCGCACGAGATGACTGCCACCCAGACCAGCACCACCACGGCGCCGACCACCCACCAGGGCATCCTGGACTTCGTCAACGAGGTCGCCGTGCTGACCACCCCGGACCGCGTCTACTGGTGCACCGGCTCCGACGAGGAGTGGACCGAGCTGACCGACGAGCTGGTCGCCGCCGGCACGTTCACCCGGCTGGACCCCGCCAAGAAGCCCAACTCCTTCCACTGCGCCTCCGACCCCTCGGACGTCGCACGGGTCGAGGACCGCACCTTCATCTGCTCGGTCGACGAGAAGGACGCCGGTCCTACGAACAACTGGATGGCCCCCGACGAGATGAAGGACATCATGCGCGGGCTGTACGCCGGCTGCATGACCGGCCGGACGATGTACGTCGTCCCGTTCGTGATGGGTCACCTCGAGGCCGAGCACCCGATGTTCGGCGTCGAGATCACCGACTCCGCCTACGTGACCGTCTCGATGCGCGTGATGGCCCGGATGGGCTCCGAGGTCCTGCGCAAGATGGAGGAGCTCGACGCCTCCTTCGTGCAGTGCCTGCACTCGGTGGGTGCGCCGCTGGCCGACGGCCAGGCCGACGTCTCGTGGCCCTGCAACGACACCAAGTACATCGTGCAGTTCCCCGAGGAGCGGGCGATCTGGTCCTTCGGCTCCGGGTACGGCGGCAACGCGCTGCTCGGCAAGAAGTGCTACGCCCTGCGCATCGCCAGCGCCATCGCCCGCGACGAGGGCTGGCTGGCCGAGCACATGCTGATCCTCAAGCTCACCAGCCCCGAGGGCGTCACCAAGTTCGTGGCCGCTGCGTTCCCGAGCGCCTGCGGCAAGACCAACCTGGCCATGCTCGCCCCGACCGTCCCGGGCTGGAAGGTCGAGTCGGTCGGCGACGACATCGCCTGGATGCGGATCGGTGAGGACGGCCGCCTGTGGGCGGTCAACCCCGAGTACGGCTTCTTCGGCGTCGCCCCCGGCACCAACGAGCACACCAACCCCAACGCCATGCGCACCATCAACCAGGGCAACTCGGTGTTCACCAACGTCGCGCTCACCGAGGACGGCGACATCTGGTGGGAGGGCCTGGAGAACACCCCGGCCCACGCCACCTCGTGGAAGGGCGAGCCCTGGACGCCCGACAGCGAGGAGCTGTCGAGCCACCCCAACAGCCGCTACTGCACGCCGATCAAGCAGTGCCCGATCCTGGCCCCGGAGTACGACGACCCGCGTGGCGTTCCGATCGACGCGATCCTGTTCGGTGGGCGGCGCAAGACCACGATCCCGCTGGTCACCGAGGCCCGTGACTGGGTCCACGGCACCTTCATGGGCGCCACCCTGAGCTCGGAGACCACCGCCGCAGCGGTCGGGGCGGTCGGCGTCGTCCGCCGCGACCCGATGGCGATGCTCCCCTTCATCGGCTACCACGCCGGCGACTACCTCAACCACTGGATCTCGATGGGCAAGGACAACGACGAGTCCAAGCTGCCGAAGATCTACTACGTCAACTGGTTCCGTCGCGACGACGAGGGCGGGTTCCTGTGGCCGGGCTTCGGCGAGAACAGCCGGGTCCTGAAGTGGGTGATCGAGCGCCTCGAAGGCACCGCGGCCGCGGTCGAGACCCCGATCGGGCTCGTGCCGGCGCCGGGGTCGCTCGACATCGACGGCCTCGATCTCACCGAGGACCAGGTCCGTCAGGCCCTCGCGGTCGACCCCGAGGAGTGGCGCAGCGAGGTCCCGCAGATCCGGGAGTGGTTCGAGAAGTTCGGCGAGCAGCTCCCCGCCGTCCTCTGGACCGAGCTCGACGCCCTGCAGGTGCGCCTCGGGCTCTGAGCCGGGGCCCGAGCACCCCAGGGACGGCACCCGGGAAGCGGTGACGGACGGCCGTGGCCATGTGCGACGATGCACCGGTGGGCGATCCCGAGGTGGTGACCGGTGCCGGCGCTCCGTCCTGATGACCGTGAGCTCTTCGAGATCCTGGCCACTCCTCTCTATGAGGAAGTCGCGATCAGTGGTGGTCTCGCCGAGTCCGACCCCCGCATCGCCGCGGGCGGCGAGCTGAGGGCTGCCCTCGACCTGCTGGTCTCGCTCAACCTGATCGTGCGCGACCGCTCCACCAACCGCTACGTCTGTGTCGACCCCTCGACGGTCGTCTCGCACGTGGTCGGACCGCTCAGTCAGCAGGGCGCCGAGCTGCTCACGGAGTCCTCGGAGTGGGCCCGAGCGTTCGGCACGCTGTCCCAGGCCTGGCGCCGCTCACCCAGCGCCGTACGCGGGCCGATCACCGAGTTCCGTGACTCCGCGATCGGCACCTTCATCTCGGGGGCGGTCGGCGAGGCCGAGGAGGAGCTGATCACCGCCCAGCCCCAGGCCGAGCGGGACAGCGCCTCGCTGTCGGTCGCCGCGGTCCGGGAGAAGGCGGCGCTCGACCGGGGCGTCAAGATGCGCACGCTCTACCAGCACAGCGCCCGGCGCCACGCGGTCACCCGCAAGTACGTCGCCGACGTGAGCGAGCACGGCGCCGAGGTGCGCACCCTCGACGAGTTCTTCAACCGGATGATCGTGATCGACCGCAGGCTCGCGATCATCCCGGGCAACGCCGACCTGTCCATCGCGATGGCGATCCGCGAGCCGGGGCTCGTCGCCTACCTCGTCGACGTCTTCGAGCGGGCCTGGGAACGCGCCCGACCCTTCACCAACACCGAGCGCTCGATGATGAACGACATCGCGGCCGAGCAGCGCTCGATGACGATCCGGATGCTGATCGAGGGTCACTCCGACCCGGTCAGCGCCAAGCGGCTCGGGGTCAGCGCGCGTACCTTCGCCGGCTACGTCGCCGACCTCAAGGCCGAGTTCGACGCGGAGACCAGGTTCCAGCTCGGCTACACGATGGGCCAGGCCGGAGTGTCGGGACGCGAGCCCGACTGACGGTCAGCCGCACGGCCCGGAAAAGACGACCAGGGGGACAGGATCATCCGATCCTGTCCCCCTGTCGTCGCTTGAGATCGCCAGGGGGGTGGCTGTCAGGGCCCGCCCGGAATGGGGGGTGTGAGCCGGCCCTGTCTCAAGACTGCGGTTGGCAACTCCCTGCTCGTCGGCTACTGCCCGGCCCGGAGGCAGGTCTTGCATCCCCAGGTGGTGTCGGCGTGCGCTGGTGCGGAGATGCTCACAACACCGATGCTGAGCACCGCCGTTACGACTGCCAGACCGACCTTGCGCATGTTCTTCATCCTGGAGTTCCTCCCTGTGGGGGCTGTGATCACCCGAAAAACCATTGTGCGGGAGGTCGTGGCACCGCAGGAGATCAACCGTGGGTCAGAAACTTGCATTGCAACTAGTTGCAAGGACTTGCAACGAAATCCGTTGTCCGCCGAGGTGGCGACCGGCCTCCGAGCCTCTCTTACCCCTCCGGCCGGGGGTGCAAACGCCGCAGGCCTCACCGCGCGGTCGCGGCGAGGCCTGCACTGAAGTGGCGGAGGCGGCGGGATTTGAACCCGCGAGAGGGATTAACCTCAACCCGCTTAGCAGGCGGGCGCCATAAACCGGGCTAGGCGACGCCTCCTCAACGCGCCGGGGCGCGCTTCCAACAGCGAGCACAGGTTACAAGGAGTCCTCGGCCTCGGCCGAATCAGCCCCGCCCGGGCCATCCGCCGGTGCCTGCGAGGTGTGGGCGTCGCGCAGCCGACGGCGTACGTCGTGGGCGAACGCCTCGCGGTCTCCGGCCAGGGCCGCCATCGGCAGCCGGGTGGCCCGGCCGTCCACCAGGCGCAGCACGAGGCACGGCTCGCCGCGCGGACTGGCGGCGACGGCCTCGTCCACCTGGCTCCACGAGGCCCTGGCCACCCCGACCCCCCTCAGCAACCGGACGTCGTACCCCTCGTCGGAGAGGCGGACCGCGGTGCCCCGACGCAGCAGCCACCACGCCCAGGCCGCGACCGCGACCACACCGACGATCGCGACCCCCGCGGGCACCTGCCAGCCGCCGGCGAGCGCACCGACCAGGGTGCCGGCGCCGACCAGCACCGCGAGCCCGATCAGGCTGCGCCCGATCAGCCGGGCCGCCAGCCCGGGCGCCAGCCGGTACGACGTGCTGGTGGCCGGAGGCGGGTTCGTCACGGGGGAATTCAACACGGGCCCGAGCGTCACGGGGAATCCGGGACCGCCGCACCCCTTGCCCCGGCGCCCGGCTCGGGTCCAGAGTGGACGCCACCGCCCGTCCCCTCCACGCAGCACGGTGGGTCCGAACCCGGGAGGTTCCCATGGCGACGACGACCGGCCCCCTCGACGACCTCCTGCGCGCGCGTGACCATGCCGGGGACGCGGGTGCCTGGCGCTGGAACGTGCGTCGCCACCTGGTGCCGGTGCGCGAGGGGCTCCTGCGCGAGCACTCCCACCGCCGCAACGCCTGGCTCTCGGCCCGCGCGACGCGCGTGGTGCGGGAGCGCGACCAGCTGGTGATCCGGCTCAACCACCTCGCGTCCGAGGTGCTGGTCGCCCCCGACGTCGAGGCCGTCGCCGCGCAGCTGAGCCGGCTGATCGGCGACATCGAGCGTCACGCCCAACGCCTGCACGACCTGGCCTACGACGACGTCGAGCTGGAGATCGGCGGCTCGGAGTAAGCCGCGGGCACGTCCTAGACTCTGCCGGGCGCCCGCTCCCTCGTGGACCGGCGCGCTCGGAGGGGTGCCGGAGTGGCCGATCGGAACCGCCTTGAAAGCGGTCGCTGGCAGAGATGTCAGCCGCGGGTTCGAATCCCGCCCCCTCTGCCGACGAGACGGGGCGACGCCACCGGCGAGGTCAGCGACGGACGGTGAGCTCGACCAGCACGTCGCCCTCCTGGACGACGTCTCCGGTCGCGACCCTGATCGCGGAGACCACCCCGCCGGTCTCGGCGAGCACGGGGATCTCCATCTTCATCGACTCCAGCAGGCACACCGTGTCTCCGGCGGCCACCGCGTCGTCGACGGCGACCTCGACCACGATCACGTTGGCCACCATCTCGGCCAGGATCCGGACCGTCTGCTCGCGCGCCACCCGTCGAACCTAGTGGATACCGGCAGGTAGGTCCCCTTCACCAGAGCGGGTGGGTGCGCCCCGGCTCGGGGCGCAGCGGCTCGGCGTCGCCGGGCACGGCGCTGCGTCGACCGCGGCTGGTGCTCCGGCCGGTCGCGGCCAGGTCGACGCGGATCAGCAGGAAACCGAGCAGCAGCCCGATCACCACGCCGTACCCCAGCGCGAGCGAGACCTCGCGCACCGAGCGCCCCGGGTCGACGTACCCGTAGGCGACCGGGGCGGTCATGGCGACGCCGAACGCGCAGACCCACCAGCCCTGCCGCCGGCGGGCCCGCATGTGGGTGCCCCAGGTCAGCGCCGGGACGCCGAGCAGAGCCACGATCGGCCGGGGGAACGCACCGAGGTGGTGGCGGCTCCACCGCACCGCCTCGTCCAGGGTGTCCACGAGGCTCTGGGTGCCGTAGCGGCGCAGCAGCTCGGCGTACCCGACGGTGACGGCGAGCATCAGGCTCCCGACGACCACCGCGACGATCCCCCGCGTGCCCAGGCCGTGGAGGCCGGCACCCAGCCGGAACACGGTGAGGAACGACGCCACCAGGGAGAGCCCGAGAGCGGTGTACTCGAAGCGGTCGAGGTCGACCACCGGCGCCCAGGCCAGGGTGGCCATCGCCCCCACCACCGCGACCACCAGCGCCACCAGGATCTCGCGGACCGCGCTCGTCATCCGCACCGCCGGCACTGTCACCATCACCGCGAACACCGCCGTCAGCACAGTCGTCACCACCGCGGCACCACTGCGCAGACCGTCGCTGTCGACGACCACCACCACGACACCGAGGACCAGGGCGAGCAGTCCGAAGATCGCCGGGCGGCCGCCGGTGCGGGCGGCCAGCCCCCAGGCGTACGCCGTGACCGTGGCCACGGCTCCTCCATCGGCGAACCAGTGCCCCTGCGCCCCCACCAGGGCGGCGAGCAGCGCCGCCACCGCGGCGGCCAGGACGAGGAGCCAGAGCGTGGTGCCGACACCGTGCGCCACCCGGCCTCGCGGGCCCGGCCCGGGGGTCGGGGCCGACTCCGGGGCGCGGTCGTCGACGGGGTCCGGGCGGGTGGCCGCCGCGGCGGACCGGCGACCGCTCGACACCGAGGGCCTCTGCTTCACGCGCCGGCCGGTCGGCTCGGCGCGTCGACGAGGCTCGGCCCTGGACACGACCTGTGAGGTTACAGGCGGCGGTTGGCCAGGGAGGGGTTGGTGTCCCGCGCTCGGGAGACCACGGACGGGTCGAGCTCGGCCCGGAGCACGGCCGGCCCGTCACCGGTGCTCGCGACCACGTCTCCCAGCGGGTCGACCACCATCGAGTGGCCGGTGTAGCGCGGCCCGGGCTGGCCGGCGCCCACGACGTACACGGTGTTCTCGATCGCCCGGGCCCGTAGCAGCGTGGTCCAGTGGTCGACCTTGCGCGGCCCCGCGACCCACGCCGACGGGACGACGAGCACGTCCGCGCCGCGGTCCACGAGCGCCCGCGCCAGCTCGGGGAAGCGCAGGTCGTAACAGGTCATCAGGCCGACGGTGAACCCGCCGAGCGGGAAGGTCACCGGGTCGAGCGCGCCGGGCGCGAGCACGTCTGACTCGCGGTAGCCGAACGAGTCGTAGAGGTGGATCTTGCGGTAGTCCTCGTGCACCGTGCCGCGGACCACCAGGGTGTTCCACGGGCGCTCGGGCGAGTCGGGGTTGTTCTCGAACAGCCCGGCCACCACCGTCGTCCGACGGTCCCGGGCCAACCGGTCGACCTCGGTGGCGAACGGTCCGTCCAGGGTCTCGGCCGACCCGCTGAGACCGGAGCCTGCCTCACCGAAGTCGCGGGCGAAGGCCTCCGGCAGCACCACCAGGTCGGCGTCGCCGGGCACGAGCTCGGCCAACCTGGCCCGGTTGACCGCCGGGTCGAGGCTCGCCGCCTCCTGGATCAGCGCGACCTGCATGGGCCCAGCCTCCCACGGCTGCGAGACTGGCCGCATGAGCGGGGAGACGGACTGCTGGGCGGCCGTGGTCCTCGCCGGGGGCTCGGCGGTCAGGCTCGACGGAGCCGACAAGGCGTCCCTCGAGCACGACGGCCGGTCGCTGCTCGAGCACGCACTGACCGCCGTCGCCGGTGCCGAGGAGGTCGTCGTCGTCGGTGACCTGGTGCCCACGAGCCGCCCGGTGACCTTCACCCGTGAGTCGCCGGCGGGCGGCGGCCCGCTGTCCGCCCTGTGCGCCGGCGTCGCCGCCCTCGCGCGGCGACCGGAGCTGGTCGTCGTGCTGGCCGTGGACATGCCCCACGTCACCGCCGCCACGGTCGACCGACTCCTCGTGGCCGCCCGCGGTGCCGACGGGGCCTGGCTGGTCGACGCCGCCGGCCGCCGCCAGCTCGCCGGGGCGGTCCCGCTCGCCCGGGTGCTGGAGCTGCCGGAGCCGCACGGTCGGCCGATGCGGACGCTGAGCGCCTCCGGGGCCGCCGTCGACGTCCCCGCCACCGGTGACGAGGCAGCCGACGTCGACACCTGGACCGACGTCGCCCGCCTGCGCGGCGACGGCGGGTTGTCCGGCGAAGGGGCTTGAAGAGTCGCCCGGGTATAGGAAGATGGGCGCGTGAACCTTCACGACTGGATCGACGAGCTGTGTGACGCCCTCGACATCGAGACCGAGGTCGACGAGGCCCTGGTCCTCGACCTGGCCAAGGTCGCCGCCGACAACGTGATCCGCAAGGCCGCCCCGATCACGACGTACCTCCTGGGTTACGCCGCCGGCATCAGCGGGGCCGACGTCGAGGAGATCGAGAGACTGGCCGGCAAGGCCCAGGCGCTGGCCGAGAACTGGGACCACCCGTCCAACGCGCCCGACCCCGTCGACGTGGACGACGACGTGCCCGACGACAGCACGGTGGACCACACCGGCGACGAGTTCGAGTGACCTCGGGACGGGGCCGCGTGTGAAGGCCGCGGTCGCCCGCACGCCGGGCGGACCCGAGGTGCTCGAGTACGTCGAGGTGCCCGACGCCGTCGCCGGGCCCGGCGACGTGTTGGTGGCGGTCGCCGCGACGGCGGCGAACCGGGCCGACCTGCTCCAGCGCCAGGGGCACTACCCGCCTCCTCCCGGCGCCTCGGAGATCATCGGCCTGGAGTGCAGCGGCACGGTCGCCGCGCTCGGCGAGGGCGTCACCGGCTTCCAGGTGGGCGACGAGGTCTGTGCCCTGTTGTCGGGCGGCGGCTACGCGACGCTGGTCGCCGTACCCGCCGGTCAGGTGATGCCGGTGCCCGCCGGCGTCGACCTGATCACCGCCGCGGCCCTGCCCGAGGTGGCCGCCACCGTGTGGTCCAACCTGATGATGGTCGCCGGGCTGCGGGCCGGTGACAACCTGCTGGTGCACGGCGGGGCCGGCGGGATCGGCACGTTCGCGATCCAGCTCGGCCACGCCCTGGGGGCGCGGGTCCTGACCACCGCCGGCACCCCGGAGAAGCTGGCCTTCTGCGCGTCTCTCGGTGCGGACGTGACCATCGACTACCACGAGCAGGACTTCGTCGAGGCCGTGCGCGAGGCGACCGACGGTCACGGTGCCGACGTCGTGCTCGACAACATGGGCGCGTCCTACCTCGCCGGCAACGTCGACGTGCTCGCCGACGGCGGCCGTCTGGTGGTGATCGGGATGCAGGGTGGCCGGAAGGCCGAGCTGGACCTGAACGCCCTGATGCGCAAGCGCGGTGCGGTGATCTCGACCGCGTTGCGCGGCCGCTCGACCGGTGAGAAGGCGACCATCTGCGCCGCCGTGGTCGAGCACGTGTGGCCACTGGTCGCGGACGGGACGATCCGGCCGGTCATCGAGCGGACGGTCCCGCTCGCCGAGGCGGCCACCGCCCACGCCCTGATGGAGAGCGGAGCCCACACCGGCAAGATCGTGCTGACCACGGCGCCGACCGGCGATGCCTGACCCATTTGTAGGGTGGGGTCATGAGCGAGTCGGAAACGGGTGAGCAGCAGGTCATCGTGGTCGGCCCCGACGGCCAGCCGATCGTCGTACCCGCGAGCGCGATCGCGCACGCCACGCAGACCGCCGACGACGACGACCAGGACACCGAGGACGGGGACCTGCGCGACCTGACCGAGCTGGTCGAGCAGCCGGCGAAGGTGATGCGGATCGGCAGCATGATCCGGCAGCTCCTCGAAGAGGTGAAGTCGGCCCCGCTCGACGACGCCAGCCGCAACCGGCTCAAGGAGATCCACGCCTCCTCGATCAAGGAGCTCGAGAGCGGTCTGGCTCCCGAGCTGGTCGAGGAGCTCGAGCGCCTCTCCCTGCCGTTCACCGAGGACTCGACGCCCTCCGACGCCGAGCTGCGGATCGCCCAGGCCCAGCTCGTGGGCTGGCTCGAAGGCCTCTTCCACGGCATCCAGACCGCGATCTACGCCCAGCAGGTGTCGGCGCGAGCGCAGTTCGAGCAGATGCGTCGGGCCCTGCCCGCCGGCTCCGGTCAGCTCGGGCCGCAGGGTCAGCACCCCGGCCAGCAGCCCGGCATGGCGCCGCAGCAGGACCCGGGCGCCGGTCAGTCGGGGATGTACCTCTAGGTCGTACGACGGCCGAGCCGGCCGACCACCAGCAGCCCGAGCAGGCTGACGATCACCAGCGCGGCACCCGGCGCCAGGAGCCTGGACAGCGAGGGCGGCGAGGCGTCGGACACGGTGGTGAACTCGGCGCTGGGTGCGGGCTGGGTCTCGGGCTGCTTGCCGTCGCCGAGCTGCGCGACCACCTGGCGCGTCAGGTGGCGCCCCGCCCGCGCGGTGGCGTCGGTGGCCATCAGCCGGGCGCCCTTCTCGACCACGAAGAAGATGTAGCGCTTCCCCTCGGTCAGCGGTGCCAGGCAGCGGCGGTCGGCGGAGGTGCCCACCCGGGTCGTGACGACCACCTTGTCGGTGACCAGGGATCCCTGGTAGATACGGTCCGCGGCCACGCGGTAGTCGCGGGTGCGGTGCTTGCCGCTGCCCTGCACCCGGCGGGCCTTGGTCACGACCCCCCGGAACACGGTGTCGGCCGCCTTGATGTCCTGCTTGACGGTGGTCGGTGGGCAGGCCGCAGCTGCCGCCGCCGACCCGGTCACGGCGCCCCCGCCGAGCAGCACGATCCCGGCCAGCACCGCGAGGGCCAGACCGGCCGGCAGGCCCCTGCGAGAGCCGGCGGAGGTGCGTCGGAGGTGGCGGGTCACGGGCCCTATTCGATCACAGCCGCGAAAATCCCGGCCAGCACCGCCGCGACGCCGTCCTCGGAGTTGGCCGGGGCCCGATGACCGGCGGCCGCGACCACGTCCGGGTGCGCGTTCGCCACGGCGTACGACGTGCCGGCCCAGCGCAGCATCGGCACGTCGTTCGGCATGTCCCCGAACGCCACCACCTCCTCCGGAGCCACCCCGAGCCTGCGGCACAGCTCGGCCAGGGCACCGCCCTTGGTCACGCCGCGGGCGCTGACCTCCATGAGGTGGTCGGTGGTCCAGGTCGGCGTGGCCCGCTCGCCGACCGCGTCGACGACCCGGGCCCGGAAGTCGTCCGGGTCGAGCGTCAGATGCTCGGCCAGCACCTTGACCGCCGGCTCGTCCCACAGCCCCGCCAGGTCGCCGACGCGGACGTCGGGTGGCGAGGGGTGCAGCTCGACGTAGTCGGGCTCGTGGCGGAACCCGCCGAGGCACTCCAGGGCGAACGTCGTACCCGGTGCCGCCTTCCGGATCGCGGCCACCATCGGCAGGCCGTCGGTCGCGGGGATGCCGTGCACGTCGATCGGCTCGCGACGGTCGATGTCGTAGGTGATCGCGCCGTTGGAGACGATCCCGATCCCGCGCCCGCCGCCGACCAGCTCCCACAGCTCGTCCATCCACCGGAGGGGCCGGGCGGTGACGATGACCACCCGGACGCCCTGCTCCTGGACCCGGCGCAGGACGTCGGCGGTGCGCTCGGTGATCCGGCCGTCGTCGTCGAGCAGGGTGCCGTCGAGGTCGGTGGCGACCAGCCGGGGCAGGCTCACGCGGGGGGCCACCAGAGGTCCAGCTCGGTGGCCACGCCCTCGTCGTGGACGCTGTCGGTCACCGCGTCCGCCGCCTCCTGCACGACCTCGACGGCCTGGCCCATGGCGACGCCCCGGCCGGCCCAGCGCAGCATCTCGATGTCGTTGCGGCCGTCGCCCAGGGCGAGCGTGTCCGCGGGGTCGATGCCGAGCTCGTCGGCGACCCGGGCGAGGCCGAAGGCCTTGCTGACGCCGACCGGTGCGAGGTCGAGCCAGGCGGTCCAGCCGACGACGTAGTCGGTGCCGTGCAGACCGAGCTTCCCGGCGAGGGCGACGAAGTCGTCGGCCGTGGCGTCCGGGTCCCTGATGATCACCCGGCTGACCGGGCCGGAGACGATCTCGTCGACCTCGGCCAGCGTCATCTCGCCGCTCAGCTCACCCTCGGGGAACGGCCGGTTCACCCGGTAGCCGACGCCGCGCTCCTCGACCGCGACCAGCGCGTTCGGGTGGTACTCCAGCACGGCGGCCACCGCCGGAGCAGCGTCGAACGTCTCCTCGTGGACCACCTCGAAGGGCGGGTAGCGGAAGACCACGGCACCGTTACTGGCCACGATCCACAGCGGCTCGTCGCCGTCGGAGTGCAGGTCGAGCAGGTCGGCGATCCGGGTCATCCCGTGCGGCGACCGGCCGCTGGCCAGCACGACGTGCGCACCGGCCGCCATGGCGCGGTGGACCGCGTCGTACACGGGCGGGCTGATCTGCTCGTACGTCGTACCGGCGCCCTCGACCCACTTCAGCAGGGTGCCGTCGATGTCGAGCGCGACCAGGCGCGGACGCCAGTCGCTCACCGGCCCGACCGACACATCACGCGGTGACCGGCTTGAGCACCTCGAGGCCACCGAGGTAGGGCCGCAGCGCCTCCGGGACCCGGACTGAGCCGTCCTCCTGCTGGTGGGTCTCCAGCAGGGCGATGATCGGCCGGTTGGTCGAGCAGAGCGTGCCGTTCAGGGTCGCGACCGGTGCGATGTCGCCGTTCTCGTCACGTCGACGAGTGTCGAGCCGCCGGGTCTGGAAGTCGGTGCAGTTCGACGCCGAGGTGAGCTCGCGGTAGCGGCCCTGCGAGGCGATCCACGCCTCGCAGTCGAACTTCCGCTGTGCCGACAGACCGAGGTCGCCGGCGGCGACGTCGATCACCCGGTAGCAGAGCTCGAGCTTGTCGAGGAACTCCTTCTCCCACGCCAGCAGCCGCTGGTGCTCGGCGTACGACTCCTCGACCGTCGTGTAGACGAACATCTCGACCTTGTCGAACCAGTGCACCCGGAAGATGCCCCGGGTGTCCTTGCCGTGCGAGCCGGCCTCCTTGCGGAAGCAGGGGCTGAAGGCGGCGTAGCGCAGGGGCAGCTGGGCGCTGTCGAGGATCTCGTCGGAGTGGTACGCCGCGAGCGGGACCTCGGAGGTACCGACCAGGTAGAGGTCCTGGCCCTCGATCCGGTAGACGTCGTCGGCCGCCTGCCCGAGGAAGCCGGTGCCCTCCATGGCGCGCGGCTTGACCAGGGACGGGACGACCATCTGGGTGAAGCCGGCGTTGCGGGCCTGGTCCATCGCCATGTTGATCAGCGCGAACTCGAGCTGGGCCCCGACCCCGGTCAGGAAGTAGAAGCGCGAGCCGGACACCTTGGCGCCCCGCTCGAGGTCGATCGCCCCGAGCATCCGGCCGAGCTCGACGTGGTCGCGCGGCTCGAAGTCGAACACCGGCGGGGTGCCGACGGTCTCGAGCACCACGTAGTCGTCCTCACCACCGGCGGGCGACTCGTCCGCGGCCAGGTTGGGGATCTCCATGAGCGCGGCGCGCCACGTCTCGTCGGCCTCGGTCTGCGCCGCCTCGGCGGCCTTCACCTCGGCGGCGAGGTCCTTGGTCCGGGCCAGCAGGGCCGCCTTCTCGTCGCCCTGGGCCTGCGGGATCTGCTTGCCGAGCTGCTTCTGCTCGCCCCGCTTGGACTCGAAGGTGGCAATGGCCTCGCGCCGGGCGGTGTCGGCGGCCAGGGCCCGGTCGACCACCTCGTCGGACAGACCGCGCTTGGCCTGAGCGGCGCGGACCCGGTCGGGGTCGTCGCGGAGCACCTTGGGGTCGATCATGTCGGGGCTCCGGCGTGTGCGGTCATGTGGCAAGGCTATCCGCGCGGCGTGACCGGCAGCACGCCAGTTCCGTCCGTCCCCGACGGGGTGGGGTGGAGGTCGGGTGCCTCCCGGCATACTGACGCCCGTGCTCGACCGCCCGCGTTCCGTCACCCTGGCCTGGGCCGGGGTGTGCGCCGCGGCGTTCCTGCTGCTGGCGTTCCTCGTGCACCTGTCACGCGCCCCGCTGAACGGGCTCGACGACCTGGGCCGCAGCGCCGAGCAGTGGGCGGCTGCCCGCTCGTGGACGGACCGGCCGCTGAACGGGATCGAGACCGGCTTCGCGACCATCGGGATGACGGTCTGGACCACCCTGATCGCCGTACCTCTGCTGCTGCGGGGGCACCGACGGGCCGCGGTGTTCGCGATCGCGGTGATGGTGTCGACCTCGCTGCTCACCACCGGCGTGAAGCTGCTCTACGGGAGGTCCCGGCCGACCTGGCAGGACCCGGTCGGCAAGCTGGTGTCCAAGTCCTTCCCGTCCGGCCACGCATCGAGCTCGGCGGCCCTGGCCGGCGTGCTGATCGTCCTGGCCTGGATGCTGATCCGTCGGGCCGCGCTCCGCCGGGCGGTGTACGTCGGCGCGGTGCTGCTGGCGGTCGTCGTCGGGCTGGACCGCGTGTTCCTGGGTCGCCACTTCCCCACCGACGTGCTGGGGGGCTGGCTGCTCGGTGCGTTCGTGGTGCTGGTCGCACTGACCCTCTACAGCCCGCTGCCCCGAAGCCATGCGGAGTCCGCGGAGCCGCTCGCCGAGGCGATCCCGTCGGAGCGTTCGCTCGCGGTGATCGTGAACCCGATCAAGGTCGAGGACGTCGGCCAGTTCCGCTCGGTGGTGACCGCGATGGCGCAGGAGGCCGGATGGTCCCCACCGTCGTGGCAGTACACCACCGTCGAGGACCCGGGCACCGGCATGGCCGAGGCCGCCTCGATCGCCGGAGCCGACCTGGTGCTGGTCTGCGGTGGCGACGGGACCGTGCGCGAGGTGTGCGCCGAGCTGGCCGGCACCGGCATCCCGGTCGGGATCATCCCAGCCGGCACCGGCAACCTGCTGGCCCGCAACCTCGACGTCCCGCTCTACCTGCGGGCCGCGATCGACGTCGCGCTGACCGGGCAGGACCGGGCCATCGACCTGGTCGAGGTCTCCGGTGACGCGATGGAGCCGACGCACTTCATGGTGATGGCCGGGATGGGCCTGGACGCGGCCATGATCGAGGGCGTCAACGAGCAGATCAAGGCGAAGGTCGGCTGGTTCGCCTACGTCCTGTCGGGGTTCAAGGCGCTGATGTCCCCCGTGGTGAGGCTGGAGATCTCCGTGGACGACGAGGAGTTCACCTCCCACCGGGCGCGGACCGTCGTCGTCGGCAACGTCGGCTACCTCCAGGCCGGGATGCCCCTGCTGCCCGACGCCGCGATCGACGACGGCCTGCTCGACGTCGTACTCCTGCACCCGAAGCGGTTCCTGTCCTGGCTTCCCCTGGCCTTCCGGGTGCTGGCCAAGCGGCCGCACACCGACGAGACTATCGCCCGGATGCGCGGCCGCACCGTGGTCGTCCGCGCGGCCACCGACACCCCGCGCCAGCTCGACGGCGACCCGCTCGGCGCCGGCCGCGAGCTGCGGATGACCTGTCTGCCCGGCCGGGTCCTGGTCCGCGTCCCGCGCTGACCCGCCGTACGACGTCAGCCGGCGCAGGTGCCGTAGGTGCCTTGGAAGTCGTCGATGCACACCGTGCCGAGGTCGACTGCGACGAGCTTCGTCCCCGACGCGTCGGTGACCTGCCACTCGTAGGTGTGGAAACGTCCCACCTGGTCGGTCGCGACGCGGGTGAAGACCTGCTGGTCCGGACCGATCCAGGTCTCTGCCGCGCGCGGCTTGCCCGTCACGATGACCCCCACGGTGCCGGGGTGGAGGTAGACCGACCCGTTCTTTCCGTTGCTCGGGTCCTGGGCGACCAACGGGACCAGGCCGTGGCTGGTGACGGCGAGCAGGTTCCAGGTTCCCTTGCTGTCGTCCTTGACGGCGAGCCCACGCACACCGTGCCCGAGGTCGAGGAAGGTCTGATAGAGGGCGGGCATGGCGTACCCCGCCGGTGCCGACACGTGCCGGCCGTCGATCGTGCCGGCGACATCGAAGACCTGGTCGAAGGGCGACACCGTGTGGGGGCTCCCCTTCCTGAGCCGCAGCGAGACCCTGGCGGCTTTCCAGGTGTCACCCGGGACGATGTAGTCCGGGGAGGCCGTCCGCTGGAGGCTCGGCAGGGAGCCGTGTGGCCCGGGGTCGTAGGCATCGGTCACGCCAGTCGGGCAAGGGGCAGGCAACGGCTGCGTCGCGGTGTCCCAGCACCACCTTCCGACGCGTTGCTGGGCTAGACCGCCGCCCCCGGGGACGAACCTGCTCACCGCAACAGCTAGGCGCCGTTCGCCCTGCTGGGACGCATCGAGCAGCCCGCTCATCGGGACCCCTCCAGGAGCGATCCAGGAGACCGCGATGCCGGGGACCACGCCGAGCATGGTGCCAAAGGACTGCGTGCCCGTCCCGTTCGGCGCCGACCCGTTCAGCACGACGACGTGCAGCTTGTCCCGCTCGACGGCGTAGGCCTCCCAGTCCCGGCCGTTCTTGAACGTGGTCCCGCTCGTGGCCACCAGGATCCCGTGGGCCGGGCCGCCCGTGTCGGCGAACCCGATCAGACCGGCCAGGTGTGGCACGCTCGTCGTGATCGGGTGGCTTGGGTCGGCCGCGAGCGTGACGGTCAGGGTCTGGCCCGACGTCCGCAGTCGGTCGGGCCGGCCGTCGCCGTCCACGTCGCCCGACAGGCTCTGGACCGGGGTCGGGATGCCCGTGCTCGGCGGCAGGGGCCGGTCCGTCCGGTGGTCTCCCTTCAACAGGACGGGTACGGCGATCGCGGCGGCGGCCGCCGCGGCCACCAGCGCGAGCACGGCCGGACGCCGCCAGGCGGGGGGCGATTGCGGGGCCGGCAGGGTCAGGTGCCGCAGGTCCTCCGGCTGCACGAGGTCGGCCCGGGCGGTCAAGGCGGCCGTGAGGCGGTCCTCGATCTGGGTGCTCATGCGTGGTCCCCTCCCATCATCTGCTCGAGCTGGTCCAGGGCCCGACTGGCCGTCGACTTCACCGCGCCGCGCGAGATGCCGAGGGCCTCGGCGATCTCCGCCTCCGTGAGGCCCGACCAGTAGCGCAGCACCAGCACCTCGCGCTGGCGTGGCGCGAGCCGGTCGACCGCCGCCAGGATCTCGCGGTGCTCCTCGGCCAGCACCGCCCGTTCGTCGGGCCGGGCGAGCTCTATGCTGCGCGGCGGGGCGTACCCGCGCGCCGTGCGACGCCGGCGCAGCGCGGAACGGGACCGGTTGACCACCGCCTTGCGCAGGTAGGCGAGCGCGGCATCCGGATCCCGCAGCCCTCCACGCTGGCCGGCGAGGCCGGCGAAGGCATCCTGGACGACGTCCTCGGCGCTGGCGCGGTCGTCGACCAGCAGCATCGCCAGACGCACCAGCGCCAACCGATGGGCGACGTACAGGTCCCCGAGAGCGGTGCCGCTGAGCGGGCGACCAGAGATCACCGGCATGGCTCGACCCCTTGTCTGAGATGGAGGACCGCCGCGAGGAGGTCCTCCGTGAAGCTCTGTCACCCTCTCAGACGCGCGGGACCCACCGGGGTTGTCCGGCGACCCCGACCGATCTCAGCGGGCGCAGGTGCCGTAGTGACCGAAGAGGTCGTCGAAGCACACGAGCCCGAGATCGTAGGCCCGCAGCACCGGAGCCGCGCCTGCGGTCGTTCCGGCCGCTACCCACTCGTAGACGCGGTAGTGGCCCGGGCGGGCTGTGCCGACCCGGGTGAAGACCCGCCCCGCCGCGCTGACCCAGGAGAGGTAGGCGGCCCCGGTGACATGGGAGAAGCCACCGCCCAGCGGCAGCGGCCCCCGGGTGGACACCTGGACCGGCCGGCCGCCCTGGTCGACGTAGAACCGCCAGGTGTCGACGTCGCCGCCCTCCTGGCTGACCAGGATGCCGTGCAGGGAGCCCGCTGTGACCACTCGGGGTCCCAGCGCCGGTGCCCAGCCGGGCGGGACGAGCAGCCGGGCGACGCGGCCGGGTGCGCGCAGGACGAGGTCGACCCGCGGAGCGTCGTCGGGGCCCGGGGGCGTGGCCCGCTCGAGCGTCCAGGAGTCGGCACCGTCGACGACCGGAGCGCTCGCGTTCGGCGACCAGGTGGTGTCGATCGGCTGCAGGGCCGGCAGGTCACCGTGCGGACCCACGTCGTACGTCCAGTCCTGGCCGGGGGCGCACCGGGCCGGAGGCTGGTGCGTGGACCGGTCCCAGCACCGCACCCCGGCGGGGTGCGGTGCCAGCTCCCCGGCTCGCAGTGACCAGGAGCGGGTGAGGACGGCGACCCGGTCCTGGCCCTTCTCGAGGACGTCGAGGACGCCGTCGTGGAGGGTGTGGCCGGTGACCCAGGCGACCAGGTTGCCCGGCTCCGGGCCGATCGTGCCGTGGTGGCGGATCGCGAGCGTCGCCAGCGTGTGGCCGTGCAGGTGCCAGACCGACCACGGGCTCCCCTGCGACCCGGTGGTGCCAGGAGAGGTGACCAGGTCGAGGCCGGGAGTCCCCACGTCGACCAGGCCCTCGAGCCGGGTGCCGCCGGGGACCAGCTGCCGCACCGTCGTACCGGAGCCGAGGACCACCCGGATCAGGCCGTTGCGGTCGATCGAGACGGTGTCGGTCCGGCCGTCTCCGTCCACGTCGCCGGTCAGCGCGCCCCGGGGCAGTTGCGGGGAGGTCCCGACCGGCGCCGTCGAGCCGTCGCCTCCGTGGCTCCGGCCGAGGAATGCGAACGACGCCGCGACGACGACGGCGCAGCCGGCGACCGCAGCAGCGGCCCGGGTCCCTCTGGTGGCCATCTGGTGCCCTCCCCGTCCGCGGTGATCTCTCACCGATGAGACGCGAGGCGGGCCGCGAAGTTGCCGACTGTTCAGCCTCCCCCGCGAGCGGGCAGCGGCGCTCGCTCCGGCCGTGCCGCCCCGACTTCGTCGGGTCGGCACGTCCTCACTCGGGACGGGCGTGCGTGATCGCCTCCTCCTCCTCGGGCGAGAGCTGCTGCTGGCTCGACCAGGAGGCGACGTTCTTGGCGTAGGTCCGGGCGTCCGAACGGCCGTGGATGGAGGTCAGCACCACGCCGTTGCCCGCGTCGTCGAGGAGGGCCAACGACCAGGACAGGTGGCCGCCCATGTCACCGAAGGCGTCGTAGCGCACCACCGCGAGGTGGCGCAGCGCGTCCCCGGCCTCGGCCCGGAGGGCGGCGACCTCCTGGCGCAGGCCCTGGACGTCCTCCGTCAGTGCCTCTCCTCCCGGCGTACGACGTGACCGGGCCTGGCGCCGCAGCGCCACGACGGCGAGGGCCGCCGCCAGCACGGCCACCACCAGCGCCGCCACGTCGAGGATCCACACGCTGAGCGAGCCTAATCGCGGGGAGCGGCGCCGTGGAACACTGACGCGCGTGAGCACCTCGTCGGTTGCGGCCGGACCCCGCCGGATCGCCTACCAGGGCGAGCCGGGCTCCAACTCGCATCTGGCCTGCACCGAGTGCCACCCCGAGGCCGAGCCGGTCGCCTGTGCCAGCTTCGAGGACGTCTTCGCTGCGGTGGAGAGCGGTGACGCCGACCTGGCGATGATCCCGATCGACAACTCGCTGGCCGGCCGGGTCGCGGACATCCACCACTTCCTGCCGACCTCGCCCCTGCACATCGTGGGCGAGCACTTCCTACGCATCCGGTTCGCGCTGCTCGGCGTCCCCGGGGCGACGCTCGACGACGTGAAGACCGTGCACAGCCACGTCCACGCGCTCGGGCAGTGCCGTCGGGTGATCCGCGAGCACGACTTCGTGCCGGTGATCTCGGGCGACACCGCCGGCGCCGCCCGCGAGGTGAAGGAGGCGGGCGACCCCACCCAGGCGGCGATCTCCCCGCCGCTGGCCGCGGGCATCTACGGGCTCGACGTCCTGCTCGACGACGTCGAGGACGAGGACCACAACACCACCCGCTTCGTGGTCCTCTCCCGCGACTTCGTGCAGGCACCCGCGGGCAACGGGCCGGTCGTCACCAGCTTCGTGTTCAACGTGCGCAACCTGCCGGCCGCCCTCTACAAGGCGCTCGGCGGCTTCGCCACGAACGGCGTCAACATGACCAAGCTGGAGAGCTACATGGTCGGAGGGGAGTTCACCGCGACGCAGTTCCTCGCCGAGGTCGACGGCCACCCCGAGGACCTGCCGGTCCGGCGCGCGCTGGAGGAGCTGGAGTTCTTCACCACCGAGGTGAAGATCCTCGGCGTCTACCCGGCCGACCCGTTCCGGCAGGCCTGAGCGGCGCCTACGTCCCGGCGTTCGTGGTGTCACCCGCCATCAGGTTGAACATCGCACCCTGGGGGTCCGCGAGCACCGCCATCCGCCCCACGCCGGTGACGTCGAACGCCGGGGCGACGACCCGGCCGCCGAGCTCCTGCGCCTTCGCCACGGTTGCGTCGACGTCCTCGACGTTGAAGTAGACGTTCCAGTGCGGCGGGACGCCCTCCATCGGCGGGTTCATCGCGCCGCCGATCTGGCGACCCTCGGCATTGGTGAGCACCGTGTAGGCGCCCTCCTCCATCGGAACGTCCTCGGAGCCCATGCCGAGGATCTCGGCGTAGAAGGCGGTGGCCGCGGGGATGTCGGGCGTCATGCACTCGTTCCAGATGAACGTGCCGGGCTCGTTGCCGCGCTGGCTCCCGATGTTCTGGTGGGCCTGCCAGAGGTTGACCCGGGCGCCCGTCGGGTCCTGGATCGCGGCCATCCGGCCGTGCTCCATGACGTCGAACGGGCCGGCCTCGATCTTGCCGCCGGCCGCCTCGACCTTCGCCGCCGTCGCGTCGACGTCGTCGCAGGCGAGGTAGACGTTCCAGAACGCCGGGTGACCGGCCAGCTCCGGCATCTGTCCGCCGATGCCGGCCACGGAGTCGCCCTGGATGGTGGCGGTGATGTAGTAGCCGCCGTCGTCACCGACCGGCTCCTCGGCGGTCTGCCAGCCGAACAGGCCGCTGTAGAACTCCGCCGCCGCTCGCTGGTCGGATGTCATCAGGTCCACGTAGTTGGGTGTGCCCTGCACGTAGGACTCGAACTTCGCCATGTGCTTCTCCCTCGGGATGTGTCGGTACGACCCCACCGGTCAGCCAACACCCGTGCCCCGTCGGTGGCAATGGCCCCGTAGGGTTCGGATGGTGGACCTCGCCGTGATCGCCGTCGCCTTCGGCGCGATCTTCCTGGTCGAGCTGCCCGACAAGACCTTCGTCGCCGCGCTGGTGCTGGCGACCCGTTACAAGCCCGCCGCGGTGTGGGTCGGGGTCGGTCTCGCTTTCCTCGTGCAGACCGCGATCGCGTGCACCGTCGGCCAGGTGGTGACCTACCTGCCGCACCGCGTGGTCGAGTCGGTGGCCGCACTGATCTTCCTGGTCGGGGCCGTGCTGCTGCTCCGCGAGGCACCCAAGGCCGACGCCGCCGAGGCCGCCACCGAGGAGGAGTACGCCGCCAAGGCGGCCTCCCCCAAGGCCGGTCTGGCCGCGGTCGGCGCCAGCTTCCTGGTGCTGTTCGCCGCCGAGTGGGGCGACCTCTCCCAGCTGCTGACGATCAGCCTCGTGGGCCGCTACCACGACGCCTGGTCGGTCTTCGTCGGTGCGTGGGGCGCCCTGCTCGTGGTCTCCGGCCTGGCCGTGGTGGCGGGACGGTTCCTCCTGCGTCACATGCGCCTCTCGACGATCCACTACGTCGGTGCCGGTGTGTGTCTGCTGCTTGCGGCCGTCACGGCGTACCAGCTCGTGCGGGGGTGACCCGGCCCGGCGGCTCCCCGTTAGAGTGCCGCCATGTCGACGAACCCCACCCCCGGCGACCGTCCCACGCACGGCGCCGACTCGGAGGTCGGCCGGCTCGGGACGGTGATGCTGCACCGACCCGGGGTCGAGCTGAAGCGGCTGACCCCGCGCAACAACGACCGACTGCTCTTCGACGGCATCCCGTGGGTCGCCCGGGCCCAGGACGAGCACGACGCCTTCGCCGCGGCGCTGCGGGACCGCGGGGTCGAGGTGCTCTACCTCATGGACCTGCTCACCGAGACGCTGGCCGCCGAGGAGGTACGCCACGTCGCCATCACCACAGCGCTGGCCGGCCTGCACATCGGTGACACGATGCGACGCTGGCTCGGGCCGATGCTCAGCGACGCGTCTCCTGCCGAGCTGGCCACGCACCTGACCGCCGGGATCCGCAACGACGAGGTGCGCGGCGGCTTCGGGCTGGTCACCTCGCTGCTGCCCGACTACGACTTCCTGATCGACCCGCTGCCCAACCTGCTGTTCACCCGCGACTCGTCGGTGTGGATCCGCGACCACGTCACGATCACCTCGCTGGCGATGCCGGCCCGGGCCCGGGAGACGCAGCTGACCGAGCTGATCTACACCCGGCACCCGCGCTTCGCGGGCACGCCGCGACTGCACGGCTGGGACACCGAGCACGTCGAGGGCGGCGACGTCCTGCTCCTGGCGCCGGGGGTGCTGGCGATCGGCGTGGGCGAGCGGACCACGCCCGCGGGCGCCGAGCAACTGGCCCGTGAGGTCTTCGGCGCGGGCCTGGCCCACACCGTGCTCGCGGTGCCGATCGCGCAGGAGCGGGCCACGATGCACCTCGACACCGTCTGCACGATGGTCGACGTCGACAAGATCGTGATGTACCCCAACGTCGCCGACTCGCTCACGGCGTACGCCGTCACCCGGGCCGGCGGCCCGGACGCCGACGACGACCTGAACCTGCACGTCGCGGACGCCGAGCACTTCCTGGTCGCCGCGGCCAAGGCGATGGGCATCGACACCCTGCACCAGATCGACACCGGCCTGGACCCGGTCACCGCCGAGCGCGAGCAGTGGGACGACGGCAACAACACCCTCGCCATCGCGCCCCGGGTCGCGGTCGCCTACGAGCGCAACGACGAGACCAACGACCGGCTCGAGGACGCCGGCATCGAGGTGGTCCGGATCGCCGGCTCGGAGCTCGGCTCCGGTCGCGGTGGGCCGCGGTGCATGAGCTGCCCGATCGCCCGGGCGCCGCTCGGCTGAGGGCCGGACCTCCCAGCCGAAGTCGTCGCCTCTCAGGCGAAATTTCGGCCGAGAAGCGACTGTTTCCCCGGTGCACCGGGGAAAGCCCGCCCCACCCACCCCCCGCCGACATGAAGGGACCCGGCCGCTGTTGACGGGGGAGGCAACAACGACCGGGCGGCCCCCAAGTTACAAGACGTTCACCGGCGAGACAACTCATCCGCGGGGGGCGTTTCAGCGCAGTGTGACCTGCTTGTTGGCGAGCTCGGAGCGGGTGGCGCGCTCCTCGGCGGAGAGGTCGGCGGTGCTCGCGAGGGCGGCGGCGAGGCGCTGGTCGAACGCCGCCGCGGGGCCTTCCAGGGCGTCGGCGCCGGTGCCGGCCGGCAGGTCCCAGACGGGTACGACGAGCCCGTGCGCCCGGAACATGCCGACCACCTTCGAGCCCTCGACCAGCGCGGCGTCACCGGCCGTGACCAGCCGCGCCAACCCGTCGACGAGCGCGGCCTCGGGCTCGCGGCGGACCCAGCGCAGGTGCTCCTTGGCGCCGGCATCGGTCCAGTACGCGGCCTCGACCGTGGTCAGCCGCGCGGCCGGAGCCGCGGCGGCGTCGGCCTCCTCGAGGGCGGCCACCATCGCGTCGTCGCGCTCCGGGACGTCGTCGAGCCAGAAGCCGAAGCCGTCGTGGACGGTGATCTCGATCGGCTCGTCGCCGACCAGGTCCTGCAGCCGAGGTCCGGGGCCGGGTTGGTCGACCAGCCCCACGATGCCGGGCTCGTCGGTGGCCAGGGCCTTCTCCAGCACCGCAGCCAAGTCCCGCGACGGGTCGCCGAAACTGTGCCGCACCTGGAGCGCCAGCCACACCTCGCCGCTGTCGCGCACCATCGCCGGCGCCGCCATCGGCAGCAGCGTGGACAGCCGCACGGTCCGGTCGCCGACGGCCAGAGGAGCGGTCGCCGCGGCCACGAACTCGCGCAGCCCGACCAGGTCCGGCTCCCAGGCCAGCCCCTCGAACGGGCGTACGACGTACGCGCCGCCGGCCGAGCCGTGGCAGGCCTTGTACCGCTTGCCCGACCCACAGGGACACGGCTCACGGGGACCCACGGCCCCCTCGGCGGTCACCTGGTCGCGCGCCTTCGTGCGGGATCTCTTGGCCATGCCGCGAGGCTAGCCGCCGAGCCACCCCAGCACCTCGCTGGGCCGGTCGGTGATCACGGCCTCCACTCCGAGGTCGAGGCACAGGTCCAGCTGGTCGTGGGTGTTGACGGTCCACACGTGCACGTCGCGACCGGTGTCGGCCAGCCGGCCGGCGAACTTCGGGTGCCGGCTCAGCGCGTCGATCCCCGGGCCCAGGATCCAACCGGGCTCGAGCACCGGCTTGAGCACCGGCCAGTGCCGGGCCTTGTCGATCAGCATCACCAGCCGCAGGTCGGGCGCCAGGCGCTGCATCCGCTGCAGCGCCACGTAGGAGAAGCTCATCACCCGGACCGGGCTCTCGGCACCGGCCCAGCCGAAGTCGGCGAGCGTCTCGACCAGGCGGCGCTCGACCAGACCGCCGTACCGCGTGGGGTGCTTGGTCTCGATCGCCACCTCGATCGGTCGATCCTCGGACGCGACCGTCTCCAGCAGCCGCCGCAGCGTGAGCACACCGTCGTAGTCGCGGTCCCGGTCGGGCGCCTCGTCGTCCAGGGTCGCCCAGGGGTTCTTCCACGAGGCGAACTCCAGCTGGTCGAGGTCGGCGAGCTCCATCGTGGAGACCAGCCCGCGGGTGCTCGCCGTACGACGCAGGTCGCGGTCGTGCACGCAGACCAGGTGGCCGTCGGCGGTCAACCGCACGTCGCACTCGAGGGCCCCGGCCCCTTCGCGGATGGCCTCGACGTAGGCACCCAGGGTGTGCTCGGCGTTCGTGGAGCTCGCGCCGCGGTGAGCGACGACCTGCGGCCGCATGTCCTCAAGTGTGGACCATGACCAGCCGCGCCGAGTCGTGACCGGCCGGGAACCGAACAGGAGTTCACCGGCGCTTCCCCAGCGGCTCGGAAGGCGGTTAGGCTGGCCACGGCCAGGGCAGCCGGCCGCCTGCACCCGCACCCCGGGAACGGTGAATGCCCAGCAGTGGACGAGCACGACCTTCCTGTCCGTGTCTGCGCCCTTCGGGCGGACCCGCCAGGCAACGCAGGCCCCTGATCCCGCACCCGCGGAGGTCCGCCGGAGAGAAGCAGCGTGATGTCGGACCCCAAGTCGATGGCCCGCAGGCTGCGCGCCGACCTCGCCCAGCGCGGGGTGGAGCTCAGCCACAGCGAGGCCCTCGAGATCGTCGCCCACCAGTACGGCGTACGCGACTGGAACACCCTGGCGGCCCAGCCTCCCGAACCCGTCGACCCGACGGTCGACCGGCCCGCCCTCGGTGCGGCGGTGCCGATCCTGCGGACCTTCGACCGCGCCAAGGCGATGGAGTTCTACGTCGACTTCCTCGGCTTCACCCTGGACTGGGAGCACGGCGGTCACGCGGACCACTCCCCGCTCTACGCGCAGGTCTCCCGCGGTGCGACCCGTCTGCATCTCAGTGAGCACTACGGCGACGCAAGCCCGGGCGGGGCCGCCCTGATGCCGGTGGCCGACATCGAGGCACTGCACGCCGAGCTCCACGACCGCGACTACGACTACGCCCGACCGGGCATCCGCGAGGAGGACTGGGGCCGGGTGCTCGTGGTCGTGGATCCCTTCAACAACCGGCTGGTCTTCCACCAGCCGGTCACCGACGACACCGTGCCGCGCTCGACCGAGGCCGCGGGTCCGATCGAGCACGGCTACCACCTGGCGTGCTCGCCCGCCGAGGCGTTCTCGGCCTTCACCAGACGCATCGGCGACTGGTGGCACACCGCCTACGGGCCGGAGGGGATGACCTCGATCCACGTGGCGCCGGCGGTCGGCGGCCCGGCGATGATGCGCCTGGCCGACGGCACGGCGTACCAGTGGGGAACGGTGACCGCCTGGGAGCAGCCGGAGCACTACGCCCAGACCTTCACCCTGGCCCAGGACCCCGAGCACCCGAGCACGCTGGAGGCGTGGTTCGCACCCCACCCCGACGGCGGCTGCGCGTTCCGCTTCGCCCACGGCGGCTGGACGGCGGGCAACCTGGCGGGCCGGGCGCGGTTCACCGAGTGGCCGATCCTGCTGGACCGCTTCGCCGCGGTCGCGGAGGGGCGTCCGGTCCCCGAGGTCCCCGACCACGTGCTCCAGGGCGGCGGCTAACGTGCACCCATGAGCGACATCTCGGTGCGCGACAACCCGGCTGACAACCGCTTCGAGGCGTTCGTGGACGGGAAGCTCGCCGGCTTCTCGGCCTACGCGCTGTCCGACGGCGTGATCGCGTTCACCCACACCGAGGTGGACGACGCGTTCGAGGGCCACGGTGTCGGCTCGGCCCTGGTCCGGCAGTCGCTCGACCAGGTCCGTGAGAGCGGCACCCTGCAGGTCAAGGCGCTGTGCCCCTTCGTCCGGGTCTGGATCGAGCACCACCCCGACTACCAGGACCTGACCCGACCCCGATGAGCCTCTCCGCCGACCTCGGTCGCTACCTCCAGGAGGGGCGCGACTCGGTGGTGCGGGCCCTCGACGGTCTCGGCGAGTACGACGTGCGCCGCCCGGTGGTGCCCTCCGGCACCAACCTGCTCGGACTGGTCAAGCACCTGACCGGCGTCGAGCTCGGCTATCTCGGGGCCAGCCTCGGGCGGCCCGCACCCGTCTCGCTGCCCTGGGAGGAGGACGGCTCGGTGTGGGAGTCGGCCGACATGTGGGCGACCCCCGACCAGAGCCGGGAGGAGCTGCTCGGCCTCTACCGGGTGGCCTGGCAGCACAGCGACGAGTCCCTGGCCCGGTTTCCCCTCGACGCGCCGGCATCGGTGCCGTGGTGGCCGGAGGAGCGTCGTACGACGACGTTCGGCGCGCTGGTCGTGCGGGTGGTCGCCGAGACCGCGCAGCACGCCGGCCACTGCGACCTGGCCCGCGAGATCGTCGACGGGCGTCGGGGCCGCGACGCCGACGACCTCGGCGACGAGACGTGGTGGACGGCCTACGTCGAGCGGATCCAGGCCGCCGCGGACACCTTCCGCGACGCCTGACGGCTCACTGCTCGAAGAGAGCTGCCCGGTCCACGGCCATGGTGCCCGTGGGCTCGGCGGGCGTCGGGTCCGGATCGATGATCACGGCGTCGTCGAGCGAGGACTCGCCGTAGACCGCCTGGGCCAGCCCGAGCGACAGTCCCATGATCTCGTGGTCGGCGAGGCCGAGCCGGACCGCGACCGCCCGCGCGTTCTCGGGCCGGTTGCGCGGGTCCTTCTCCAGGAGGTGCTCGATGACGCCTGCGAGATCCTCGGGTACGTCGTCCGGGAGCGGCGGCGGCGCCTCGTGCAGGTGGCTCATCGCGGTCGCGATCGGAGTGCCCTTGTCGAACGGCTTCGACCCGGTCAGCATCTCGTGGCCCACCACGCCCAGGGCGTACAGGTCGCTGGCTCCGGTGGCCGGGCGTCCCAGCGCCTGCTCGGGGCTGATGTAGTTGGGCGTGCCGAGCAGGTCGCCGGCTCGGGTGTGGCCCGAGGCGTCGACGGCCCGGGCGATCCCGAAGTCCGTGAGCTTCACCAGACCGTCCTCACGGACCAGGATGTTGGCCGGCTTCACGTCGCGGTGCACGACCCTCGCCTCGTGGGCCACGCCGAGCGCCAGCGCGCACTGCCCGACGATCGAGCGCACCTGGTCGGGGTCGAGGGTGCCTTGCTCCTTGATCAGCAGCGACAGCGGCTTGCCGTCGACCAGCTCCATCACGAGGAAGGCCACGCCGTCGTCCTCGCCGTAGTCGAACAGCGTGGCGATGTTGGTGTGGATCAGCGACGCGGAGTGCAGGGCCTCGTCGCGGAACCGGAGCGCGAACAGCTCCTCGTGGTCGGGGTCCGGGCGCATCACCTTCACGGCCACCCGGCGCTGGAGCACGCTGTCCTCGGCGGCCCAGACGTCGGCCATCCCGCCCGAGGCGACGCGCTCGTCGAGGACGTAGCGGCTGCCCAGCGTCGTGCCTGCCTCGACACGCGTCACTGCGTGGGCCCCACGAACGTCTCCCTCCACCTCGGTTGAGGGCGAACGTCCCGTCCCTGACCCGGCGGAGGCCCCACCCGACGATAGGACAGCGTCGCAGATCACGCTTCACCCCTTGGGTGGGGGGGCGCCGTGGCGCCGGTCACCCCTGACATGCCCGATCCGCGCCTGACCACCCGTGGGAGGTGGTCCGGCGCGGAGGGTCAGCCCGACTAGCGGGTGAGCTCGGACTCGGCGACGTCGAGCCGGTGACGCGGGGCGACCGATGGGGCGGCCTCCTGCGCGAGCCGGCGTACGACGGAGAAGCCGCGTCCTCGCGGGTGCTCGATGAGTAGACGCGGAGCATGGGGCACCGCGTCAGTGGCGGGGCGCGTCGCGACGATAGGCGCGTCCACGAGTAGTGCGTTAGTCATGTGTCCCCCCGGACCATTCCCTGGCGACCCTGGTGGGTCGTCCCCCTACAGGTTCGAGCACCTGCGTAGGGACAACGGTGTCACCTGTTCGGGGTTCTGTCCTGAAATCGGCGAAATTATTGCCGAGATCGGCCCCTTCACCCCGTGGGCGGCCCCGTAGTCGACGGTTTTCGTAGGCTTCCGGAGCCTGCCTAGGCTGAAGTCTCGCGCGCAACCGCCTCGGGAGGCAGCCATGGACGCGACACCTGACCCCCACGTCGTCGGCGACGGGCGGCTGCCGACGCCGTTCACCGCCGACGAGATCCGGCAGGGCTGCCTCGAGGGCCGCACCGTCCGGCTGCGCGTCGAGCCCGCGTCCGGGACGGCGTACCAGCGGGTGAACCGGTACGCCGACTGCGACGCCGACGGCACCACCGTCGAGAGCTGGGTGGTCGGTGAGGGTGGCGAGCAGGTCGGCTTCGCCGCCAACCGGCAGACCTGGCTCGACCTCCAGCGTCATGCGGCCTTCCCGGTCGCCGGCACGGCCGTCACCGACGAGACCCTCGACCTGCGGTTCGGCACCTTCGCCTGTCGGGTCTACAGCCGCGAGGGCGCGCGCTTCCTCTTCGCCGTCGACCTGCCCGGGATGCCGGTCCGCTACGAGATCCCCGACGAGGGCGGCGTCACCGTCACCGAGATGGTCGCCGACGAGCGCACCTGAGGCCGCTCACCGCGACCGCAGGAACGCCCCGAAGTGGGGCACGGTGAAGGCGATCCGGCCACGCTCGCCGGAGTAGATCAGGCCCTTCTTCAGCAACGCGTCGCGCGCCGGGGAGAGGGACTGCGGCTTCTTGCCCAAGGCCGCCGCCACCTCGGCTGTGGGCACCGACTCGACGTCGTCGAGCACCTCACCGCGGTCGGCCCGCGCCGTGGCGGCATCGGCCATGCCGCGCAGGTACTCCCGCTCCCCCGGTGTCGCGCGCTCGTAGCGGGAGCCGAAGAACCCGACTGCCAGCTCGCGCTCGGCCTCCGGCGCGCCGACGGCGACGTCGGCGGCGGTGATCGGCGACCGGGGCGCGAGGTCCCACACGGTCTTGCCGTAGGCCTGGATGAAGTAGGGGTAGCCGCCGGTGGCGGCGTACAGCGCGGCCAGCGCCTCCTCGTCGTACGACGCGTCCTCGGCCTCGGCGGGTACCCGCAGCGCGAGGTCGGCCGCCTCGCGGTCGAGGCGGTCGATCCGCTGGAAGGAGAAGAGCCGCTCCGAGTAGGACTTCGCGGCCGAGAGCACGGCCGGCAGGTGGGGCAGGCCGGCGCCGACCACGATCAGCGGCAGTCCCGACTGGCTGATCTCGTGGCAGGCGGCGCACAGGGCCGACACGTCGTCGGGGCCGAGGTCCTGCATCTCGTCGACGAACACCGCGATGCCGTGGCCGCGGTCGGCAGCCAGGCCGCCGAGGTCGGTGAAGAGCTCGACCAGGTCGATCTCGATGTCTCCGGAGTCGGCCCGGCCGCGCACCGCGGGTGCATCGATGCCGGGGTTCCACTGGTCGCGGAGCTTGGCGCCGGACCCGGCCTCGCGCTGGGCGAACGAGCGCACCACGCCGAGCACGTGGGTCACCGACTCCTCGTCGGGATGGCCGAGCTCGCGCACCGCCTGGTGCACGGCCGACGCCAGCGGGCGTCGCAGCCCCTGGTCGGGCCGGGCCTCGAGCTTGCCGGTACCCCAGCCACGTCGTACCGCCGCGGAACGAAGCGCGTTGAGCAGCACGGTCTTGCCCACACCTCGCAGCCCGGTGAGGACGACACTGCGCTCGGGACGTCCCCTGGCCACCCGCTCCAGCACCACGTCGAAGGCACCCAGCTGCGGACCGCGACCGGCCAGCTCGGGCGGCCGCTGACCGGCGCCGGGCGCATAGGGGTTGCGGATCGGGTCCATGTCCCGACGCTATCGCCGTCTCTAAGGTCGAGCGTAGACGCCGGGCGCGTGGTCTCGACTTCGCTCGACCATCGAGGGGGAAGCTCGACCACCGAGGGAGCGGACTCGACCACCGAGGGGGAGGCTCGACCACCGAGGGGGGAAGCTCGACCACCGAGGGGGAGCTCGACGACCGAAAGGGTGGGCTCGACCCCCGGGGAAGTGGTTAGTATCCTTGAACTAAATGACTGCCACGACCTCACCACTGCGCGGCGGGCTCGGCCCGCGCTACAAGTGGATCGCCCTGTCCAACACCACGCTCGGCGTGCTGATCGCCACGATCAACTCCTCGATCCTGCTGATCGCGCTGCCCGACATCTTCCGCGGGCTGGAGATCGACCCGCTCGCGCCCGGCAACTCCAGCTACCTGCTCTGGCTGATCATGGGCTATCTCGTGGTCACCGCGGTGCTGGTGGTGGCGTTCGGGCGCCTCGGTGACATGTACGGCCGGGTGAAGATGTACAACGCCGGCTTCGCGATCTTCACGTTCTTCTCGATCGCCCTCAGCGTGGTCTGGCTGACCGGATCGGCCGGCGTGCTCTACCTGATCGTGATGCGCCTGCTCCAGGGCGTCGGCGGAGCGCTGCTGATGGCCAACTCCAGCGCGATCATCACCGACGCGTTCCCCGCCGACCAGCGTGGCCTGGCGCTCGGCCTGAACATGGTGGCGGGCATCGCCGGCTCGTTCCTCGGCCTCGTCATCGGCGGGGTCCTGGCCCCGATCGACTGGCGACTGGTCTTCCTCGTCTCGGTGCCGTTCAGCCTCTTCGGCACGCTGTGGGGCTACCTCAAGCTCCGCGACCTCAGCCCCCGCCGCCACCACGTCATGGACTGGTGGGGCAACCTCACCTTCGCGACCGGCTTGATCGGCGTGCTGGTCGCGATCACCTACGGCATCCAGCCCTACGGCAGCCACATCATGGGCTGGACCAACCCGTGGGTGATGGGCTCGCTGCTCGGCGGGGTCGCGCTGCTCGTGGTCTTCTGCGTGATCGAGACCCGCGTCGAGCACCCGATGTTCCACATCGACCTGTTCAAGGTGCGCGCCTTCTTCTACGGCAACCTGGCCAGCCTGCTCGCCGGCCTCGGCCGCGGCGGGCTGATGTTCATCCTGATCATCTGGCTCCAGGGCATCTGGCTGCCCCGGCACGGCTACTCCTTCGAGTCCACGCCGCTGTGGGCCGGCATCTTCATGCTGCCGATGACCGTCGGCTTCCTGGTCGCGGGCCCGCTGTCCGGCTGGCTGTCCGACCGGTACGGCGCGCGCTGGTTCGCCACCGGGGGAATGCTGATCGCGGCGGTCAGCTTCGTGTGGTTCGCGCTGCTGCCGGTCGACTTCGCCTACTGGTCGTTCGCCGCGGCCCTGTTCGCCAACGGGTTCGGGATGGGGCTGTTCGCCTCGCCCAACCGGGCCGCAGTGATGAACGCCCTGCCCGCGAACCGGCGCGGGGTCGGCGGCGGCATGAGCACGACGTTCCAGAACACCTCGATGGTGCTCTCCATCGGCATCTTCTTCTCGCTGATGATCGCCGGGCTCGCCGGCTCACTGCCGGCCACCATGCAGGCCGGCCTCACCGCGCACGGCGTTCCCGCGGCGCAGGCGCACGCGGTCGCCGGGCTGCCCCCGGTGTCGGTGCTGTTCGCCTCCCTGCTCGGCTACAACCCCGTGCAGTCGCTGGTCGGCGACCACACCCTGAGCACCCTGCGCCCGACCGACGCGTCGTACCTCACCGGGCACTCGTTCTTCCCGTCGCTCATCTCCGGCCCGTTCCACGACGGCCTGGTCGTCGCCTTCGCCTTCGCGATCGGGGCCTGCCTGGTCGCAGCCGTGGCGTCCTGGCTGATGGGCGGGAAGTTCGTGCACGCCGACGACCAGCACGAGGAGGTCCCGGTCGACTTCGCCCAGCCCGAGGTCGGCGCCCCCGAGGCGGCCCGGACATGAGCCGGACCGCCTCCTCGAGTGACCTGACCGGGCTGGCCGCCGAGGTCCGCACCGAGGTGGCCCGACTGGCCTACCACCTGCGCACGCCGGCGACCCGGTCGGGCATCACCCCGACCCGCCTCGCAGCGCTGGCCGCCCTGGCCCGGCACCCCGACGGCCTGCGCCAGGGCGACCTGGCCGACCTGATGAACATCTCGGCGCCCAGCACCACCCGGCTGGTCGAGATCATGTGCGAGGCGGGCTGGATCGACCGCCGCCGCGACCCGGAGGACGGTCGGGCCCTGGTGCTCGCGCTGTCCCCAGTCGGGGAGAAGACGCTCGAGACCCTGCGCCAGGAGACGACCTCCGTGCTCAGCGGTGAGCTCGCCGACCTCACGCAGGACGAGCTGGCCACCCTCGAGGCCGCCGTACCCGTGCTCCGCAAGCTCGCCGACCGGCACGTCGACGCCCCGCGGGGTTGAGAGCGGCGGCGGTTTCACCGGTACACCGGGGAAACCTGGCGTTCTCGGCCGAAACGTCGCGGCAGAACGTCAGGATTCGCGCGGGAACCTCTCCCGTACCTGCGCTCCCTCAGCGCACCGGACACTCAGCGGGCCGCCACTGCCGGAGTCGCCGGGCACTCCGTGGTCCGTGACCTGCGCGCGTGCCGCCCGCCCAGCCAGATCGCCACGCCCATCACCGCCAGCACGTCGACGAAGCCGGCGATCGACGCCCAGGGCAGGTCGATGTCGCCGGAGTCCACCGAGTTGAAGAACGAGCCGAGTGGCGTCAGCAACGGCCACAGCACGAGGACGCTGCGCGTCTGGGCGAACGCCACCGCGTAGACGATGCCCAGCCCGGCCAGGAAGACCAGCTCGCTGCCCCCCATCCCGTAGCCCACGTGGTAGAGCCCGTAGAGGACCGCTGCGCCGCCGATGCCCGCGGCCGGCCCGTACGCCGCCTCGAGCCTGGTCTGGATGAACCCCCGGAAGAAGACGGACTCGAACACACCGACCACGAGCGCCATCACCAGCAACGGCACCCAGTCCACCGGCGCAGGCAGGTCGTAACCCCAGAGCGTGAGGGCGAACTGGACGCCGGCGAACACCAGCGCGAGGACGCCGGTCACCCGCCAGTCCCCGACCTTCAGGCCCAGGTCGTCCAGTCCCGCGTGCCGACGCCAGACCGTGTAGTAGATCGGCCCCACCACTCCGAGGATCAGGGCCGCGGCGAAGGAGAGGAACAGGCCGGCGACGTGGTCCGTGGTGAACCCGACGAAGGCGAGCCGCATCAGGGCCACCACGCCGACGTACAGCGCGGCGATGACGAGCAGGTCGGTGCGGGATCCCGTACGCCGAACCGCCGGCAGCGACCGGGGCAGCAGGCACAGCAGCAGTGCCGTGACTGCCACGACGAGGCCGTACCAGCCTCCCGGCACCACCTCCAGCAGCAGCAGCGCCGCCACCACCCAGCTCGACCACAGCACCGTGCGCAGAGCGCGGTCCGACCAACGTGACGTCACCATCGCAACCACCGCCTCGACGCCACTCAACCGCAACCGCGCCGCGTCCAGCAGAGTCACCCGTCCACCGGGGCTGGGCCGTTGGGCCCGGAGCGAGGCCGACGACGCCGAGGAGCTTCCACCACCATCCTGGGATGGCCGCACCGCTCGGACGGGCGTCATGCTGGCGACATGCACACCTTGCACATCGAGCACGCCATCTCCGACCTCGCGACCTGGCAGGAAGCCTTCGCCCGCTTCGCGGCGACCCGCGCGGCCAGTGGTGTCGTCCGCGAGGTGATCCGGCAGCCCGTCGACGACGACCGCTATGTCGTCGTCGACCTCGACTTCGCCACCGAGCCGGAGGCCGCGGCGTTCCTGGAGATCCTCCGCACACGGGTGTGGTCGGTGCCGGACAACAGCCCGGCGCTGGTCGGCTCGCCCACGACCCGGATCCTCCGGGCCGTGGGCTGAGCGACCGGCGGGTCAGGCCAGGACGCTGACCACGTCCACGTAGAAGCTGGTCGGCAGCGTGGAGTCGTTGACCGCCTGGAACTTCAGGGTGATCGTCTGCCCGGCGTACGCCGACAGGTCGACCGACGTGGCGAACCACGAGCCCTTGGTGGAGGCGTTGCTGACGGTCTTCAGGGTCGTGCCGTTGGCCTGGACGTTGAGCGTGTCGTACGCCGTGGTGCCCGACTCCGAGGTCGTGACGTACGTCCGGAACGACAGCGTCTGCGACGTGGCTCCGGTCGGTACCATCACCTGCTGGGTGGCCGACTGGGTCGACGAGACCGTGCCACCGGCGAGCAGCGAGTGGGTGCCGGCGTACGCGCGCGTCGTCACCACCGCGGCGCCGGAGCCCAGGCTCCAGTAGGACTTGCCGGACTCGAAGCTGCCGTTCGTGACCCGCTCCGACGGCGTACCGCCACCTCCACCGCCGCCACCACCGGTCGAGCCGCCGACCAGCCACTGGGTCGCGTTGAGCGCCAGCGCGGCATCGGTGGCGGCCGGGTCGTTCCACCCGTTGAAGAGGGTGTTGCCCGACTGGCCGGTGCCGTCGTCGATCGGCGAGCTGTCGCCCCAGTAGGCCACGTGCCCGAGGCCGAACGTGCTGGTCACGAACGCCGCTCCGGTGGTGCCGCTGGCGGAGTAGCCGCTCCGGTAGAGCTCGCCGCGCACCGCTGCGTTGTCGGCCGGGTGCAGCGTCGCGGTCGTGCCGTCGCGCAGGATCGAGCCGGTCACGGTGCCGAACGGGCCGGCGATCACCGCGTCGCCGGCGGCCGAGGCGCCGACCACGTTGGGGTTCTCGTTCGCGATGTCGAGGAGGTCGATCGAGAAGCCGAACGGGTCGGTGGAGTCGATGGAGTTGTTGCTCATCAGGTCGTTGAGCACCTTGACCGAGTCGGCGCCGTCGTTGTTGCGGTCGGAGTTGTTGTGGTCGCTGACCATGAACAGCCCGCCGCCGGCCTGCACGAACCTCATGATCGCGGTCTTCTCCGCAGCCGTGAACAGGATGTTGGGCTCCGGCAGCACGAACTCGTCGTAGTGGCTGAGGTCCTGCGCGTTGGTGGAGTCGCCGTAGGTGATCCGCCCGGTGGACGGCAAGGTGGCCAGGGAGTAGCTCCCGGTCTTCTGGAGTGCGACTCCCCACGCCGAGATCGCGCCGGTCCAGCTGGTCTCGCTGGTGGGGTTGGCGTTCTGCCCGAGCGGGTCGGGCTGGCTGGTGGAGATGATCCAGTCGGCGTTGCCGGCCGTCTCCGCCGAGGTGTTGTCGAAGAGCACGCGGTACGGCGGGGTGGCCGCCGTGGACGGGCTCTGGAGGGCGAGGCTCGCGCCGGCGATCAGCGCGCACGCGAGCAGGACTGATTTCACATGTTCCCGAGACATGCCGAGCAATCTAGGGCTGCCATCGGCCGACCACCAGAGGCACCCAGGTGACCGCTCGGTGAACGTCCGAGGCAGGGTCGTGTGCCTGAGGACGCGGTCCAGCGCGTCCTCAGGCACACGACCCGACACCGTTCAGCGGCCGCGGGCGGACCGCCAGGCGGCAGCGAACGGCGCCACACCGGCGTACCGGTCCTCCGGCGACGGCTGGACGGCCTGCTGGACGACCTCGGCGAGCGCCGCGGGCCCGCAGAAGTCCGAACGACTTTCGGTCAGGCGGGTGGCGAAGTGCCAGACCAGCCGGCCCAGGGTGAACACCGTGGTGCGCTCGTCGATGACCGCCCCGAGCTCGAACTCCTCGGGGGCCATGAACCTCGTGGAGCCGAACATCCGACCCATCTCGTTGCGGCTGGGCCCACGCCGGTAGCCGTCGAGGTCGACCACCTTCAGCGAGCCGGTGCCGTGGTCGACGATCAGGCACCCGTCGTACAGGTCGACGGCCACCCAGCCCACCGCGGCCAGGGCCGTGTGCAGGTCGACCAGCACGTCGAAGACACCGAGCAGCCGCTCCGACGGCAGGTGTGCGAACCGCTGGTACGACGACGTCGGGTCGGGGCGCTCCGCGGCGCGGACGCCGACCAGCTCACCGTCGGCGGCCTCGTAGACCAGGGCCGGCCCCCCGGGTGACTCGATCACGTTGAGCAGGCGGGGCAGCGCCGGGTGGTCGCACGAGCGGGCCACCACCACGGCGTTGCGCAGCACCTCGACCCGCCCCGCATGGTCGAAGTACGGCACCGCGGCTCCGGGCGGCGGTGGGGTGTCCGGGCCGGCCGTCTTGACGAAGAGGCGACGGTCACCCACGTCGACCAACCAGCTGACGTTGCCGGAGTCCTGGGTCAGGTGCGCGAACTCCGCGACCACGCTGCCCGCACCGCGGACGAAGTCGGCCGGGGCCTCACCGATCGAGGTGACGGTCAGCAGGTCGCTCATCGCGCCCACGATAACGACGCGGGACCGGTCTCAGGCGTGCCGGCGCTGCAGGGCCACGTCGTACGCCGTGTCGAGGCCGGTGCGCAACAGGTCGATCAGGCGCGGCACCTCGTCGACCGCCAGCCGGAACGAGCCGGCACAGACGTTGTCGCGCCACAGCGACAGCACGACCAGCTCGGCCTCCTGGTGCCACGAGACCCGCATCGCGCGGTTGCCACCGCGCGCGTCGAGGAAGATCTCCCCGGTCGCGGGCAGCGGACGCGGGACGGTGGCCATGGTCGATTCTCCCCCCGCGCCGGTGATCGCGCCAGCGTTGCGCCCGATCGGGGATAATCGCACCATGCCCGAGCTCCCCGAGGTGGAGGCGCTGGCCCTGGACCTCAAGGGCCGGCTCGACGGACGCGCCCTGACCCGGATCCACGTGGTCGCCTTCAGCGCGCTGAAGACCTTCGACCCGCCGGTCTCCGCGCTCGAGGGCACGATGGTCGACGACGTCACGCGGCACGGCAAGTTCATCGACATCGAGGCCAGCGGGCTGCACCTGATCTTCCACCTGGCCCGGGCCGGGTGGATCCGCTGGCGCGACGAGGTGCCGGCGCTGCCACCCAAGCCGAGCATGAAGTCGCCACTCGCGGTGCGGCTGGTCCTCGACGACGAGACCGGGCTCGACGTCACCGAGGCCGGCACCAAGAAGAGCCTGGCGATGTACGTCGTCCGCCGTGCCGCCGACGTGCCCGGCATCGCCAGCCTCGGCCCCGACCCGCTGGAGGAGTCGTTCACCCCCGACGTGCTGCACCGGATCCTGGAGGACGCCGGGCGCTCGCAGATCAAGGGCGTGCTGCGCCACCAGGGCACGATCGCCGGCATCGGCAACGCCTACAGCGACGAGATCCTGCACGCCGCGAAGATGTCGCCGTTCAAGCCGGCCAACAGCCTCGACCAGGTGGAGTTCGACCGGCTCTTCGCCGCGATCAAGGACGAGCTCGGCGATGCGGTGGCCCGCTCCCGGGGGCTGGCGGCCAGCGAGCTCAAGGGTGAGAAGAAGTCGCACCTCGCGGTGCACGGCCGGACCGGCCAGGCCTGCCCGGTCTGCGGCGACACGGTGCGGGAGGTCAGCTTCGCCGACTCCAGCCTGCAGTACTGCCCCACCTGTCAGACCGGCGGGAAGCCCCTCGCCGACCGCCGGATGTCACGTCTGCTGAAGTAGGCACATGGAGATCCCCACCGCTGCCGTCGACGGCGTCCCCGATCCGCTGCCTGCGCAGCTCGTCGTGCTCGACGTCCGTGAGGACGACGAGTGGGAGGCGGGCCACGTCGAGGGCTCCCTGCACATCCCGCTGATGCACCTGGCCGGCCGCTTCGCCGAGGTGCCGACCACCGGCCAGACGCTGGTGGTCTGCCGCGTCGGCAGCCGCTCCGCGCAGGCTGCCGCCTATCTCCTGCAGCAGGGCGTCGACGCGGTCAACCTCGCGGGAGGCCTCGCCGCGTGGGCGAACGCCGGACGGCCGCTGGTCACCGACGACGACCGGCCGCCACGGGTGCTGTGACCCGCGGCGGTCCGGACCGTCGGGTGTCCGGTGCACGGACCGGTCAGCTCGAGGGCGCGCTCGGCGTCGAGTCGGTGCTCGGGACGCACGCCTGGGCCAGGTAGGTGGTGAAGGCGACGACGTCCTTCTGGTCGGTCGCGCTCAGACCCTTCTCCATCGCGGTGAGGTCGGCCGACTTCGCGTTGTCGGGCAGCGTCTCCAGGTGGTCCACCAGGACCTCGAAACCGTGCCGGGCGTCGGCGGCGATGCCGCTCGGCGTGCCGACGGCCAGGAGCTGGTCGGCCGCCTGCTTGGGCGTGGTCGTGTTGGCCATCTTCTGGAAGGTCCCGCAGAAGTCCGACGTGGTCGCCCCGCTCGGGGCTCCCGCGGCACCGGTCGCAGCAGGTGCCGACGACGAACCGCCGCCACAGGCGGCCACGGCGCCGGTCATCGCGAGCAGGCCGGCCGCGGCCAGCGTCTTCTTGCCAAACATGGGTGTCCCCTCTGAGGTACGACGTGCTGTCACGCGCCACTGTGCCCGTTCGAGGGTCCATACGCACGTCGGGGGTCGACGGTTCGACCGAAGTCCGCCTCCGGAGTGGCCAGCACCACACGCAACCGGTCGAGGTAGTCGCCCCGCGCCACCTCGCTGGCGCCGAGCGAGGCCAGGTGCGGGGTCTGCCACTGGGTGTCGATCAGCCGCTGCTCGCCGTCGTCGAGCAGGGCCACCAGCCCGAGCAGCGCGACCTTCGACGCGTCGGTCTCGCGGTGGAACATCGACTCGCCGGCGAACAGCCCACCGATCGCCACGCCGTACAGCCCTCCCACGAGGCGGCCGTCGCGCCAGGTCTCGACCGAGTGCACCCAGCCGAGCTCGTGCAGGCGGAGGTACGCCGTACGGATCTGGTCGTCGATCCAGCCGGACGGGCGACGCGGGTCGGCGCAGGCGTCGATCACCTCCGCGCAGGCCGTGTCCACCCTCAGCTCGAAGCTCCGCGCCGCGCGCCGCAGCGACCGCGACACCCGCAGGTCGGCCGGGGCCAGCACCCCACGGCGTACCGGGCTGAACCACGCCATCGGCGCCCGGCGCCCGCCGATCGGCATCGGGAACAGCCCTCGGCGGTAGGCCTCGAGCACGGTGCCGGGCTCGAGGTCGGCACCGGTGGCGACCAGGTCGTCCTCGGCGTGGAAGCGCTCCGGGCCCGGGAAGTCCCAGACGCTCGGGGGCGGTTCGACGGGCACGCGTCCACGGTAGCCATCCGCCAGGGGAACGTAGGATCAGGACATGGCGGGGACCAGCAGCGGGAACGGCGCCCGGGGCAGCAGCGCTGTCGGCAGCGTGGGCCGCCAGCTCGCCCCCCGGCTCAGCGAGCTCGCGCCGGGCCTGACGGCGACGTTCGTGCGCGAGGCGCTGCACCGCGCCATCCACGGCATCGGCCCGCTGCCGCCCGCCGCCGCGGCCGCCGAGAAGCAGCTGCGGGAGCAGCGCGGGAACGTCGACAAGGCCATCCACGAGGTGATCGAGAACCACGTGCGGTACGCCGGGGCCCAGGGCTTCCTGACCAACCTCGGCGGGCTCACCACGATGGCGTTCACGGTGCCCACCAACATCACCGGCCTGGCCCTGGTCGAGTGCCGGATGATCGCCGGCATCGCGCACCTGCGCGGCTACGACCTGGCCGACGCCCGGGTCCGCAACGCGATCCTGGTCTGCCTGCTCGGCGAGGAGTCGGTGGCCGACCTGGTCAGGGCCCGGAAGCTGCCGGCGCCGCCGATGGCGATGGCCACGGCGCCCGCCCACGACCCGTCGCTCGACCAGGTGATCTCCGCCCAGGTCGCCTCCGACCTGGTCGCCAAGGTGGCCGGCAAGCGGGTGGCCGGCTCGTTCGCCCGCCGGGTGCCGCTGGTCGGCGGATTCGTCGGGATGGGTGCGGACGGCTACGCGACGTGGAAGATCGGCCGCTACGCCGACCGCGAGCTCCTACCCCTGGCCCGGCGGTAGAGCTTCATCGCCAACCGGCCGGCCCGGCCGTGCTCGAGCCGGCGCACCGTCTTCTGGCGCCAGCGGTACGTCGGCCGCAGGTAGGCCTTCTCCAGCTCGCGGTGCGCCTGGTCGAGGTCGCCCCGGCGGTGGTCGAGCTCGTGCCGCAGCCGGGCGTTGTCGAGCAGCAGCGCCTTGAGCGCATCGACGGCCGCGCCGGCGACCAGCGCCTCGTCGGGGTGGTCGGGGTCGGCGTACTCGGTCGGCGGGGGGCCGCCGCGCAGGTCGTCGAGGTCGCCCACGACGTCGTACCCCCGGCGTCGTACCTCCTCGATCCAGGCGTCCTCCAGCTCGGTGGCCCAGGGGTGGACGTCGGGCGGGAGGCCGAGGCGTGGTGAGTCGGTCCGCCGCGACAGCGTCTGGTGGGCGAGCAGCTCGCGGACCAGCGGCCGGTAGTCGGCCGGCTCGAGCTCCTCGTTGGCGGCACGGTTGATCCGGCGGATCAGCGCGGTCTCGGGGGCGCCGAGCGAGGGGTTCATCCGCTCGCCGTCGAGCGCCAGCGAGATGCCGGTCAGCCCGAACGCCTCGGTGAACCGCTGCCACAGCAGGTCGGGGGAACCGCCCGCCGGGGGCACCGTGACCACGTGGACGTGCTCGGGGGGCAGGTCGTGGCCCCAGCGGTCGAGGATGTCGGGGATCTCCTGGACGCCCCAGAACCACGTGGCGATCCGGCCCTCGCGGCGCGGGTCCCGGATCTGGTCGAGGAAGCGGCCGTAGGGCAGCGCGGCGCGGTGCTTGACGTTCTCCTGCCACTCGGCCGGGATCTGGCGGACCAGGTCGCGCGCCGACAGCACCAGGTGGACCTCGGTGTCGCCGCCGTGGCCGAGGGTCTCCAGGGCGTGCCCGATCTGGGCTCGCGACGCGGTGGCCAGGATCTCGTGGCTGATGATCGAGGTGCCCGGCCACCGGCGTACCTGGGCGGCGAGGTGGTCCCACGCGCCGATCGCGTCGGCCTCGAGCCCGCCCCAGGGCAGCCGCATCAGGTCGAGCGCGGCCAGGAAGTGCCCGTCGAAGCGGTCCGCGGGGTAGCGGATGCTCTTGGTCAGCAGCTTCTCGCGGTTGTTGAACAGCACGTGCTGGAGGTACGACGTGCCGGTCTTGGGTGTGCCGACGTGGAGGTAGACCTTCTTGGTCATGTCCCCTCTCCCTCCCCGTCGGTGCCGGCGTCCCGGGCACCGACCGGCGGACCGAGCAGCACCTGCATGGCCAGCGCGAGCACCCGCTCGTCGTCGGGCGCGGACACCCCCGCCTGACGACGCGTCCGCCCGGCCCGGTCGCCGGGCGGTGCCGGTGCGTCCAGGTCGGGGAGGTCGCCGTGGACAGCGTAGTTGCCCCCCGCGAGCCGCTCGCGCAGGTCGGCGGTGCGCCCGGAGAGCCACGGCAGATGGCGCTCGGGGACGTGCAGGGTGGCGCCCTCGAACCCCGCGAGCAGCGGCCGGAGCCGATGCCACAGCAGCAGGGCGCGGCGTTCGGGGGGGACCAGGCTGCCGAGGACCGGGCCGGTCCGGCGGGCCAGCTCGACGGCGTCGGCCGACAGGTCGCGGGTGGGTGCAGAAGGGCGGCGCAGGCCGGCGAGCCGAGCGCCGTGCCTCGGGTCGTCGAGGACCACGTGGGTGCGGCCGGCGCCGACCCGGGCCGACCAGGTCCGGGCGATCTCGGCCAGGTCGATCCGCGGGGGGAGCGCCCCGGTGCGCTCCGCCGCGGCCACCCACTCGGGCCACGGCCGGACCCCTTCGGTGCCGAAGCAACGGGCGGTCCAGGCGTGCACCAGCATCCGCTCGACGTCGGTGCCGAGCACGACCACGGTGGCCCCCGCTCCGCCGGGTGGGCGGCCGTCGGCGGTCAGCTGCTCGCGGAGGGGCCTGGCCAGCTCGGGGTCGCCGAGCAGCCGGTAGCGGCGGCGGAACCGCCGCGCCTCGCGGGGCGCGGGCGGGTCGCCTGCGGCTACGACGTCCTCGGCGATCAGCGCGGTCGCGACCCGGACCAGCTCGTCGGGCGGCAGGTCCTCGGGGTCGACCGGCGGCGGCCCGAAGCGGGTCGCCGGCAGGACCCCGACCAGGCCCAGGTCGGGTCGGCCCCGACCGGGTGCGCTGGCGGAGAGGACCCGCTCGGCCAGCTCGGGGCGTGGGACCCGCTGCACGTTGAGCCGGCGCAGGAGCTCCAGCTGCTGGGCTCCGGGCAGGTAGCGACCGGCCTGCTCCCGGGCCGGCGCCGGGTCCGCCCACCGCGACCAGGACGTCGTACCCCCGGAGCGGAGGTGGGCCACCCAGCCCCAGGCGCGGGCCTCGCCGTCGGTCTCGCGCCCGGCCCTGGCACTCACCTGCTCGTCACCGGCCACGCAGCTCGCGCGCCCGGCGGACCCGGGCCCGCAGGGTCCCGTCGGGGTCGGGCCGCGCGGCCGCCTCCGCCGTCATCGCGGCGAGCGCGTCGAGGGCGGCCTTCAGCTGGAGCTTGGCGGGGACCTTGTCGGGGTTGCGGTAGGTCGGCGGCTCGCCGGGCTCGAGGTCCGCGAGGTCACCCACGACGTCGATGCCGCTGCCCTCGATCCACTCGACCCAGGCCCGGCCGCGCTCGGCGGCCCAGTCTTGGAGCTTGGGCGGCAGCGTGATCGGGCGCGAGCGCCGCCGGGCCGCGAGGGTCTCCTCGGCGAGCATGCCGCGGATCAGCTGGTCGTGGTCCGACTCGCGGCGGGTGGTGCGGTCGATCCGGCGGTTGAGCCCGCGCAGGACCTGCGCCTCGGCCATGCCGAGCGAGGTGTTGACGCGCTCGCTGTCCTCCGGTGCCCAGTCGGGGTCGATGCCGAAGACCGTGCAGAAGCGCGACCAGAGCACGCCGGGCTCGGCCCGCGCGGCCTCGGCGCTCGGGACGGTGACGACGTGGACCCGGTCCGGCGTCAACCCGTCGCTCCACTGGGACAGCACGGCGGGCAGGTCGAACGCCCGGGCGAACCACGGCGGCCGGTCGCTGGTCACCCGGCCCAGGTAGCGCCGGTAGCTCCACCGACGCCCCTGCTTGATGCTCTCCTGCCAGCCCGCCGGCACCTGACGGGCCAGGTCGCGGGCGGAGTAGACGACGTGCACCTCGCTGTCGGCGAGGTCGGACATCAGCCGGGCGATGGGCTGGGGCGGGGCAGGCGCCAGGATCTCGTGGCTGAAGATCACCGTCCCGGAGAGTCGCCCGATCCGCTTGACCAGCGCGTCCCAGCTGCCCGACGCATGCCCGGGCGGGCCGCCCCAGTCCTGGCCGAGCAGGTCGAGCGCGGCCCGGAAGTGGAACATCCCCGGACTGACGAACGACGAGCCCGACGGCAGGTGGACGTCGTGCTGGGCCAGGCTGCGGGCGTTGCGGGCCAGGCGGTCCTGCAGGTACGTCGTACCGGTCTTCGGCGCACCGATGTGCACGTAGACCTTCCGACTCATGGCCGCGATCATGCCAGCCCCGCGCCCCGCACCTCTCCACAGGCCCTGCGGGATAGTCCGTGACGTAAGCGCCCCATTTCGGAGTCAGATCGGGCGCTTACGTCACGGACTATCGGGATGCGGTGGGTTGTCCACAGGGTGGGTCAGCCGGAGAGGGCGCGGACGACGGCCGAGGGGCTGGGGCGGCCGAGGTGGCCGGCCAGCCAGGTGCTGGTCTCGAGCAGGGCGGTGAGGTCGACGCCGTGCTCGATGCCGAGGCCGGTGAGCATCCAGACGAGGTCCTCGGTGGCGAGGTTGCCGGTCGCGCTCTTGGCGTAGGGGCAGCCGCCGAGACCACCGGCGCTCGCGTCGTACGTCGTGATGCCGCAGCGCAGCCCGGCGTGCACGTTGGCGAGGGCCTGGCCGTAGGTGTCGTGGAAGTGCAGGGCCAGCGCGTCGACCGGGGTGCCGGCGTCGCCGAAGGCGTCGACCAGCGCGGTCACGTGCCCGGCCGTGCCGACCCCGATGGTGTCGCCGAGGCTGAGCTGGGACGCGCCGAGGTCGAGCAGCCGACGTCCGACCTCGACCACCTGCGCGATCGGCACCGCCCCCTCCCACGGGTCGCCGAAGCACATGGACACGTAGGCACGCACGTCCAGCCCCGCCTCGCGGGCCCGTCGTACGACCGGCTCGAACATCGCGAACTGCTCGTCGAGGGAGCGGTTGAGGTTCTTCTGCGCGAAGGTCTCGGTGGCGCTGCCGAAGATCGCGACGTGGCGGCAGCCCAGCTCCAGGGCGCGGTCGAGGCCGCGCTCGTTGGGGACCAGCACCGGCAGGTCGCGGCCGACCTCGCCCAGACGCGACATCAGGTCCTCGGCGTCGGCCAGCTGGGGCACCCACCGCGGGTGCACGAACGACGTGGCCTCGACGATCGGGAGCCCGGCGGCCAGGAGGCGCCGGACGAGCTCCTCCTTCACCTCGACCGGCACCAGCTCGGCCTCGTTCTGCAGGCCGTCGCGGGGGCCGACCTCGTAGATCGTGACCCGGGCCGGAAGCCGGTCCTCGGTCACCGTCATCGGCAGATCAGCCATCACCGGCTCCCTCGTCGTCCGGCTCGACCACGAACAGCGTCGCCCCCAGCGCCACCTGCGCGCCCACGACGGCCTCGGCGGACGCCACCGTCCCGGCGAACGGCGCCTTCAGCGACAGCTCCATCTTCATCGCCTCCATCATGCCGAGCACGTGCCCGGCCTCGACCCGCTCGCCCGCGGCGACGCGCACCTCGAGCACGGTGCCTGGCATCGGGGCGACCACGGTGCCGTCGCCCACGGCCACGTGGTCGGCCAGCCGGTCGGGACCGGTCAGCACGTGTCGCTGGCCCCGGTAGGAGACCTCGACGATGTCGGGCTGGACGTTGACGACCGCGCGCTCGGTGTGACCGTCGACGACCAGCTCGAGCACGTGGTCCTCCGCGCTGACCATCTGCACCGGCGTGCCGTCGACGGTGCCGAGGTGGCGGTCGACGACGACGTCGCGGTCGAGCTCGACCACGACCGGCGCGGGCGGCCCACCCAGCCGGAACCCGTCGCGCTGGAACGGGTGCCCGCTGTCCAGCGTCGCGAGCATCGCCGAGACCCAGGCGGCCATGATCCGCGGCAGGTCGGGGCTCGGGGCCGGCAGCTCGTGGTGGTCGAGCCAGGCGGTGTCGATCGCCGCGTCGCGGAACTCGTCGCTGGCGACCAGGGCCCGCAGGAAGCCGGCGTTCGTGGTCAAGCCGAGGATCGCGGTGTCGTCGAGCGCGCGGACCAGCGCCTGCCGCGCCGTCTCGCGGTCGGGGCCGTGGGCGATCACCTTGCCGAGCATCGGGTCGTACGACGTGCTGACCACCTGGTTGCTGCCCAGCGCCTGGTCGACGCGGACGCCCTCACCCGAGGGCCACCTCACCAGGCTGGTCGTGCCTGCCTGCGGCAGGAAGCCTCCGAAGGAGTCCTCGGCGTACACCCGGGCCTCGATCGCGTGCCCGCGGATGCCCATCAGATCGTCCTGCCGCAGCGAGAGCGGGGCTCCGGCCGCGATCCGCAGCTGCTCCTCGACCAGGTCGAGACCGGTGATCGCCTCGGTCACGGGGTGCTCGACCTGCAGGCGGGTGTTCATCTCCAGGAAGTAGAAGTCGCCGGTGGCGCTGTCGAGGAGGAACTCCACGGTGCCGGCGTTGGTGTAGCCGGCCGCCTGGGCCAGGGCGACGGCCGCCGCCGTGAGCCGGTGCCGCAGAGCCGGGTCGACCGTCGGTCCGGGCGCCTCCTCGAGCACCTTCTGGTGGCGCCGCTGGGTCGAGCAGTCGCGCTCGAACAGGTGGATCACCTGGCCGTGCGTGTCGCCGATCACCTGGACCTCGAGGTGGCGGCCGGACTCGACGTACTTCTCGATCAGCAACGTGTCGTCGCCGAAGGCGCTGCGTGCCTCCCGGGCCGCGGCCGCCGTGGCTGCTGCGAACTCGTCGGCGGAGCGGACGATCCGCATCCCCTTGCCGCCGCCGCCGGCCGCGGCCTTGACCAGGACCGGGTAGGCGAAGGTCTCGGGGTCCCCGTCGACGTCGTACGACGGCACGACCGGCACGCCCGCCCCGACGGCGACCGCGCGGGCGTGGTCCTTGCGGCCCATCCGGTCCATCACCTCTGCGGTGGGACCGACCAGCCGAACGCCGGCCGCCTCGACGGCGCGGGCGAACTCCGAGCGCTCGGAGAGGAAGCCGTAGCCGGGATGGATCGCGTCGGCGCCCGCCTCGAGTGCGGCCGCGACGACGGCGTCGATGTCGAGGTAGCTCTCGACCCGCAGCGCTCGGTCGGCCGCCTTCACGTGCGGCGCCTCGACGTCGAGGTCGGTGAACACCGCGACCGTGTCGATGCCGAGCCGCCGGCAGGTGCGGAAGACGCGCAGCGCGATCTCACCGCGGTTGGCGACCAGCACGGTGCGGATGACGGTGGTGACGGGATCAGTGGTGTCCATCGATCACATTCTGAAGATGCCGTAGGAGGGCTCGGGGACCGGCGCGTGCGCAGCAACGGCGAGCCCCATGCCGAGCACCCGGCGGGTGTCCGCCGGGTCGATCACCCCGTCGTCCCAGAGCCGTGCGGTCGAGTAGTACGGCGAGCCCTGGGCGTCGTACTGGTCGCGGATCGGCGTCTTGAACGCCTCCTCGTCGTCGGCGCTCCACTCCTCGCCGCGGGCGTCGAAGCCGTCGCGGCGCACGGTCGCGAGCACCGAGGCAGCCTGCTCCCCTCCCATCACCGAGATCCGGGCGTTGGGCCACATCCACAGGAAGCGCGGGTCGTAGGCGCGGCCGCACATGCCGTAGTTGCCGGCGCCGAACGAGCCGCCGATGACGACGGTGAACTTCGGGACGACGCTGCAGGCGACGGCGGTGACCAGCTTCGCGCCGTCGCGGGCGATGCCACGGTTCTCGTACTCCTTGCCGACCATGAAGCCGGTGATGTTCTGGAGGAAGACCAGCGGGATCCGGCGCTGGTTGCACAGCTCGATGAAGTGCGCGCCCTTCAGCGCCGACTCGCTGAACAGGATCCCGTTGTTCGCCACGATCCCGACGTCGTGGCCCCAGATCCGGGCGAACCCGGTGACCAGGGTCTCGGCGTAGAGCTTCTTGAACTCGTGGAACCGGCTGCCGTCGACGATCCGGCGGACGACCTCACGCACGTCGTACGGCGTGCGGGTGTCGGCGGGGACCACATCGTACAGGCTCTCGGGCGGCTCGTGCGGCTCCTCGATGGCGACCGGTGGTCGAGCGGCGCCCCCCGGTGGTCGAGCGGAGCCCACCGGTGGTCGAGCGGAGCCCACCGGTGGTCGAGCGGAGTCGAGACCACCCGGCGGTGGCAGGGTGTCCACGATGCTGCGCACGATGGCGAGCGCGTGGACGTCGTCGTCGGCGAGGTGGTCGACCACGCCGGAGGTACGGGCGTGCACGTCGCCGCCACCGAGCTCCTCGGCGGTGACGACCTCACCGGTCGCGGCCTTCACCAGGGGTGGGCCGCCGAGGAAGATGGTGCCCTGGTTCTTCACGATCACCGACTCGTCGCTCATCGCCGGCACGTAGGCGCCACCGGCGGTGCACGAGCCCATCACGCTGGCGATCTGCGGGATGCCGCGCGCGGACAGGTTCGCCTGGTTGAAGAAGATCCGGCCGAAGTGCTCCCGGTCGGGGAACACCTCGTCCTGCATCGGCAGGAACGCGCCGCCCGAGTCGACGAGGTAGATGCAGGGCAACCGGTTCTCCGCCGCGACCGTCTGCGCCCGCAGGTGCTTCTTGACCGTGAGCGGGTAGTAGGTGCCGCCCTTGACGGTCGCGTCGTTGGCCACGATCACGCATTCGCGGTCGTGGATCCGCCCGATCCCGGTGACGATGCTGGCGCTCGGCACCGCGTAGTCGCCCCCCTCGAGACCCGCGTACATCCCGAAGGCGGCCAGCGCGCTGAGCTCCAGGAAGGGGCTGCCGGGGTCGAGCAGCCGGTCGATCCGGTCGCGCACCAGGAGCTTGCCGCGGTCGGTGTGCTTGGCGCGCGCCGCCTCGCTGCCCCCACGTCGTACGACGTCGAGGTGCCCGTGCAGCTCGGCCACCAGCTCGCGCAGATCAGTCACGTCAGCAAGGTTAGCGATCATTAACCTGTGGTGCCAGCCATCCGTCACGAGACAGCGGCGTCACGCCGTTAACGAACGCTAACGTGTGCTGGTGACCCGGCGGGAGCAGATCCTCGACACCGCGGCCGAGCTGTTCGCCGCGAGGGGTTTCCACGGCGTCTCCGTGGGCGAGCTGGGGCGGGCCTGCGGGATCACCGGGCCGGCGCTGTACAAGCACTTCCCCTCCAAGGACGCCGTGCTCGCCGAGATGCTGGTCAGCATCAGCGAGCGGCTGCTCGCCGAGGGGCGCGACCGGGTGGCCCGCGCCGATGACGCGGACAGCGCCGTCGAGGCCCTGGTCGCCTGGCACATCGACTTCGCCCTGCGGCACCGGGCGCTGATCGTGGTCCAGGACCGCGACTGGCAGTCGTTGCCGCCGGAGGCCCGCGAGCGGGTGCGCGCCCTGCAGCGCGAGTACGTCGACGTCTGGGCGGCCCAGCTCAGGAGGGTGCATCGCGGGCTGCACACCGACCGGGCCCGGGCGATGGCGCACGCGGCGTTCGGTCTGATCAACTCCACCCCGCACAGCGGGCTGATCGCCGACGAGGCGATGCGCGGCGTGCTGCACCGGATGGCGATGGGGGCCCTGACCGGGCCGCTCGGCGCGACGCGAGCACCCGACGCGGGGAGCTGAGCACTGGGCCGTCGACTTCGTGGCACGCTGGGCCCACACACGGCCGACGGGGGAGACCAGCATGGCGACGGTGCACATCGGGAACGGGTCGGCACGTCGAGCCGTCGGGGGTGCGGCGGCGGCCGTCCTGCTGGCCGCGACCGGCGCAGGAGGGGCCCGGGCCGGGATCGTCGCCTCGCCCGCCTGGACCGGTTTCGCCGCCGACGCCCAGCACACCGGCATCGCCGCGGCGTCGCCCCAGCCGCTGAACCGCCTCCACTGGCAGACGCGGGTCGACCACCACCCGCAGTACTCCGGCGGCGAGGGGCCCTTCTCCCACTACGGCTCCCCGATGATCACGAGCACCAACACCGTGGTCGTGCCGACCCGGATCGGCCCACGCCGGGGCTTCGAGCTCCGCGCGTACGACGGCGCGGACGGCAGGCGTACCTGGCGGCTGTCCACCGACTACTCCCTGCCGCAGGGCGTCAGCCTCCAGTTCCCGCCTCCGCTTCCGGCGACGCTCGTCGACGACCGGCACGTGGCGGTGGCAGCCGCCGGGGGGACGCTGCTGATCCGCTCGGCGGTCGACCGGCCCCAGGGCCGGGTGAGCCGGGTGGCGTTCTACGGGCTGGGCCACTGGCGCGCCCATCGCGCCGCCTACCGCGCGGCTGTGCAGATCACCACGCCGCTGACCACGGGCCCGGACGGCTCGGTCTACTTCGGCTTCTCCGCGGCGCCGCACGCGCCCGGGCACCTGCGCAGTGGCATCGCCCGGATCTCGCCCTCCGGGCACGGGAGCTGGGTGGCGGCCCGGGACCTCGCCGGAACGCACCGCGCCTCCCGGGTGGCGCTCGGCTGCGCGCCGGCCCTCTCCCCCGACGGCACCACCGGCTACGTCGCCGTGGTCTCCCGGAGCCGGTCCCGGCTGGTCGGCTTCGACACCGCGACCCTGGCCCCGAGGTACCGGCACGGGCTGGTCGACCCCCAGACAGGCGCTCCGGCACTGGTGCTGGACGAGTCGTCGGCGACGCCGACCGTCGGCCCGGACGGCGACGTGTTCTACGGCGTGCTCGGGAACCCGCTCGAGCAGCACGACGACCGCGGCTGGCTGCTGCACTTCGACGCGCACCTGAACAGGGTGCTGACCCCGGGGTCGTTCGGCTGGGACCAGACCGTCTCGGTGGTCCCGGCGAGCTCCGTCCCGAGCTATGCCGGCGGCTCGTCGTACCTGCTGGTGAGCAAGTACAACAACTACCTGCGCGGGCCGCAGGGCGACGGCCGCAACCGGCTGGCGCTCCTCGACCCGCACGCCGCCCAGACCGACCGCTACTCCTCGGTCGAGGTGATGCTCGAGGTGCGGACCGTGCTCTCGCCGCGACATCCGCCGAACACCCCGGCAGGCACCCGCTACGAGTGGTGCATCAACGCGATCGCCGTCGACCCGGTCACCGGCTCCGCAATCGCCAACAACGAGGACGGCCACCTCTACCGGTGGGACCTCGACACCGGGCAGCTCACCGACCAGATCCGGCTGAACGGGCCGCGCGGGCAGGCCTACACCTCGACCGTGATCGGACCGGACGGCACGGCGTACGCCATCCAGAACGCCGTGCTGTACGCCGTCGGCGGCTGACGGGAGCGCCTCAGACCAGGTGGTCGATCTCGGCCGTCGGGTCGTCGAGCAGCGCCAGCACCCGCGCGGCGCGGACCGCGGCGTCCACGGCGACCGCGAGGTCGCCCTCGGGCTGAGCCGGATCGGGCCCGGGAGCCGACTCGTCGGGTCGCGCCGCGGCCAGGGTGGCCAGCTCGGCCTCGAGCCCGTCGGGCGAGAGCCCCCGCAGCCGCAGCAGCACCCACGGGTCGCCGTCGATCAGCCAGGCGACCTGGAGCAGCACGGCCAGCGCGTGCCGGCACGGGTCGACCCACGACTGGCAGGGGCACGCCGAGCCCAGCTCGCCGCCGTAGGGGAGGAGCTCGACGCCGACCTCCTCGGCCTGCTCGACGAGGCGGTGCGGGAGCTCGCCCGCGAGCAGGCCGGCCAGGTGACCCGACTCGCCCGCCACCACCTCCACGAAGGCGCTCACGCTGCCCGGGTCGAGCCCGGGCAGGGTCGCGACCACCGTCCAGACGTCGGCACCGTCGAGGCAGCGCGCCACGACCTGGCCGGCGTCCACCGTGATCTGGCCGATGCCGCCCCCGCGGGATAGCACGCGGGCGGCGTGCAGGTCGTTGTCGGAGTACGACGCCTCCTCGACCGCGCGGACCCACGCCCGTCCCCACCACGTGGCGGCCCGCGAGGTGCTGCGCCGGGGCGGGATCCGGGTGAAGGTGACCCCGGAGAAGGCGCTCACGGCTGCTTCCGGAGGGCGACGAGGTCGAGCAGCTCCTCGTTGCTGAGCTCGGTCAGCGCACCCTCGCCGCGGGCCAGCACCGCGTCGGCCAGCGACCGCTTGCGGCGGAGGAGCTCGGCGACCCGCTCCTCGACGGTGCCCTGGGTGACCATCCGGTGCACCTGCACCGCCCGGGTCTGCCCGATCCGGTGGGCGCGGTCGGTGGCCTGGTCCTCGACGGCGGGGTTCCACCAGCGGTCGACGTGGATCACGTGGTCGGCCCGGGTGAGGTTGAGCCCGGTGCCGCCGGCCCGCAGGGACAGCAGGAAGACCGGTACGCCGCCCGCGTCGGGGCCGGCCTGGAAGCTGGCGACCATTGCGTCACGCCGGAGCACCGGGGTGCCTCCGTGCAGGAACTGGTGCGGCACCCCGGCCCGGCCCAGGTGCTCCTCGATCAGCCGGGCCATCGCGACGTACTGGGTGAACACCAGCACCGAGCTGCCCTCGGCCAGGGCGGTGCCGAGCAGCTCGTCGAGCAGGTCGAGCTTCTCCGAGCGCCCGGCGAGGCGGCCACCGGACTGCTTGAGGAAGTGGGCCGGGTGGTTGCAGATCTGCTTCAGACCGGTCAGCAGCTTGAGCACCAGCCCCCGGCGGGTGTCCTCGTCGGCGTGCTCGATGCGGGCCATGGTGTCGCGCACGAACGACTCGTAGAGCACCACCTGCTCGCGGGTCAGGCCGAGCAGATGGTCGGTCTCGGTCTTCTCCGGGAGCTCCGGCGCGATGCCGGGGTCGGACTTGCGGCGCCGCATCAGGAAAGGCCCGATCAGGCCGGCGAACTGTCGCGCCTTGGTCGGCTCGAGACCGGACTCGATCGGGCCCGCCCACACCTTGCGGAACGCCTGGCGACTGCCGAGCAGGCCCGGGGTGGTCCAGTCGAGGATCGCCCAGAGCTCGGTCAGGTTGTTCTCGACCGGGGTGCCGGTCAGGGCCACCCGGGCGGTGCCGGGGATCGAGCGGAGCGCCCGAGCGGTGGCGGACCGGGCGTTCTTCACGTGCTGGGCCTCGTCGGCCACGACCAGCCCCCACGTCTGCCCGGCCAGGGACGCGGCGTGGTTGCGGAGCGTTCCGTAGGTGGTGAGCACGAACCCGTGGGGGTCCAGACCGGTCAGCGACCGCTGCCCGCCGTGGAAGCGCCGGGTGTCGACACCGGGCGCGAATCGGTGGATCTCGGCCTCCCAGTTGCCGAGCAGCGAGGCCGGGCAGACCACCAGGGTCGGGCCGGCGTCGAGCGGGGAGCGGTGCAGGTGCAGCGCGATCAGGGTGATCGTCTTGCCCAGACCCATGTCGTCGGCCAGGCAGGCGCCCAGGCCCATCGCGGTCAGCTCGTCGAGCCAGGTCAGGCCCTGGCGCTGGTAGTCACGCAGGTCGGCGGTCAGGCCGGGTGGCTCGGGCAGCAGCGGCGCCGTCGACGCGGCGAGCAGCCGCTCGCGCAGCTGGAGCAGGCTGGCCCCGACGATGACCTCGGCCGGGGCATCGTCCACGTCGATCACGCCCGTGAGCGCGGCGGCGACCGCCTGCGCGGGCTTCACGGTGCGGATCAACCTGCTGCGGGCCTTGCGGGCGACCGCCGGGTCGATCACGGTCCAGCTGCCCCGCAGCTTGAGCATCGGGGAGGTCGCTCGCGCCAGCTCGTCCATCTCGGCCTCGCTGAGCGGGTCACCACGCAGGGCGACCTGCCAGCGGAAGGCGAACATCGCGTCGCCGCTGAGCACCCCTTCAACCAGCTGGGCCTCCCGCCGGGCCGGCGCCCGGTCGAGTGTCGCGCTGGCCCGGAGGTCGCGGCCGAGGCTGCGCGGCCAGAGCACGTCGACGCCGGAGTCGCGCAGGGCCTCGACGCCCACGTCGAGGAGGCTCACCAGGTCGTCGGTGTCGAGCGTGATCTGGTCGGGCACCGGCAGCTCGAGCAGCCGCTCCAGCGGGGGCCAGGCGGCGGCCGCGGACCGCAGGGCGATCGTGGCGTGGGTGCGGGCCCGCTCACCGAACCCGTGCACCGAGGGGGCGTCCTGCCACAGGCTGGCCGCGTCCCGGACGTGGAGCGGGTCCTCCTCGGCGTGGACCTGGAGGACGATCCGGCACGAGCCACCGACCAGCTCCTCCTCGTCGGCCTCGACCCGCAGCGACAGCGTGACCAGCTGCGGGCGGCTCGCGTCGTCGCGGTGCCGCTCGACCAGGCCGCGCAGCCGTGAGGTGAACGCCTCGGAGACCGGCGGCCGGCCGGGTGCGGACGAGGGCCGCGCCGGCACCGGCGCCGGCAGCGGTGCGCTGCGCGGCATCGCGTCGACCACGGCGTCGACCATGCGGCGTACGACGTGCTCGGCGTCGGCGACCGGCAGGCCGGCCCAGGCCCGCGACTCGGCCAGGCGCTGCAGTCGCTCGGAGTCGTCGGCGGCGAGGGGCGCCAGCCGCCAGACACCGTCGGCCGGCTCGAACTTCCCGGCCGCGACGAATCGCATCGCCAGCAGGGCCGCCGCCGCGAGCAGTCCGACGGAGGGATGGGCGTCGGAGCTGACGCGGGCCTTGGCCAGCACCGGCAGCGCTGCCCGGATCGGCAGCGAGATCGTGCGGCTGCCGGCCGCCCCGTCGGTGAACTCGACCACGCCCAGCCGCGGGCTGTCGGCGGCGTGCAGCGTCGCCGGCCCCGTCAGCGGCACGAAGCTCAACGCCCACCTCCCCTCGACGCGGCGGCTGTGCCGCCGACCCCGACGCTAGACCGCCGTACCGACAGCGCCACCGGCACCGGCGCGGCCCGGACCGACCAGCGATCTCACGAGAAGTGTTGCAAGACATCTTTCGAAAGGATACTTTCGATTCCATGACCGGCGCACCCAGCTACCGACGGCTCCGCGACCCCCGCGAGCTCGCCGCGCTCGCGCATCCCGTCCGGATCGGGATCATGGAACTGCTCACCGTCTCCGGGCCGCTGACCGCCACCGAGCTCGCCGACCGGCTCGACGAGACCCCGGCGAACTGCTCCTGGCACCTGCGCAAGCTCGCCGAGCACCACTTCGTGGAGGAGGCCGGAGGTGGCGTCGGGCGGCAACGCCCCTGGCAGGTTACCCAGGTCGGCCTGGCCTGGGACGAGGAGGACGCCTCGCCCGCCCAGGTGCGGGCCGGGCGGGCGCTGGAGCAGATGTTCCTGGAGCGGCAGGTCACCCGGTTCCATCAGGCCCGCGCCCGGCTCCGCGACGACGGCGACGGCGAGTGGGGTGCGGCCGCCACCGTGACCCAGTCCGCGAGCTGGCTCACCCTCGACGAGCTCGACGAGATCAACGCCGAGATCCGGGCCGTGCTCGAGCGCTACACCGACCGGATCTCCGACCCTGCGAAGCGGCCGGCAGGTGCGCGTCTGTGCGAGCTCGTCGCGTGGGGGGCGCCACTGCTCCTGCCCGGGGTCGAGCCGGTCGCCGGGACCGGCGAGACGCCGCTGGCAGGAGCTGACGCGTCATGAGACAGGCCTTCCACCGGCCCGGCTTCCCCCGTCTGTACCTCGGCCTGACCACCTCGATGTTCGGCGACTCGGTGATGCTGCTGGTGCTGTCGGTCTGGGTCAAGACGCTGACCGGGTCGAACGCCCAGGCGGGCCTGACGTTCCTCTTCCTCGCGGTCTCGGCCCTCTTCGCCCCCCTGATGGGGCTCGGGATCGACCGGGTACGACGCAAGCCGCTGCTGGTGTGGGGGCATCTGGCCTCCGGGGTGCTGGTCCTGCCGCTGCTCCTGGTCCACGGGGCCGGGCAGGTCTGGATCATCTGGGCGGTCGCGGCCGGCTACGGCGTCTCGTTCATCGCCCTCCCGGCCGCGCTCAACGGCCTGCTCAAGGAGCTGATGCCGGACGAGATGCTGGTCGACGCCAACGCCTCGCTCCAGACCACCAAGGAGTCCTTCCGGCTCGTCGGCCCGCTGATCGGCGCGCTGCTCTTCACCTGGGTGGGTGGCTGGGTGGTGGCGCTTCTCGATGCCGCGACCTTCTTCGCGGCCGCGCTGGTGATCTCGACGCTCACTCTCTCGGAGGCCCCGCCCGAGCGGGAGACGACGCAGTTCTGGACCCAGATGACAGCAGGCCTGCGGCACCTGGCCACGGACCGGGTCCTCAAGCACGTGCTGGTCGGCTTCGCCATGTGCATCCTCGTGATCGGATTCACCGAGTCCGCGATCTACGCGCTCCTCGACGCCTTCGACCGGCCCCCGACGTTCGTCTCGGTGATCGTCTCGGTGCAGGGCGTGGGAGCGATCGTCGGCGGCCTGTCCTCCAGCGCCGTGGTCAAGCGGCTCGGCGAGGTGGCGTCGTGCGTGGTCGGTCTGCTGGTCCTGGTCGTCGGGATCCTGATCATGGCCTGGACCCACAGCATCGTGGTCGTGTGCCTGAGCGCCGCCGTGTTCGGTGCCTCTCTGCCGTTGATCACCGTGGCCCTGATGACGCTGATCCAGCGCCGTACCCCCCAGGCCGTCATGGGCCGGGTCTCCGCCGCGATCGAGGTGGTCATGGGCACCCCCCAGGCGGTGTCCCTCGCGATCGGCTCACTGCTGGTCCTGGTGCTGAGCTACCGCCAGATCTTCACGATCATGGGTGTGGTCACCCTCCTGGCGGCGGCCTACATCGCCGTCCTGCTCCGTCGCCAGATCGTCGACGACGTACGACGTCCGGCTGATGCCGGCCCCGACGCCGTCCGGCACGAGGAAGCGCTGACCGACGCGGCGGTGCTGCCCAGCGGGACGCTCGAGCCGTGACCCGACGGCGCCCTCCGGCGCCGCAAACACACTGGCCCGTTGTCGGCGGGAGTCCCTACGCTCGGGACGAGGACACACGCACAGGGAGTACGACACATGAGTACTGAGATCGACAGCCAGGTCGGCGACCCCGCCAGGGGAGCCGGCAACTCGGACGGCAAGCTCGACCGGCGCGTCATGGTGGTGGCCGGCGTGGTCGTGCTGGGCGCGATCATGTCGATCCTCGACATCACCGTCGTCGCGGTCGCCCAGCGCACCTTCCAGGACATCTTCGGCAAGACCCAGGCCCAGGTCGCCTGGACCTCCACCGGCTACACCCTGGCCCTGGCCACGGTGATCCCGCTGACCGGCTGGGCCGCCGACCGCTTCGGCACCAAGCGCCTCTACATCCTCGCGATCGTGCTGTTCACCGCCGGCTCCGCGCTCTGCTCGACCGCGTCGAGCCTGGAGATGCTGGTCGGCTTCCGGGTCCTCCAGGGCCTCGGCGGCGGCATGCTGATGCCGCTGGGCATGACCATCCTGACCCGGGCGGCCGGTCCCGAGCGGCTCGGCCGGGTGATGGCGATCCTCGGCGTCCCGATGCTGCTCGGCCCGATCTTCGGCCCGATCCTGGGTGGCTGGCTGATCGACGTCGCCTCGTGGCGCTGGATCTTCCTGATCAACGTCCCGATCGGCATCGTCGCCGCCGTCTACTCCTGGCGCGCCCTCGACCGCGACGAGGTGCATCCCTCCGAGAGCTTCGACTTCGTCGGCATGCTGCTGCTCTCCCCCGGTCTCGCCTTCTTCCTCTTCGGGGTCTCCTCGATCCCCGCCGCGCAGGCCGAGCACGGCACGATGTGGACCACCCGGGTCGTGCTGTTCTCGGCACTCGGGCTGGCGCTGATCGTCGCGTTCGTGCCCTGGGCCCTGCGTCGGCGCAACATCCACCCGCTGGTCCAGCTGCGTCTGTTCAGCAACCGCTACATGACCATCGCGGTGATCACGATGGCGCTGTTCGCGATGGCGTTCTTCGGGGCCAGCCTGTTGTTCACGCTCTACTTCCAGCAGGTCCGCGGCGAGTCGCCACTGAGCTCGGGCTGGCTGGTGGCCCCGCAGGGCTTCGGCGCCATGCTCACGATGCCGGTCGCCGGCTTCCTCGCCGACAAGATCGGCCCGGGCAAGGTCGTCCTGACCGGGCTGGTCTTCGACACCGTCGGCATGGGCATGATGACGGCCGTCGACGAGAAGACGTCGTACACCTACATCATCGCGGCCTTCGTGGTGATGGGGCTGGGCATGGGGTCGACGATGATGCCGGTCTTCACCGCGGCGCTGGCCAGCCTTCCCGGCCACGACGTGGCCCGCGGGTCGACCCTGATGAACATCACCCAGCAGATCTCGATCTCGGTGGGAACGGCCCTGTTCAGCGTGCTGCTCACCAGTGCCTACAACGCCCACTCCACCGTCGTGAACCCGACCCTGGCCCTCCAGGGCGGTGCCGACCCGGCCTCGCTCGGCCTGAGCCAGACCCAGGCCGACTCGGTGACGGCGCTCGGTCTGCACTACATGGGGACGGCGTTCGGGCAGGCCTACATCGTGGCCACGGTGCTGGTCGGGCTGTGCCTGGTCCCGGCGTTCTTCCTGCCGCGCAAGCCGCCCGAGCACGCGGTGGACCCCGCGGCGATGCTGGTCGGCTGACCGCGAGGCCTCACCGGGCCGGTCCCGGTGAGGCCGGTCCGCGGCCTCGGCACGTCGTATCCTGCGCGGGTGCGTCCCGCCTCCCTGCTCGCCGTCGTCGTCTCGGCGATCCTGGGAGCGGTGTGCGGTGTCGGCGGCGGGCTCGCGCTCGACCGCCATCGCGACGGGTCGTTCTCCGACCCGCTGGCGCTCGGGATCCACCTCGAGAACCAGTCCTGCACCGACGGCACCCTGGTCGTCGTGGCCACCGGCGACTCGGCCCCGGCGCTGGCCACGGCCGTGGCCCAGGACCCGCACCTGCGCTACCTCGACACCCGGCACTCCTGCGCCACCGCCTGGGCCGAGCAGGGCCCGACGCCGCGCTACGCCGCCTTCCTCGGTCCGTTCGCCTCGCGCCAGGAGGCCTGCGCGACCCGGATGACGGCCGAGCACCGCGGCGACTTCGTCACCCGCCTCCACGACGGGGACGCCAAGCCGGTCCGCTGCGTGTGCTACGAGCCGGCCAGCGCGATGCCGGTGCTGCGGTCCGGCCTGGAGGCCAGCGTCCTCGACGGGATCTGGGTCCGGGCGATGCAGCGCGTCCTGACCGACCTCGGCTACCTGGCCAAGGGCCACATGAGCAGCTTCTACGACCAGCCCACCGTCGCGGCGGTCGAGCAGTTCCAGAGTGAGAGCGGGCTGCGCGCCAACGGAGTCGTCGGGCCCGCCACCTGGGCGGCGCTGGTCACCCGGGGCTGCAAGCTCTACGCGTCCTGACCCGATCGCCCCGCGTCGCGGAACGCCTCGCCGTCGAGAGTCGGCACGACGGCACTCACGTCGTACGCCGCCGCGATCGCGACGTCCTCGGCGAAGCCCCCGGTGACCAGCTCGCGACCACTGGCGCAGGCCGCCAGCGCCTCCGCCAACCCGTGGCGTACGGCGTCGAAGGCCGCCGTCGCAGCCACTGCCTCCGGACTGGCGCCGTCCAGGCCCAGGGCCGCGAGCACTGCGCCCGCACCCCACAGGTCCTCGACCGCGGGCCGCAACGAGCCGTCGGGCCAGCGCTCCCCCGCCGCCACCACGCTCACCCGACCCGGTCGGTCGCGCAGCCGGCGACCGACGGCGGAGGCGTTGCGCAGGCAGGCGCCGACGACGGTCAGGCCGGAGTCCGCGAGGCCGAGACTGATCGCCGAGCCGTTCGGCGAGGGCAGCACGACCCGCTCGACGCCACGGGCCTCGGCGAACGAGACCGGCGAGAGGGTCACCGCCCCCGACCTCAGGCCCTCGCGACGGCCGACCGCCAGGACCGCACCGCGGGCAGCGGCGTACGACGCCGCGTCCGTGGCCGCCCAGGGGTACGGATGCACGGCGATCCCCTGCTCGACGGCGACGCACAGCGTGGTCGTGAACGACAGCACGTCGACCACGACGGCCACGTCGCCGGGACGGGCATCGGCGGCCAGCGCCGCGGCGCCGGTCGGCCCCCACTCGAGCCGGCGACGGTACGACGCCTGGCCGTGCTCGGGGTGGGTCACCAGATCCGGACGCGGTCCTCGGGCTCGAGCCACAGTCCGTCGCCCGGCTCGGTGCCGAAGGTCGCGTGGAACTCGTCGAGGTTGCGCACGATGTTGGCCCGGAACTCCGGGGGGCTGTGCGGGTCGACGGTGAGGTACTGCTGGTCGAGCTCCAGCCGTCGCTTGGTCCGCCAGCAGAACGCCCAGTTGAAGAACAGGTCCTGCGCGCCCTCGAGGGTGAGGTCACCACCGGCCGCGAGCGAGTAGGCGACCAGAGCGATGGTCAGGCCGCCGAGGTCGCCGATGTTCTCGCCGACGGTCAGCGCGCCGTTCACGTGCTCGCCGGGCAGGTTGCGCGGTGAGAAACCGTTGTACTGCTCGATCAGGGTCTTCGACTTCTGCTCGAAGGCGGCCTTGTCGTCGGGGGTCCACCAGTCGTGCAGGTTGCCGGCACCGTCGTACTGGGCACCCTGGTCGTCGAAGCCGTGGCCGATCTCGTGCCCGATCACCGCGCCGATGCCGCCGTAGTTCTCCGCCATCTCGGCGTCCGGGGAGAAGAAGGGCTTCTGGAGGATCGCGGCGGGGAAGCAGATCTCGTTCATGCCGGGCCGGTAGTAGGCGTTGACGGTCTGCGGCAGCATCAGCCACTCGCTGCGGTCGACCGGGGCGCCGACCTTGGCCAGCTGGCGCCGGGTCTCGAAGGCGTTGGCGGCGGCGACGTTGCCGAGCAGGTCGTCGGGGCGGAACTCCAGCGACGTGTAGTCGCGGAAGGAGTCGGGGTAGCCGATCTTGGAGCGGAACAGGTCGAGCTTCTCGTAGGCGCGCTGCTTGGTCTCCTCGCTCATCCAGTCCAGGGCGGCGATCGACTGCCGGTAGGCCGCGAGCAGGTTGCCGACGAGCTCCTCCATCATCGCCTTGGACTCCGGCGGGAAGTGGCGGTCGACGTAGACCCGCCCGACGGCCTCGCCGACCGAGCCCTCCACGAGCGCGACCCCGCGCTTCCAGCGCTCCCGCAGCTGGGGGGTGCCGGACAGGGTCCGGGCGTAGAAGTCGAAGTTGGCCTCGACGAAGGCGCTGGAGAGGTACGGCGCGCAGGCGCGGACCACGCGGGCCAGCAGCCAGGTGCGCCAGTCCTCGAGCGGGATCTCCTCCAGTGCCGTGGACAGGTGGGCGAGGTAGGAGGGCTGGCGGACGCAGGTCTCGGCGATCGACTCCGGCGAGCCGCCGAGGTTGCGGATGAAGGCCTCCCAGTCGAAGGCCGGGCAGAGCTCGTGCAGGCTCTCGAGGGTGGTCAGGTTGTAGGTCTTCTGCACGTCGCGGGTCTCCGCACGCTCCCAGTGCCCCTGCGCGAGCCGCGTCTCGACACTCATCACCGTGGCCGCGGCGGCCGCCGGGTCGGCGTGGTCGATCAGGGTGAAGACCGTGGTCAGGAAGGCGACGTACTTCTCCCGGACCTCGGCGAACTTCTCGTCGCGGTAGTAGGTCTCGTCGGGCAGCCCGGTCCCGCCCTGCACGAGGTTGACCAGGCAGCGGTCGGAGTCACGGGCGTCGACGTCGACGTACAGGCCGAACGGGCCGCTGCCGCCGATCTGCTCGAACTCGCCGATGAAGGCCGCGAAGTCACGGATGTCGCGCAGGCTCTCGACCGCGGCCAGCAGGGGCCGGATCGGCTCGGCGCCGCGGCGCTCGACGGCGTCCTCATCCATGAACGACGCGTAGAGGCAGGCGATCCGCATCGCGTCGTCGTCGAGACCCTCCCGGCCGGAGACCACCTGCTCGGCCAGCTCCTCGATGATCGTGCGGACCTGCGCCTCGGCGGCGTCGGCCAGCTGGACGAACGGCCCCCAGCTGCCCTTGTCGGCCGGGATCTCGGCGGTCTCCAGCCAACGGCCGTTGACGTGACCGAAGAGGTCGTCCTGCGGACGGATGTCGGGATCCATGCCCGCCCGGGCGTCGTCCAGCGTGCTCATTCCAGCGAGCCTAGATGGAGGGCAGGGTCAGCGCACATGCGCGACCGACTTGCCGAGGGTGCGGCGAGCCTCCATGTCGGCCAGTGCGCGGCCGAACTCCTCCAGCGGGTACGTCGTCCCGACCGGCGGCCGGACCGCCCCGGACTCGATCATCGGGAGCAGTCGTGACCACTGCCGGCGCATGTAGGGCGCGTGCACCATCGCGTAGCCGCCCCAGCCGACACCGCGCACGTCGGTGTTGGCCAGCAGCAGCCGGTTGACCCTCACCTCGGGAATGCCCTGGCCGGCGGCGAAGCCGACCACCAGCAGCCGACCGAACGGGGCGAGGCAGCGCAGCGAGTCGGTGAAGACGTCACCGCCCACGACGTCCAGCACGACGTCCACACCGCGGCCGTCGGTGAGCCCCAGGGCGGCGTCCTTGAAGCCGTCGAGCAGCACCGCCTCGTCGGCGCCCGCGGCGCGAGCGAACGCCGCCTTCTCCTCGGTCGAGACCACGGCGATGGTCCGGGCGCCGAGGCCACGCGCGACCTGGAGCGTCGCGGTGCCGACCCCGCCCGCGGCGCCGTGGACCAGAACGGTGTCGCCCGGCTTCACCTGACCCCGCTCCTCGAGCGCGAACAGCGCCGTCAGGTAGTTCATCGGCAGCGCCGCGCCCTCGTCGTACGACGTGGTGTCGGGCAGGGCGAACACCGCGGTGGCCGGCAGCAGGCAGCGCTCCGACGCGCCGCCGTACGGCACCACACCGGCCACCCGGTCACCGGGCGCCAGGTCGGGCCGCTCGGCGTCCGCCCCGAGCGCGACCACCGTGCCGGCCACGTCGACGCCGAGGGTGAACGGCGGCTCCGGCTTGAGCTGGTACTCCCCCTTGCTGAGCAGCAGGTCGGGGAAGGAGACCCCGACGGACTCGACCTCGACCAGGACGTCGGTCGGGCCGGGCTCCGGCTCGGGTACCTCGGTGACCCGGACGTCGGCGGGACCGGTGGGCGTGAGGACCTGGACGGCGCGCATGGGTTCATCCTGCCGCCACCGGTGGAACCGCTCCGGCACCGGTCGCGTCCGATCCTCGTGCACGCATTGCTCAGGGCCCTGGTCAGCGGCGCCGCGCTGCTGGCGCTGGCCGGCTGCGGGACCTCGGACAGCGGGTCGCCGGCCGGCGCCGTCACCGGACCGACCACGCCCGCGCACGACGGGATCGGCGCGCGGGTCCACGTCAGCGGACGGCTGGAGGGTGTGGGCGGACCGGCCGCCCAGCCACCTCGGCCGTGGCCGGGGACCGTCTCCTGGACCGGCCCGACGCACGGGACCGTGCGGGTCGGGCACGACGGAAGCTTCACCCTGGACCTGCCGGCGGGGCGCTACCTGCTCACTGGGCACAGCCCGGCCTACGGCGACGGTCGCTACGTCTGCCAGGCCCCGCACCCGCTCGTGGTCCGCCCGGGTGCGCCGGCGCACCTGGACGTGCTCTGCCAGATGCGGTGACGGCCGGGACGGGTCATCGAGGCGTCACCGTGCGCAGTGCGGACAGTCCACCTGGCCGACGTGCGCGTGGGCGGGCTCCGGGACCCCGGGCTGAGTCCCGGCCGGGAGCAGCACCCACGACAAGACCCCACCGGCTGCGAGCAGGCCGGCGCAGACCCACATCGCGTGGCCGTACGCCGTACCGAACGCGGCCGCTTCGTCGTACTCCCCACCTGATAGCCCGACCAGCACCGGCAGAGCGGCGACGGCGAACAGGGAGCCGGCCCGGGCGACCGCGTTGTTGACCCCGCTGGCGACACCGGCCCGATCGGCAGGGGCCGCCGCCAGGACGGTGGCCGTCAGCGGCGCCACCATCAGGGCCAGGCCGAGGGCGAAGACGACCAGCGGTGGCAGCACGCCCAGCCAGTACGACGTCCCGTCGCCGACGAAGGACAGCCAGCCCACCCCGACCGCCATCACCAGCGGCCCGACGGTCATCGGGATCCGCGGTCCGATCCGGGCGCCGAGCGCACCGCCGCGGGCGGCCAGCAGGAGCATCAGCGCGGTGATCGGGAGGGTGGCCAGGCCGGCCTCCAGCGCGCCGTACCCCAGCACCGTCTGCAGCTCGATCACGAGGAAGAACAGGAGGGCGCCCAGCGCGGCGTAGACCAGCAGGGTCATCGCGTTGGCCGCGGAGAAGATGCGGGAGGCGAACAGGCTCAGCGGCAGCATCGGGTGCTCCACCCGGCGCTCGACCAGCACGAAGCCGACGCCGGCCGCCACGCCCGCGACCAGTGCCGGCAGCGCCAGCGCCGTGCCCCACTCGATCAGCCAGTAGGTCACCCCGGCCAGGGCGAGGGCCGCGAGCCCGGCGCCGAGACCGTCGTACCGTCCCTGCTCGGTGGTCCGGCTCTCGGGCACGAAGGCCAGGGTGACCACGACCGTGACCACGGCCAGGGGTGCGTTGAGCCAGAAGATCCAGCGCCAGTCGGCGTACTGGACGAGCGCTCCGCCGACGAACGGCCCGACCGCCGCGGCGATGCTGATCATCCCGGTCCAGGCACCGATCGCCCGACCGCGGTCCGCCGCGGCGATGTCGGACTGGATGATCGCCAGGCTGCCCGGGGTGAGCAGGGCGCCGCCGATGCCCTGGAGCACGCGGGCCGCGATCAGCACCCCGGGGTTGGGCGCGAGCCCGCACAGCGCCGAGGCCAGTGCGAACCACACCACGCCGGTCAGGAACATCCGCCGGCGGCCCAACCGGTCGCCGAGCGAGCCGCCCAGCAGGATCAGGCTGGCCAGCATCAGCAGGTAGCCGTTGGTGATCCACTGGAGCTGAGCGAGGCTGGCGTCGAGGTCGTGACCCATGGTCTTGAGGGCGACGTTGACCACGGTGCCGTCCAGCATCACCATCCCGGACCCGAGCGTGGTCGCCAGGACCACCCCGCGGCCGGCGGCGGAGGCGTACTGCACACCGGTCTCGCTCATCGGTGGAGGCTACCCCGGGATCCTCGTGCGGAGCTCAGCTGCGCAGGGTGCAGCCGGTGATCCAGGCGATGTCGTCCGCGGTGTCGTCGGGCGTGCCGACCGGGTGGATCACGTGCGAGAGCACCAGCCGGACCACCATGTCCACCGCCGCCTCGATCCGGCGCTCGTCCAGGGCGATCGGGTAGGCACCGATCCGCGCGTGCACGGCCTGGCTGGCGGCCTCGACCAGCGCGTCGTTCCGAGTCGTCAGCAGGGGCAGGAGCTCGGTCTCGGCGCCGTAGGACTGCGAGACCACGGCCTGCAGCAGCGCGTTGGAGCCCGCCAGGACCAGCACGCCGTACGCCGCCTCGCGGATGGCCGCGACCAGGTCGGTCGGTTGCCGGTCGAAGGCGGCGTCGACCACGGCCAGGAACTTGAACAGCTCGGCCAGCACCATCTCCTCGGCGAGCTGTGGCTTGGAGCCCACCTCGTTGTAGACGGTCTGCCGGGAGACCCCGACCCGCTCGGCCAGCTTGCCCATGGTCACCCCGGCCCACCCGACCTCGAGGGTCAGCTCGGCGGCGGCCGCGACCACTCGTTCGTGCATGGAGGTCGGTACGTCGTCTCGTCGAGCCGCAGCGGAGGTCACCCGGTCAGTCTAGGAAGCCGGCCGAGGGTCCCTCGCCCGTACGGGACACGCGGAGCGCGTCGCCGCACCGCCCGGCGACTGGCAGTTGTAGATCCACATTGTCGGCTTCGACCGCTCAGGACGTCACCGCGGGCTCGACGGCGACGAAGTCCACCTTGTCGCGGACCCCGCAGTCCGGGCAGCACCAGGTCTCCGGGATCTCCGACCACGCCGTCCCGGCGGCGAACCCCTCCCGCTCCTCACCGGCCACCACGTCGTAGGTGTACCCGCAGCCGGGGCACCGGTACGTCAACGCGTCGTCGGTGTGGTCTCGACTCCGCTCGACCACCGGCCCGGATGCTGCGCCACCTGCGGACGGTGGCTCGGAGGGGCCGGAGAGGACGTCAAGGGGCTTGGCCGCGGCGGCCGCAACGGCGGTCTCGCCGCGGGGCGCCGCCCGGCCGACGCGCCGCCCCAGTCCCGAAGGCTCCTCCGAGACGCCGGCCGCAACGCCGGCGCCGTACCGCGCCAGGATCTTGTCCCGCTTGCGGGGGCTCAGGTTGGCGCGGGTCAGGTCGCCGTCGAAGTGCCGGAGCACGCGGGGGTCCATCACCCGGCGCCAGACGGCGGGCACGATGGCGAGCACGATCATCCCGGCGTAGCCGGTCGGGAGCACCGGGCTCTCCTGGTAGTCACGCAGCGACTGGTAGCGCCGGGTCGGGTTGGCGTGGTGGTCGCTGTGGCGTTGCAGGTGGTAGAGCAGCACGTTGGTCGCGATGTTGTTGGAGTTCCACGAGTGCGACGGGTCGACCCGCTCGTAGCGCTCGCGCTCGCCGACGCCGACCTTCTGCCGGAGCATGCCGTAGTGCTCCATGTAGTTGACGACCTCGAGCAGCGAGAAGCCGACCACCGCCTGGATCACGAGGTACGGCGTGATGCCGACGCCGAAGAGGGCGATCATCGCTCCCCACAGCACCGCCGACATCAACCAGGCGTTGAGCACGTCGTTCGAGAGCCGCCAGGGGTGCTGCCTGCGGCGCGCGATCCGCTTCTTCTCGAGGTTCCATGCGGAGCGGAGCGAGCCGATGACCGTACGCGGCCAGAACTGGTAGAAGTTCTCCCCCATCCGGGCCGACGCGGGGTCCTCGGGCGTCGCGACGCGGACGTGGTGGCCGCGGTTGTGCTCGATGTAGAAGTGGCCGTAGAAGCTCTGGGCCAGGGCGATCTTGGACAGCCAGCGCTCGTTGGCCTCCTTCTTGTGGCCGAGCTCGTGGGCGGTGTTGATGCCGATGCCGCCGATGCAGCCGATCGAGATGGCGATGCCGACCCGGTCGACCACGGACAGGTCGTAGTGGGTCATCACCCAGAAGGCACCGACGAAGCCGGCGTACTGGATCGGCAGGAACATGTAGGTGATCCAGCGGTAGTAGCGGTCCTGCTCCAGCGCCTCGATCACGTCGTCGGGAGGGTTGGACCGGTCGAGCCCGGCAACGAGGTCGATGGCGGGCACCACCCCCAGGATCACGATCGGGCCGATCCAGAACCACGCGCCCCACCCGGTCACCCGCCACATCCCGATCGCGATGAACGCCAGGGACGGGACCACCAGGCCGATCAGCCACAGGTAGCGCTTGCGGTCGCGCCAGCCCTCGGTCGAGCCCTCGGGAACGGTGCTGTGGGCGATGGTCTCGGGCACGGCTGCCTCCTCGGTCTCCGCGGCGGGCGGGAGTTGGCTCGACCGCCTTGGTTTACATCACCATGCAGTTTGTAAAGCACGGTGTCAAGGGTTCCGCCGGCACCCCGAGTTGCCGAGACGGGGCGTGGAGGGCGAGATTGGGGGCATGAGTGGTTCGGGACTCGCCTTCGGCATCGACTTCGGCGGCAGTGGCATCAAGGGCGCACCGGTGGACCTGGAGGCGGGTGAGTTCGCCGAGGAGCGCGTGCGCATCGACACGCCGCAGCCGGCGACCCCGGACGCCGTGGCCACCGTGTTCAAGGAGCTGCTAGGAAAGTTCGCGGACTCCGACGGACCGGTCGGGGTGACCGTCCCCGGAGTCGTCAAGCACGGCGTGGTGCACTCGGCCGCCAACATCGACAAGCACTGGATCGGCGAGGACGCCGACAAGCTGTTCACCGACGCCACGGGCCGCGACGTCCATGTCGTCAACGACGCCGACGCGGCCGGCCTGGCCGAGGTGAGATACGGCGCGGCCAAGGGTCGGCAGGGCCTGGTCATCGTCACCACGCTCGGCACCGGCATCGGCTCAGCGCTGGTCTACGACGGGGTGCTGGTCCCCAACAGCGAGCTCGGCCACCTCGAGATCGACGGGCACGACGCCGAGAAGCGGGCAGCCTCGTCGGTCAAGGAGCGGGAGGACCTCTCCTGGGAGGACTGGGCCGCCCGGCTCACGACGTACTACCGCAAGCTGGAGGACCTGTTCTCCCCCGAGCTCTTCGTGGTCGGCGGCGGCGTGAGCAAGAAGGCCGACAAGTTCCTGTCGCTGATCGACATCGACACCGAGATCATCGCAGCCGCCCTCGAGAACGCCGCCGGGATCGTGGGCGCCGCGCTCTACGCCACCGAGAGCAACGACTGACCGAGCGGCCGCGAGCGCCTGAGGGGGCGACCATCGTGGCCGCCCGTCTCGGGTGCCGGTCAGCCCGCCGCGGCCTCGGCAGCGGGTCCCTCGGCCAGTGCGGCCTCGATGGCGGGACGCAGCTTCTCCGGCTCCTTGGTGGGCCCGAAGCGCTTGAGCACCCGGCCGTCGCGGCCGATCAGGAACTTGGTGAAGTTCCACTTGATGTTGGCCCCCAGGGCCCCCGACTTCTTGTGCTTGAGCCAGACGTAGAGCGGGTGGGTGTCGTCGCCGTTGACGTCGATCTTGGAGAACATCGGGAACGTGACCCCGTAGTTCTTCGAGCAGAAGGCGCCGATCTCCTCCTCGGTGCCCGGCTCCTGGTGGCCGAACTGGTCGCACGGGAAGCCGAGGATGGTCAGACCCTGGTCGGCGAAGTCGTCGTACAGCCGCTGCAGGCCTTCGTACTGCGGCGTGAGCCCGCACTTGCTGGCGGTGTTGACGACGAGGACGACGTCACCGACGTAGTCGCCAAGGGCCTGGTCCTGTCCGGTGAGCGTGGTCGCGGAGAAGTCCCCGAGAGTGGTCATGCGTCTGCTCCTCTGATGGCGGCGGCGACGGCCTTGGGGACGTCGGGGTTGAAGACACTCGGAATGATGAAGTTGGGGTTGAGCTCGTCGTCCTTGACGACCAGGGCGATCGCCTCGGCCGCCTTGAGCAGCATCGCGGTGGTGATCTCGGTGGCACGGGCGTCGAGCAGCCCGCGGAACACGCCGGGGAACGCCAGCACGTTGTTGATCTGGTTGGGGAAGTCCGAGCGCCCGCTCGCGACGACCGCGGCGTAGCGCTCGGCATCGGCCGGGTCGACCTCCGGGTCGGGGTTCGCCAGCGCGAAGACCACGCTCCTGGGCGCCATGTCCGCGATCCACTCGGCCGGCAGGATCCCCGGCGCACTGACCCCGATGAACACGTCGGCCCCGCGCAGCGCGTCGTGCAGGCCGCCGCGCAGGCCGTGCGGGTTGGTGCGGGCCGCGAGCTCTGCCATGGCCGGGCTCAGCGTCTCGTCGCCGGCGCAGAGGATGCCCTCGCGGTCGTTGACCACGACGTCGGCCGCGCCGCCGGCCAGGAGCAGGGTGACGATCGCCGAGCCGGCGGCACCGCCACCCGAGACGACGATCCGGACGTCGGGCAGCCTCTTCTCCACGCAGCGCAGCGCGTTGGTCAGCGCGGCCAGGACGACGATGGCGGTGCCGTGCTGGTCGTCGTGGAAGACCGGGATGTCGAGGCTGGCCCTCAGCCGCCGCTCGACCTCGAAGCAGCGCGGGGCCGCGATGTCCTCGAGGTTGATGCCGCCGAAGCCGGGGGCGATCATCTCCACGGCCTTGACGATCTCGTCGGTGTCCTGGGTGGCCAGGCAGATCGGCCAGGCGTCGATGTCGGCGAACCGCTTGAACAGCGCGGCCTTGCCCTCCATCACCGGCAGCGCGGCGCCCGGGCCGATGTTGCCGAGGCCGAGCACGGCCGAGCCGTCGGTGACCACGGCGACGGAGTTGCCCTTGATGGTCAGGCGGCGGACGTCGTCGGGGTTCTTCGACAACGCCAGGCTGACTCGCCCCACGCCGGGGGTGTAGGCCATCGACAGGTCGTCGCGGGTCTTCAGCGGCACCTTCGACCTGACCTCGATCTTGCCGCCGATATGCAGCAGGAAGGTCCGGTCGCTGACCTTGTGCACCTCCACGCCCTCGACCTGGCGGACCGCGTCGACCAGCAGCTCGGAGTGGTCGGAGTCGGAGGCCGAGCAGGTCACGTCGACGACGAGCCGGTCGTGGCTCGAGTCGGCCACGTCGATCCCGGTGACGATGCCGCCGGCCGAGGAGATGGCGGTGGCGACGGCACCGACGATCCCGTGGTCCGGGGCGGTGTGAAGTCGCATCGTGATGGAGTACGACGACGGGGTGGCCGACACGTTCCTCACAGTAGCCGGGCGTCGTCGGGGTCGCCGTTTCGGCATACTCGGCTGCCATGCCGCCGATCGCCGACCACACGCCATGACCGCGGACCTGTTGACCGGGTGGGGCGTCAGCGTGCCGGTCCTGGCGGCCCCGATGTCCGGGGGCGCGACCACGCCGGACCTGGTGGCCGCGGCCGCCTCCGTGGGGAGCCTCGGCTTCCTCGCCGGCGGTTACCTGACCGGCGCGGCACTCGCCGAGCAGCTGGATGCGGTGGCTGTCGGCGGCGGGACCATCGGAGTCAACCTGTTCGCGCCCCATCCGATGCCGGTCGACCGGGCCGCCTACCGGCGCTACCGCGACCTGCTCCACGCCGAGGCCGACCGCTACGGCGTCGCCCTGCCCGAGGAGCCGCTCGAGGACGACGACCACTGGCGCGACAAGATCGACCTGCTCCTGGAGCGGCCGCCGGCGTGCGCGTCGTTCACCTTCGGCATCCCGGAGCCGGACCTGGTCGCCCGGCTGCAGCGCGCGGGCACCGTCGTGGCGCAGACGGTCACGTCACCGGCCGAGGCGCGGCGGGCCGCCGACGCGGGCGTCGACGCGCTCGTGGTCCAGGGCGCCGACGCCGGGGGTCACTCGGCCACCCTCACCCCCGAGCAGCCACCCGAGCGGATGCCCCTCGCCGACCTGGTCGCGCGGGTCACCGGCAGCGTCGACCTGCCCTGCCTGGCGACCGGCGGCATCGCCACCCCGTCCGCGGCAGCGGCGACCCTGGCAGCCGGGGCGGTGGCCGTGCTCGCCGGCACCGCGCTCCTCCTGGCTCCCGAGGCCGGCACCTCGCCCACCCACCGGGCGGCGCTGCTCCGGCGCGACCGCGAGACGGTCGTGACCCGGGCGTTCTCCGGTCGGCCCGCCCGAGGTCTGCGCAACCGCTTCATCGACGAGTACGACGCCCGCGCACCGCTCGGCTACCCGGCGGTCCACCACCTGACCATCGGTCTGCGCCGGGCGGCCGCGGCGGCCGGTGATCCGGACCTCGTGCACCTCTGGGCCGGCACCGGCTACCGCTCGGCCGACGAGCGACCTGCGGCCGAGACGCTCCTGGCGCTGGCCGCCGACCTCTAGCCTCCGAAGCGACGGCGGTGCCGCAGCACCGCCACCAGCAGCACCAGGGCGACGGCCTGCGCCGCGCCGATCACGCCGATCAGCGCGCTGCGCTGCACGTCGTACAACCAGCCGGCCAGCACCCCGCCGCCGAGCGCCGCGACGGCCTGGAACGCCGCAAACGCGCCGTACGCCGTGCCCAGCCGGGCCTGCGGCACGAGGTCGGCGACCAGCGCCTTGACGGTCGAGTCCTGGACCCCGGTGGCCAGGCCCCACAGCAGGACGCCACCCACCGCCAGCCCGACCCGGTCGGTGAAGACCAGCACCGGGACCGCGGCGACCACGACCGGCAGCACCAGCAGGGTGCCCGCCCCCACCCGGTCGTAGGCGAAACCGGTCCCGAGGGACGCGACGGCCTCGGCGCCCATCGCGGCGGCGTAGACCACGGGCACCAGCGCGAAGCCGACCAGGTGCTCGTGCACGAGGTGGAAGGAGATCACGCCGAAGGTCATCAGCCCGACGGTGGTCAGGGCACAGGCGACGGCGTACACGTAGAACGTGCCCGGCAGCGCCTCGAGACGCTGGCTCTCGTGCGCCGGCCCGCGCACCGGGTCGCCGACGTGGCGGTGCATCCAGGCGAGCACCCCGAGCGCAACGGCACCGGGTACGGCGAGCACGGCCAGGGCGGCCCACGTGTGCCCGGTGGACGCGATCACCGCGGCCACCACCAGCGGGCCGAGGAAGGCGCCGGTCTGGTCGAGCGCCTTGTGCACCCCGAAGCCGCGGCCCCGGCCCACGTCGGTCGCCGCCACGGCGAGGAGCACCGACTTGGCAGGGCTGCGGACGGCCTTGCCGGTGCGCTCGAGCAGCACCATCGCGGAGCCGAACACCAGGCCGGCCGCACCGAGCGCCGGGGCGAGGGCCATCAGGGGAACGCACAGCGCGGTCAGCGCGTAGCCGACGACCATCCACGACCAGTAGCGACCGGTCCGGTCGGCGGCGGGCCCGGAGAAGAGCCGGAAGCCCAGCGCGGCGGCCTCGCCCGCCCCGGTCACCAGACCGACCGTCAGCGCCGACGCGCCGAGCGAGGCCAGGAAGGGGCCGGTGATCGAGCGGGCACCCTCGTAGACCAGGTCGACCAGCAGGCTGACCACGCCGAGCCAGACCACGGTCCGCCAGCCGGCCCAGGCCCGCGAGCCGGGGGGTGCGGTGGCCTGCTCAGGCATCGCGGGTCCGGCGGTGCCACGCCCAGAGCAGGCCGAGCACGATCACCACCACGATCGCGGCGCTGGTCAGCCCGAGGTAGTGGGTGACCCGGCTGATCGAGTGTGCGGCGAAGTAGCCGAGCAGGACGCAGGCGCTGCCCCAGAGCACGCCGCCCGCGGCGTTGAAGGCGAGGAACCGGCGGTACTCCATCCGGCTCGCCCCGGCCAGCGCCGGCATCACGGCCCGCAGGAACGCCGTGAAGCGCCCCATCACCACCGCCCGCCCGCCGCGGCGGCGCAGATAGGCCTGCGCCGCCTCGATCCGATCCTCGTGGTTGCGCAGCACCGGGGCCCTGGTCAGGCGGGGGCCGAGCTTGCGGCCGACCTCGAAGCCGACGCTGTCACCGATGATCGCGGCGGCGATCACCACCAGCAGCACGATCACCACCGAGACCTTGCCCGCGGCGGCCAGCACCCCGCCGTACACCACGGCCGTCTCACCGGGGATCACGAACCCGAAGAAGAGCGCGGCCTCGCCGAAGACCAGGGCCGCGATGATCAGCAGGGCCAGGGCGGGGGGCACGCCGAGCAGCGTGTCGATGACCTTCTGGAGCATCAGCCCACCAGGTGGGCGAGGACCTGGGCCTGCTCCCCGACGGGGACCGGGTTGGCGTGGCCCCGCAGGTGCAGCTCCACGTCGCGGTCCCGCAGGGTCAGCACCAGCGTCTCCGCGTCGAGGAGCTCCCGGACCGCGCCGTTGATCACGTACGTGCCGTCGAGCTGCTTGTCCAGGAGGGAGCCCTCGGTGCCGCTCTCCACGTCGGCCAGGGCGACCGCCACCAGGGTGGGTCGACGCAACCGGCCGCCGAGCCGCCAGGACAGGAGCACCAGCAGCACGACCACCAGGTCCGCGACCACGACGAGCACCGTCGACGACCAGCTCTTGACCTGGCCGTCGACGTGGAAGACGTCGGGATTGCCCTTCATCACCCGGACCCCGATGGTCTGGCCGGCCGCCGCTGCGTCCGCGGTGGCCCGGTCGACCACGGCGGTCCGCGACTTCTGCGCCGGGTCGACGCTGGACGGCAGGCGGAACGTGACCAGCGACGTGTCGCCACCGGCCCGGGCCACGGTCAGCACCTGGGCCGAGACCTGGATGCCACTGGTCGTCACCTGGTGCATCCGCACCTCGTGGGTCGCCCACGGCAGGTTGATCACGGCCAGGGCGAAGGCGACCAGCAGGATCCGCCGCCAGCTCACCGGCCCGCTCCGCTCATGGGCGCCAGTATGTCCGACGTCCGGGCCCGGTCGGCAGCCTCGGTCGGGGTGCCGGGCTGCCGTAGCGTTCAGCCATGTCCGCCCTGGCCGTCGCCGCCCCCAGCGAGGCCGCGGCCGACGCCGCCCGGGACGTCGCCCTGGCGGGCGGGAACGCCGTCGACGCGGCGCTGGCCGCGGCGCTGGTCGCGATGGTCAACGAGGTGGGGATCGTCTCGCTGAGCTCGGGCGCCTTCGTGACCGTGCAGCCCGCCGGCACCGGTACGCCGTACACCGTGGACGGCTGGATGGACATGCCCGGCCGGGGCCGGGACCTCCAGCCGTCGGTCGCGACCTGGGACGTCACCACGGAGTACGGCGGCGGCGTCGACATCACGATCGGGCCGGGGTCGGTGGCGGTGCACGGATCGTTGGCGGCGTTCGGCGAGGCCCACCGCCGCGACGGCCGGCTGCCCTGGGCCGACGTCGTGGCACCGGCGCTGGCGGTCGCCCGCACGGGCTTCCTGCTCACCTCGGCGTCGCGCTACTACCTCGACTTCGTCCACGACGACATCTTCGGCTGGGACCCGGCCAGCCGGGCGGCCCTGCACGGACCCGGCGGCGAGGTGACGACGGATCCGATCGTGCTCCCGGACCTCGCGGCCTCCCTCGAGATCGTCGCGGGCGACGGACCGGACGCCCTGCACCGCGGCGAGCTGGCCGACCGGATCGCCGCCGACGTCCTGGCCCGCGGCGGGATCCTCGGCGCCGGGGACCTGGCCGCCTACCGGCCCGTGGTCCGACCGGCGCTGGTCACCCGGGTCGGCGGTTGGTCCCTGGCGACCACGCCTCCGCCCTCGGTCGGCGGGGTGTGCCTGACCGCCATGCTCCGGTTGATGGACGGTCGGCCGCACGGCGACTGGGAGTCCGCGGACGTCGAGCACCTGGTCCGGGTGCAGCGGGCCGTGCTCGGCCACCGCCTCGAGGTGCTCGACCGCAGCACCGACCTGGAGGCAGCGGCCGCGTCGTACCTCGCCCTCGTCGACCGCGACCACGTGGCGGTGCTCGAGTCGGGCTCCACAGCGCACGTCTCGGCCACCGACCGGTCGGGCGAGGCGTGCTCGGTGACCTTCTCCTCGGGCTACGGCTCGGGAATGATCGCCGCCGGCACCGGCATCTGGCTCAACAACTGCCTCGGCGAGCAGGAGCTCAACCCGCGCGGGCTCTACGGCTCGGCGCCGGGCACCCGGCTGCTGTCCAACATGGCGCCGACGGTGGCCCGGCACGACGACGGGTCGACGCTGGCGATCGGGTCGCCCGGTGCGGACCGGATCACCACCGCGATCGTGCAGGCCCTGGCCGGCTTCACCAGCGGGCTCCCGCTGCAGGCGGCGGTGGACCATCCGCGGGTCCACGTGCACCGCGCCGGCCGGCCCGACGAGGTGGTCCGCCGCGAGACCGGCCACACGATGTACTTCGGGGGCGTCGGGGCCACCCTGTGCGACGCCCGGGGGCAGCTCAGCGCCGCCGCCGACCCGCGACGCGAGGGTGCCTGCCGCGTGGTCGAGCGGTAGAGGAGGATCCGACGCATGGCCCGACCCGACGTCCGTCCGCTGCCCCTCACCGGGACGCCGACCGACGTGCTGCGCCGCCTGCGTGGCGCACCGGGACTGGTCGCCCTGGTCGGGGACTGGTGCGGCGGTGGCGCGGTCCTGGCCTGGGAGCCGGCCGAGGTCCGGTCGGCCGACGGCGACCCCTTCGACCTTCCCCTACCGCCGATCACCGACGCCGGCGCGGCCCGGTTCGGCTGCGGCTGGGTCGCCCTGTGGGGCTACCAGCTCAACCGCCTGCTGGAGGCGGTGCCCCCTCCACCGCCGCGGCCCGACGCGCAGGCCGACCACTGGTGCGCGCGCTACGACTGGGTGATCCGGTACGACGCCGGGCAGGGTGCCTGGGCCTTCGAGACGGTGCTGGAGCCCGACCAGGCGACGGCAGCCCGGGACCGCGCGCTGGCCCGGCTGGCGAGCGGGTCGCCCGAGCCCCGCCCCTACGCGTTCACGACGTTCGTCATGGACGGTGGTGGCCCCGAGGCCTACCGGGCCGCGGTCGCCGAGGCGCGCAAGCTCATCCACCGCGGCGACATCTTCCAGGCCAACATCTGCACCCGGTTGGTCTCGCGGCTCGACGGCGACCCGCTCGACGCCTTCTGCGACGGGGTCGCCCTGCTCGCCCCGGCGTACGCCGCCTACGTCGACGCCGGTGAGCGCCAGGTCGTGAGCCTCTCGCCGGAGCTGTTCCTGCGCCGGGAGGCCCGCGAGGTCGTCACCCGGCCGATCAAGGGCACCGCGCCGGCCGGGCAGGACCCCGGCGTCCTGGCGCACTCGGCCAAGGACCGCGCCGAGAACGTGATGATCGTCGACCTGATGCGCAACGACCTCGGTCGGGTCTGCGAGGTGGGCTCGGTCCGGGTGCCACGGCTGGCGCTGGCCGAGGAGGGGGCCGGGGTGCGGCACCTGGTCTCCGAGGTCCGCGGGACGCTCCCTCCCGAGACGACCGACGCCGAGCTGCTGCGCGCGACCTTCCCGCCCGGATCGGTGACGGGGGCTCCCAAGGTGCGGGCGATGGAGGTCATCCACGAGCTCGAGGCGACAGGGCGCGAGCTGTACACCGGCTCGATCGGCTACCTCAGCCCGGTGGCGGGACTCGAGGCCAGCGTGGTGATCCGCACCTTCGAGATCGCCGACGGTCGGTGCTGGATCGGCGTGGGCTGCGGCATCGTCGCCGACTCCGACCCGGACGCCGAGGTCGCCGAGGCGTTCACCAAGGTCGACCCCCTGCTGGCCGCGGTGGGCGCGTCGCGCACCGCGTACCCGCCTGCTCCAACCCTCGATGCGGCGCCCGGTCACTCGACACCTCCCCGGCCGGTCGGGTCGCCGCCGGACGCTCCCGACGTCGGGAAGGGACTGCTCGAGACGGTGCTGGTCCGCGACGGGGTGGCGGTCGACCTGTCCGCGCATCTGGACCGGCTCGGCGACTCGGCGCTCGGGCTCTACGGCGAGCACGTCGACCGCGCACCGCTCGAGCACGCCGTACGACGTGCCGCGGCCGGGCGTGCGGGCCCGGCCCGGCTGAGGGTCACGTGGTCCCCCGCCGACAGGCGAGCGCACGTGGCGGCGCACGAGATCGACCCGCCGCGACTCGAGCCGCGGACGCTGGCGGTGGCCGGGCTGACCGGTGGCCTGGGCGCGCACAAGTGGACCGACCGCCGGCTGGTCGACCGGCTCCGCGCCGAGGCCGGCACCGACGACGTCCTGCTCGTCGACGAGGCCGGGCGGCTGCTGGAGTGCGGCACCGCCAACGTGTTCCTGGTCCTCGAGGGCGAGGTGGTGACCCCACCGACGGACGGGCGGATCCTGCCGGGCGTGACCCGCGCGCACGTCCTCGACCTGCTCCACCGGCGCGGCGTCCCGGTCGCCGAGCGCCCGGTCGCCCTGGCCGAGCTGCCCCGCGCCCGCGAGATCTTCACGGCCAGCTCGATCCGCGGCGTTCAGCCGGTGGTCGCGATCGGCGGGATCGGCGTCTGGCCGGCCGGGCGCACCACCCGCTGGCTGCACGGGACCCTCGCCCGGCCGTGGTCCGGCGACGTGATCACGACTCCCGACGAGCCGACCACGCGTCGTACCGACGCGCACGTCCTGATCCTCGACAACTACGACTCGTTCACCTACAACCTCGCCCAGCGGCTGCGCGGTCTGGGGGCCGTGGTCGACGTGGTCCGCAACGACCACATCGACGTGGCCACCCTGGAGACGGGTGCCGGTGACGGGTCCTTCACCCACCTGGTGATCTCACCCGGGCCCGGCACCCCCGACGACGCGGGCGTCAGCGTCGCCGCCGTGCGCGCGCTGGGTGCCCACACGCCGGTGCTCGGCGTCTGCCTCGGCCATCAGTGCATCGGGCAGGCGTACGGCGCGCGGGTGGTCCGGGCGCCGTGGCCCGTGCACGGCCAGCCCTCGTTGCTGCACCACGACGGCCGGGGGATCTACACCGGCCTGGACGGGCCGCTCGTCGCCGGCCGCTACCACTCGCTGGTGCTCGCCGACCTGCCGCGCGCGCTCCTGGCGACGGCGTTCAGCGGGGACGGCACGCTGATGGGGGTGCGCCACCGCTCGCACCCGGTCGAGGGCACCCAGGTGCACCCCGAGTCGATCCTGACGCCGCAGGGGAGCCGGCTGCTGCAGACGTTTTTGACCGCTCCGCGCCCCTCGCGGGCCCTAACTCGTCGTACGGCGGAAAGAATCTCGAAAAATTAGTCGCCAACCGCGTCACCATCCACCGATTCCGTCGTTCTACTGTCGAGGGTGCCTCCACCGCGAGGTCGGGCACCCGACGTCGGACATCGCCCGGGGGGACGATGGACGACAGGGGGGCTCTGCTCACGCCCGGGGGGACGGGAGCTAGGCGCCACTGCCCCCGCTCGCATCGCGAGCGGGGGCGCCTCTGATCTCGGGCGTCGCTGCGGCCGTCGTTCTGCAGCGCCGACCGCTCAGCCCCGGCGGCATCTGACGAGCCGGGGGTCGACTTCTCAGCCGAAACCGTCGCCTCTCGGCCGGAATTTCGGCTGAGGAGCGACGGTTTCCCCGGTGAACCGGGGAAACCTCCCCTCCCACCATTCAGGCCAACAGGAGCGTTCCGAGCCCGTCGGACGGTCCTTTCGATGGCCACTGGGGAGATCCGCCGTAAAAAGTTTCGCAAACCACGTCACCTCCCGCTGTTTTCGTCGTTTACTAGAGCGAAGGGGTTCGGCCGCACCGGCCGGACGCCGGATGTCCGACATCGCCCGGGGGGACGGTGAACGACATGGGGGGCTCTGCTCACGCCCGGGGGGACGGGAGCCAGGCGCCACTGCCCCCGCTCGCATCGCGAGCGGGGGCGCCTCACATTTCGGGCCGCCGACACCCGCCGCCGAACGACGTACCGGCTCCCGCGTCAGCGCTCGGTGCCCTCGAAGAGCTCGCTCAGGTCGAGGCTCGGGACCCGACGTTCGGTGGCCAGCGACACGTAGCGACGCGCCAGCGCGTCCTTGCCGAAGCCCAGGATCGTGCCCAGCAGGCCGATCGACTCGGCGAGCTCCTCGGGCGGCACCCCGGCGGCGACGCGGCGCCACATCGCCTCCTCGAGGGTGTTGAAGGCCGCCTGCACCTCGGAGATGTCGAAGCCGGCGGCGAAGCGCCGCTCCGCGATCCCCTCGCAGTAGGCGCTCACCGGACCGAGTCGCCGGTCGCGGAGTGCGGTCAGCACGAGGTCGAACAGCTCTCCGAGCCGGTCCCGGGTGAACTCGTCCCCGGCATGGTCGTAGTGAGAGACCGGCGAGCGCTTCAGCCCCGCGAACGCCTCGTCCAGCACATCGGATCTCTGTTGCACCAGCAGGACGTCCAGGTCCACGGCACTCACCTCTTCGTGGCCATGCTCGCACAGCGGGAGCCGCACCGATCGAGGGCACCATCCGCCGGAGGAGCAGCGTCGTGGGGACCGCTGGTGGTGCGCGAGGGGGGAGTTGAACCCCCACGTCCTTTCGGACACACGGACCTGAACCGTGCGCGTCTGCCTATTCCGCCACTCGCGCCAGAAGCGGGGCAAGGCTATCCCAGCGCGCTCGCCGCACCCAAACCGCCGCCCGGGCGCCGGTCGGGCACCCCCGCCGGCGGGCGTCGCCACTGGCTGAAGTCGGTCGCCCCGGCTGCGCCGGTTCGACCGGTCCTCACTGCGCCCCGATACCATCGGCGCAACCCGACGACGCTCGGGCCTCGTCCCAGTGGGGTGAGGGGACTGGAGTACTCAACGGGGCTGAGAGGAGGCGTGGCGTGAGCGGTCTGCAGAAATTCGAGCAGCGACTCGAGCAACTGGTCTCCGGGGCCTTCGCCAAGGCCTTCCGCAGCGCCGTTCAGCCGGTCGAGATCTCGGCCGCCCTCCAGCGCGAGTGCGACAACAACGCCCAGATCCTCTCCCGGCAGCGCCGGATGGTCCCCAACGACTTCCATGTCGAGCTCTCCCAGTCCGACCTCGACCGGCTCTCGCCGTACGACTCGGCCCTGGTCAGCGAGCTCACCACCCAGCTGCAGGAGTACGCCGAGAAGCAGAGCTACGTATTCTCCGGCCCGGTCGCCCTCGCCTTCGAGTCGGCCGACGACCTCACCATCGGCCGCTTCCGCGTCCGGAGCCGCGCTCACGCGGCGGTGGTCAGCAACGCCACCCACACCCAGGTACGCCGGGCCCGGGCCTATCTCGAGGTCAACGGCACCCGGCACCCGCTCCAGCCACCAGGCCTGGTCGTCGGACGCGGCAACGAGGCCGACCTGCGGATCAACGACCCGGGCGTGAGCCGACGTCACGTCCAGTTCACGGTGGACGAGTCGCCCGACGCCGGAGTCGCGATCGAGGTCTCGGATCTCGGCTCGACCAACGGCATGCTGGTCGACGGGCACCGGGTCGCCCGGGCCGCGCTCCACGACGGCTCCGAGGTCAAGGTCGGGCGGACGACGCTGACGGTGCGGGTCGTCGAGGAGGACGTCGATGTCTGAGCTGACCCTGTTCCTGATCAAGATCTCCTACCTGGCGATCCTCTGGATCTTCGTGCTGTCGGCGATCTCGGTGGTCCGCTCGGACATGTTCGGCGCGCGGGTCCCCCAGGGCGGCACCCGTGAGGCCGCGGCCCCCAAGGCCCGGCGCCAGCCCAAGCCCAAGGCCCGCAAGGGCTCCCCGACCCACGTGCTCGTGGTGGACGGCGCCAACCAGGGCGAGCGGGCCGAGCTCTCCGAGGCCCCGATCCTGATCGGCCGGGGCAGCGACGCGGCGATCCGCCTCGACGACGACTACGTCTCCACGCGGCACGCCCGGATCGCCTCCAGCGGCGACCAGTGGTTCGTGGAGGACCTCGGCTCGACCAACGGCACCTACATCGGCAGCGCCCGGATCACCCAGCCGACCACGCTGACCCTGGGCACCCAGGTGCGGATCGGCAAGACGCTCCTGGAGCTGCGCAAGTGACGCTCCGGCTGCAGTACGCCGCGATCTCCGACGTCGGGCGCGTGCGCAAGGACAACCAGGACTCCGGGTACGCCGGGCCCTGGCTGCTCACCGTGTGCGACGGCGTCGGCGGCGCTGCCCGCGGCGACCTGGCCTCGAGCACGGCGATCGGGCAGCTCCGCCGGATCGACCAGCCGCCCACGGACACCGCCGACACCGAGGCCCGCCTCGAGCTCGTCGCCGGTGCCCTGCACCGCGCCTCGGACCGGATCGGCGAGCTGGTCGACGAGGAGCCGTCCCTGAGCGGCACCAGCACCACCGCCACGGTCGCGCTCTTCGACGGTGAGCGGCTGGCGATGGGCCACGTCGGTGACAGCCGCGCCTACCTCTTCCGCGGGCACGAGATCAGCCAGCTCACCCACGACCACACGTTCGTCCAGAGCCTGATCGACGAGGGCCGGATCAACGAGGTCGACGCCCGCACCCACCCGCACCGCAACCTGATCCTGAAGGCCCTCGACGGGGTGCACGAGGTCGACGCCGACCTGTTCACCGTCGAGCTGGTCGAGCACGACCGGATCCTGCTGTGCAGCGACGGTGCCTCGGGCTCCCTCGACGACGGGCGGCTGGCCGACATCCTGGCCACCGGGTCCCCCGACTTCGCCGCCGTCGAGCTGGTCCGCGCCAGCCTCGAGGCCGGTAGCACCGACAACGTCACCTGCATCGTCGCCGACGTCGTGGCCGCCACGCCCGACGACGAGCCCGCCGTCCCGATGGTGGTCGGGTCCGCCGCCGAGCTCAAGCGCAAGCCCCGCACCGCCGGCTCGTTCTTCCGCGGCCACCGGGCCGGCGACACCGGCGAGCTCGACCCGGTCCCCGGTGACCTCGGCGTCGACCTGCCCCCCGGCACGGCGTACGCCTTCGACTCCGATCCCGAGACCGCCCGCTACGCACCGCGGCCGCCGGGCAGCTTCGTGTGGGTGCGTCGGATCCTCGTGACACTGGGCATCCTCGGCCTGGCCTGGATGGCCGGGGTGGCCGCCTGGAGCTGGAGCCAGCACCAGTACTACGTCGGCGAGCAGGGCGGCGTCGTCACCGTCTTCCGCGGCGTCAACGCCGACGTCCCCGGCATCGACCTCTCCCACGCCTATGAGTCCAGCAACGTCCGCGTCGACCAGCTGAGCACGTTCAACGCCGGCCAGGTCCAGCAGGGCATCGGCGCCAGCAGCCTGTACGACGCCGAGCGCACCGTGCAGCGGCTCGCCGCCAACCAGACGCCGACGACGACAGGCGGTGGCTGATGAGCCAGTCGGCGATCGGTCGGCCCGGCCAGGCCGTGGCCCAGTTCGTGCACCGTCGGCGGCGCGGAGCCGAGCTCTTTCTGCTCGTGCTCGCCCTCGTGGTCGGCGTCGGCGCTTACGCCGCGGTCGGCCTCGGGGTGAAGGGCACCGTCCCACCCGACATCGTCTCGTACGGCGGCTGGCTGGCCGTCCTGATCGTGATCGCGCACGTGGTGGTGCGGCTCGTCGCGCCGTACGCCGACCCGATCCTGCTGCCGATCGTGGCCGCCCTCAACGGCCTCGGCCTGGCCGTCATCCATCGTCTCGACCTGGCGCTCAACCAGCACTACGCGCGCCAGCAGCTGATCTGGATGACGCTGGGCGTCGCCCTGTTCGTGGCCACCCTGCTGGTGATCCGCGACCACCGGGTCCTCCAGCGCTTCACCTACACCAGCGGTCTCGCGGCGATCCTGCTGCTGCTGCTGCCGATGGCGCCGGTGATCGGCACCAGCGTGAACGGCGCCCGGATCTGGATCCACCTGGGGCCGTTGAGCTTCCAGCCCGGCGAGGTCGCCAAGGTGCTGCTGGTGATCACCTTCGCCGGCTACCTCGTGCTGCACCGCGACGCCCTGGCCCTGGCCGGTCGCCGGGTGGCGATGGTCGACCTGCCCCGCGGCCGAGACCTCGGCCCGATCCTGGCGATGTGGGTGGTCAGCCTCGGCATCCTGGTCTTCCAGCACGACCTGGGCTCGAGCCTGCTGTTCTTCGGGCTCTTCCTGATCATGCTGTACGTCGCCACCGAGCGGGCCGGCTGGCTCGTCGTCGGCGCCGTCCTGTTCGCGGCCGGCTCCTACGCGACATACCTCTTCATCGGCCACGTCCGTGAGCGCATCGACCTGTGGTCCAACGTCTGGGCCCACTACGGCCAGGGCACCGACGACCGCGGCCGGCAGACCGTCGAGACGATGTTCGGGATGGCCTGGGGCGGGCTGCTCGGGCGTGGCCTCGGCCAGGGCTCCCCCTGGCGGATCTCCTTCGCCTGGAGCGACTTCATCTTCGGCTCCATCGGCGAGGAGCTCGGCCTGACCGGCTCGATCGCGGTGATCCTGCTCTACGGGCTGATCGTCGAGCGGGCCTTCCGGGCCGCGCTGATCAGCCGCGACGACATCGGCAAGCTGCTGGCCACCGGGCTCGGCGGCGCGGTGGCGCTCCAGGTGTTCGTGGTGATCGCCGGGGTCACCCACCTGATCCCGCTGACCGGGCTGACCACGCCGTTCCTGTCGTACGGCGGGTCGTCCCTGATCGCGAACTGGGTGATCGTGGCGCTCCTGCTCCGGATCTCCGACTCCGCCCGCCGACCACCACCCGACCTGTGGCAGCCCGACGACAACGACATGGAGACCACCCAGGTGGTCAAGCTATGAGTCACCCCACGCTGTTCTCCGGCTCCCCCGCCTCGTTCCTCCGACGAACGACACCGGGGGGTCTCCGATGAACAAGCCGATCCGCACGGTCGCGATCTTCTGCCTGCTGCTGTTCCTCGCGCTGGCCCTCAACGCGACCTATCTGCAGTACTACCACGCCAGCGCGCTCAACGACCGGGCCGGCAACGGGCGGGTGGCCACCGCGACCTTCAGCCGGGAGCGCGGAGCGATCCTGGTCGGCGGCCAGCCGATCGCGCAGAGCATCCCGAGCAACGACCAGTACAAGTACCAGCGCGTCTACAAGCAGCCGTTCATGTACGCGCCGGTCACCGGCTGGTACACCTTCGGGAACCAGACCGGCATCGAGCAGCAGGACAACAACTTCCTCTCCGGTGAGGACGACCGGCTCTTCGTGAACCGCCTCGTCGACCTCGTCAACGGCAACGCCAGCAAGGGCGGCAACGTCGTGCTGACGATCAACCCGGCCGCGCAGAAGGCCGCGTTCGACGGCCTGAAGGCGCTCGGGCCGGGGATCGAGGGCTCGGTGGTCGCGATGGACCCCAGCACCGGCAAGATCCTGGCGATGGTCTCGCTGCCGACCTACAACCCCAACAAGCTGGCGAGCCACGACTTCAAGGCGGCCAACGCCTACGCCACCCAGCTGTCGAAGGCGCCCGGCGACCCGCTCCTCAACCGCGCGGTGCAGACCACGCTCGCCCCCGGGTCGACGTTCAAGGTCGTGACCGCGTCGGCGGCGATCCAGAGCGGGAGCTACACCTCCAGCTCCCTGGTGCCCGGCGGCCCCAGCTACCGGCTGCCCGGCTCGACCAACGTCGTGCACAACGAGATCCCCAACTGCGGCACCGGCAAGATCCCCTTCATCCAGGCTATGGAGTTCTCCTGCAACACCAGCTTCGCACCGCTCGCGGTCGAGGTCGGCGCGAGCGGCATGCACAGCACCGCCGAGGGCTTCGGCTTCAACCAGAGCTACCTCCAGGACTTCCCCGGCCAGGCGGTCTCGCAGTACCCCGCCGGGATGGACGACGCCCAGACCGCCCTGTCCGGCTTCGGCCAGAGCTCGGTGACCGCCACCCCGCTCCAGATGGCGATGGTGTCGGCGGCGATCGGCAACCACGGGGTCGTGATGCGGCCCTACATCACCGACGAGCTCCAGTCCCCGTCGCAGGAGCCGATCGTGCCGGGTCACTCCGAGGAGCTCAGCCAGGCCGTGTCGCGGACCACCGCCAGCGAGGTGACCAAGCTGATGGTGGCCGTGGTGCAGCACGGCACGGCGATCCCGGCGGCGATCCCCGGTGTGGTGGTCGCGGCCAAGACCGGCACCGCGCAGAGCGGCCAGTTCCACAACGGCGTCGAGGACCCGCCGTACGCCTGGTTCACGTCGTTCGCGCCGGCCTCGACCTCGCCGGACGGTCCCGCCGCGAAGGTGGCGGTGGCGGTGATGATCCAGCACATCAACCGCCCGACCAGCGAGATCGCCGGTGGCACCCTCGGCGGCCCGATCGCGAAGGCGGTCATGGAGGCGGTGCTGAGGTCCCATGGCTGACCAGGGCGCGTCGTACGCCGACGCCGCGGAGCGCTACCGCCTCGACCGCCGGATCGCGACCGGCGGGATGGGCGAGGTCTGGTACGCCACCGACACGGTCCTGGACCGCGCGGTCGCCGTGAAGCTGCTCAAGCAGGAGCACGCCGACGACGCCGTGTTCCGCTCGCGCTTCGAGGTGGAGGCACGGCATGCCGCCGCCCTGCGGCACCCCGGGGTCGCCCAGGTCTTCGACTTCGGCGCGGGAGACGAGCAGCACGCGCCGTTCCTGGTGATGGAGTACGTCGACGGGCAGCCGCTCTCGGCGCTGCTCCGCTCCGGCGAGCCGATGGACCCGGCTGCGGCCGGCGCCCTGCTGGCCGGTGCCGCCGACGCGATCGGGGCCGCCCACGCGCAGGGGATCGTGCACCGCGACGTGAAGCCGGGCAACCTCCTGGTCACCCCCGACCACCGGGTCAAGATCACCGACTTCGGCATCGCCCGGGCCGCCGACGGCCTGGCACTGACCCGCACCGGCGAGGTGATGGGCACTCCGCAGTACCTCTCCCCGGAGCAGGCCGAGGGCAAGCCCGCCAGCCCGGCCTCCGACGTCTACTCGCTCGGCGCGGTCGCGTTCGAGTGTCTGGTCGGGCGGCGTCCGTTCGTGGCGGAGTCCGCGATCGCCACGGCCCTGGCCCACCTCCGCGAGCCGGTGCCGGAGCTTCCCGACACCGTCCCCCCGGCCCTGGCCGACGTCGTACGCCGTGCCCTGGCGAAGGATCCCGACGACCGGTACGCCGACGGCACCGCCCTCGCCACCGCGATCCGCTCCGCCCTCGTGCCGCTCGACGGGGCCGCCGACCCGGCGCCGACGCGGGTGCTCACTGCAGCAGTGCCCGTGCCCGCACCGACCCCGGTCGGGGACGACCACGGGTGGCGCGACCGCGCGGCCCGGGTGCCGGCTCCGCTGTGGGCGGTGGCCGGGGTCTTCGTCCTGCTCGTCGTCGTCGCCGGGGCAGCGAACCTTGCCGGCGGGGGCGGCTCGACGCCGACCAAGCCCGGCCCCACCGGCCACACCACCTCCCGTTCGAGCACCCCGTCGAGCACCACGACCTCGGCCACGCAGCAGACTCAGGCGACGCACACGCCCCCGACGCACGCTCCCAAGCCACCCAACGACCACGGTCCCAAGCACGGCCACAAGGGGAAGGGCCACAAGTGACTCCCGAGAACACCGACGGACAGCCGCTGGTCGGCGGGCGCTACGCGCTCGGCGAGCTGCTCGGGCGCGGCGGCATGGCGGAGGTCCGTAAGGGCACCGACACCCGGCTCGGGCGGACGGTGGCGGTCAAGCGACTCCGCACCGACCTGGCCAGCGACGTCACCTTCCAGGCCAGGTTCCGCCGCGAGGCGCAGAGCTCCGCCTCGCTCAACCACCCGTCGATCGTCGCCGTGTACGACACCGGCGAGGAGCCGGCCACCGACGGCTCCGGGGTCTCCCAGCCCTACATCGTGATGGAGTTCGTGGCCGGCCGGACCCTGCGCGACATCCTGCGTGAGGGTCGCAAGATCCTGCCCGAGCGGGCCCTGGAGATCACCAGCGGTGTGCTGTCGGCCCTGGACTACAGCCACCGCGCCGGGATCATCCACCGCGACATCAAGCCCGGCAACGTGATGCTCACGCCCTCCGGAGACGTGAAGGTGATGGACTTCGGCATCGCCCGGGCGATCTCCGACGCCTCCAACACGATGACCCAGACGGCCGCGGTCGTCGGTACGGCGCAGTACCTCTCCCCCGAGCAGGCGCGCGGCGAGCCGGTCGACTCTCGCTCCGACGTCTACTCCGCCGGCTGCCTGCTCTACGAGCTGCTCACCGGCCGCCCGCCGTTCATCGGCGACTCCCCGGTGGCGGTGGCCTACCAGCACGTCCGCGAGCCGGCGATGCCGCCGTCCGACCACGACGACGAGCTGCCGCCCGAGGTCGACGCGATCGTGATGAAGTCGCTGGCCAAGCGGGTCGAGGACCGCTACCAGAGCGCCGCGGCGATGCGCAGCGACATCGAGCGCTATCTCGCCGGGCATCCGGTCCACGTGCTGCCGCCACCGCCGCCGCCGGTGGAGTCGCCGATGACCGCGACCACGCGCACCACGGTGGTCCCGCCGGTCCCGGTGCCGGTCCCCCTCCCGGTGGAGGAGGACGTCGAGGACGACCGGGGCAGCCGACCCGGCCTGCTGATCTTCCTGGCGCTGCTGCTGCTGGTGGTGCTCGGGCTGGCGGCGTACTTCCTGCCCAAGATGTTCGAGAGCCCGAACAACCAGGTGCAGGTGCCGCGGGTGATCGGGATGAGCATCGCCAAGGCCCGGACCACGATCGGCGACGCGAAGCTCGCCGTGCCGCAACCGAGCTACCAGCACAGCGCGACGGTGCCGAAGAACCGCGTGATCAGCCAGGACCCCGCCCCGGGCGGCTACGTCGACCAGGGCAGCGACGTCAACCTGACGGTCTCGCTCGGCGCGCAGTCGACCCAGGTGCCCTACCTGATCGGCCAGACCCAGGCGCAGGCCGACGCGGCGCTGACGGCGGCGCACCTCAAGGGCGTCTTCAAGCAGGTCAAGTCCGACCAGCCTCAGGGGACGGTGATCTCGACCGACCCGGCCGCCGGCTCGCCGCTGCCCCGGGGGGCGAGCGTCAACGTCTCGATCTCACGAGGACCCTCGAAGATCCCCGACGTGGTGGGCCTGCTGCAGGCCGACGCGGAGCAGAAGCTGCGCGCTGCCGGCTTCGTCCCCTCGGTCAAGCCCGACGACACCTCGACCGAGCCGCAGGGCACGGTCACCCAGCAGGTCCCGGACGCGCACCAGACGGCTGCCCAGGGCTCGACGGTCTACATCTTCGTCTCGTCGGGTCCGAGCCAGCCGACGTCCCCGCCGACCACCCCACCCACGAGCCCGCCGACCAGTGTCCCGACCAGCCCGACCACCTCGCCGTCCGCGAAGCCGTCGCGGCCGGGTGGTGGCCCGACGTGATCGGTCAGCTCCCGGAAGAGCTCGGGGAGAGCACTCTCGCGTAGGTCAGGCCGAGCAGGCCGTCGTACCCCGGCAGGTTCAGGTCGGGCTCGACGCGGAGATCCCAGCCGACGTTGATCGCGGGGTCCTCGGCGTCTGCGCGGTAGACCTGCAGGTAGGAGTCGCGGGCGATCGAGGACGACAACGCGGCCGGGTCCCCGACCGCGGAGATCACGTAGGGCTGGCTGTAGGGCACGCCCTGGAGCTGGACGGCGTTGCCGATGCAGCGGATGCCGGTCGTCCCGACGACGCGCTGACCCTGGATCGTGACCGCCTGGGCGCCGCCCTTCCACATCGCGTTGACGACCGCCTGGATGTCTTGCTGGTGCACCACCAGGAGGCGGTTGTCGGGAGCGGTCGGGCCGTCCGCACTGGTGCTGTGCGGCGCGTCGGTGAGGGTCACGGTCAGCCCCGGACCGCTGACCGGCTCGAGGCCGGCGAGGACCTTCATCCGGGCGGTCTTGCGGGTGACCCGGCGGACCTGCTTGTTGTCGGACTGGCTGTTGAGCTGGGTGATCTGGGCGTTCAGGTCGGCGACCCGCTGCTTGAGCGCGTCGTACTGCGCCGCGTCGACGCGGACGAACGACGCCAGGTCGGTGTAGCGGCCGGGGCGCAGGTCGGTCCCGCCGCTGTTGTGCGCGCTGACCACGAAGAGCGTGCCGCTGAGCAGGCCGACGACGGGGGTGGCCACCCGCCAGACCGGGGACCTCGAGGCGCCCTGCCGGTGCGCCGTCGGTCCGGGCCCGTCGACGCCGTCGCCGGGCGCGGTGCGCCGCACCCGGGGGAGGCTGACGTGGGGCCACCGCTTCATGCCGACTAAGGTAACCCGCGATCAGTCGAGTCGACGCCCGAGGCGTCAGGCGTGGAGGAGTGAACGTGGCCAAGCTCAAGGCCCGCCCGGGTTTCACAGATCCCGACCGGGGGCCGCTGATCAGTGTGCGCTTCGTGATCTGCCTCGTGCTGATGGTGCTCGGGGTGGCCTGGGTCGTCTACTACTACGCCGCGGTGCGCGTCGACCCCAACGCCTTCCCGCCGCCCAAGCCCGGCTCGCCGCACTTCATGGCCTCGATGCTGCGCTGGAACTACGCGGTCGGCTTCGGGCTGTTCTTCCTCGGCCTGCTGCTCGCCGCGCACCCCGCCACGCCGCTGGGCCGCGGTCGCGGCGTCGTGGTCGGGATGCTGGCCTGCTTCCTGCTCGGGCTGGTCTGGATCTGCACCTTCTACGTGCTCTCGGGTGCCCAGCTGCCGAAGGTCCCGGTCTTCAACGACCTCAACCAGTTCAACCTGCTGGTCGGCATCGGTTTCATGGCGGTGGGCTTCTCCTACGCCACGCGCTGGGAGTGAGCGCGCCGGGAGCGAGCTTGCGAGCTCCCGATCAGCGCGAGACCTCCGGGCCGTGCTCGGCTCGGACGGAGCGAAGCGACGGACGAGCGACACGGCCCGGTCCCCGGTCGCTCAGCGGAGCGTACGGCCAGACGTCATCCGTTCCCCCTCCCCACGACAACCTGCATGACGTCACCAGAGCTCCCGGGAGTTATCCCCACCTGTGCACTCACCTGTGGAGAACTACACGCGTGTGATTCTCCCCAGGCTCATCCCCAGCTGGGGACAGACCGTCAGTTGAGAGTGGCGGTGCGGGCCACGACTGCCAGCACGACCAGGAGCGCGACGGCGCCGAAGCCGGCCGCCTGCCACGTCGTACGGCGCTCGCGGGGTGCGTAGGCGAGGACCGCGGCCAGCACCACACCACCGAGGAAGCCCCCGAGGTGTCCCTGCCAGGAGATGAAGCCGCGGCCGAGGAACGTGAGGGCGAAGTTGAGCCCGACCCAGCCGAGCAGCGGCCTGACGTCGGCCTTGACCTTGAGGGCCAGCACGATCAGGGCCCCCATCAGGCCGAACAGCGCGCCGGAGGCACCGAGCGTCGGCGTGTCCGGCGTGGAGAGCCAGTAGACGACCGCCGAGCCGACCAGGCCCGAGAGGAGGTACAGGCCGATGAACCGCAGCCGTCCCAGGACCAGCTCGAGCTGGGGTCCGAGCACCCAGAGCGCGATCATGTTGAAGCCGATGTGCCAGATCTCGACGTGGGCGAACATGCTGGTGAGGAGCTGCCAGACGTCTCCGCCCGCGACCCCGCCCCAGTGCCCGTCGGGCGTCAGCGCGCACTGGGCCTCGGTGACCGCCCGCGGGTAGTAGCTGCCCGGATGGTCGCCGGCGCTGCAGACCCGCGGCGTCAGGGCGAGCCGCTCGACCCACGTGCTGGTGGCGCCCCCGGTGCTGATGATCAGCACCCACACCGCGAGGTTGACCGCGATCAGGGTCCTCGACACCACCCCGGGGTTGGCAGGCCGCGCCCCGCCGTACGGCGTACGGCCCGAGCGGGTGTCCTTCTTGCCCTGGGCGATGCAGGAGGGGCACTGGAAGCCCACGGCGGCGTCGCGCATGCAGTCCGGGCAGATCGGCTTCTCACACCGCTGGCAGCGGATGTAGGTCTCGCGGCCGGGGTGGCGGTAGCACGTCGGGACGCCGGCGGAGCCCTCCGCCGGCGTCATTGCCCCGGAGCCGGGGCCGTCCGAGGTGCTCAGGAGCGCCTGATCTCGACGGTCTCGATCACCACCGGCTCGACCGGCCGGTCACCCGCGCCGGTCCGGGTGGTCGCGATCGTGTCGACGACGTCCCGGGAGTCCTGGTCGGCGACCTCACCGAAGATGGTGTGCTTGAAGTTCAGGTGCGGCGTGGGTCCGACGGTGATGAAGAACTGCGAGCCGTTGGTGCCGGGGCCGGCGTTGGCCATCGCGAGGAGGTAGGGCTTGTCGAAGACCAGCTCGGGGTGCGGCTCGTCCTTGAAGGTGTAGCCCGGGCCGCCGGTGCCGGTGCCCTTCGGGCACCCGCCCTGGATCATGAACCCGGAGATCACGCGGTGGAAGCCGAGCCCGTCGTAGAACGGCACACCCGAGCGACCGGCGTCGTCGTGGTAGTCCTTGGTGCCCTCGGCCAGCCCGGTGAAGTTGGCCACCGTCTCGGGCGCATGGTCGGGGAACAGGTTGATCGTGATGTCGCCCCGGTTGGTCTTCAGGACGGCCTGCTGGTCAGCCATGGGTGCCTCTTCCGTGATGGATGTCGATGCCCCAGATCCTCCCATGTGCGGCAACCCGGTCGGACATGGGTCAGGTCGTGGTGGGGCCCGCCCTGTTGGGTACGTGGTGGACGTGATGGGATGGAGAGAATCAGACGAGAGAAAGGGTCGCCATGCGCATCCGTCGTAAGAAGACGCTGATCGAGCAGGCCGCCGACTATGTGGAGGCTGCGGTCGAGACCGCGCGGGAGAAGGCCGGCCCGATCCTGGCCGACGCGCGCGACAAGGCCGGCCCGGCCCTGGCCGACGCGCGCGACAAGGCCGGCCCGATCCTGGCCGACGCCCGTGACAAGGCCGGCCCGGTGCTCGCCGACGCGCGCAGCAAGGCCGCTCCGTTGCTGGCCCAGAGCGCAGCCGTCGCGTCCGAGCGCGCCTCGGCCGCGGTCGAGCTGGCTGCCGACAAGGCCGCCACGGGTCGTGACCTGGCTGCCGCCAAGGCCGCCGAGCTGCGGGGCCAGCCGAAGAAGAAGCACCGCCTGCGCAAGGTGCTGGTGCTGACCGGCATCGCGGGGCTGCTCGGTTTCCTCTACAAGAAGGCCCAGTCCTCCTCGGACAAGGAGAACTGGCAGTCCTCCTACACCCCGGCACCGCCGCCGCGGGCCGCGTCCGAGACCCCGATCTTCGATGCCGCCGCCGCAGCCTCCGACGAGCCGGTCGGTGACGACGAGGGTGGCGCCGGCCCCGACGAGGCTCTCGCCGACGCCGTGGACGAGCAGCACCCCGTCACCACGCCCGACGAGCCCGCCGAGGTGGTCGACCTGGAGGCCGAGGGCGACAAGCCCAAGCCCTGAGGGGGGCAGGCGCCGCGCGAGCGGCACCGCCCTCAGGACGCTGACGTCGTACGCCGGGACCGGCCGCGGGAGAGATCCTGCGGCCGGTTCTCGGCTATCCAGGCGTCGATCCGCTCCCACCAGCCGAACAGCCACTCGATCCGGGCCTCGCGCTCCGCGGGGATCTCCTCGCGCGGCACCTGCCACCAGCGCATGGTGATCACCTTGTCCATGGGCAGCTCGCGCCACACGTCGCCCACCGTGAGCATGTGGTCCAGCCCGGTGTGCGCGACCAGCACGACGTCGGCGTCCGGCGCCGAGTCGAGCGCGGCCAGGAAGCCGCCCGGGCGGGGCGCCAGCACGTGGGTCATCCGCTCGGCACGGCGAGCCATCCGCTCCATGCCGAGCTTGCGCAGGCGGTCGATGCCACGGCGGCGCCGGGCCGGAGTGAAGTTGCCGCCCTCGGGGAAGATCACGAACGCGTCGTTCTCGTCGAGGCCGCGGGCGAGAGCGGCGATCTCCGACTCGAAGTCCTGGCCGGCGCGCGGGTTGGTGGAGATGAAGCTGGCCGGGATCCGGTGCAGGATCACGTCGATCATCGGGTCCCACGCCAGGGTGTCCTTGAGCACCACGCGCGGCTCGCGGTGGTACCAGTCCATCAGGGCATGGATCAGGATCAGCGAGTCGCCGGGCCCGGCGTGGCGGCAGGCGACGATCAGCGGCACGCCCGGGTGCGCGTCCGGGCTGGGGCCGTCGGTCTCGATACGGAGCTTGAGCACCCGGCGCGCCTCGCCGAACAGCACCCAGAGCAGGCCCTCGGTCAGGTCGTAGTGGATCCCCTCGAAGTACGGCGTACGCAGGCGTCGCCCGAACCCGGCGGCGACCCACAGCCCGAGGAGCACCACCAGCAGGACGCTCTCGCAGGTGACGTAGACGACGAAGAGCCACAGCAGCCGCAGGGCGCGCCAGCGGCCGGGCAGGATCGGCGTCAGCGCCGCCGCGGCGATCAGCCACAGCGGGAGCGTCACCCAGAGGGCGACCGCCAGGCCGATCATCGCCGGCGCGATCACCAGGCGCCGCAGGACCCAGATCACCGGAGCGCCGCGAGGTAGTCCCGAGAGGCTTCGTAGCTGGCGTCGATCCGGTTGCGGACCCGGGAGAAGTCGCGGTGGGCGAGCAGCGAGTCGTCCCGGCTCGTCGTACCCCGGGCCGGGAGCACGTGCGCCTCCACGCCCTCGGGCAGCTCGGCCAGCTCGCGGGCGAAGCGGTGCCGCCGGGCGATCTCGAACGACACCCGCGCGACCTCCCACGGCCGGTGCGGCACCTGGAGAGGCCGGTCGATGCGTCCCACCTGGAGCACGAAGACCCGGTCGGCGCCCAGGGCCACGGCGCGCCCGAGCGGGATCGAGTTCACGATGCCGCCGTCGAGGAAGTGCTCGTCACCGACCTTGGCCGGCGGCAGCAGGCCGGGGACCGCCGCGCTGGCCATGATCGCGTCGACCAGCCGGCCGCTGGTGAACCAGTGCTCCGCGGCCCGCTCGATGCTGGCAGCGCAGACCTGGAAGCGCACCGGCAGGTCCTCGAAGGTGGTCTCGCCGAACTCCGCGATCAGTCGCTTCTGCATCGGCCCGGAGGAGTAGATGTGGGTGCCGGTCGAGACGGCACGGCGTACCGTCCGCAGCGGGCGGTCGGCGATCGTGCGCGCGGTCTCGGTGTCCTGCCAGAGCTCGGTCAGGCGGTCGATCACCGCCGCGGTCGGGTCGCGGGCGACCATCGCCCCGTTCAGGGCGCCGACGCTGGTGCCCAGGACCAGGTCCGGACCGATGCCGGCCTCGAAGAGCGCTCGCAGCATGCCCACCTCGGCAGCACCCAGCACCCCACCGCCCCCGAGCACGAACGCCGTCGTCATCGGGCCATTCTGGGGTAGTCCGTGACGTTCGGGCCCCATCGGGGCCCGGGATGGGGCGCTTTCGTCACGGACTATCCGGGAACGGGGGCGAGCTCGGGGTGCTCGGCGCGGATCCGGCGGGTCACGACCCGCTCCACCCAGAAGATCACCAGGGGGATCAGTCCGGCCGCCAGCACGAGCAGCGCGAAGGGCAGTGACCAGCGGGTCTGGCGCCACAGCAGGAACGAGACCACGACGTAGACGATGAAGACCCAGCCGTGGGCGACCCACATGATGCTGGCGGCCTCGCCGAAGCGCTGGAGGCTGCTGCCCTGAGCGGGGAGGTAGCGCAGCGGCAGCGCCACCAGCGAGCAGAAGGCGAGCAGGACGCCGACGAGGATCGCCAGGAAGCGGTAGGCGGGGAAGAGCTTGGACACAACCTCGAATCTAGCCGGGGCGCCTAGGCCTGCGCTGCGGCCCCCGGATCGGGCAGCACGTCCTCGGCCAGCCAGCGCCACCACATGAACACCACGAACGCCGCGAAGAACCACCACTGGAGGGCGTAGAGGAGGTTGCGCAGCGCCGTGGACGCATCGGCGCCGGGCAGGTGGGGTGCCTGCGCAGCAGTCAGGCCGGTCATCCCGCTGACGGTCTGCCCCTGGGGTACGGCGCGGCTCGTCGCGATCGCGTAGCCGCCGTACAGGTCGTGCCCCGTCAGCGGCACCAGCCCGGTGATGCTCAGCGCCGGGAGGGTCCGGTCGTGCGGGTCGTCGTCGACCGGCCCGCTGTCGTCCGACGGCTGGAGGAGCCCCACCAGGGACGCCCTGCCGTGCGGCGGCGCCGGTACGCCGTGCGACGGGGCCACCCACCCGCGCACGATCGGGATCTCCGAGCCCGACGAGGTCAGCACCGGGGTGACCACCCAGGTGCCCGTCGCGCCACCCTGCTGCTGCCCCGTCACCAGCACCGTCTCGCGCGGCACCCAGGTCCCCTCGACGAGCACCGGCCGGCCCAGCCCGACGTCGGGGTACGCCGCGTCGGGACCGAGCACGGAGTCGAGCGGCACCGGCGCCTGCCGGGTGACCGCGACCGAGCTCTGCGCACGGTGGTCCTGCCAGACGTGCAGCTGCCAGCGGCCGAGCAGGAGGCAGCCGACGATCCCCGCCAGGGCCAGCAGGTGGATCGGCCAGGTCGCCGGTGCCGTGGCCCGTCGTACGACGGAGGCGGGGGCGGCGGTCGGCACCCGCCAAGGCTAGTCAGCCGGTGTGTGTGCGCCCGAGGACGGGACGAGCTCGGTGACCAGGGCCTCGACCCGGCGCCGGATCTCGTCGCGGATCGGCCGGACCTCCTCGATCGGCCGACCGGCGGGGTCGTCCAGCTGCCAGTCCTCGTAGCGGGTCCCGGGGAAGAACGGGCAGGCGTCGCCGCAGCCCATGGTGACGACCACGTCGCTGGCGCGCACGTCGTCCGGGTCGAGGACCCGCGGCTGGGCCCCGGCGATGTCGATCCCCTCCTCGGCCATCGCCTGCACGGCCATCGGGTTGATCCGCTCGCCGGGCTCGGAGCCGGCCGAGAGGACCTTGACCCGGTCACCGGCGAGGTGCCTCAGGTAGCCGGCGGCCATCTGAGACCGGCCGGCGTTGTGGATGCAGACGAACAGGACTGCGGGCCTGGTCACAGTGGTGCTCCCTGGGTGCTCTCGCGGGTGGTGGGGTAGAAGCGGCGGCGCGCCCACAGGGCGACGTACACCAAGCCGACCAGGACCGGCACCTCGATCAGCGGTCCGACCACCCCGGCCAGCGCCTGGCCGGAGGTCACCCCGAAGACGCCGATCGCGACCGCGATCGCGAGCTCGAAGTTGTTGCCGGCCGCGGTGAAGGCGAGGGTCGCGGTGCGCGGGTAGGACATCTGGAGGGCATGGCCGAGGGCGAAGGCACCGGTCCACATCAGGGCGAAGTAGGCCAGCAGGGGCAGGGCGATCCGGGCCACGTCGAGTGGGCGGCTGGTGATGGTGTCGCCCTGGAGGGCGAAGAGGACCACGATCGTGAACAGCAGCCCGTGGAGCGCGGCCGGCCCGATCCGGGGCAGGAACGTCGACTCGTACCACTCCCGCCCGCGGGCACGCTCGCCCAGGGTGCGGGTCAGGAACCCGGCCAGCAGCGGGATGCCCAGGAAGACCAGGACGGACCGGGCGATCTCCCAGACCGAGACGTGGAGGCCGCCGCCGTTGCCGGTGCTGTCCAGGCCGAGCCAGCCGGGCAGCACCTCGAGGTAGAACCAGCCGAGGGCCGCGAACGCCACGATCTGGAAGACCGAGTTGATCGCCACCAGGATCGCGGCGGCCTCGCGGTCTCCGCAGGCCAGCTCGTTCCAGATCAGCACCATCGCGATGCACCGGGCCAGGCCGACGATGATCAGCCCGGTGCGGTACGCCGGGAGGTCGGGCAGCATCAGCCAGGCCAGGGCGAACATCAGGGCGGGGCCGAGCACCCAGTTCAGGGCGATCGAGGAGACCAGGAGCCGTTTGTCCGCGGTGACGTGGCCCAGCTCGTCGTAGCGGACCTTGGCCAGCACCGGGTACATCATCACCAGGAGCCCGATCGCGATCGGCAGCGACACCGAGCCGATCTCGACCTTCGACAGGGCGCCGTCGAGCCCCGGGACGATCCGCCCGAGGAGCAGCCCGGCCACCATGGCCGCGATGATCCACACCGGCAGGAACCGGTCGAGCGTCGAGAGCCGCCGGAGGACCGCGGCGTCCTCGGGCGCCTGCGCGGTCTCGCGGACAAGATCGCTCATCCGGGCAGCCCGCCGAGCAGCGCGCCCAGGTCGGCGAGGGCCGCGGGGCGGATGCGGTAGTAGACCCACACCCCGCGCTTGTTGCGATCGAGCAGCCCGACCTCGTGCAGCACCTTGAGATGGTGGCTGATCGTCGGCTGCGACAGGTCGAAGGCGTCGTTCAGGTCGCAGACGCAGGCCTCGCCGTCGGCGTGCGAGGCGATCATCGACATCAGCCGGAGCCGGACCGGGTCGGCCAGCGCCTTGAGCAGGGGCGCGATCCGCTCGGCTGCCTCACCCGACAGGGGTTCCTGCATCAGCGGCGAGCAGCACGCGACGGTCTCCACCGGCGTCAGCTCCAGGACCCGGCGCGGGGGTACGACCACCTGAGACTTCGACATGTGTCTATGTTGACACAGATCGATGTCTGGAGCACACTCGAGGTATCATATAGACATTCATCTATGTAAGGAGTGATCATGTCCCGCATCCAGCTGGCCCTCAACGTCGACGATCTCGCGGAGTCCATCACCTTCTACACCGCGCTCTTCGGCACCGAGCCGGCCAAGATCAAGCCCGGCTACGCCAACTTCGCGGTGGCCGAGCCCCCACTGAAGCTCGTCCTGATCGAGAATGCCGGCCAGGGCGGCACGATCAACCACCTGGGCGTCGAGGTCCCCGACGTGGAGACGGTCGACGCCGAGCAGACCCGGCTCGCCGGCTCCGGTCTCGCCTCGGTCGACGAGCGGGGCACCACGTGCTGCTACGCCCTCCAGGACAAGTTCTGGGTCGAGGGCGCGCCGAACGGGGAGAGCTGGGAGGTCTACACCGTGCTCGCCGACAGCGAGACCTTCGACGCCGCGGGCGCGACGTGCCGCACCACCGCCGACGAGTCGTCGGCAGCCGCCTGCTGCTGACCGGATACTGGTATGACCACTTGACCAACGTCGGAGGTCGTTCCTAGCGTCGCGGGCATGCCGCTGCAGCCCGTGCATCGTCGCTCGGTCCCCGACGAGGTCTTCGACCAGGTCCTCGGCGAGGTCGTGGCCGGCCGCTTCGGTGCCGGCGAGGCGCTGCCCAGCGAGCGCCGCCTCGCCGAGGTGCTCGGGGTGTCGCGACCGGCCGTGCGCGAGGCGCTCCAGCGGATGGCCCAGACCCGCCTGCTCGAGGTGCGGCACGGCGGGGCGACCACCGTGCGCGACTTCCAGCGGTACGCCGGCCTCGACCTGCTGCCCACGCTGCTCGTGAGGGACGGCTCGGTCGACCTCGCCGTGGCTCGCAGCGTGGTCGAGGCTCGGCTGCTGATCGGCCCCGGCGTCGCGGCCCTGGCCGCCCAGCGTCGTACCCCCGGACTCATCGACCGGCTCGCCGAGGTCGTCGACGCCTACGACGCGTGCGACGAGGCGGTCGAGACCCAGCGGCTCGCTCTGGGCTACTGGGACCTGGTCGTCGACGCGGCGGACTCGGTCACCTTCCGCCTGCTCTTCAACAGCCTGCGCGCGGCCTACGAGCCGGCGCTGGCCGTCCTGGCCCCGCTGCTGGGCTCGGAGCCGGGTCGCGCCGGTGCCTACCGCGTGCTGACCGCCGCGATCGGCGAGGGCGACCCCGACACCACCCGTGCGGCCGCCGAGCGCGTGCTGCGCACCAGCACCGACGCCCTGCTCACCGCCCTCGACGCCGTGGAGGCCCGATGACCGACGACCCCGTGGACCAGCTCGCCCGCGAGCGCCTCGCCGCCGACGAGGCCCGGATCACCGGGCCACGGCGCCGCCACCTCGGCCTGCGTGCCGTGGCCGTGGAGTTCTGGCGGCATCCCTCCCCCTGGCTCATCTCGGGGTTCCTGCTCGGGTCGGTGGTCGGCCGGGTGGTCGTCGGCGGCGGCTCCTGGTGGGAGCTCCTGATCCCGGTCGCGCTGGTCGCCCTGTTCCCGGTGATCGAGTGGGTGATCCACGTCGGGATCCTGCACTGGCGGCCACGACGGGTCGCCGGCGTCGAGGTCGACTCGCTGCTCGCCCGCAAGCACCGCGAGCACCATGCCGACCCCCGCGACCTGCCCCTGGTGTTCATCCCGTGGCAGGTCCTCACCTGGCTGCTCCCGGCGTACGTCGCGGTGGCACTGCTGGCGTTCCCGAGCCGGCCGGCCGCCTGGTCCCTGCTGGTGTCGGTCTACGCCCTGAAGTTCGGCTACGAGTGGACCCACTACCTGATCCACAGCGACTACCGCCCTCGCACCCGGCTCTATCGTGCGGTGTGGCGCAACCACCGGCTGCACCACTACAAGAACGAGCACTACTGGTTCACCGTCACCAGCGCCGGCACCGCGGACCGCCTCTTCGGCACCTACCCCGACCCCGAGACGGTGGCCACTTCGCCGACCGCGAAGAACCTGCACGGCGTCGCCTGAGACGGAGGCGTCACTGGGACTGCGATCCTCGTGAGCATCGCGGCATCAGTCGTCCTCGGGAACGCGGCAGCCCCTCGCCGCCGCCCCCGGAACGGGGATGCTGGCCGGGCAGCAGCAGAAGGGAGGAGCGCGATGAGCATCCAGCTCAACCACACGATCGTCCACGTCTCCGACAAGGACCGCGCCGCGGAGGACCTGGCCGCGATCCTCGGGCTCGCTCCCCCGGGGACCTACGGCCCGTTCCGGGTCCTGGAGCTCGCCAACGGCGTCTCGCTGGACTTCGCCGACGACCACGGCGACCCCGACGGGCAGCACTACGCCTTCCTCGTGGAGGAGACCGAGTTCGACGCGATCCGGCAGCGGATCGTGGACCGCGGCCTGGACTTCTGGGCCGACCCGTTCCATCGTCGTCCGGGCGTGGTCAACACCAACGACGGTGGGCGCGGCCTCTACTGGTCCGACGCCGACGGCCACAACCTGGAGATCCTGACCGTCCCCTACGGCGGCTGACCGCCCGACCGGAAGCGAGGCACCGTGTCCGCACCCGACCCTTCACACACGTCGTACCCTCCCCCGACCTATCTCGGCGAGCACGGTGAGGTCACCGCGACCGTGCGCCGCGCCGACGCCGAGCCCGAGCTCAGCTACCGCGCCGGGGGGACGGTCAGCTACCTGGCGACGACCGAGTCGACGAACGGCCAGTTCGGGCTCTACCGCTGGGACTTCGGCACCAACGTCAGCGGTCCCGACCCCCACTTCCACCGGACCATCTCGGAGACGTTCTTCATCCTCTCCGGCACGGTCCGGGTCTACGACGGGCGCGACTGGCTCGATGCCCGCGCCGGCGACTTCATGTTCGTGCCGGCCGGTGGCATCCACGGCTTCCGCAACGAGTCGCAGGCTCGGGCCTCGATGTTGCTGCTCTTCGCTCCGGGCGCGCCACGCGAGGAGTACTTCGAGACCCTCAAGCGCCTCGGTGAGGGCCTGACCATGACCTCCGACGAGCGCGAGTCCTTCTACGCAGCGCACGACAACATCTGGCTCTGAGCAGGTCCTTGCGACACCCCCAGGGGTATGAGGTCCCGTCCGTACGGGACGTCCGGCTCTGACCGCCGCGCACCCCGCTTCCTAGCGTTGGTGTCGGACAACCACGTCCCTCGGCGTGAGGAGCAGGACCGTGACGAGGCAACTGCTGGTGCTGGGTGCCGGTACGGCCGGGACCATGATCGCGAACAAGCTCCGGCATCGGCTCGATGCCGGCGCGTGGGAGATCACGGTCGTCGACCGCGACGACCTCCATCCCTACCAACCGGGCTACCTGTTCCTGCCGTTCGGGATCTACACCCCCGACCAGATCCACCGGCCTCGCCATGCGCAGCTCGCCGACGGCGTCAGGTTCGTCGAGGCCGAGGTCGAGCGGGTCGATGCCGAGGCCCACCGGGTCTCGCTGACCGACGGCCGGCTGCTCGACTACGACTACCTCGTGATCGCCTCCGGCACCACGCCACGGCCCGACCAGACGCCGGGCATGTTGGGGAGCCAGTGGCGCCGCAGCATCTTCGACTTCTACACCTTCGAGGGCGCGAACGCGCTGGCGACTGCGCTCCAGGGCTTCGACCACGGCCGGCTCGTCGTCCACATCACCGAGATGCCGATCAAGTGTCCGGTCGCCCCCCTGGAGTTCACCTTCCTCGCCGACGCCTGGCTGCACGAGCGCGGCGTACGAGACCGGGTGGAGCTGGTGTTCGTCACCCCGCTGCCCGGCGCCTTCACCAAGCCGGTCGCGGCCGAGCACCTCGGCTCGATGCTCGAGGAGCGCAAGATCCTTCTGGAGCCCGACTTCATGATCGAGCGGATCGACGACGAGGCGAAGACCCTCGTGTCGTACGACGAGCGCGAGATCCCCTTCGACCTGCTGGTCACCATCCCGCTCAACATGGGTGCCGACTTCGTCGAGCGGTCGGGACTCGGGGACGAGCTCAACTACGTGCCGGTGAACAAGCACACCCTGCAGTCCAAGGCGCACGCCGACATCTTCGCCGTCGGTGACGCCTCCGACATCCCGACCTCCAAGGCCGGTTCGGTCGCCCACTTCTCGGTGGAGATCTTCGTGGACAACTTCCTCGAGCTGATCGCCGGGAAGCCGATGACCGGTTCGTTCGACGGGCACGCGAACTGCTTCATCGAGAGTGGCGACCACAAAGGTCTCCTGATCGACTTCAACTACGACACCGAGCCACTGACCGGCAGCTACCCGCTGCCCCTGGCCGGGCCGATGGCGCTGCTGAAGGAGACGCGGCGCAACCACCTCGGGAAGCTGGCGTTCCGCTGGATCTACTGGAACGTCCTGCTGCCGGGCCGGCCACTGCCGCTGCCCGCCCACATGTCGATGGCCGGCAAGCACGCCGTCACCGCGGCAACCAAGGAGGAGTGAACATGCCTGTGACCACCATGGCCGGACGTCCGATCCAGGTCAACGACGAGGGTTTCCTGACCGATGCCGACGAGTGGGACGAGGCGCTCGGCGCGGAGCTGGCCGCGGCCATCGGGATCACCCTGACCGACGAGCACTGGAAGGCGATCCGGTTCCTGCGCGAGGACTTCGCCGAGCAGGGCGAGACCGCCACGTTGCGCCGCGTCTCGACCCGCGGGGAGATCCCGGTCAAGCGGCTCTTCGAGCTGTTCCCGCAGAAGCCCACCAAGAAGATGGCGTACGTCGCCGGCCTGCCCAAGCCGCGCGGCTGCGTCTGACCACCGAGTCTCGGTCACCAGGAGAGAGCCCGTCATGACCACCACAGCACCGACCGACACCGCGAACGCGATCGTCCCGGACTTCGACAGCCCGGAGCGCACCGGCCGCAAGCTCGCCATCATCTGTTCCAAGGGCAACCTCGACATGGCCTACCCGGCCCTGATCCTGGCCAACGCCGCCCTGGGCGAAGGTGTCGAGACCCATCTGTTCTTCACGTTCTGGGGCTTCGACATGATCACCAAGTCGACGATGGCCGACCTGAAGTTCACGATCATCGGCAACACCGCCACCCACATGCCCCAGGGCCTCGGCGGCCTGCCCGGCATGACCGCGATGGCGACGTCCAAGATGAAGAAGACGATCGCCGCGCTCGACGTGCCCGACGTACCGGAGTTCCTCGAGCAGATCGTCGCCTCCGGCGGCCACCTGTGGGCCTGCCGGATGTCCGCGGACATGAACCACCTCACCGAGGCGGACCTCTACGACGAGGTCGAGGCGATCATCAGCGCCACCGACTTCATCGAGAAGACCGACGGCGCCCAGCTGCTCTTCATCTGAGCCCGAGCCGGCCGCGGTACGACTACCCGGCCGAAACCTCTGCTTCTCGCCCGAGATTTCGGCCGAGAAGCGACAGTTTCCCCGGTGCACCGGGGAAAGCAAGCCCCCGAGAGCGTGGTGGAGCCTAGGGGACTCGAACCCCTAACCCCCTGCTTGCAAAACTGACGACACCGTCTGAGCGTCTGCCCAGGTCAAGCCACGAATTGTGGTCCTGACCTGCGAAGACGTTATCACCAGCAGTGCCCAAGAGGGGACGGCAGTGGCCAGTATTTCCCGGCCATTTGGGCACGTAAGGGCACGTAAGGGCACGCGGTAACCGCGGCGGTGCGGCGCGGCACGGTCAATGTTGTCGGTGCTGTCGTCTATGGTCCGGAACGTGATTGGAACGATCGCGATGCCGCCTTCCGGGGTCAGCGCTGTCTCCTATGCCCTTGGCGTTGAGGGTCTAGCAATTCAGACGTTCGCGACTCCCGCGGTGCAGACGTACCCCAACCCGATCGGTCCAGTCACACTCCGCCCAGCGGTGGCCGGAGGGGTAGCGGAAGCCATCAGTGGGCTCGCGTGGCGGGCGATTCGCGGGTGGTTGCGCAGAACTCCGATTGCCTTCGACATCTTTGCGCCGTCGACACGCGTGGTAGAGCTTGTGAAGCTCGAGCGGACTCGACAACTTCGCATCGTTAGCTATTGGAGGCGTACTCGCATTCGCCTCGCGCACCGCGTCACGAGTGACGTGTCGGCGCTTGTGGCGGCGCCTGGAGCCCCGGCGCTCAGGATGCACGGCGCTCGGAGCTGACGCGCACCACTTCCGCAAGACAACCGTTTGTCGCTAGTCGGGCTGGTCGTTGACCCCCGGCTCGATCCGGCGATGAGAATGCGAAGTCCTCAGCCCGGGCGCGGCCGTCCTATGGCCGCGTCCACTCCGTGCATTGCCGTGCACCTCTTCGGAGGCCACGCCGTGGCTCTTCCTGTTGCGCCACGACGAAGCACACGGCCGCGCCCGGGCTGGGGCGGAAAGCAACATCATGAACGGCAACCTCCTCCTCCTCACTTTGGAGATGGCAGGAGATCAACTGGGAGTGTCCGCCAAGACTGTCCGCCGTCTAATCGCCGCCGGGCATCTGCGTGGAACCTTCGTGGGGCGCCAAGTGCGAGTGCGTCCTGAAGACCTCGCGGAGTTCCTCGCCTCGGCCGCGGCACCTCAAAGTCTGGGTTCGCGGCGATGAGTGGACGGATTGTGGGCCAGGTCCTCGACTATGCACCTAGGGATCTGACGCCAGCGCAGATGCTGGTCTACGTGTCCATTGCGGAAGACGCCCGTGACAAGACCCGGCTCGCTTCGTACAGCGACGTCGAGTCCCTCGTGCGCAGAACTCGATGCGCGCGCGGCACAGTCGACAACGCGCTCTCTGAACTTTGTCGGCGCGGATTGCTCATTCGGCAACGCGAGAAGGTCCATCGAGGTGGATTCCACCAGGAGTATGTGGTGGCGCAACTTGCGCCGCACCACCGAGACATGACCACCCGAAGACTCACGCCGGAGTGAGGTCTGCGGCTCACGTCCGGATGAGGCAACAGCCTGTGGATAACTCAACAATGGTTCCTCGACAGCCTCATCAACCGGCTCACCGATCGATGCCCGCCCAGGAGAGCCCACTCCGTTACCCGTACACCGTGCGTAACCATGGTCTGTGGTACTTGTAGGTAGGCAACCTGCGCGCCTAGCGTCATGGCGGGCGGTCTTTTTTCCCGGCCCAAGGGGGCCTCGGAAGCCTCCGCCTTGCCGTTCTCCCCCCGAGCCGCGCAGGAAAACCAGGATCTCGTGCCACCGCTTTCAAGGGGTGCGCGATGTGGGGTGAGCGCGGTCCCGGTGGTGCAGCCCTGGATCGCCGTTTGTTAGCCGGATCCGGGCCCTCAAGGCTGGTCGGCAGGCGGAGTCTTCGGTTTGGCTCGATATTCGTCACGGAGGTCCCGGAGGCGTCGACCGTCCGTGGTGCCCCAGAAATACCACCCGTTGGTTGCCCTGTGCTGAAGGTGGTGGCCCGCGGCCGACGGCGAAGTGAACACCGTTCCGTCCATCAGGAGTGTGCCGTCTGGTTGGACCACACATTGGGCGCCGCGGTGTGCTGAAGCCCTCGCCTCCAGCGTCTGACCAGGCTGAAGCAGCTCAGCTGCGAGCAGGTGCTCGATTCCGATCCAGGTCGGCTCGGCGGCTACCGGGTCGACAATGACCCCTTCGTGACCTGGCGGGACGGGCCAAGTTGCGAGCAGTGCGTCAACAAGCTCGTCTGTTCGTTGGTCAATCAATGTCTCGGTCCAACCCTCTCGGGAGACATCGAGGATGCGGCGGTTCAGCAGGAAGACGTCGTGGGCATGCAGCTTCTGACGCTTGCCGCTCTCGCCCAGCCAGGCCGCGTTCGAGACCGATTGGTTGAGTTTCGCGGTGAGCAGCGTGAGGTTGCCGAGCCGGTGGACATGTGCTGCGCGCTCGAGCTCGGCTGGGAGGCCGTCCACTGGCCAGTGAGTGCTCCACTTTTGGGGAAGCAAATGCTCGATGTGGTAGCCGACCCGTGCGATACGGCCGCCGGCCGCAGCACCTCCTGTGCCGGTGTAGCCACGTAGATGGTCTTCGGCGGCCTCAAGCATCATGCGTAAACGGGGCCTTGAGAAGCGTCGATAGGCCGCCTCCTCTCGCAGGGCAGACCGCACCTCAACGTCGCCGGGCCAGTATGTGCTCGCCACGTTGAGCCGAGATAGGTACGCCTGAACACGTGCCGGGAGCGTCTCGTCGCGATCTTGATGTGTGGCGATGACGGCTGCGACGACGCGACCGAGGTCTGAGCTCGTGAGGCGAACCAGCATTCGACGGAAGATCCAGCTCTCGATGGCCGATGTGACGCCATGGATGGTGGCTGCCGAGAGTTGGGAATCTGGTTCGTGCAGCCAGATCATCGCAGGCTTGATGAGCTCGAGCCCAGCGGCATTGCTGCGATAGACACACATCTCGACGGGGTCGAGGTCGCGATTGGTGTCCTGAGCGAGTCGATGCCACTGCTCGTAGAGGTCGGCTTGAGCCTTGATGGTGGGCAAGAGGTCAGCCATCTTCTGGCCTGCCTCGTGTTCGACGAAATGCTTGAACCTGGTAAAGGTTTGCTTCGGTCCGACCTCCTCACCAGTGCGAGCGATGAGCCACTGATTGAGGAACAGCGAGCCCCGGGTGACCAGGTAGCGCCCGACGCTCACCTCTTCCTCCCAGAACTTCGCCTCGAAGGGCCAGTCCTCGGAATACGCCCGCCGGGTGTCGGCGCCCTCCGCCGCGAGGGTCTGGAAGACGAAGTTCTTGATGAGGTCGGCGGCAGTCAAGGGCGTGCCGCGCGCGTTGAGGGTCTCGAAGATCTCCTGAGAGTTTTCGGTGGAGCGGAGGTCGATGGCGACAAGCTGGAGGCCCCGCGTCAGTACGTCTACAAGTGCGGTGGCGCGCATCTCGTACTCCGCGGCCGAGGGGTCTCCGAGCCACTCTGCTACGGCAGCGCTGAAGTAGGCGTGAGCTCGGATGATGAGGCTCGAGGAGTTCCTTAGCGTGGAGTAGTCGACAGGTGGGTCGGCCCGCATAACCTCGTCATAGGCCGCTCCGTCGCGGTTGGTGTGACGGAGCTTCAGCAGGTCTTCGTCTTGGCGGACGTGTCGATCGGAGTTGTGAGTCAAGTCCTCGAGCTGGCCCGCGAGCTTCTCGTGGTCGTGGGCTTGGAGAACAGCTCCGGCGGCGTCCATTAGGAGCGAGAGCGTCGTGATGCGCTGCTGGCCATCGATGACGTTGCGGGACTGCATCACGCCGGTTGAGTTTTCCTGGGCCTGCAACACGACGGCTCCAAGGAAGTGCGTCGCTTGGCTGTAGTCGTCTGCCAGGCGCAGCTCGGCGATCCGACGTACGTCTTGCCATAGAGGCACCCACTGGTCGGTTTCGTCCCAAACATATGGTCGCTGGAAGATGGGGACGACCAGGTGTTGCGGCAGGTGGAATATGTCTAGCGGCGTACGAACGTTTGTCTCCACGCGGCTAGGGTGTCATGCGCCACCCATCACGCATGCGCGCTGGAACGAGATGCGGCTGGTAGGACGTGGGCCCGAGTGCGCCTGAATTAACGATCCGGGCGCGGGATCTCATTGCTGTCCCTCTCGTATGGATCCGAGGCTTGGCGCAAGACGACCTCGCTGGCTCGAGCAGCCCAACGTCGCTCCTGAGCCGCACGTCGCTTGGCACGCCGCTTCCGGGAAGCCGGCGAGACCTCTGTGTTCATGGGGGTGCCAGTCTTGCCTTTCATCGCCGATCCTTTACGCGGTCAGAGGTACGCGCTCCGAGGTCGGAAGCACACCAATGACGATAGAGGAACCGCCTCCATCGAGCCGTGTCATCCGCACAGGGGGTCGCCGGTCGGCGACCAGGCTCGGCAAGGAGGCGCGTCACCGAGTGTTCGGGCTTGTAGATTCCCGCAGTGCCTTCTTGTCGAGTCAGGAACGCGCACCGCCGCTGCACGCTTCGGGCAGGATGCGATGACGGGGGCTGATGGGGCAGCTCGTTGCCTGGCGATCTGGCACGATGGCCGAGGCCGACCGAGGAGCGAGGACTGAATGGCCCTACATGTGATTCAGGGCGCGAGCCGGAACTACGGCGCAGCCCAGGCCCTCGCATCGGCCCTGAGCGCGGTCATCGCAGAGGGGACCGTCTATGTCGGCTACCCCGTCTTGGCGACAGCCGATGATCGCGTGGAGATTGACGCGCTACTTGTAAGCCCCCAGTGCGGGTTGATCGCGTTTCTGCTCAGTCCTGGCCAACCACAGTCTGCCGAGGACTGGGCCCAGTTAGTTGAGGCACAGGATCGTCTTTACACGGTCCTTGAAGGTTCCCTCAGGCGACACGAAAGCCTACGCCGCGGCCGTCGACTGGGAGTCGAGCCCTCGACGGTCACCATCCTCCCGTCGGCGGCAGACGCACCTGCCGATGCCGAGGGTGTGTACCTCACGCTTGACGAGGTCCCCGAATGGATCAGCGGGCTCGATGGGCTCGATGGCGAGCTCGAACGCAGTTTGCAGGCCGCCCTTCAGCGCGTAACCACCATCAAACCCCCGAAAAAGCGGTCCAACGTCGTCAAGGCCGATTCTCGTGGCTCCGCCATCAAGCAGATCGAACGCCACATCGCAAACCTGGACCAATGGCAAAAGGCAGCCGCGATCGAATCACCGGCCGGGCCGCAACGCATCCGCGGGCTTGCCGGCTCCGGAAAGACCGTGGTACTGGCTCTGAAAGCTGCATACTGGCATACCCAGAACCCGGACTGGCGTATCGCGCTCACTTTTCAATCGCGTGCCTTGTATCAGCAGGTCACTGACCTAGTTACGAGGTTTACCTTTGAACATAGCAATGACTTACCTGACGAAGAGCACATGAGAGTTCTACACTCCTGGGGTTCGGCGAGTTCACCGGGCGTGTATGCACTGATCGCGAACGCTCTCGGTGAGGTTCCGCGCAATTGGGCGTACGCCAACGGCACATACGGGCGGGAAGAAGCATTTGCTGGAATCTGCCGCGAACTTCTGACTTTGTCTGAGACCCAGACCACAGCCCCGATCTTCGACGCCGTCCTGATCGACGAGGCCCAGGACCTTCCTCCTGAGTTCTTTCAACTCGTCTATCGATTCACTAATGAGCCCAAACGAATCGTTTGGGCATACGACGAGCTTCAAAAGCTGTCCGAGGCGGCCATGCCGTCAACCGACGAGCTATTCGGCAAGGGTCCTCATGGCGAGAGTTTGATTAGCCTCAATACTCCACCCAACGCTCCACAGCGGGACATTGTCCTACCGATCTGCTATCGCAATACGCCATGGGCGCTGGCGACAGCGCACGCGCTCGGCACGGGTATCTATCACGAGGGCGGCCTGGTACAGCACCCAGACTCTCCGACCTTGTGGGAGGACATCGGGTACGAGGTGGTCCACGGCCGCCTGGAGCATGGAGAGCCTGTCACTCTGGAACGTTCGGGTAACTCGTATCCGAGCTATTTCGCGGACCTTCTGACGCCCGACGACGCCGTGGTGATCAACGAGTTCAATACAGAACAGGAGCAGGACGCCTGGGTGGCGGAGCAGATCGCTGAAAATCTCGTAAACGATGAACTCGAGCATGACGACATCCTCATCGTGCTGCCCGATACCTACCGTGCGAAGAGCCGCGCGCCTCGGCTCATGCGTGAACTCGCTCGGCATCAGATTCCGTCCCACCTTGTCGGTGTGAACACAAGCTCGGAACGAGTCTTCCAGCCCGAGTCAGTTGCGATCGCGCACATCCATCGGGCCAAGGGCAATGAAGCTCCAATGGTTTATGCAATCGATGCACAGCACGCCGCTAGCAATTTCAATACTGTCACGAAGCGCAACACCTTGTTCACCGCTATCACCCGGTCCCGATCGTGGGTTCGCATCACTGGGTTCGGAGAACGAATGCCCGAGATCGCCGCCGAAGTCAACCGGGTACGCGACAACGGCTTCAGGCTGGAGTTCACAGTCCCCACCTCTGCCGAACTAGCTGAACTGCGGCACATACACCGTGACCGCTCGGAAAGCGAAGAGGTAACAGTTAAGAAGGGAACCGAAGCCCTAGAGGTATTCCTCTCCGCCCTCGACAGTGGTGAGATGGACATCCTAGATCTGCCGCCGTCCCTTCGTACCCGACTCACTCACCTCCGCGAGCAGACCGATGGCGCTCACGACTAGGCACATCCACGACGAGGTTGCAAATGTCTTGGATTTCCTCATGGACTCGGAGCTTGCGGCACACCGGAATCCGGTCTCGATCTCCGAGAGCGTGGTTTCATTCCACGGGTATGCACCCAAGGGCTCGCCCTTTATCCTCAATCGCCGTCATCCGACAATTGAGCAGTACAGGTACTGGGTGGAGCACGGCGAATATTCTGCCCTTCTGTTCGACGGGAGCCTCCTGCAGCTCGCGTACACCGTGAAGGACGGAGAATTAGCCGGACACCGACTGGCTTACGTGCCTTGCCCTTATGACGTTGACCAGCAGTTCGTCATGGGCGGTGATCCACTGCTGGAAGTCATCGACCTCTTCTACGCGGACGCCGAGCCACTGCTTCGTACTCCGGTGCGAATGGACTTCGACCCGGACTCGGCAAAGCCGGGACACCCTGAAGTGCATCTGACGATTAACGGGAGTGACTGTCGGATCGCCTGCGTGGCACCGTTGCATGTGCTGCGATTCGTTAGCTTCGTTTTCGAGCAGTTTTATCCAGCGTACTGGCGAGCCCACAAGGGATTCTTTGCACCGGGACACACGCGGCACGTCGGCCCGAAGAAGATTCTCGAGGTAGAGCAGATTGGATTGCACCTCTCATGGAACGTTCACGCCACGCTGGCCGACCTCGGTGACGGCCCAGCCTGACGCCGCGCTCGGACGGTCCGATGGCCATACCTCCACTTGAAGTGTGCCCACATCCTGGCGGGCATCCTCTCTTTCCCTCGCCGGCAGCTATCGCGTTGGAGGGCATGAGGGAAGCGCGTTCCGCACAAATCCCACTCGGATGCCCGCAGGTCATATGCCCCTACCCCCGCTTACGCAAGACTGCCGGAGGGCGCGCATCGAGCTCTAACCTTCGCAGCGGCAGGGACGCCGACTGTCAGGGGTCCGCCCTCGCGGCGCGTCCCCATCGCCTGGTGCCGCAGGGTGGACCGTGCTCAGTCAATACTTCAATTGGTGCGCCTACGGGGCGCCCACCTGCGGATACGGTGTCCCGGTTGACGGTCCGGGACGGCAGGAGGAGAACATAGTGATTGACGAACTTGGTGAGCCAACCCGAGTCGACGTCCTCCTCGGCGCTTACCCGGCCCGGCAGTGCGTGTACCGAACCAAGAACAAATTTGACCCGCGCGTCCCACCCCCGGCGCGAGAGCCCGACGACGTGCTGTTGCGAATGGAGGAGGGACGGGCGTTCGAGCAGGCGATGGTACTCCTGCTGACTGAGGCGCTAGGCGACCGCTGCCTGAGCATCATGTACGGAGACCACCGTGCGGACAAGGAGAGGCGCATAGCGGAGACCGTCGCCGCCATGGAGGCGGGAGTCCCTGTCATCATCGGTGGGCAGCTGCCCGACGACCTCGACGGCGGGCGAACTGGGTCCCCGGACGTGCTCTTCCGAGCCACTCGTGATGAAAAAGTTCTGGCCCAATATTGGCCCGCGGACATCAAGCACCACTCCACCCTCAAGAAGGCCGAGCGGAGCAGTGCCCTGCTGTCGTGGCCTGGCGGCAGTTTCGGAGGCGGGGTGTTTCGATACAAGGAGGGTGGGTGGTCGGCTAAGACCCCCCATCGGGCGGCAGACTGCCTGCAACTGGCGCATTACACCCGGATGTTGCAGGCCATGGGACGGCATCCCGGTGAAGATCAATCTTGGGGCGCCATCCTGGGAACCTCTGACTTCACTGCGATTCACCGAGAGCGGCATGGGTGGGTCTGGTATGACCTTCGCGAGTTGACGGAGACGACTTGGTCGGGAACCTCGCCGACCGGCAAGCGCAAGCGCAGCATCATGGAGTCGTACGATCATGAGTTCGCTGACAGGCTCCGGGTCGCCCGCGCCGCGATCTCCGGTGGTCCGTCACTGGTACAGGCATTCGGCAAGGCCGAGTGCCATTCCTGCCCCTACTTGCCGCATTGTCGGGCGGAGGCGGGGCCAGAGGATGCTTCCTTCGCGATCTTAAAGGGCCAGCTGTCCGACCGGGAGTGGCGCTACCTCTACTCCCAGGGGCTAGGCACAATTGACGCGCTGGCCGACGCCCGCCTGAGTGGTGACCTGTTGACGGGTTACCTAGCACAGTCCGGGCACCTCCCGAACCCCACCGCCCGGTTGGACGCCGCGATTCACCGTGCGCGAATGCTCCGCGACGGAGTGCTTTTGGAACGGACTAGCAGCGGAGCGCTCGCCGTGCCGACTGCCGACGTTGAGATCGACTTCGACGTGGAGTGGCACCCCGCGGACGGCCACGTCTATCAATGGGGCGCTCGCGTCAGACGAGGCCAAGATGAGAGCACGTCTACGTACGAACATGCCGTCGTCTCCTTTGAAATTTTGGATGACGCATCTGCTCAAGCACTCGCCGACGAGTTCTTTACTTGGCTGGAAGCTTTCGTCGCCGAACACGAGGCCAACGGAAATACGGTGGGAATCTTCCACTGGACTTCGCCAGAGATCACCAAGACTATCCGCGTCCTCGGAGGCCAACGCGCCCACGATCTGTTCGAGGACAGGTTTCTCGATTTGAAGCGCTGGATGGAGCAACACTTTTTCGCCCGCGACGGATTCGGCCTGAAGGTCGTCGCTCCGATCTTCGGTTTCAAGTGGGGCGTCGACGACGCCAGCGGGTTGGCATCCGTCAAGAGGATCGACGAGGCCCGTGCCACCACCGAGCCAGAGGTCGCCGCAGCGGCGCGGGAATGGCTCCTCGCGTACAACGAGGACGATTGCGCGGCTCAGGCCGCAATCCGCGACGGGCTGCGCGCGTTTGGAGATGCGCGGGAACTTCGGGAGGAAGACGTAGGTCGGGGGACGTCACTGCCAGTGAGCGAGCACGACCAGGGGGCGGTGCCGTCCGCGCCAACGCCTGTGTCTGGGCCGCGGCAGGATGCGGACGACACCATTCAGGTTCAACCGAGCAGAGGGGGAGCAATGCCGTCGGCCTCGGCGAGCAGACGGCTGGCGTTGAATGAGATCCGCCGTCGAGTCGCCCAGTTTGTCATCGACTACTCGGGCGTGACCAGCGAGCAGCGCAATACGACCGATTTCTGGAAGGCGTTCATGGCCTGCTACGGCGTGGGCGACTCGTATCTGCACGGTGTCACGTTTGAGTACCCAGCGAGGCGCTCGGACACCGGCCGAGAGGGGCGTATCGATGTTTTCCTCCCCGGCCAATATCTGATCGAGCAGAAGTCCCAGGGTCAGATCCGGACGCCGCGACTTGGGTCCGAGTCGAACGCCGAGACTCAGGCTAAGGCCTACTTGACTGGCGGCACGATCACCGAGGCTCAGATGCCACGCTGGCTCGTCACGTCCGACTTCGCCACCATTCAGGTCACCGACCTCTCCCTGCCAGCGCGGTCGGTTAACCGGACTCGGACGGTCGCCTTCGCCGACTTGAACGCCCACGTTGAGATGTTCCTCTTCCTCGCCGGTGAGGACCCCGACGCGCTCATTGCCGAGGAGCAGGCAGAGGCGTCCGTCCAGGCCGCAAGATTGATGGGGGACCTTTACGCCGCACTGACCGGGGATGCGGATATCGACGCCGATGAGGTCCCGGACCGTGAAGACGAGGACGCGGCCACTATGGAGGCGTCCGTCCTTCTGACCCGGCTGCTCTTCCTTATGTTCGGCGACGACGCGGGCCTTTGGCAGAGAGGCCTGTTCCAACGGTTCATTGAGACACGCACCTCTATTGACGGCTCCGACCTCGGGCAGCAGCTCCGAGCCTTGTTCGAGGTACTGGACATGCCCGACCCCCGATCTGCGCGGATCGACGAGGCCATGCGGGCTTTCCCGTATGTCAACGGCGAGTTGTACCGCAATGCCGGGCACGATCAGACCATTTGGTTTGACACCGACATGCGCGCCGCATTGCTCGCGGCTTGTCGCTTCGATTGGTCGCGGATTTCGCCAGCGGTGTTCGGATCTTTATTCCAGACGGTGAAGAGCAGGGCGGCCCGGCACTTGGCAGGGGAGCACTACACCAGTGAGTGGAACATTCTCAAAATCTTGCGTCCCATGTTCCTCGACGAGTACAGCCGGCGGCTCGACCAGGCCCACACCAAGCCCCAGCTGGAGGCGCTCCACCACGAATTCAAGCGGCTTCGGTTCGTAGACCCCGCGTGTGGGTGTGGCAACTTCTTGATCGTTGCCTACCGGGAGATGCGAAGGCTTGAACTCGACCTGTTGGTGAAGTTGAAGGCTTTGCAGGGCCGATCCGCCGACCTCGTACTCGATCCGTCCGAGATGCTGAACGTGCGGCTCGATCAGTTCTACGGCATTGAGCTGAACTGGTGGCCCGCGAAGATCGCTGAAACAGCCATGTACCTCGTGGATCACCAGGCCAATCAGCAAATGCTGAACACGCTCGGCTTGCCTGTGGTCCGGCTGCCGATCAACATCAGGGCTAATATCCATCACGGAAACGCGTTGACCACCAACTGGCATGGCGTTCTGCCAGCTGAACCGGATGTTCGGGTGTTTGTGTTCGGGAACCCGCCATTCCTCGGCCGGAAGACTACAAACCAGGCCCAGAAGTTGGAACTGGCGACTGCCTGGGGTATGGCGAATACCGGTCACCTCGACTTCGTAACCGCCTGGCACGCTAAGGCATTGGCGTACCTCCATGGGCGAAACGGCGAGTTCGGGTTCGTGACGACCAATTCGGTCACCCAAGGTGAACCGGTCTCGGATCTGTTCCCGCGCATCGAGGCGCAGGGGTGGCGGATCAAGTTCGCACACCGCACGTTCGCTTGGCGGACCGAGTCCGCTGCAAGGGATACCGCCTCGGTGCACTGCGTTATCGTTGGATTCACCCGCGACTCACACGCCAAGCCGCGCCTGTTCGACTACCCCACGTTGGTTGCGAATCCAGAAGAGGTGCGCGTGACGACCGGCATTAACGGCTACCTGCTGGACGCGCCCAACGTGTACGTGACTGGTAGGTCGGCCCCGCTGTCATCCGAATTGCCTCGCGTCTCTTACGGCTCGATGCCGCGCGACGGTGGCAACCTGCTGGTGTCAGCTGAGCAGTACTCGGAGTTTGCTGCTGATCCAGTGGCGTCGAAGTACCTGCGTCGATTTGTCGGGGCGGACGAACTCATCCAGAACAAGCAACGCTGGTGCCTGTGGATGGCGGACGACTTCGACCCAGCAGATGTAAATCGGTCTCCTCTTCTTCGGGCGCGATTGACGGCCGTCAGGGCGATGCGGGAGCAGTCGAAGGCTGATTCGACGCGGGCGTGGGCGGCATCCCCGCACCTATTCGTGCAACAGGCGCAACCCAAAGTGGCCTTCCTTGCGATCCCAGCGCACGTGTCGGAGTTTCGGCGGTTCTTCCCATCTGACCGGCTCGGGGCAGATGTCATCTGTGGCAACGCGAACTTCACCTGCCCGGATCCGGACGGCTTTGCGTTTGCGATCATCTCCTCGTCCATGTTCATCACGTGGCAAAAAACTGTGGGTGGTCGCATAAAGTCCGATTTAAGATTCTCGAAGGACGTCGTCTGGAACAATCTTCCGCTTCCCCCGGTAGGAGCGGCGCTACGCAGAGAGATCATCGCCGCTGGGGAGCGGGTACAGAAGGCGAGGCTTCTACATTCGAACAGGTCTCTAGCCGACCACTACCAGCCGCTTGCGATGGCCCCAGAATTGCTGGCCGCTCATCGCGCGTTGGATCGCGTCGTGGACAAGGCCTTCGGTGTTAGGCGGGCACGGACCCTTTCCGTAGGGGATCGGCAGCAGATCCTATTCGACAGCTACGTCGAACTGACGGCTGGTGATGGCCCCCTCCCCTCCGACTAGAGCCCAGAGTCGCGCGCCGGCGCCACCATCCATTCGGCGCAGCCGCCTCGTAGCCCGGCGGGGCGAACTGGTTGCGTCTATGGATCTCGCCGAAGGTACGTCTTCCCTTCTTCCCAGATCACAGCGCATTCGTGGCTCGTGAGCAGTTCGATCAGGTCGGCGCTGGGACGGACGGGAAGCAACACAGCCTTTGCTTCGTGATCCAGGAACCGCGCGTAGTCGAGTACCTGACCAAGCGCGGCACGCACATAGCTGCGAGCCGCCGATGCCTTCGCCTCCACCAGTTCCTCGGTGGCCTTATTGAAGACGTCTGTGAATAGGTACCCACCGCCGGGGATGGGTACGCGATGGCGGACCGTGGCTTGTCCCTGAGCGTTCAGCCATTCGGTGTAGCGGCCGACAAGTTGGGCCTCGCGACGAACGGCTTCCCTTGGTTCGTCGGGGCGTTGAGCCGCGTACTTGTCAACGTTGTTCGCCTCCACCGGCAGTTCTTCAGGGATGGCGGTGTCGGGGTCAGCGTCGTCGATCGGGTCCTTCAGGACGTCCCCCAGTGGGCTGAGCCTGAAGACGAGAACTGATCTGACCTCGCCCTGTCGATCAAGGGCATCAGCCCGGTAGTAGGGCGGGTGAGCCAGCTCGAACAAGCCGAGATAAGTGGTGTCGCGTTCTTCGCTGCGGAATACCCGAATAGTCCGCCCGAGCTTGCCGGCGTCCATCAGGGACTTGTTGCCGCCGGTTCGGAGTGACTGGTCGCCGACCTGTCCGTCGCCGGTGTAGTGAAGCGTGCCGTCTGCGTGCCAGCCGTCGTACTTGTAGCCGAAAGCCGCTCCCACGCTGGGGTTGCTGAAGATGAAGACACTCTGGGCTTTCACGGAGGGTTCCATGCCGCCGTAGCGGCCGCCGCCCCAACGGTCGTGCAGGTCTTTGCGCAGCAGAGTTTCGCCGACTTCGATGTCCCATGTCACCGCCATATGGGCAGCAAACCACAGCCGCGTGCGCCCCGGTCGGCAACCGACTCACGTTGGGCCGGCTGACCCTTCAAACGTCCTTCGCCGGACTCTCGCGCAACTCCGGATGCCCCGCTAGGGCACCGAGTCGACTCGCCAGGGTGCGATCCCGGTCGGCAGTGTGGTGCTGATAGAGCATGGCGGCGGCGACTGTCGCGTGGCCCAGCCTGTGCTGCAGTTCGGCCAGCGTTGCGCCCGCCTGGGCGGCGAGGGTGGCACCAGTGTGCCGCAGGTCGTGCCACCGCAGGTCGGAGCGCCCGACGGCCGCTCGTGCGCGCCAGAACGGCGCCTTGCGCAATTCGCGGGGCACGATCTGGCCTCCTGCGTCGGTGAAGAGCAAAGCGTCGGGATCTCGGCCGGTGTAGCGGTCCATGTGTTCCCGGAGGATGGCCACGACGTGGGGAGGCAGGTGCACCGTGCGCTTACTGCTCTCGGTCTTGGTCTCGCCAAGGCTCGGCCGGTGTCCGGGCATATAGGTGACAGCCCGCTCGACCCTGACTGTTCCGGCCTGGAGGTCCACATGGCGGCGGGCGAGACCGAAGAGCTCGCCAGCGCGGAGGCCCGACCAGGCGGCGAGGTGGACGGCGGCGGAGTAGCGCTCGGGCATGGCGGCCGCCAGGGCGTCGATTTCCGCGGGCGTTGCGGGCACGCGCTCGGTGGACTTGACCTGGCCGGCGCGCGCGATCTGACACGGGTTGGAGTCGATCCGCCCCTCTCGCACGGCGTGGCCGAGGATCATCCGGAGGAGCCTGTACGCCTGGGCGACCTGAGCACGACCGGCATCGATGCGGAGTCGCGCGGACTCCGGCTCAGCAAGGGGTTGCACGTCGACGTGCCCAGAGGCGCGCCAGGCGTCGAGAACGGCGCGGGGCAGACGTCCGGTCGCCTTGACCGGTATATCGTTCGCGAGCGCCCAAAGTCGGGCGGCATGTCGAGCGTCAGCTTGGCGGCGACGTTTGGTCGCCTCCGCACGCGCCTGAGCGTTGCGTCGAGCTCTGTGGATGGCTGCGGCGTGCCACTCCCGGATGCTGGCCACCGAAACGGCGCTCAACTCCGAGCCACCGAGGTTGATCGTGCGGCTGCGGCCGGGGGACAGTGGCAGCTCGAGCGGCGTGGCGATCCAGTTGGCCACCACGCTGGCGTAAAGCTGCTGGGTCCGGGGTGCCAGGTCAACCCGGGTGGCCAGGTGGTCGGCGGCGTACTCGGCGAGGGTGACAGCGCCCAGCGAGGGTGCACGCCAGGTGCCGCGGACGACGTCGGCGCGGACGGTCGCAAGCCACTCCTCAGCATGGGTCTTGGTGGCGAAGGTCTGCGGGGCCGTGTGCCGGTTCATCTGCCGGTCGGTGTAGCGGGCCTGGTAACGGCCTGAGGGCAGGCGGCGGACACTGCCGAACGAGGTTCGAGTGGCCTTCCGGGAGCGTGTCTTGCGTGCGGCCTTCGCGTCGCTGGAGGTTGGGCTAGCAGTGGTCATGTTGCTGTCCTGACGGGTCGGCACGCCCGTTTCCGGGCGTGCTTTGGGCACGTAAGGGCACGAGGCCCATCTGGTGCCGCTGTTAGACCCGTCGCGGCAGGGAGTGGATCCCCGCGTTGACCAGCGGTGATTGCTACGTGGAGCCTAGGGGACTCGAACCCCTAACCCCCTGCTTGCAAAGCAGGTGCGCTACCAATTGCGCCAAGGCCCCCGGGGCCGGACGGCGGTCCGGCCTGCGTCGTACGGCGTCAGTCGCGGTCGACCCGGTCGGTCGCCTCGGCCCAGAGGGCCTGCTCGCGCTGCCCCTCGCCGATCTTCTTCCTGGCGACGAGCGCGCCGACGGCGGCCAGGGCGATCAGCAGGATCTTCTTCATGGCGACTCCCGTGCAGAGGGGTGAACCTGTGGGCCTAAGAGGACTTGAACCTCTGACCTCTTCCTTATCAGGGAAGCGCTCTAACCGTCTGAGCTATAGGCCCGGAACTGGTCGACAACCAGCAACGGCCGCCCCGGTGTCCGGTAGGGCGACCGGAGCGGAACATTACCGCAGCCGCGAACGGCCGCCCAAACCGCGGCAGCCGGTCGGGACACTCAGCCCTGGTCCTCGGACAACGTGACCTCGACGCCACCGAGCAGCGAGGACGCCATGTTGTAGAGGAACGCTCCCAGCGTGGCGATCGCCGTCATCAGGACGACGTCGATCACCGCGACCAGCATCGTGAAACCCAGGACCCGCGAGAGGCCGAGATAGTCCTCGATGTTGAACGTCGAGGCGGTGGTGCCGCTGGAGACGGTGTCGGAGACCGTGTTGTTGATCGAGGTCCAGACACCGGCCGCGTTCAGCACCGACCAGATCATGAACACCGACACGACGGTCACGATGCCGAAGGCGATGGAGAGCAGGAACGAGATCTTCATGACCGACCACGGGTCGATCCGGCTCAGCCGGAGCCTGGCCCGGCGGGGTGCCCGCGCCGCCTTGGAGGTACGGCGCGTGGTCACGGTGGCGGGCCCGGCCGCGGTGGCGTCGGGTGCCGGCACGGGGACCGCCGGTGGGGCCGTCGGCACCGGAGCCGAAGCCTGACGGGCCTGCTCCGCCTGACGGGCCTGCTCCGCCTCGCGCTGGGCCGCAGCCCGACGGGCCTCCTCCGCCTGGCGGGCCTGCTCCGCCTGGCGGGCCTGCTCCGCCTGACGAGCCTGCTCCGCCTCGCGCGCCGCGACCTGCTCGGGCGGCGGTGGCGGCAGGATCCGGCCGGAGCCGTTGGCGGCCTGGCCGTTGCTCCGTCGGTCGTCGGTCGCTGCGCCGATCCGGCGCTGGAGCCGCTCGGCGAGCGGGATCCGGGCAGTGTCGTCGCTGGTGTCCGGGCGGGTCTGGACAGGTGCCTGATCGGCAGGGCGCTCTGTCATCACCACTCACTCTCCTGGATCGACGGCAGGTCCTGGGTCGGGTTCGGTTGCGTCTTGGGACGTCGCATCGCCTTCGATTGTTGCATCCGGGACCTCATCAGGCGATTCGCCGTTCAGGTTGCTGTCACCTACCGGACCTGCGGCGATGGTCTCCTCGACCGCGTCCGGGGCCTCCATCGAGCGGGTGACCACGGCCACCGAGTCGCCCGACTTGGGGGTGACGAACTTGACGCCCATGGTGTCGCGTCCGGTCGCGCGGAACTCCTGGTTGATCGGGCTGCGCACCACCTGGCCACCCTGGGTGATCGCCAGGATCTCGTCGCCCTCGACCACGATGAAGCCGCCCACCAGGACGCCTCGCTCCTCGTTGGTCAGCGACATCGCCTTGACGCCGAGCCCGCCGCGGTTGGTGATCCGGTAGTCCTTGATCGCGGTGCGCTTGGCGAAGCCACCGTCGGTCATCGTGAAGACGTACTGCGGCTTGACGTCGTTGTCGGGCGCGGCCGCGTCCTCGGCCTGGGCCTCCGCCGCCACCTGGTCTGCCCGGATGATCGACATCGAGAGCACCGAGTCGGCCTCGGTGCGGAACTTCATTCCGGTGACCCCCGAGGTCGCCCGCCCCATCGGTCGGAGCTGGTCGTCGCCGGCCTTGAACCGGATCGCGGAGCCCTTGCGGGAGACCAGCAGGATGTCGTCGTCGGGCGAGACCAGCTCGGCGCCGATCAGCTCGTCGTCGTCCTCCCGGAAGTTGATCGCGATCACGCCCGCCTGACGCGGTGAGTTGTAGTCACCGAGCCGGGTCTTCTTGACCAGGCCGTTGCGGGTCGCGAGCACGAGGTAGGGAGCCTGCTCGTAGTCACGGATCGCCAGCACCTGCGCGATGTCCTCGTCGGGCTGGAAGCTGAGCAGCCCGGCCACGTGACCGCCCTTGGCGTCGCGCGAGGCCTCGGGGAGGTTGTAGGCCTTGGTGCGGTAGACCCGGCCCGCGGTGGTGAAGAAGAGCAGCCAGTGATGGTTGGTGGTCGCGATGAAGTGCTGCACGACGTCGTCACCGCGCAGGGTCGCGCCGCGCACGCCCTTGCCGCCCCGCTTCTGGGTGCGGTACTGGTCCGCGCGGGTGCGCTTGGCGTAGCCGCCGCGGGTGATCGAGACGACCAGCTCCTCGTCGGGGATCAGGTCCTCCATGGAGAGGTCGCCGTCCGCCGCGATGATCTGGGTACGACGCTCGTCGCCGTACTTCTCGACGATCTCGGCCAGCTCGTCGCCGATGATCTGACGCTGGCGGGACTCGCTGGCCAGGATGTCCTCGAGGTCGGCGATCGTCGCCTCGAGCTCGGCCAGGCGGTCGATGATCTTCTGCCGCTCGAGGGCCGCGAGCCGGCGCAGCTGCATGTCGAGGATCGCCTGCGCCTGGATCTCGTCGATCTCCAGGAGCTCCATCAGTCCGGCGCGGGCCTCGTCGACGTCGGGCGAGCGCCGGATCAGGGCGATCACCTCGTCGAGGGCGTCGAGGGCCTTGACGTAGCCGCGCTGCACGTGCGCCAGGCGCTCGGCCTCGGCGAGGTTGAAGCGGGTCCGCCGCTGGATCACGTCGACCTGGTGGGCGACCCAGTTGCTGATGAACTGGTCGATGGTCAGGGTGCGCGGCACGTTGTCGACCAGCGCCAGCATGTTGGCGCTGAAGTTGGTCTGCAGCTCGGTGTGCTTGAGCAGGTTGTTCAGGACGACGCGTGCCACCGCGTCGCGGCGCAGCACGACCACCAGCCGCTGGCCGGTGCGACCTGACGAGTCGTCGCGCACGTCGGAGATGCCCTGCACCTTGCCGGAGTCGGCGAGCTCGGCGATCTTCAGCGCGAGGTTGTCGGGGTTGACCATGTAGGGCAGCTCGGTGATCGACAGGCAGGTGCGCCCGCGGGCGTCCTCGTCGATCTCGATCACCGCGCGTTGGGTGACCGAGCCGCGGCCGGTGCGGTAGGCCTGCTCGATGCCCTCACGCCCCACGATCAGCGCGCCGTTGGGGAAGTCGGGGCCCTTGATCCGCTCGACCAGGGCGTCCTGGAGCTCCTCGCGCGTCGCGTCCGGGTGGTCGAGCGCCCACCGGGCACCCTCGGCGACCTCGCGCAGGTTGTGCGGCGGGATGTTGGTGGCCATGCCGACGGCGATCCCGGCCGAGCCGTTCACCAGCAGGTTGGGGTAGCGCGACGGCAGGACGATCGGCTCCTGCGAGCGGCCGTCGTAGTTGGGCTGGAAGTCGACGGTGTCCCGCTCGATGTCGCGGACCATCTCCAGCGCCAGCGGCGCCATCCGGCACTCGGTGTACCGCATCGCCGCCGCCGAGTCGTTGCCCGGCGAGCCGAAGTTGCCCTGGCCGTTGACCAGGGGCGCCCGCATCACCCACGGCTGGGCCAGGCGGACCAGGGTGTCGTAGATCGCGGTGTCGCCGTGGGGGTGGTACTGCCCCATCACGTCGCCGACGACGCGCGAGCACTTGGAGAACCCGCGGTCGGGCCGGTAGCCGCCGTCGTACATCGCGTAGAGCACCCGCCGGTGCACGGGCTTGAGCCCGTCGCGGACGTCGGGCAGCGCCCGACCCACGATCACCGCCATCGCGTAGTCGATGTAGGCGCGCTGCATCGACGTCTGGAGCTCGATCGGCTCGATCCGGCCGCCCGGCCCGGGGCCTTCCGGCCCGTCGCCGCCGCCGGTGCCCAGGTTGCTGGGGGTCTCAGTCACGTGTCTTCGTCTCTCTGGTTGCTTCTACGAGTTTCTAGGAATCTCGCTAGATTCGGGGATAGTGGTCTCGACTCCGCTCGACCACCGGCCGGCTAGATGTCGAGGAATCGCACGTCCTTGGCGTTGCGCTGGATGAACGAACGCCGCTGCTCGACGTCCTCGCCCATCAGGATCGAGAAGATCTCGTCCGCCTGCGCCGCGTCGTCGAGGGTCACCTGGAGCATCAGCCGCTGCTCGGGGTTCATCGTGGTGTCCCACAGCTCCTCGGCGTTCATCTCGCCGAGGCCCTTGTACCGCTGGACGGGGTTCTCCTTGGGCAGCTTCTTGCCGTTGGCCAGGCCGTCCTTGGTCAGTGCCTCGCGCTCGGAGTCGGAGTAGACGAACTCGTGCTCGGCCGGCTTGTTCCAGCGGATCCGGTAGAGCGGCGGCTGGGCCATGTAGACGTGACCGTGCTCGATCAGCGGCTTCATGAACCGGAACAACAGGGTCAGCAGCAGGGTGTTGATGTGGTGGCCATCGACGTCGGCGTCGGCCATCAGCACGACCTTGTGGTAGCGCAGCTTCTCGAGGCTGAACTCCTCGTGGATGCCGGTGCCGAGCGCCGAGATGATGGCCTGGACCTCGGTGTTCCCGAGCACCTTGTCGATCCGGGCCTTCTCGACGTTGAGGATCTTGCCCCGGATCGGAAGGATCGCCTGGACCCGCGGGTCGCGGCCCTGCCGGGCCGAGCCGCCGGCCGAGTCGCCCTCGACGATGAAGACCTCGCACTCCTCGGGGTTGGTCGACTGGCAGTCGGACAGCTTGCCGGGCAGGCCACCGCCGCCGAGCAGGCCCTTGCGGCTGCGGGCGAGGTCGCGGGCCTTGCGGGCGGCGATCCGCGCCGACGCCGCGGCCTGCGCCTTGCGCACGATGTCGCGGCCCTCGGCGGGGTTCTGCTCGAGCCAGGCGCCGAGCTGGTCGTTGACCACCCGCTGCACGAAGCCCTTGGCCTCGGTGTTGCCGAGCTTGGCCTTGGTCTGGCCCTCGAACTGCGGGTCGGTGAGCTTGATCGAGATGATCGCGGTCAGACCCTCGCGGACGTCGTCACCGGAGACCCGGTCCTCACGCTTCTTGATCAGCCCCCACTCCTCGCCCCAGTGGTTGACCAGCGTCGTCAGTGCGGAACGGAAGCCCTCCTCGTGGGTGCCGCCCTCGGGGGTGTTGATGGTGTTGGCGAAGGTGTGCACCGACTCGGTGAACGAGGTGTTCCACTGCATCGCCACCTCGAGGCTGAGGTCCTGGCTGCCGCCCTGGGCACCGGCCGCCTGCTCGGCCTCGAAGGAGATCACCGTCGGGTTGGCCGGGGTCTTGCGCTTGTTGAGGTAGTCGACGTAGTCGACCAGACCGCGGTCGTAGCGGAAGGTCTGCTCGATCCCACCGGTCGGCGCCTCGTGGATGTTGTCCTCGCCGGAAGCGTCGATCTCGTTGGCGATCGTGTCGTCCTGCACCGCCTCGAGCAGCTCGGCACCCTCGGGGCGCTCGTCGCGGACCACGATCTCCAGGCCCTTGTTGAGGAAGGCGTACTCGCGGATCCGGGCGGTGATCGTCTCCAGGGAGTACGTCGTCGTCTCGAAGACGTCGGGGGACGCCCAGTAGGTGACGGTCGTGCCGGTGCGCTCGCCGGGCTCCAGCGCGCGGACCTCCTCGAGACCGCCGTCCGGCACGCCGATGCTGAACGACTGACGCCACACGTGACCCCGGTTGCGGACCTCGACCACGAGGTGGCTCGACAGTGCGTTGACCACGCTGACGCCGACGCCGTGGAGGCCCCCGGAGACCTTGTACCCTCCGCCGCCGAACTTCCCGCCGGCGTGGAGCATGGTCAGTGCCATCGTGACAGCCGGAAGCTCCTGACCGGGAGCGGTGTCGGTCGGGATGCCGCGGCCGTTGTCCTCCACACGGAGTCCGCCGTCGGCCAGCAGGGTGACCACGACCCGGTCGCAGTAACCGGCCAGCGACTCGTCGACCGCGTTGTCGATGATCTCCCAGACCAGGTGGTGCAGTCCGCGCTCTCCGGTCGAGCCGATGTACATGCCCGGGCGCTTGCGGACCGCCTCGAGCCCCTCGAGCACGGTGATCGCCGACGCGTCGTAGGTCATCCCGTTGGGTGCGTTCGCCGGGGCCGGGGTGCTCGGCGCGGCGGCGGAGGGAGCGGCTGGCTCGGAGTCGGTGGTCGGGACTTCTGGCTCGGTCGTCTCGTCGCTCACGCGCACCTCTTCGTCGGGGCCGGGGCCTGCGTCGCGCAGGCCGTCGAGCCGGGGACCACATGAAACCGGCCGCGGCTGGGAAGCGCGCGACCTCGATGTCCATGATAGCCGTTTCCGGGCCGTAGCCCACGACCCCACCCTCCGACCTGGGGGGAACTGTCGACGAAAATGGCCCTCAGACGGCTCTCCCGGCACTCTGGGAGCGCCGTACAGGGGGCCGGACAGGTCCCCATACGCCCGAGAGGCCCGCAGATCGGCAGTGGACGGCTGCGCGCACCCCACACCGGACGGGTCAGGCGAGGTCCTTGCGGAGGAGCAGCTCGGGTGCCTCGCCGGGCAGCTCGAACGCACCGACGTCGCGGTAGCCGAGGTGCCGGTAGAAGTGCTGCGCCCGCTCGTCGGACATCGTCGACGTCAGCACCCACGCCTGGCCGGCACCGAGGCAACGATGCTCCCAGCTCTCGACGAGCAGCCGGCCGAGACCCTGTCCGCGACGCGTCGGGACCACCTGCAGCATGTTCATGAACGGCACGGTGTCCCAGAACAGCCCCCAGCGCAGCCAGCCCAGGGGCTCGGGAGCGGACTCCTCGACCATCAGGAGCACCCGGTCCCGACCGACCACGGCCTCGAGCTCGGCCGAGGACACATGCCCGTCGTGCCGAACCAGGAACTCCAGGTCGTCGGAACCGGCGAGTCGGGTCAGTGGCACCGACTCACCCTGTCACGCCCGGGCGCGGGCGCGGGCGCGGTCGCGGTCGGGTCAGCCGTAGGTGTCGCGTGGTCCGCGCCCGTCGCGCACCGACCGCTGACCACGCTTCCACGAGGGTGCGTGCGGGCCCAGGATGTCGATCACCAGCACGGTGCCGTGGCCCAGGTCCTCGTTGAGCCGGCGGACGATCGCCGGAGCCAGGAGCTTGAGCTGGGTGGCCCACGCGGTCGAGTCGGTGCGGACCACGAGCTTGCCGTCGGCAAAGGACTCGGGGCCGCTGTGCGCGTCGACCTCCGGCCCGACCAGCTCTCCCCAGCGCGCGAACATCGAGGCGACCTTGAGGTCGACCTGCCACCCGTGGTCGTCGACCACGCGGGTCAGCGCCACGTCGAGGGTCTGCGGATCCCGCTCGTCCGGGAAGGCCCCGGACACCCGCCCGCTGCTGCGGGGAGACCGGTCGGTACGCCGGGCCCGCGTCTTGCGCCCCGGGGTCGACCGCGCCGTGGCCCGGGCCAGGTTGCGGGCCAGGTCGAGGCCGTCGTCGCGCCGGGTGGGGTCGTCGCCGGCGTCAGGACTCACGGCGTACCTCTCCACCGCCGACGTGGTAGCGCACCCCGGCCAGCTTCTCGGGCACGTCGTCGGCGACCGCCGCCGTCACCAGCACCTGCTCGGCACCTGCCACCAGCTCGGCCAGCTGGGCCCGTCGCTCGGTGTCCAGCTCGGCGAACACGTCGTCGAGGATCAGGATCGGGTCGTCACCGTCGGCGCGCAACAGGTCGTACGACGCCAGCCGCAGCGCCAGCGCGAACGACCATGACTCACCGTGCGAGGCGTAGCCGCGGACCGGAAGCCGGGGCACCGACGGATCGCCGTTGCCCAGAGTCAGCAGCAGCTCGTCGCGGTGAGGGCCGACCAGGGAGATTCCTCGGTCGAGCTCGTCGTTGCGGCGGACCGCGAGCTCCTCGAGCAGCCGGTCGGTCAGGTCGGCCCGGTCGACCTCACCACCGTGGTGGTCGAGCCCGTCCAGGCTCAGGCTCGGCTGGTAGTCCAGGCCGGAGTCGTCGCTGCTGGCGCCCCGCGCCACGGTGGCGTAGGCATGGCCGACCAGCGGGCGCAGCTGGGCGACCAGCCTGAGCCGCTCCGCCAGGAGCTCGGCGCCGGTGCGCGCGAGATGGGCGTCCCAGACGCCGAGCGTCGAGAGCGCCGACTCCTGCGAGGTCGAGCCCCGGCGGGCCGCGCCCGCGGTCTTGAGCAGGGAGTTGCGTTGTCGCAGGGTCCGCTCGTAGTCCGCGCGGACGCCGGCCAGCCGGGGGGTGCGCATCACGAGCAGGTCGTCGAGGAAGGCCCGTCTCCCCGACGGGTCGCCCTTGACCAGCGCGAGATCGTCGGGGGCGAAGATCACGGTGCGGACCAGCCCGACCAGCTCCCGGGCGCGAGGCAGGTCGGCGCGGTTGACCCGGGCCCGGTTGGACTTGCCCGGGTGGATCTCCACCTCGAGGATCGCCTGCCGGCCGTCGCGCACCACCGCGGCCCGGACCAGCGCGCGCTCGGCTCCCGCCCGCACCAACGGAGCGTCGGAGGCGACCCGGTGGGAGGACAGGCGGGCGAGGTAGTCGATCGCCTCGACCAGGTTGGTCTTGCCCTGTCCGTTGCGACCGATGAACGCCGTCGCGCCGGCTTCAAGCGCGACGTCGGCCTGGGCGTAGGAGCGGAAGTCGACCAGCGTCAGGTGCGCGACGTACACGGTGCTCCGCCCCCGGTCATGCCGGTCAGCTCTGCGGCGAGGCGTCGCCGCCGGGAGGCGCCTCGGTCTTCACCGCGTGGCCGCCGAACTGGTTGCGCATGGCGGCGATCGCCTTCATCGCCGGGCTCTCGTCCTGCTGGGAGACGAAGCGGGCGAACAGGGACGCCGCGATCGCGGGCATCGCGACGCCGTTGTCGATGCCGGCCTCGACGGTCCAGCGACCCTCGCCCGAGTCGGCTGCGTAGCCGGCGATCTTGTCGAGGTGCGGATCGGTCTTGAGGGCCTCGACCAGGAGGTCGAGCAGCCAGGACCGGATCACGGTGCCCTCGCGCCAGGAGTCGAAGACCTCGGTGACGTTGTCGACCAGGTCGACCTTGTTCAGCAGCTCCCAGCCCTCGGCGTAGGACTGCATGATGGCGTACTCGATGCCGTTGTGGACCATCTTGGAGAAGTGCCCGGCGCCCGGCTGCTTGCCGGCGTGCACGAAGCCCGACTCACCCTCGGGCTTGAGCGCGTCGAAGGCCGGCTGCACCTTGGCCACGTCGTCGTCGGAGCCGCCGCACATCAGGGCGTAGCCGTTCTTCAGACCCCAGACGCCGCCCGAGACACCGCAGTCGACGAAGCCGATCCCCTTCTCGGCCAGCAGGTCGGCGTTGACCTGGTCGTCGGTCCACTTGGAGTTGCCGCCGTCGACGACGAGGTCGCCCTTGTCGAGCAGGTCGCGGAGCTCCTTGATCGTGTCGCGGGTCGGGTCTCCGGAGGGGACCATCACCCAGACCACGCGGGGGCTGGGCAGCTGCTCGACCATCTCGGCCAGGCTGCCGGCGTCGGAGACCTCGGGGTTGCGGTCGTAACCGACAACGGTGTGACCGGCGTTGCGCAGCCGCGTGCGCATGTTGCCGCCCATCTTGCCGAGGCCGATGAGTCCGAGTTCCATGCTGATCTCCAAGCTGTGGTCGGTCAGGAGAGCAGGCGCCTCGGCATCAGGAGATAGCGGAAGCCGGTGTCGCCGGTGCCTGCGGACGAGTCGTTGGCGCCACTGTCTCCCATCGAACCACTGATGACAACCGGCTTGGTCGCGACCGTGAACGCCAGCTCCACCACCGACTCGTCGATGACCTGGAGACCGTCGAGGAGGTACTGCGGGTTGAAGCCGGTGGTCACGTCGTCGCCGTCGATGGTCGCCTCGATCGACTCGCTGGCCTGGGCCTCGTCGCCGGAACCCGCGTCGAGGGTGAGGGTGCCATCGCTGAACGCCAGCTGCACAGCCGTGTTGCGCTCGGCCACCAGCGCGACCCGCTTGAGCGACTCGATCAGGGAGGCCTTGTCGACGGTCGCGCGGGTGAGGTGCTCGTTGGGGAACAGACTGCGGACCTTGGGGAACTCGCCGTCCAGCAGACGGGTCGTCGTACGACGGGTGCCGCCCGGCCCGGAGCCCTCGAAGCCGATGATGCCCTCGCCCGAGCCACCGGCGGCCAGTGCGATGGTCACCTCGCTGCCGGCGGTCAGCGACCGCGCGGTGTCGCCGAGGACCCGCGCCGGAACCAGCGCGGCCAGGGACTCGTCGGGGCTGTTGGGCGACCACTCCAGCTCGCGGTGCGAGAGCCGGAACCGGTCGGTGGCCAGCATCGAGATCGTGGAGCCGGAGATCTCGATCCGGACACCGGTCAGCACCGGGAGCATGTCGTCACGCCCGGCGGCGGTGACCGCCTGGGCGACCGCGTGGGAGAACACGTCGCTCGACACGGTGCCGGTCGCCGCCGGCATGTCCGGCAGCGCGGGGTAGTCCTCGACCGGCATCGTCTGCAGGCTGAACCGCGCGGAACCACAGGTCAGGCTGACCCGCGACCCGTCCAACGTCATCTCCACGGGCTTGGCCGGGAGGCTGCGGCAGATGTCGGACAGCAGCCTGCCGCTGACCAGCGCCCGGCCCTCGTCGGCCACCTCGGCGCTCAGCGTCGCGCGGGCAGACGTCTCGTAGTCGAAGGTCGACAGCACCAGGCCGTCATCGCTGGCATCGATCAGGAGACCCGACAGCACCGGGACGCTCGGGCGGACGGGCAGGCTGCGAGCTGCCCAGGCGACAGCATCCGCGAGTACGTCGCGGTCGACGCGGAACTTCACTTGTCGGTGTCCTTCGGGAAGCGTGCGGCGGCCGGCGGGCCGCTCGGGAAGATTCTGGACTGTGCATCCTGCCACGCCGCACCCCCACGCGGGAGGCCCGCCCGGTTTGTCGCGGACCGATCCGGCTCTCGGGCCCGGTCGGCGGAGGAGGTCATCCCCAGATCGGGGCGCGAGGCGACGGTTGTCGATGATCCGCCCATGTAGAGGTTCGTAGGAGTAGTAGGTGCGGTGGAAACTGTGGACAAGCATCGTCCGTGCAGGTCAGCGGTGGTATTTCCGCACACAGGGGCTGTGCACGTGGCGGTGCGCATCCCGGGCCGGCTGGGGGTCGGCGGGCGGCGTCGCGGCCGCGACCGTCGCGAGTGCACAGGGCCTGTGGACGACAGGCCGTCCCTCGGCCCCCGGCGTCCACATCTTGCACCGGTGTGGTTCGTGGTCATCGGATCGCCGGGTGGATCCGACCGCGGACGTCGTGCTGGGTCTCGATGACCCGGTCGGTGACGGCGTCGACGGCGGTGATGGAGGCTGCACCCCGTCGGGTGCCGATGCGGTCGGGGGTCACCACGAGCCAGACCAGGCGACGGCGGACGACGACCCGCCGTGGCCCGTCATGGGTGATGGTCAAGATCCGTAGGAAGGTCGGATGGCCGGCGGTGCTCGTCGTCCTGTGGGGGCCGAGGGCGGCGCGGACCGCGGCGGGTCGCCCGTACGTCGGTCGTGGCACGGCGACCGGGAAGATCCGCCAGCCGTGCCGTCGAAGGGACGAAGTGGCGGCGAAGCGCCCGAGGTCCCCCGCGGAGAAGAACAAGGAGATGGACCGACCCAGGTCGACCGGTGTGCCGATCGGGGGAACGCTGAAGAGGAACGTGCCGGGTTGCTCCCGTGACGGCACCTCCAGCATGCGGGGGCGCAGCCCGGCCCCGGTCGCGATGGTCACCATCTGGCCGAGCGCTGCCCGTCCCCGCGCGGCGGTGCCGATCGGCACCGTGATCTGGCGCGAGGACACCGGCTGCAGGGAGTTCCGGATCAGGCGCAGCTGGGTCCGGTTGGCCGCCCGGATGTGGAAGGAGACGCGGGCCGACGGGACGCGCAGCGTGGTGCTGATGGCGGAGTGGTGGCGGCGCTGCCGGACGGGCACCCCGCTGACCGTGCGCCAGGGGACACCGGTGAACGACGCGTTGCCGATCCGCACGAACAGGGTCGGGGGCCCCGTCCGGCAACGATGACCCCTGGTGAGGAGCGCGGTGAAGAGGACGGTCGGCCGCGAGGGGGTGACGCCGTCGCACGCGACCCGGTCGGTGCCCCACGACCCGGGCACCTGGATCGCCCACCCGTTCAGCCCGACCAGTCGGGTGGCCGGACCCGACGGGTGCTGGGCCCAGGGCGGTGCCGGTCCGGGTGCTGCCGCGGCAGGAGTGTCGGTGACCAGGGCGCGGACCACGTGCACGGCCCCGGAGATGAGGAGGACGGCGGCGAGCACGCCGGCGGTGGCCGCGAGAGTGCGTCGCCGCCGGCCACGTCGTACGTCGTGGGCGGAGGCCAGCAGGTGCGGAGGGGGCAGGCTCATCAGCTGGTCGGCGCGGTGCTGCTCGACCAGCTCGACCAGCTGCTGCTCGCTCAGGGGTGGGTGCAGCGCCGTCAGGGCCTCCCGGGTCCGCTGGAGCGCCAGCTCGGGGCGGACGTCGAGGACCTCGGCCACACTCAGCTCGTCGAGCTCGGCCACGTAGCGCAGCACGAGCGCGTCCCGGTGCCGCGGGTCGAGCGGCAGCAGCGCGCGGACGAGCGACGATGCGTCGTCGGGCACCTCGTCGTCCGCGGCCGGTGGTTCGTCGAGGATCCCCACGTCACCGCGCCAGGGCCGGCCGCTCGACCCGTGGATCAGCCCGAGCAGCCGGGTCAGGACGTCGAGGTCGGCCCGATCGTCCTGCCAGACCCGGGCCCAGCGCTGGTAGGTGCCGACCAGCGCGTCGGTGACGACGTCCTCGGCGCGCTCGGTGGCGCAGCCGAGCAGCAGAGCGGTCCGGACCAGCATCGACCAGTGCGTGCCGACGTACGCCGTGAAGTCGTCGTCGGTGCTCATCGTGCCTCCGTCAGCGGGTCACGACTGTCGCGCCTGCATCTTGACCCGGTTGGTCAGCTCGCTGACCTGGTTGAAGACCGCCCGGCGCTCGGCGAGGAGCTGGTTGATCTTGCGGTCGGCGTACATCACCGTCGTGTGGTCGCGGTTGCCGAACTGCGCGCCGATCTTGGGCAGGGAGAGGTCGGTGAGCTCGCGGCACAGGTACATCGCGATCTGGCGGGCCATCACCAGGTGCCGGCCGCGGCTGGGCCCGGTCAGCTCGTCGATCGAGAGGCCGAAGTACGCCGCGGTCTGGGCGATGATCAGCGCCGCGGTGATCTCGGGCTCGCCGCCCTCCGGGATCAGGTCCTTGAGGACGATCTCGGCCAGGGTCATGTCGACCTCCTGGCGGTTGAGGTTGGCGAACGCGGTGACCCGGATCAGGGCACCCTCGAGCTCGCGGATGTTGGTCTGGATCTTGCTGGCGATGAACTCCAGGACGTCGGCGGGCGCCGAGAGCCGGTCCATCGCGGCCTTCTTGCGCAGGATCGCGATCCGGGTCTCGAGGTCGGGCGGCTGGACGTCGGTGATCAGGCCCCACTCGAACCGGTTGCGCAACCGGTCCTCGAGCGCCTCGAGCCGTTTGGGGGCGCGGTCGGAGGTGAGCACGATCTGCTTGTTGGCGTTGTGCAGCGTGTTGAAGGTGTGGAAGAACTCCTCCTGGGTCTGGGTCTTGCCCTCCAGGAACTGGATGTCGTCGATCAGCAGCACGTCGACATCGCGGTAGCGGCGCTTGAAGCGGTCCTGCCGGTCGTCGCGGATCGCGTTGATGAACTCGTTGGTGAACTCCTCGCTCGACACGTAGCGCACCTTGGCGCCGTTGTAGAGGGAGCGGACGTAGTGCCCGATCGCGTGCAGCAGGTGGGTCTTGCCCAGCCCGGAGTCGCCGTAGACGAGCAGCGGGTTGTAGGCCTTGCCCGGAGCCTCGGCCACCGCGACGGCCGCCGCGTGGGGGAACCGGTTGGACGAGCCGATCACGAAGGTCTCGAAGGCGTACTTGGGGTTCAGCCGGGTCTCGCCCGCCGGGGGCCGTTGCGCCGCGTCGTGCTGGGCCGGGGTGGGATTGTCGATCTGTCTATCTGTCGACATATCGCTAGGTGGATTGATCGGTTCGGGGCTGGACTGGGTGCCGACGTGCCCCTCGCCGAGGGTCGGGTTGACGGTGACCGCCAGCCGGATCTCGTGGCCGAAGATCGCGGTCAGCGCGTCCTCGAGCTGGCCGCGCAGCCGGCCCTCGAGCTGGGTCCGGGTGAAGTCGTCGGCGACCGCGATGATCGCGGTGTTGCCGTGCAGTGTCACCGGTTCGCTGGCGCGGACCCAGGCCTGCTGGTTGGGCTGGAGCTCGTCGACCACGCGCTGCCAGGCGGCAGCCAGATCTGCGTCGCTGTCCACAGGTTGTCCCGCTCTCTTCGATCGCCCGTACCCGGGGTGCGGCAACCCGCCGCGCACGCCGGGGCGCCGGATGCGTTCCACAGGTTTGTCCACACCTTGTGAACCTGGCCGCTGCCTTGTGGAAACAGCCTGCCGAGACGCCAACGGCGAGCCGGCGGAAACCGGATCGCCGCAGGTCAGAAGCCCATTCGGGACAGATGACCGCGGTTGCGCCCATCCGCCGGACCGACCCCGGACCGAACGCGGGGAAACTCGACGAGCCTCGAACATAACCTCCCGGAGGGGGCCCGGGCAATACGCTATCCACAGGCTGTCGGGGCCGGCTGGCGACGGCGTCGCAGGCCGCCACCGACCCCGGAAATCTGCGGCCCGGCTCGGGGCCGGCCCGCGCGGTCCGGGCGATTTGACGGTGGAATCGCGCGGAGCGTACCGTTCGTCGGTCACCCGGTGTCGACGGGTGCCGCATGTCCACGGCTCGACCCGGCTGGTCCGGGACAGATGCGTGGACGGGCGGTGCCGGTGCGAACCCGAGGTCCCGCACCAGTGCTGTCCGACGTCATCGGGCGTTTGTCTGGTTCGACCGCCGGCGTGATGCCCCTGAACTACATCGGAGTGATGCTCGTGAGCAAGCGTACCTACCAGCCGAACAACCGCCGGCGCCACAAGGTGCACGGCTTCCGGCTGCGCATGCGCACCCGCGCCGGTCGTTCCATCCTGTCCTCCCGGCGGCGCAAGGGCCGCAAGAGCCTCGCGGTCTGATCCTCGACCCGACTGGCTCGTGACCCGGACCTGTGCTGCCGGCGACGCATCGACTCACCCGAGGTGGTGACCTGCGGCGCGTCTCCCGCACCGGTCAACGCGCCGGCTCCGGCTCCCTCGTCGTGCACGTCGTGCTCGCCGACGCGCAGGGGCCGGCCCGGATCGGGTTCGTGGTCAGTCGAGCCGTGGGCAACTCCGTGGTCCGCCATCGTGTCCAGCGCCGTCTCCGTCATCTGTGCCGTGAGCGTCTCGGCGACCTCCCACCCGGGTGTGAGCTCGTCGTGCGGGCCCTCGCCCCGTCGGCGTTCGCGTCGTACGCGGAACTCGGCGCCGACCTCGACCGTTGTCTGCAACGGGGCCTGGTCCGCAGGCCCGGGACGGTGAGCTGAGCGTGCGGTTCCTGACCCTGCTGACCCGGATCCCGCAGTACCTGCTGATCGGTGTGCTCCGCCTGTACCGCCTGGCGATCAGCCCGCTGTACGGCCAGGTCTGCCGCTACCACCCGTCCTGCTCCGCCTACGCCCTCGGCTCGGTGACCGAGTACGGCGCCGTCCGGGGTGTCTGGATGTCCGCCCGCCGACTGCTGCGCTGCCATCCCTGGGCGCCCGGCGGCTACGACCCCGTGCCACCGCGCACGACTCCCAACCAAGGAGCCTGACCCGTGCATTTCCTCGGCACCATCGGCCACTTCATCCTGACACCGCTCTACTACGCCATCTCGGTGGTGCTGGTCGGCTGGCACAGCCTGTTCAGCCTGTTCCTGCCCAAGGACGGCGGGATGTCGTGGGTGCTCTCGATCATCGGGCTGACCCTGGTGATCCGGGCGGCCCTGATCCCGCTGTTCGTCAAGCAGATCAAGTCCAGCCGGAACATGCAGCTGATCCAGCCCAAGGTCAAGGAGCTGCAGAAGAAGTACGGCCACGACCGTGAGCGCCTGGCCGCGGAGACGATGACGCTCTACCGCGAGACCGGCACCAACCCGTTCGCCGCCTGTCTGCCGCTGCTGGTGCAGATGCCGATCTTCATCGCGCTGTTCCGGCTGCTGGACCACGCGGCCAAGAACAAGACCGGGCAGGGCGTGCTCACCACGAAGCTCGCTACCAGCTTCGGTGAGGCCAAGCTGTTCGGGACGGTCCCGATCTCGGCGACCTTCGTCAAGCCGGACGGCGTGCTCGGGGTCCAGATCCTGGCCGCCATTCTGGTGCTGGCGATGACCGCCACCACCTTCCTGACCCAGCGCCAGCTGATGAGCAAGAACATGCCGGCCGACGCGCTGAGCGGGCCGTACGCCCAGCAGCAGAAGATGCTCCTCTACGTGCTGCCCGTGGTCTTCGCCGTGGGTGGCGTGGCCTTCCCGATCGGCGTGCTCTTCTACTGGACCACGACCAACCTGTGGACGATGGGCCAGCAGTTCTACGTGATCCGCCGCAACCCGGCGCCGGGCACGCCCGCGTTCGACGCGAAGCTGAAGCGCGACCGGGCCAAGGGCAAGGTCACCGAGGTGGCCGAGGAAGAGGCGCTGGAGGATGCCGTGGAGCATCCGACCGAGCAGCGCAAGCGCCAGCAGCCCAAGAAGATGACGCGGGAGCAGCGCAGGCGGGCCGCGCAGCGTCCGCCCCAGCGGGAGCCGGGCGAGAAGGATTCGGGCCAGACCGAACCGGGCCCAGCGGAGCCAGGCCAGTCCGAGCCGGGCGACGCGGACGACATCGACGATGAGGGGAAGCCAGCATGAGCGAGACCGAGACCCAGGCCGACGGCACGGAGTTCGACGGCACCGAGTTCGACGGCACGGAGACCGAGGCCACCGAGAGCAACGACCTCGGGGTCGAGGAGCCAGCGGCGGACCTCGAGGGCCCGGATGACGACGCGGTCGAGGAGACCGGCGACGACGCCGCCGGGGAGCCCGTTGACGCGTCCGACGACGACCTCGCCGGAGAGCCGGGCCGCCCGTCGCTGCACGACCGCCTCGAGCACGAGGGTGACGTCGCCGCGGACTACCTCGAGGAGCTGCTCGACATCGCCGATCTGGACGGTGACCTGGACATGGACGTCGAGGGCGACCGGGCCGCGGTCTCGATCGTCGGCGCCGACCTGACCCACCTGGTGGGCGAGCGAGGCGAGGTGCTGGACGCGCTGCAGGAGCTGACCCGGCTGGCGGTCTACCGCGAGACCGGCGAGCGTTCCCGCCTGATGCTGGACATCTCCGGTCATCGCGCCGAGCTGCGTCGCCAGCTCGAGGAGCTGGCCGGCACCACGGTGGCCCAGGTGAAGCAGAGCGGCGAGAAGGTCGCGCTGCGTGCGATGTCGCCGTTCGAGCGCAAGGTGGTGCACGACGCCGTCGCCGCCGCGGGCCTGGTCTCGGAGTCCGAGGGTGTCGAGCCGCGGCGCTACGTGGTCGTTCTGCCGGCCTGAGATGGCCGATGTTTCACGTGAAACACCGGAGCCGGACCCCGCGCTGATCACGGCCGTCTTCGCTCCGGACCGGCTGCCGGCCCTCCGGAGGTACGTCGCACTGCTGGCCGGGGACGGAGTGGACCGGGGCCTGATCGGCCCCCGCGAGGTGCCCCGGCTGTGGGACCGACACGTGGTGAACTGTGGGCTGCTCGCTCCGCTGCTGCCCGAGGGTGCTCGGGTGGCTGACCTGGGCTCGGGAGCCGGTCTGCCGGGCCTGGTGCTGGCGATCGCCCGCCCCGACCTGGCGGTGACCCTGGTGGAGCCGATGCTGCGGCGGACCACCTTCCTGAACGAGGCGTGCGAGGCGCTGCACCTCGAGCGGGTGCAGGTGGTCCGCGGTCGCGCCCAGGAGCTGGTCGGCGAGCGGTTCGACGTGGTCACCGCCCGGGCCCTGGCGCCACTCCCGAAGCTGCTCACCTGGGCGCTGCCCCTGGTGGCCCCGGGCGGCGCCCTGCTCGCCCTGAAGGGCTCCTCGGCGGCCGACGAGGTGACGGCGTCGGCCGACGAGCTGGGGCGATGGCGTGCTTCGGCCGAGGTGCTGAGCCTGTCGGTGCCGGGCTCCTCGATCACCACCGTGGTCCGGGTGGTCCCGGGCCGGACCACGGCGATAGGTTGGCGACCCGACCCCGCACCAGGATCGTCGCGCCCGAAACGGAGGAAGCGCTCGTGAGCCACCAGCAGGTCGACCATCCGGCGGCGCGCAGCTACGGCGACCTCGGCTGGCCGTCCGAGACCGGGTCCGGATCTGGCGGCGCGGAGTTATCCACCGGTCTGGGATGGCCCGCTGAGCGTGAGCGTCCACAGGTTTCCCCTAGTTATCCACAGCCGGGTGGGACTAGACCGACTACCGAGGGGACTAGTCCCGTTTCACGTGAAACCGAGCCGGCCACGACGGCAGGGGCCGTCACCGCCGCCGCCGACCCCCCGATGAGCACGTCGGCGCCCTCGGCGTACCGGACGGCCGGCGAGCTCGCCGCCGCCAGCACCGGGCTGGACGACGACACCACGCCCCTGGCCCGAGCCGCGGCGGACACCGTCCTGGCCCGGCAGGCCGCCGGCCAACGGCCGCCGCTGCCGCGGCCCGAGCGCACCCGGGTGATGGTGGTGGCCAACCAGAAGGGCGGCGTGGGCAAGACCACGACGACCGTGAACGTCGCGGCCGCCCTGGCCCAGCTCGGCCAGCGGGTCCTGGTGATCGACCTGGACCCGCAGGGGAACGCCTCTACGGCTCTGGGGGTCGCCCACCAGCGTGGCGTGCCCTCGACGTACGACGCCCTGGTCGACGGCGAGCCCCTGGCCGACGTGACCACCGCGTCCCCCGACCTGCCGCTGCTGCACGTCGTCCCGGCCACGATCGACCTGGCCGGCGCGGAGATCGAGCTGGTCAGCGTGGTCGCCCGGGAGAACCGCCTCCGGCGGGCGATCGCCGGCCATGCCCTGATCGGCTCGGCGGAGGCGGCCGGCGACGACCGCTACGACTTCGTCTTCATCGACTGCCCGCCGTCCCTGGGCCTGCTGACCCTGAACGCACTGGTCGCCGGGGCCGAGATGCTGATCCCGATCCAGGCCGAGTACTACGCCCTCGAGGGGCTCGGCCAGCTGATCGAGACCGTGGAGATGGTGCGGGCCCACCTCAACCCCGGGCTGGCGATCTCCACCATCCTGGTCACGATGTACGACGCCCGCACCCGGCTGGCCTCGGGCGTCGCCCAGGAGGTCCGGTCCCACTTCGGTGACCAGGTGCTGCGCACCTCGATCCCGCGCTCGGTGCGAGTCTCCGAGGCGCCGTCCTACGGGCAGACCGTGATGACCTACGACCCGGCGTCCCCGGGAGCATTGTCCTATCTCGAGGCGGCTCGGGAGATCGCCAGGAAGGGTGCCCCGCGATGAGCCAGGACCGACCCCGCCGTGGTCTTGGCCGCGGCCTCGGCTCGCTGATCCCGACCGGGCCTCCCTCCGGCCCCTCGGATGCCACCACCCCGCCCGGACCCACGGACGCCTCAGCGGACAGCGGCGCGGTCGCGGCGGGGTCCGGTACCGAGACAGGCGTCCCGGCCGGCGCCTACTTCGCCGAGGTCCCGATCGACCAGATCACGCCCAACCGGGTCCAGCCGCGCGAGGTCTTCGACGAGGACGCGATGGCCGAGCTGGTGCACTCGATCCGCGAGGTGGGCCTGCTCCAGCCCGTCGTCGTGCGGGCCACCGGCCCGGAGGCCTTCGAGCTGGTGATGGGCGAACGCCGGTGGCGGGCCGCCCAGGCAGCCGGCCTGTCGCTGGTCCCCGCCATCGTCCGGCAGACCGACGACGCCGACATGCTGCGCGACGCCCTGCTGGAGAACCTGCACCGGTCGCAGCTGAACCCCCTGGAGGAGGCCGCGGCCTACGCCCAGCTGCTCGAGGACTTCTCCTGCACCCACGAGGAGCTGGCCGAGCGGATCGGTCGGTCCCGGCCCCAGATCAGCAACACCATCCGCCTGCTCAAGCTCTCGCCGGCGGTCCAGCGCCGGGTCGCTGCCGGGGTGCTGTCGGCCGGGCACGCGCGCTCTCTGCTGGCCGTCCCCGACGCCGACCAGCAGGACCGGCTCGCGGCTCGGGTGGTGGCCGAGGGGATCAGCGTGCGTGGCCTCGAGGAGATCGTCGCGGTCGGCGGGCAGGAGTCGGCCCAACCGACCACCCGCCGCAACCGCCCGACGGCGCCCGGCCTGGCCGACCTGGCCGAACGGCTCTCGGACCGGTTCGAGACCCGGGTCAAGGTGGATCTCGGGCAGCGCAAGGGCCGGATCAGCGTGGAGTTCGCCTCGATGGACGACCTGCGACGGATCGTGGACATCATGGATCCCCGCAACCGGAGCGACCGCCCGATCTAGCGACCTATCGACAGGTCGATAAGTCGACAAAGAGATTCGTCGATGGAACGACGTGCGGTGGTCAGTGGTGGCGCTGAGCGCGGGCGGCGGCCCGCTTGGCGGCCCGCTCGCGCTTCTCGGCCGCGTCCAGCTCGGCCGCGCGCTCCGGAGTGGGCGCCGAACCGCCGTACGACGCGGGCAGCCACCAGGCGCCCGGCTCGTGCTGCGGGTAGGCGGCGATCGACTCGGCCAGCAGGCCCTGCAGCGCCTCACGCAGGGCGCGGGTCTCAGCGATCGGGTCGGCCCCGGTGACCGGGATCGGCGGGCCGATCCGGATCGTGATCGCGGTGCCCCGCGAGAAGTCCTTGTCGTGGTCCTTGGTCATCAGCCGCTGGGTGCCCCACAGGACCATCGGGATCAAGGGAGCGCCGGCGCGCTGGGCGATCCGGGCCGCGCCGGTCTTGAGCTCCTTGATCTCCATCGACCTCGAGATCGTGGCCTCCGGGAAGATCCCGACCAGCTCGCCCTCCGAGAGGTGCCGCAGCGCCTCGGCCAGCGAACCCTCGCCGTCGGCCCGGTCGACCGGGATGTGACGGCAGGCCCGCATGATCGGGCCGCTGACCTTGTGCTCGAAGAGCTCGCGCTTGGCCATGAACCGCACCCGCCGGCCGATCCGGTCGGGCGCGAAGCCGCCGTAGATGAAGTCGACGTAGCCGATGTGGTTGAGCGCCAGCATCGCCGGCCCGGTCCGGGGCAGGTGCTCCAGGCCGGTGATCTCGATCGGCTGCCCGAGGGCCCGCATCGCGAGCTTCGCGGTGCGGATGACATTGGTGTAGACCACCTCGGGCATGCGGGCAGCCTAGGCCCGCCGCGGTACGGCGTTCAGCGCCGGGTGGTCAGGAACTCGGCGATCCGGCCGATCGCCTCCTCGAGGACCGCGACGTCGGGCAGCGTGACCAGGCGGAAGTGGTCCGGCTCGAACCAGTTGAAGCCGGTGCCGTGGGTCACCAGGATCCGCTTGGCGCGGAGCAGGTCGATCACGAAGGCCTCGTCGTCCTCGATGGCGTAGACCGCGGGGTCCAGGCGCGGGAAGCAGTACAGCGCGCCGCGCGGCGTGACCGACGAGACGCCGGGGATGCAGTTCAGCAGGCGGTCGGCCAGCATCGTCTGCTCGTGGAACCGGCCGCCGGGCGCGACCAGCTCCTCGATCGACTGGTAGCCGCCCAGGGCGGTCTGGATCGCGTGCTGGGCGGGCACGTTGGCGCACATCCGCATGTTCGCGATCAGGGTCAGGCCCTCGAGGAAGTCGGTGGCCAGCTCCTTCGGGCCGGAGATCATCACCCAGCCGGCCCGGAAGCCGCAGACCCGGTAGGCCTTGGACAGCCCGCTGAAGGTCAGGCAGAGCACGTCGTCGCCGGCGTACGTCGCGGCGTGGTGGTGGACCGCGTCGCCGTAGAGGATCTTCTCGTAGATCTCGTCGGCCATCAGGACGAGGTCGTGGCGACGGGCGATGTCGACCAGCCCGCGCACCGTCTGCTCGCTGTAGACGGCCCCGGTGGGGTTGTTGGGGTTGATCAGCACCAGGGCGTGGGTGTTCTCGGTGATCCGGGCCTCGATGTCGGCCAGGTCGGGGTCCCAGCCGTTGCCCTCGTCGCAGCGGTAGTGCACGGGGGTACCCCCGGAGAGGGTGACGGCCGCGGTCCACAGCGGGTAGTCGGGGGCGGGCACCAGGATCTCGTTGCCGTCGTCGACGAAAGCCTGGAGGACCATCGAGATCAGCTCGGAGACGCCGTTGCCGATGAAGACGTCGTCGACGTGGACGTCGCGCAGGCCGCGCTCCTGGTAGTAGTGCGCGACCGCGGTGCGGGCGGGGTAGATGCCCTGGGACTCGCTGTACCCCTGGGCCTCCGGCAGGTGGTGGATCATGTCGGCGAGGATCGCCTCGGGAGCCTCGAAGCCGAACGGCGCGGGGTTGCCGATGTTCAGCTTCAGGATGCGGTGACCCTCGGCCTCCAGCCGCTGGGCCTCGACCAGGATCGGCCCGCGGACGTCGTACCGCACGTGCTGGAGCTTGCGGCTCTGTCGGATGGGGCGCACGCAGTCATCCTCTCAACATCGTGGACGTGCCTACGATGGTGTCCGTAGCGGGCGACGCCCCTCGTCTCCCGCACCGGCGGAGGTCTCCATGTCACGCAAGGTCGTCCGGATGACGCTGGACCACCTCGCCGAGCTCGAGGCGCCGTGCCGCACCTGCGTCTTCTGGGAGCTCGACCCGGTCAGCCGGGCCCGGGTCGAGGACCCCGCCGACGAGAAGCAGACCTGGGTCTCGACGGTGCTGCGGGAGTGGGGCTCGTGCGGGCGGGTGGCCCTGCAGGACGACCGCCCGGTCGGCTACGTGCTCTACGGTCCCCCCGCGTTCTTCCCGGGGGCGAACGGCTTCCCGACGGCGCCGGTCGCGGCCGACGCCGTCCTGCTGTCGGCGGTGTACGTCGATCCGGCGGCCCGCGGCGGCGGCCTCGCCCGGATGCTGGTCCAGGGGATGGCCCGCGACCTGATCGAGCGCGGGGACATCCATGCGGTGGAGGCGTTCGGCGACACCCGTGGGCCCGGCCTGGCCGGAGGCGGACGATGCGTCACGCCCGTGGACTTCTTGACCAGCGTCGGTTTCCGGACCCAACGCGCGCACGCCACGACGCCGCGCATGCGGATGGATCTGCGCAGCGCGCTGTCGTGGCGCGACGAGGTGGAGTCGGCGCTGGAGAGGCTTCTCGGAGCGGTCCGGCCGGCACCGAAGCCGCGCGCGGACCACCCGAGGGCGACCCGGTCGAGCGACTGATCAGGCGGTGATGAACTCGTCGAGCTCCTTGAGCAGCGCCGCCTTGGGTCGGGCACCGACGATCGACTTCACGACCTCGCCACCGTGGTAGACGTTGATGGTCGGGATGCCGTTGACGCGGTAGGACGAGGGGACGACGGGGTTCTCGTCGACGTTCATCTTCAGGAAGGTGATCTTGTCGCCGTGCTCGGCGGCCAGCTCGTCGAGGATCGGGGCCACCTGGCGGCACGGCCCGCACCACTCGGCCCAGAAGTCGACCAGGACCGGCTTGTCGGACTTGAGCACCTGCGAGTCGAAGTCGGCATCGGTGACGGCAGCGAGGTTCGCCACGGGGGTTCCTTCCTGTTGGCACCCGGCCTCGGGGGCCGGGCGTCTGAGTCGCGCGTCTGGGGCACCAGCGCTGTCACTGGAGTGAACACCATGATGCCGACACTTGTTCCGCGTCCGGGGACGGCGCGCACGTGGCGCCGGCACCGGAGCCGGCGTGAACGCTCAGAGACCGGCGGTCGTGACGTGCTCGTCGGCGGCTGACCCGGCCACGGCCCGCTGGGCCTCGCCCGAGGTGGCCGCACTGTGGTCGAGCTCGGCGACGTAGCGCTCGGCGTCGAGGGCGGCGGCACAGCCGGTGCCGGCGGCGGTGATCGCCTGGCGGTAGTGGTGGTCGACCAGGTCGCCGCAGGCGAAGACGCCCGGCAGGTTGGTGGCGGTCGACGGGTGGGCGACCAGCGCGTAGCCCTCGTCGTCGAGCTCGACCTGCCCCTTGACCAGCTCCGAGCGCGGGTCGTGGCCGATCGCGATGAACAGACCGGTGGCGGGCAGCTCGCTCTCGGTGCCGTCGACGGTGTTGCGCAGGGTCAGCGACTCGAGGCGCTCGGTGCCGTTGATCGCGGCGACCTCGGAGTTCCACACGATCTCGAGCTTGGGGTCGGCGAAGGCCCGCTCCTGCATGATCTTGGACGCGCGCAGCTCGCCACGGCGGTGGATCAGGGAGACCTTGCTGCCGAAGCGGGTCAGGAAGGTCGCCTCCTCGATCGCCGAGTCGCCACCGCCGACCACTGCGATGTGCTGCTCCCGGAAGAAGAAGCCGTCGCAGGTCGCGCACCACGAGACGCCGCGACCGGAGAGCTCCTTCTCGTTGGGCAGGCCCAGCTCGCGGTAGCCGGATCCGGTAGCCAGGATCACCGAGCGGGCGGAGTAGGTGTCGGTGGCGGTGCTGACCGTCTTGACGTCTCCGGTCAGGTCGACCGAGACGACGTCGTCGGAGACCAGCTCGGCGCCGAAGCGCTCGGCCTGGGCCCGCATCTCGTCCATGAGGGCCGGGCCCATGATGCCGTCGCGGAAGCCGGGGAAGTTCTCCACCTCGGTGGTGTTCATCAACGCACCGCCGGCCGTCACCGAGCCCTCGAAGACGAGGGGCCGAAGGGAGGCGCGGGCGGCGTACACCGCAGCGGTGTATCCCGCCGGACCCGAGCCGACGATGATCACGTTGCGGACGTCGCCGGAAGCGGACTGCGGGGACTGCGTCGTTGCCTGGGACATGACTCCTGCTCCTGAGTGCCGGATCGGGACTGCTGGACGGGCCACCGGCGCGGCTCCTCGACCGTTCGTACAACAGATCGTAGGGGAGCGGGATTCCCGGGTTGCCGGCCCCGGCTCAGGGTGACGGCAGCGTGACCGAGCGCACCGGCCGGGACGAGCCGCAGACGTAGAGGTCCACGACCTGGGTGCTGCCGGCCGGGGCGTGGTAGACCAGCGCCGCGGGTGCCTTCTCGTACGTCGCCCGGAGCACCACGGCGTCGGGGACCTGGGGTGCGCACCGGCGCGCCACCCCCTCGAGCGCGTCGTACTGGCGCCCCGATCCCTGGGTCGCGACGGCTCGGGCGGACAGGGCGTCGGCGGGGAAGTGCCCGGGTCGCACGAGCACCCGGCCCGCCACCGCCTTCAGCGGCGCCGACGACTGCGTCTCGGGGCCCGGGGAGACCTGAGGTGCGCCGCCGGACGCACTCGGCAGCCCGGTGGAGTCACCGGCCACGCTGTCGCGTGCGGTGGTGCCGCCGGCCGTGGACCGGGTCCCCGAGTCACCCGGCAGGTGCTGGACCAGCGTGACGCCACCGACCACGATCGCGGCGGCCGCGACGAGCATCGCCGTGGCGCGCCGGCGTCGGTGCAGTGCCAAGGGGACGACCTCGGCTCCCCGGGTTGCCTCGCTCCGCTCGGCCGAGAGGCCGCTCAGGACGCGGTCCATCCGGGCCGCCACGTCGTCCGGGATCGGCTCCTCGTGCCGGGCCTCGGCCAGGAGGCGGCGTACCGCGACGTGCTCGGGACGCTCGGCGTCGGCGCTGTCGTCGCTCACGGTGCACCTCCTTCGGGGTCGGGACGGGTGGTGGTGGCAGGGATGGGACGGGGCGGACCCCCGGGTGGTTCCGGGTGAGGCCCGTCACGGGCCTCGCCCAGGCGGTCGCGGAGCAGACCGGCCAGCCGGTCGCGGCCCCGCGAGCACCGCGACTTCACGGTGCCCTCGGCGCACTCGAGCATCCGGGCGACCTCCGCGACGGGATAGCCCTCCATGTCCACCAGCACCAGGGCCGCCCGCTGCTCGGGCGGCAGCGTGGCCAGCGCCTCGAGCACCGCACGCCGCCGGTCGTCGGCGAGCGCCGCCTGCTCCGGGTCGTCGACCGGGCTGGTCGAGGTGTACGACGAGCCCCGCCCCGCGTGGTCGTCGAGGTCGTCGGGCAGGGCGTCGGCGCGTCGTACCTTCGCCGCGCGAAGCCGGTCCAGGCAGGCGTTGACCACGACCCGGTGCAGCCACGTGGTGACCGCTGCGTCGCCGCGGAAGCTGTCGGCCCGGCGGTACGCCGCGATCAGGCCGTCCTGCAGGCCGTCGGCCGCATCGTGGGGGTTGCCCATGGTGCGCAGCGCTACCGCCCAGAGCCGGTCGCGATGGCGGGTGAACAGCCTGGCGAACGCGTCGGGGTCGCCGGCCACGTGCGCGGCCAGGAGGTCGGCATCGGTGGGTTCGAGAGCGGCCGGCTCAGTCACCCTTGACCACGGCCTCGGCGATCTCGCCGCGGAAGCCACCGGGCACCGCGGGCAGGGAGGTCAGCCAGATCACGACGTAGCGGCCGCGTGCGGCCGGCTCGAGCCGGACCGCGCCCCGGGTGCCGGTGACGGTGGTCTGGCCGGCCACCTGGAGCCCCTGGAGGTCCGTGGGGCGGCGGGAGGCGACGTACACCTGCACCCGCGTCGGCGAGCCGACCGTGGTCAGGTCGACCTCGCTGACACCGTGGGTCGCCCCGAGGTCGAGCACCAGGCCGACACCGGTCTTGAGCCCGCCGGGGCCGAAGTTCTCGTTGTAGCGCAGGGTCTGCCACGTCGTCGCCGGGTTGCCGTCGACGACGTTGGGCGCCGAGGCGGGGTTCTCCTCCGGGGGGCTGCCCTGGGGGTCGAAGTCGGTCGCGCTGACCCCGGTGAGGACACCGGTGCTCGGGCCGCTGGACGACGGCTCGGGGGAGCGGCTCGTGGCCGGGTCGGAAGGGTTGGTGCCGAGCGCCGTGCGCCCGCGGCCGAGGTTGAAGGCGATCACGCAGCCGATCAGCAGGAGCAGGCACGCGGCGATGATCCCGGCCAGCCGGAGCCAGCTGGACCCCGGTCGGCGCGGCTCGTCGTCCTCACCCGGGACCGGCGCGAAGACGCCGCTGCCGGTGCTGCTGCCGGCCCCGGTGTGGGGCTCGGACTCCCACGGCCAGAAGCCGCTCGCGCCCCTCTCGGCCGGAGGTGGTACGACGCGTGGCCGGCGTGCGGGCGCGCCGTCGGCCGGGTCGGGGGCGAACAGCGGCCGGGCCGGCGGCGGCTCGAACGGCGGGGGCGGCGGGGCCGGCTCGCTGCGGTGCTGGAGCCAGGTCACGTCGTCGGTCTCGTCGTGGAAGATCGGCAGCCCGGCCTGCGTCGGCAGACCCTCCTCGGCGCGCGGCTGCCCGGCCACGTCGGACTCGGGACCTCCGGCTCCGGGGACTTGCGAGGCTGGAGGGGCTTCCGGGGTCTCTGGTGCCGGTTCCGCCGGGGGGTCGGGCAGCGGCGGGAGGACGACCGGCGCCTGACCGGGCTGCTGGTGCTCGATCCGGCCGAGCCAGGCCTCGGCCGCGCCGGCCGACGTACCGAGGAACTCGCGCAGCGAGTCCGCGACCCGAGCAGCCGGGACGTCGGCCACCTCGCGATGGTTGAGCACCTGGTCGCAGAGGGCGTCCAGGGGCCGCGGGATCCCGGCCCGGACCTGGCGCGGCCGCAGCACCCGACCGTGCTCGGAGGGAGCCGGAGGCATCAGCGAGCGGGAGATCCCGGCCCACTTGCCGGTTAGGCCGGCGTACAGCAGGCCCACGAGGTCCACCTCGTCGGCGGCGACCCGGCTGGCCGGGTGTCCGTGCAGGGCGGCATCGACGGCGAAGCCGATCAGCCGCACCGCGCCGTCGTGGTCGATCAGGACGTTCTCCGGCACCAGCCGGCCGTGCGCGACGCCCGCGTCGTGGGCCAGCGCCAGGGTGTCCCCGACCTCGGCGACGATCCACGCCGCGACGGTCGGCGAGAGAGGGTCCCGGTGGGTGAGCAGGATGTCGAGGCTGGTGCCGGACCCCCACTCGTTGACCACGAAGAGCCGGTCGTCGGCCTCGTCGATGTCGAGCACCCGCAGCATCCGGCGGTCCAGGATGGTCGCCGAGCGACGGGCCGCTTCGCGCAGGAGCGGGGCGCGCTCGTCCGAGAGCGAGATGATGTGCACGGCGACGTCGCGGTGGAGCACCCCGTCGAAGGCGCGCCAGAACCGGCCGCCCTGGCTCTCGGAGAGCAGGTCGGTCAGTCGGTACCGGTCGGCGAGCACGTCGCCGGGCCGGGTGTGCTCGGGCACCTGCCCCCTTCCGGTCGCCTCCGTTTCGGGCGGCCCGCCCAATCCTAGGAGGCGGGCGTGCCCCGGCGTCGGCGGACGATCACGTCGATCACCTGGGTCACCTCGGTCAGGCGCATCGCCCGCGCCATCGCCAGGAAGACCGCGCCGTCGACCCCGCTCAGCACGAGCACCCGCATCCCGGCGACCAGGTGGGAGGCGGTCCGCTCCGCGCCGGGCAGGACCGAGCCCAGGCCCCAGGCCGCCGCGGTCGAGACCAGGGCGGCGATCAGCAGCCGGACCAGGAACCGGACCAGCTCCTTGCTGTGCAGCCCGCCGAGCACGGTGCCCAGCATCAGGTAGGAGACCACCGACCCCACGAGGTACGACGCGGCGTAGGCCAGGACGAGTGCCGGCGAGGTCTGCTCCGCGCTCGCCCGCTGCACCAGGACCACCGCCACCGCGATGTTCGTGGCGGCGATCGCGCACTGGATGTAGAAGACCGTGCGGGTCCGTTCCAGCGCGTAGAAGCCGCGCAGCATCAGGTAGTGCACGGTGAACAGCACCGTGCCGGGCCCGAACAGGATCATCGACTGCACGAAGTGGTCGAAGGTGGACGAGGTCGCGCCGTAGCCGAACAGCACCTTGGCGATGTCGTAGGACAGCACCGGCAGGAGGAGGGCGAAGGGGATCGCCACGGCCAGGGCGGTGCGCAGGGTGTCGGCGAGGGTGGTCGCCAGGCCCCTCAGGTCTCCCTCGGCGGCCTTGGCGGACAGCCGCGGCAGGATCGCGGTCGCCAGCGAGACGGTGATGATCGCGTGCGGCACGCTGACGAACAGGTAGGCGCTGGAGTAGACGGTGAACCCCGTGGAGTCGGGCGCCGCACCCACGTGACCGCAGCCACCGGACGCCGTACCTCCGGAGGCGAGGCGGACCACCACGGTGAAGGCGACCTGGTTGACCACGACGAAGAGCACGGTCCAGATGCCCAGGCGCAGGGTGTGGCCCAGGCCGGTGTGCCGGAAGTCGTAGCGGGGCCGGTAGCGCACCCCGGCCCGGCGCAGGTAGGGCACGAGGATCAGCACCTGGACGACGATCCCTAGGGTCGCGCCCCCACCGAGCAGGAGCTCCTGCCTGCTCGTGTACGCCGACCCGCTGGCGTTCAGGGCGAGCGGGCCGAACCACACCAGGTAGATCACCAGGACGAGCACCGAGATCACGTTGTTGGCGATCGGCGCCCACATCATCGGTCCGAACCGGCCGCGGGCGTTGAGCACCTGTCCGAGCAGCACGAACATCCCGTAGAAGAACACCTGCGGCAGGCAGTAGCGGGCGAAGGCGATGGCGGACGCCCGCTGCTCGGCGAGGCCGGGGCAGTCGTAGGAGTGGTTGAGGAACAGCCGCATCACCAGCGGTGCCGCGATCACCAGCAGCACGGTGACCGCACCGAGGAAGAGCATGGCCAGGGTGATCACACGGTCGGTGTAGGCAGCACCGCCGTCGCGGTCGGACTTCTGTGCCCGCACCAGCTGGGGGACCAGCACCGCGTTGAAGACACCGCCCGCGAGCAGGATGTAGAGCATGTTCGGGATGGTGTTGCCGATGTTGAACAGGTCGGCGTGGAGCTCGTTGCCGATCGCGGCGGCGAGCAGCAGGTTGCGGGCGTAGCCGCTGACCCGCGACACCACGGTGCCGGTCGCCATCACCGCCGAGGAGGCCAGGATCCCCCGGCTCTCCTCCTGGTCGGCCCCGGAGCCCTCGCTCATGCGCGGCTCCGGCGCACCCGGCGGACGAGCCGGACCACGATCGCCCCGAACAGCAGGGCCAGGCCGGCCCCGATGATCACCCAGATCAGCTGGCTGACCTGCTCGGCCCGCATCGGGAAGGCGTCCTGGGAGCCGAGGGGGGTGCCGGCCTTGTTGGTCACCTCGAGGGTCACCGTGTGCACGCCGAGCACGTGGGTGGTCGCGTCGAGCAGGACCGACTGGCGTCCGTGCGGGGGCAGCTGGACGGTCTCGCCCCCGCTGATCTTCAGGTGGGAGTCCGCCACCGGCCGCACCCGCACGGTCACGGGCACGTCGAGGTCGTTGCTGACCAGCACCGAGAACTTGCCCGACGTGCTGGTCAGCGTCACCGAGGGCGGTGCGGCCAGGGTGATGCCGTCCAGACCGGCCCGGACCCAGGCGGTGGTGGAGCGCACGCGAGCGGTGGCGCCGAACGGGTCGGCGGCGGCGGCGTACGACGTGTTGCCGGTCGTCTCGTCGAAGATCTGCTGCTGGAGCACCCGGTTGCCGGGGAGGATCGACTGGAGGGTGCCGGCGTCACCGAGGACGAGCTCGACCCCGGCGAAGAACTCCGGCCCGAGCCCCGGGGAGGACGTGACCGGTTGGCGCAGCCGCGCGCCTTGCAGCGGCTTGGGTGGGCTCGTGGCGGCGCCGTCCAGGGTGGTGAGGTGGAGCCAGGGGACGTCGAGCCCGGAGAAGAAGGAGCCCGGGACCCGCGAGCGCCACCGGGTGGGCAGCTCGACCACGAGGGGAGCCCCGTTGCCCAGGAAGTGGAGGGCCGCCTCGCTCAGGATCCGCTGGCGGCGGGCGAGAGGGCTGTGCGGGTCCAGCGGGCCGGGACCGCCCTCGGCGGCGCCGGTCGAGGCGAGCACGACGCGTCGGCCGTCGACCCGGTTGACGACCGGGGCAGGTCCGACGACGCCGCGGTCACTGAGCAGCACCCGCGTGTGCCGCGGCAGAGCACCCACGACTGCGGCGGTGAGCCGGCCTCCGGGAGGAGCGACGACCGGGCCGGCGATGGGCAACTTCCACGGCGCCAGGGTGGTCCCGGTGCGCCGGAGATCGGCGTCGAGGTAGGGGCGGTCGTAGCGGGCGGCCGCGGAGACCTCGAGGTCGCCGTAGGGGAGGCCGAGGATCTCGCCGGTCCCGTTCGCCAGCACCCGGTGGAGGCGCCGCAGCCAACGGGCGGCCGACTGTGCGGTCGCCGACGGCGCGGTGCCGGCGGATGTCGACCCGGTGCCGGACGCCGAGGCGTCCGCGCTGGGCGACGCACCGGCCGAGGGGTTGCCGGAGGTCGAGTCCCTCGCCGAGGTCAGGCTCCGGGCCGGGTTGCCGCGGGCCAGGGCGCGCACCGCGTCGGTGACGGCGGGGTCCAGCAGCCAGGTCAGCGGCCGCCCGTGGGCAGCGCGCCCGAGGTCCGCCGCGTGGTCGAGCGCTCCCGAGTCGAGGTTCGCCATCCAGCCGAGGGCGTCGAGGATCGAGCCGTCGGTGCCGCGGGTCACCGCTGCCCGCACGGGTACGACGAGGGCCGCGTCCACCGGGATCGCGCCGTTGGAGGCCGACTCCGGCACCAGCGGCAGGAAGGTCCGGTCGCGCCCGGCGGCGCCGGTGCCGCTGCCGGCCGCGGTCGCGCCCAGGGCGTGCACCCCGAACCAGTAGACGCCGGGAGCCGAGACCGGGAGCTGCGAGCGGGGCAGCCGCACCGTGAACCGGACGGTCTGGCCGGGTTGCAGGGTCTCGAAGGTGTCGAACGTCCCGGGGGCGGTGATCCGGTGTCCCACGTCCGCGGTGACCGGGGTGGTGGCGGCCGCCGCCAGCTCGGCGCTGGTGGTGATCGGGGTCGCGCCGATGAAGGCCTCGACGTTGATCGCGGTCCACTCCTCGTTCGAGGCGTTGGTCAGCGTGCCGCGGACGACGATCGGGCCGTGGTCGGGGATGTAGTCGGGCGTGATCGACCGGATCCGCGGCACCAGCGGCTGGGCGGGGTCCCGCGGCGCGTCTGCCGCGGCCGACTCGGCAGCTCCCAGCCGCGGCCCGGCCAGTCCTGGTGCCACGACTGTCGCGCCCAGCGAGCCGGCCAGCACCGCGGTCACCACTGCCAGGGCGCGCGGCAGCGACGACGAGCGGAGCACGGGCCGACTCTAGTGGGCGGGCCCGCGGCCGCAGACGCACGCGCAGGGCCGAGGCGGCCACGGTCCGTCGTACCCCGTTAGGCTCCGGAGGGTGCCCAGTCCTGTGTCCGGCGAGGCAGATCGCCGGCCGCCGGGGTCCGTCCGGCTCGTCGACGCCCAGCGCGACGTCGCCGCCGAGCTCGACCGGCTCGCGCCGGTCCTCGACGCCCTCGGCGCCCGGTTCGACACCGCCGGGCACGAGCTGGCCCTGGTGGGCGGCCCGGTGCGCGACGCGATGCTCGGGCGTCGCCACAACGACCTCGACTTCACCACCTCGGCCCGACCCGACGAGATCGAGCGGCTGCTCGCGGGCTGGGCCGACGCCACCTGGGACATCGGGCGGGCGTTCGGCACGATCGGCAGCCGCAAGGGGCCGTTCCAGATCGAGATCACGACGTACCGCTCGGAGAGCTACGACCCGACGTCACGCAAGCCGGCCGTGGACTTCGGCGACTCGCTCGAGGGCGACCTCGGGCGGCGCGACTTCACGGTGAACGCGATGGCGGTGCGGGTGCCGTCGCGGGACTTCGTCGACCCGTACGGCGGTGTCCTCGACCTCGGGCACGGCCTGCTGCGCACGCCCAACCGGCCCGAGGACTCCTTCTCCGACGACCCGCTCCGGATGATGCGGGCCGCCCGCTTCGCCGCCCAGCTCGGTTTCACCGTCGACCCGGCGGTGGTCGCGGCGATGACCTCGATGGCCGAGCGGATCGCGATCATCTCCGCCGAGCGGGTCCGCGACGAGCTGACCAAGCTCGTGCTGTCGCCCTACCCCCGGCTGGGGCTGTCCCTGCTGGTCGAGACCGGCCTGGCCGCGCTCGTCCTGCCGGAGCTGCCGGCACTGATCCTGGAGAAGGACGAGCACCACCGCCACAAGGACGTCTACGAGCACACGCTGACCGTGCTGGAGCAGTCGATCGACCTGGAGGACCGGCTCGGCGGTCCGGACTTCGTCTCCCGCTTCGCGGCGCTGATGCACGACATCGGCAAGCCGCGCACCCGCAGGTTCATGGGCGACGGCACGGTCACCTTCCACCACCACGACGTGGTCGGCGCCAAGCTGACCCGGAAGCGGATGCAGGCCCTGAAGTTCTCCGGCGACGACATCGACGCGGTGGCGCGCCTGGTCGAGCTGCACCTGCGCTTCCACGGCTACGGCTCGGGGCAGTGGACCGACTCCGCCGTCCGCCGCTACGTCCGCGACGCGGGCGACCAGCTGGCCCGGCTGCACGTGCTGACGCGGGCCGACTGCACCACCCGCAACCAGCGCAAGGCCGAGCGGCTCCGGCAGACCTACGACGATCTCGAGGAGCGGATCGCCCGGCTGTCCGAGCAGGAGGAGATGGCGTCGATCCGGCCCGACCTCGACGGCACCCAGATCATGGAGATCCTCGACATCCCGCCGGGGCGAGAGGTCGGCGAGGCCTACCGCTTCCTGCTCGAGCTCCGTCTCGACGACGGCCCCGCGTCGTACGACGTGGCGAAGGCGGCGCTGCTCGCGTGGTGGGCCGCTCGCGACTGACCTGTGGAGGGGCCGCGGTCCGCCGTCGGTCGTGACTGGTAGACAGGTCGCGATGACGCCCACCACCGCCACCACCGACCGCGCAGCCGTCCGGGCCGAGGCGGAGCGGCACCTGCGCGCGCTGGTCGGCCGCGAGGCCGCGCGCCTGCGCGACGACCAGTGGGCGGCGATCGAGGCGCTGGCCGTGCAGCGCCGGCGCTCGCTGGTCGTCCAGCGCACCGGTTGGGGCAAGTCCGCCGTCTACTTCGTCGCGACCCTCCTGCTCCGGGCCGAGGGGGCGGGGCCGACCGTCATCGTCTCGCCGTTGCTGGCCCTGATGCGCAACCAGATCGCGGCCGCCGAGCGGGCCGGCATCCGAGCGGTCACCATCAACTCCACCAACTCCGAGGAGTGGGAGCCGATCCAGGCGGCGGTCCGGGCCGGGGAGGTCGACGTCCTTCTGGTCAGTCCCGAGCGGCTCAACAACCCCGGCTTCCGCGACGAGGTGCTGCCGCGGCTGGCCGCCACGTGCGGGCTGCTGGTCGTCGACGAGGCGCACTGCATCTCCGACTGGGGCCACGACTTCCGGCCCGACTACCGCCGCATCCGCACCCTGCTCGCCGAGCTCCCGGCCGGGATCCCGGTGCTGGCGACCACGGCCACCGCCAACGCCCGGGTCAGCGCGGACGTCGCCGAGCAGCTCGGCGCCGACGTGCTGGTGCTCCGCGGCTCCCTCGACCGCGCGTCGCTGCGGCTGGCCGTGGTGCGCCTGCGCACCCCGGAGCAGCGCCTCGGCTGGCTGGCCGACCACCTGGCCGAGCAGCCTGGGTCGGGCATCGTCTACTGCCTGACCGTCGCGGCCACCCAGGAGATCGCCGACTACCTCCGCTCGCGCGGCCACGACGTCGCGGCCTACTCCGGCCAGACCGAGCCCACCGAGCGGCTCGCCCTCGAGCAGCGGCTCGCGACCGGGCAGGTCAAGGCCCTGGTCGCGACCAGCGCGCTGGGCATGGGCTTCGACGCCACCCTCGGGTTCGTGGTCAACATGGGCGCACCGCAGTCGCCGGTCGCCTACTACCAGCAGGTCGGGCGCGCCGGCCGCGGCACCGACGAGGCCACGGTCGTGCTGCTCCCGCAGCAGGAGGACCGCGAGATCTGGGCCTACTTCGCCTCGCTCGCGTTCCCTCGCGAGTCGCTGGTGCGGCAGACCCTCGCGGTGCTGGCCGAGCACGGCACGATGAGCACGGCCGCCCTCGAGTCCTGGGTCGAGCTGGGCCGCAACCGGCTCGAGCAGATGCTCAAGGTGCTCGACGTCGACGGCGCGGTACGCCGGGTGCGTGGGGGCTGGGAGGCGACCGGTCGGGAGTGGACCTACGACGCGGATCGCTACGCCCGGGTCACCGAGGCGCGCGAGCGCGAGCAGCGCGCGATGCTCGACTACCTCGACACCGACCGGTGCCGGATGCGCTTCCTGCGCGACCAGCTCGACGACCCCGCGGTCGGCGAGGGTCCGCCCGAGTGCGGTCGCTGCGACAACTGCGGCGGCTTCGCGGTCTCCGACTCCGTGTCCGAGACCGCCCTGTCCGAGGCGCGGGCCCGGCTCGACCGGCCGGGCGTGGTGATCGAGCCGCGCCGGATGTGGCCGACGGCGCTGGCCAACCTCGGCCTCGACCTCAAGGGCCGGATCTCAGAGTCCGCGGAAGAGGGCCGGGCCGTGGCGCGGCTCACCGACCTCGGGCACGGCCAGGCCCTCCGCGAGCTCTTCGGCCGGGCCGATCCCGACGGCCCGGTCCCCGAGTCGCTGGCGCGCGCGGTCGTCGAGGTGCTCGCCGACTGGCGGCCGGAGGTGGCCGGCATCGCGGTCGTGGAGTCCGCGACGCGACCGGCGCTGACCGCCGATCTCGCCGACGGGCTCTCCCGTTACCTCCAGCGCCCGGTCGTCGCGACGTACGCGATCGTGGACCGGTCGGTGGCGCCCGGCGCCGGCGCCATGAACTCCGCGCAGCGGGTGGCAGCGGTCTCGCGGCGCTACCGGCTCGAGGGAGACGTGCCGGCCGGCCCGGTGCTGCTCGTCGACGACCAGGTGGCCACCGGCTGGACCCTCACCCTGGCCGCCCGGGCGCTCCGGGCCGCGGGAGCGACCAGCGTGCTGCCACTGACCCTCGCCGTCCGCTCCTGACCGGTCAGGGCACGACCGGGTCGCCCTGGAGCCGGCGGAACGTGTAGGCGAGCCCGATCAGGACCACCGGGCCGGCCACGAGCAGCCCGACCCCGCATAGGAGGGCGCCCACGATCAGGCAGATCGCGGCGAGCACGTAGAACAGCAGCGTGCTCACGAAGTTCTTGGTGACCAGCTGGACGCTGGCCTTGATCGCCTCGACCGCCTCCAGCTCCTTGTCGACGACGAACAGCAGCGTGTACATCGTCAGGAAGGAGAAGATCACGCCCGGCAGGTAGCACAGCACCGTGCCGATGAAGGTGCCCACGGCGATGAAGAGAGAGGCGTAGAGCACCTGGGCCTTGTTCCAGCCCTCGAACATCTGGTTCAGGCCGAACGGCTTGCCGTCGGTGACGTGCGTGGCGCCCTTGTAGAGGCCGGCCAGCAGGAGCTGCGCGACCAGGTTGATCAGGGCACCGGCGAGACCAGCCGCCAGCAGCTGGGTGAAGAAGCCGGGGCCGCACTGGGCGGAGACCTGGCCTCCGAACGTCGAGGTGGTGCACGTGTGGGTGCCGGTCATGGCGCCGATGATCGCGAACTCGACGATCAGCGAGACCACCACGATGCCGACGAAGACCACGATCATCGGGATCAGCAGCGTCGCCGGGCTGGCCGAGAACTTGCGCCAGCCGTAGGACAGCGCCTCCGTCGGGCTGTAGGCGCCGCCGGCGTCCCCGTCGTACGGCGGGGCCGGGGGTGGCGGGCCCCCGTAGGCGCCGGCACCTCCCGCACCGGGTGCGCCCCACGGACTGTCGGCCGCAGGCGGCGCGGAGGGCGGGGCCGGGGGTGCCGAGGGGGCGGGCTCGTCCGCGTAGCCGTCCGGACGAGGTGGTTCGTTGGTGTCACTCATGCGGCGCACCCTAGGGGTGAACAGCATCACCTGTCATGAGTCCCGTGGACCCGGGTGCTCCGGACGTGGGGACGACCGTGGGACGACGCGGGCCCCGGCCCGCCGAAGCGGGGCCGGGGCCCGGACGTCGTACGACCGTGCGGTCAGGACGAGACGGTCACTCCTCGCCGCGGATGAAGGCCTCGACGCGGGCGCGTCCCTCGTCGTCGGGCAGCTGCACCGGCGGGCTCTTCATCAGGTAGGACGACGCCGAGATGATCGGGCCGCCGATGCCGCGGTCCTTGGCGATCTTGGCCGCCCGGAGCGCGTCGATGATGATGCCGGCGGAGTTCGGGGAGTCCCAGACCTCCAGCTTGTACTCCATGTTCAGCGGCGCGTCGCCGAACGCGCGGCCCTCGAGGCGGACGTAGGCCCACTTGCGGTCGTCGAGCCACGCGACGTAGTCGGACGGGCCGATGTGCACGTTGCGGTCGAGGTGGCCCTTGCCGCCGAGGGGACCGGTCAGGTTCGAGGTCACCGACTGCGTCTTGGAGATCTTCTTCGACTCCAGGCGCTCACGCTCGAGCATGTTCTTGAAGTCCATGTTGCCGCCGACGTTGAGCTGGTAGGTGCGGTCCAGCACGACGCCGCGGTCCTCGAACAGCTTGGCGATCACGCGGTGGGTGATCGTCGCGCCGACCTGGCTCTTGATGTCGTCGCCCACGATCGGGACGCCGGCGTCCTCGAACTTCTTGGCCCAGACGGGGTCGGAGGCGATGAAGACGGGGAGCGCGTTGACGAACGCCACCTTGGCGTCGATCGCGCACTGGGCGTAGAACTTGTCGGCGTCCTCGGAGCCCACCGGCAGGTAGGACACCAGCACGTCGGCCTTCGTGTCCTTGAGGACCTGGACGACGTCGACGGCCTCGGCGTCCGACTCCTCGATGGTCTCGCGGTAGTACTTGCCGAGCCCGTCGAGGGTGTGGCCGCGCTGCACGATGACACCGGTCGGAGGGACGTCGCAGATCCGGATCGTGTTGTTCTCCGAGGCCTGCGTCGCGTCGGCGAGGTCGAAGCCGACCTTCTTCGCGTCGACGTCGAACGCCGCCACGAACTCGACGTCGGAGACGTGGTAGTCACCGAACTTCACGTGCATCAGGCCGGGCACGTTGCCGGCCGGGTCGGCGTCCTTGTAGTACTCGACGCCCTGGATCAGGGACGTCGCGCAGTTGCCGACGCCCACGATTGCTACTCGAACCGAACCCATGGGGTTTCCTTCCGTGCGGTGTGACCCTGAGGTCACGTGGTGGCGTCGGCCACCGTGGCCGCGCTCGTGGTGGTGGTGTCGTCCGCGGGCCCCGTGTCGGCGGCCGTGCGGGATGGAGCAGATGTAGCGGGTGTGACGGGCTTCGCGGGTGTCTCGGGCGTGGAGCGCTCGGCGTTGATCAGGTCGGTCAGCCACCGCACCTCACGCTCGACGGACTCGATGGAGTGCCGCCGCAGCTCGCTGAGGTAGCGGTCGTCGCCACCGGCGGCGTGCTGGGCGCGGTCGAGGCGCTCCTGCAGCCGGGACCGGCGTCCCTCGAGGATGCCGAGCCGGACGTCGGCGTCGGTACGGGAGAAGAACGCGAACCTCATGTTGAAGTTGTCGTCCTCCCACGCCGAGGGCCCGCTGTCGGTGATCTCCTCGCCGAAGAACTTCTTCCCGGCCGGGGTGATCTGGTACACGATCCGCTGGCGCCGCGACACCCCGGGGGAGGCCGCGGTCACCTCGGTGATCCAGCCGGCGCGCAGCAGTCGCTTCAGCGCCGGGTAGAGGGAGCCGTAGGACAGCAGGCGTCCCCAGCCGAGCAGGAGGTTGAGCCGCTTGCGCAGCTCGTACCCGTGCAGGGGGGACTCGTGGAGCAGGCCGAGAACGGCCAGCTCCAGCGATGCCGCCTTGCGTGCCATGCTCGGGATCCCGTCGTGGATGTGTCGCGATGTTCTATCGGCTGAACCTATCGTAACGATATATCAGGACACAAACCCGACGGGTTTCGTGGCGTGAGGGTCCGCCCCGTACCCTCGTCCTCGACGGTGTGCCGCGCCCCGGTGGTCTCCGGGTGCTGGCGGCCACCGTCGCGTGCACCGTTCCCCCGACGCACCTGGAGAGACCCGTGAGCGCCAAGCGCAGGGCCGACGGCCCAGCCGTCACCCGCACCCCCAAGCGGCCCGGCGTCGCGCGGCAGCGGCTCCGCCGTGTCCTGAAGTGGTTCCTGATCGTGGCTCTGGTCGGCACGCTGATCCTGATCGGCGGCTTCGTCTACCTCTACAAGACGATCCAGATCCCGAGCCCCAACAAGGACTTCCAGACCCAGACGTCGTTCGTCTACTACGCCGACGGCAAGACCCAGCTCGGCCAGTACGCCAAGCAGAACCGCGAGATCATCCCGCTCAGCGACATGCCGCAGCACCTGCAGGACGCGGTCGTCGCCGCCGAGGACCGCACCTTCTACTCCAACAGCGGCATCGACCCCAAGGGCATCATCCGGGCCGCGTTCAACGACGCCCGAGGCGGCCCCACCCAGGGCGCGTCCACGATCACCCAGCAGTACGTCAAGATCCTGTACCTCAACCAGGAGCGGTCGCTGACCCGCAAGATCCACGAGGCGATCCTGTCGCTGAAGATCCAGAAGCAGCAGAGCAAGGACGAGATCCTCACCGGCTACCTCAACACCATCTACTTCGGTCGCGGGGCGTACGGCGTCCAGGCGGCGGCGAAGGCGTACTTCGGCGTCGACGCCAAGGCGCTGACCCTCAAGCAGAGCGCCGTGCTGGCCAGCGTGCTGAACAACCCGTCGCAGTTCGACCCGGCCAACGGCAAGAGCAACAAGCGCGCGCTCAAGGCCCGCTACGCCTACGTCCTGGACGGGATGGCCAAGATGGGCACGATCCCTGCGGCCAAGGCCACGCAGGCGGCTCGGCACCTGCCGCCGTTCCCGGTGTTCCGGGAGTCCAGCCAGTACGGCGGCCAGCGCGGGCACGTCCTGACCCTGGTCCGCCAGCAGCTGCACAACCTCGACTTCACCGACTCCCAGATCGACGGCGGCGGGCTCCGGATCACCACCACCCTGACCGCCCGCGCCATGAACGCCGCGCGTCGCGGCGCGCTGCAGGTGCGGCCGAACATCAGCGACAAGTTCCTCCACGTCGCCGTCGCCTCGGTCCAGCCCGGCACCGGCGACCTGGTCGGGTTCTTCGGCGGTCAGGACTTCCTGCGCTCGCAGATCAACTGGGCCGAGGCCGGCGGCATGGTGGGCTCGACCTTCAAGCCGGTCTCGCTCGCTGCCGCGATCACCGACGGCTACTCGCTGAAGAGCACCTGGGACGGCAACTCGCCGTTCACGTTCCCCGACGGTCTCGAGGTGCACAACGAGGGCGCGCCGCCCGGCACCAGCTACGGCTCGAGCGTGACCTCGGTCTATGCCCTGGAGCAGTCGATCAACACCGCGTTCGTCGACATGTCCAACAGCATGAAGAACGGTCCGCAGAAGATCCTGGCGATGGCCAACAAGATGGGCATCCCGCCGGCCCAGGCAGATCCCCACTACCCCGGGATCCCCAGCTCCACGACCGACCTCGCGCCGGACGCCCTGATCACGCTCGGGAAGTCGCGGGTCAGCGCCATCAACATGGCCAACACCTACGCCACCATCGCCAACGGCGGGGTGCGTGCCGACGTGCACGTGATCGACAAGGTCACCGACAGCACCGGCAAGGTGCTCTACCAGTACAAGCCGCACGTCACCGAGGCCGTCGACCCCGACATCGACAAGGACGTCAGCTACGCGATGCAGCAGGTGGTGCTGCACGGGACCGGCACCAACGCCCAGGCGCTCGGGCGTCCCGCGGCCGGGAAGACCGGTACCGCCACCAACGACGCCAACCAGGTCTCCTCCTCGTGGTTCGTGGGCTTCACCCCGCAGCTGTCGACGGCCGTCATGTACGTGCGCGGCAACGGCAACGGCCAGCTGGACGGCGGCTGGCTGCCGCCGTACAACGGCGCGGCCGGCTACTTCGGCGCCGGCTACCCGACCGCCACCTGGGCCGCGGTGATGAAGGCGGACCTCGCCGGAGAGCCGGTGATGAACCTGCCCCTGCCGGCCAACGTCCCCGCGCACGCCCCGGAGCCCGGTCACGACCCGACCACCGCGCCGCCGCCCCCGCCGCCGAGCACCCATCACACGTCGGCGCCGCCCACGAGCTCCGCGTCGTCGAGCGCTCCGTCCTCCAGCCCGCCGTCGTCGAGCCAGACCACGACCTCTCCGGCGACGAGCGCCACGACCACGCCGCCGTCGTCGAGCCCGACGGCGACGATCAGCCTCCCGACCCCGACCGGCACGGGCGGCACGACACCAAGCGCCAGGCCGATGGCCCGGCAAGAGTCGTGGTGGTGAGCGGGAGCGAGGAGAACGACCACCGTCGGATCGTGCACCCGACGGTGGACGACCCGATCACGGCGGCGCTCAGCCTTGGAGTCGGCGGTCCGGTCGGGGAGCACGCCGGCCGGCACTCCTGGTGGACGCCCGTGCAGGTGCTGCTGGCCCTGACCGCGATCTGCTTCGCGCTCGGCTTCGTGCAGAAGACCCCCTGCTACCGGGCCACCTGGAGCAGCAGCGAGACCAACTACTCCGACATGTGCTACTCCGATCTCCCCTACCTCTACGTCGACCGCGGCTTCGCCGAGCTGGACTGGCCCTACTCGAGCGCGATCGCGGTCCGGGACCGCTACCAGGTCATGGAGTACCCCGTGGGGATCTCCTACTTCGCCTACGCCTCGGCGTACCTCACGCACTGGCTCTCCGGCTCACCGAACCTCGATGCCCGCGGGGGCATGTCGCAGCCGCAGCTGGCCGCCGACCCGAAGGTGCATCGCGAGACGCTGCTGTTCACCGCGGTCGAGGGTGTCGGCTTCGCGCTGTGTGCGCTGCTCGCCGTGTGGTTCCTCAGCGGGGTGCACCTGCGCCGGCCCTGGGACGCGGCGTACTTCGCGGTCTCCCCGGCCCTGCTGCTCGAGGGCCTGATCAACTGGGACCTCCTCGCCGTGGTCTGCGTGGCCGGCGCCCTGTGGGCCCACGCCCGCGGCAGACCGGGGTTGACCGGGGTGATGATCGGGCTCGGCACGGCGATGAAGCTCTACCCGCTCTTCCTGCTCGGTGGGCTGGTGGTCGTCTACGGCCGGGAGCGGCGCTGGCGCGACCTGGCCGGGGCCACGGCGACCGGGCTGGCGACGTGGGTGGTCGTCAACACCCCGGCGTTCGTCTCCGGTCGGGCCCAGTGGAACGTCTTCTGGAGCTACAACACGCACCGTGAGGCCGACCTCGGCTCGGTCTGGCTGATGCTCCAGCAGATGACCCAGCACACCTTCGGGGTGCACACGATCAACGTCGTGTCGTGGCTGTTCTTCGGCGCCTGGTGCGCGGCCGTGGCCGTGCTGGGCTTCAGCGCCCGGCTGACGCCCCGGCTGGCTCAGCTCGGCTTCCTGCTGGTCGCCGGGTTCCTGCTGGTGAACAAGGTCTACTCGCCGCAGTACACCCTCTGGCTGCTCCCGCTCGCGGTGCTCGCCCGGCCTCGCTGGCGTGACCAGCTGATCTGGCAGGGCGGCGAGATCCTCTACTTCGCGTCGGTGTGGTGGTACCTCGGCGGACACCTCGAGCCCGGCGGCGGCGGCGACCCCGGCTTCTACTGGCTGGCGATCATCGTGCGGATGGCCACCGAGCTGTACCTCGTGGGCATCGTGGTCCGCGACGTCCTCCTGCCGGAGTACGACGTGGTGCGCGAGGTGAGCTGGCGCGACCACTTCTCGTGGTGGCGTCAGGGCGGGCCCGGCCAGCTGGCGCTGACCCCGTCAGCCGACGGCGCCGGCTGACCGTCGTACGACGTGGTCAGGAGATGTCGACGCGGTCGAAGGTCGTGGCGGTGTGCCGCACCCGGACCGCGACCTCCTCGCCGACCGCCGGCACCCGGGGTCCGTGCGGGAGGAACAGCATCGAGACCTGCATGTGCGGCGGCTCGGCGAACAGTCGCGGCTTGCCGTCGACGGTGAACGGCGAGCGCACGAAGCCGGCCGCGTCGAGCCCGCCGCGCGCCACGGCGGCGGCACGGGCCTTGAACGAGTGGTCGCCGATGGGAGCCTCGAGCCCGATGCCGTGCGACGTACCGCCGGAGACGACCAGGATGTGCCCGGCCTTCGGCACGGTGCGGCCGCGGTAGCCGAAGACGTCGCCGCGCTCGACCTCGTGGACGTCGAGCACGGTCGCGGTCACCCGCAGCGCCCCGGGGTCACCCAGCCAGAGCGCGGTGCCGACGCGTGGGCGCACGTCGTAGTCGGCGTACGACGCCCGCAGCCGGGCCAGCTCGGGCGGCGTCAGGTGGCTGATCCACAGGGTGCGGGTCGGCAGCTCGGCGGCGACCACGTCGTTGACCAGGTGCTCGACCTCCGTGAGGTGGGCCCCGTGCGCGAGCGGTAGATGGAAGGCGACGCCCTCGAGCCGGGCCGGCCGCTGGTCCAGGAGCCGGCCCGCGGCGCGCAGCTCCTCGGCCGACATCCCGTGCCGCCGCATGCTGGTCAGGCGCTCGAGCACGATCCGCGCGTCGGGCTGCCGGTCGAGCAGGGCCAGCAGGTCGGCGAGGCGGCTGACGGTGTGGATCACCCGACCCGGGGCCAGGGACTCAGGGGCCACCGGACCGGTGGGACGCCAGGGGCCGAGCACCATCAGGTCACCGGCGAAGGCCTGCTCGACCGCGGACAGCTCGTGGTAGGTGCCGACCGCGATGGTGTCCACGCCGAGCCAGGTCGCGGTCTGTGCCAGCCGGGTGATCCCGAAGCCGTAGCCGTTGCCCTTCACCACCGGCACGAGGCCGGGGTCGGCGTCGGCCACGCTCCGCAGGTGGCGGCGCCAGCGCTCGCCGTCGACGGTCAGGGTCAGGCTCATCCGGTCACCCGCCGCGGCGCGCGAGGTAGAGCTCGAACCCGCGGTAGAGCACCCGGTTGAGGGGGAGGTCCCACTCGCCGACGCTCTCCACCGCCTCGCCACCCGTGCCGACCTTGAACTGGATCAGGCCGACGTGGGGGTCGTCGGGGTCGAGGGTGTCGGTGATCCCGCGCAGGTCGTAGACCTCGGCCCCCTGCGCCATGGCGTCGCGGATCATCGCCCACTGGACGGCGTTGGACCCGCGGACCTCGCGCTTCGCGGTCGAGGACGCGCCGTAGGAGTACCACGCGTGGGTGCCGACGCGGACCGCGATCGTCGCGGCGACCAGGTCGGACTCGTGGTGCGCCAGCCACAGGGTGATCCGGTCGGGGTCCTCTGCGCCCAACGCGTCGTACATCGTCTCGAAGTAGGACAGCGGGCGCGGCGTGAAGTGGTCCCGCTCGGCCGTGTGCGCGTAGAGGTCGTGAAACGCCTTGAGGTCCTCGGCCCGACCCTGCGTCACCACCACACCGGCCTTGTCCGCCTTGCGGATGTTGCGCCGCCACAGCTGGTTCATGCCGGCCAGCACGTCGTCGTCGGTACGACGCGCACCGGCGTCGTCGACCAGCGGGATCACGAACGTGTACTGCGGCTGGCCCGCGGCGAAGCCACCCTCGGAGACCTGCGGGCGCCAGCCGAGCGCCTCGAGCTGCTGGATCACCCGGGCGCCCGCGGCGGAGCGCTCCAGGGGCGCGATCTCGCCGAGCCGGGCGACCCCCTCGTCGGCGATGCCCTCCTTGACCTGGGCCGCGCTCCAGCGGCGGGTGACCACCGGCGGACCCATCCGGACACCGAAGGCGCCCTGCGAGCGCAGGTGCGTGGTCATCGGTGCCAGCCAGGCGCCCAGGTCGACGGCCCAGTCGAGGACGGGACCCTCGGGCAGGTAGGCGAGGAAGCGCTTGACGCGGGGCAGCTGGCGGTAGAGGACGAGCCCGGCCCCGACCAGCCGGCCCTCGTCGTACCAACCGAGCGACTCGGCCCGCCACTCGGACTTCACCGCCGCCCAGGCCGGCGTCTGGAGGAAGCTGGCAGACGAGCGGCCCGCGATGAAGGCGCGGTGCTCGTCGGCCGAGATCGGCCGGACGGTCGGAGTCACCCGACGAGGCTACCGGGGGGTGCGGGCTCCCCGGCGGCCGCCGTCACAGGTGCGCCCGGATCGCCTCGAAGTCGGCCAGGTGCTCCTCGGCGCCGCCCGGCGTCTCGAAGACCACGGGCGCGGCGGCGTCGCGGACGACCTGGGCGAGCAGGGCGGGGTCGATCCGGCCGCTGCCGACGTTGGCGTGCCGGTCGGCGCCGGAGTCGAACTCGTCGCGGCTGTCGTTGCAGTGCACGAGGTCGATCCGGCCGGTGATCGCGCGGATCTCGTCGACCACCGTCTCCAGCGCGATGCCGCCGGCATGGGCATGGCAGGTGTCGAGGCAGAAGCCGACCTGGTCGCGACCGTCGGCGGCCGAGACTGCGTCGAAGACGCCCTTGATCCGGTCGAGGTGACGGGCCATCGCGTTGTCACCACCGGCGGTGTTCTCGATCAGGAGCGGGATCTTGAGGTCGGTGGCCTCGATCGCCTTGCGCCAGTTGTCGAAGCCGACCCCGGGGTCGTCGTCCTTGTTCACGTGGCCGCCGTGCACGATCAGGCCCCGCGCCCCGATCGAGGCCGCGGCGTCGAGGTGCTGCTGGAGGAGCTTGCGGCTCGGGATCCGGATCCGGTTGTTGGTCGTGGCGACGTTGACGATGTAGGGCGCGTGGACGTAGAGACCGATGCCGGCCGCCTCGGCGTCGGCCCGCAGCCCCTCGGCACCGCCGGCGTAGCGGATCTCGGGGCCCTTGTATCCCTGGGGGTCACCGAGGAAGAACTGCACGTGCGGCGCCCGCCGCGCCTGCGCCTCGGCGATCGGGTCGGTCTGCTCGACGTGGGCCCCCAGGGCCGGGTCTCCTGCTGGAGTCATGTCGACATCGTAGGAAGAGGCGCCGACACCGCCCCGGTCGGCCGCGAGTGGCAGGATCGGGCCATGAGCATCGTCGTGCTGATCGCCCTTCTCCTCGTCTTCGGCGGCATCGTCGCCGCTGCGGCCGCCGTGCTCGTCGCGGTCGCCAGCAACCGCACCCGCAACTGAGCGTCGTACCACCGGCGTCGCGTGGACGGCTCCAACTCGGGCCGCCCCCGGTCACCCGAGCGAGCCGGCGCGGGGCCTCACCGCCAGGTCGGCAGCCAGGTGCCCAGCCCGGAGCGCCGCTCGGGGTGCCGGTCGGGTACGTCGGGTGGGTGCGGTCGCCGCAGCCACGGCGCCCCCTCCGGCACGCCGGTCCGGCGCAGGAGGTCCAGGGCCGCGGCCGCGCTGGGTGGCCGCTGGTCGGGAGCCGCCGCGACCAGCGCGCGCAGCACCGGCCGGAGCGGGCCGGGCGGCAGGTCGTCGGCTGCCGCCGGCAGCCGGCCGGTCAGCAGCTCGGCCGCGGTCATGCCGGCGGCGAAGAGGTCCTGACGGAGGTCGGGCGGCGCCCCGGCGGCCTGGTCGGGGGCGAGGTAGCCGTCGGTGCCGGCGGCTTCGGCCCCCCGGGTGCGGCTGGTCTCGACGGCGACGCCGAAGTCCGCGAGGCGCAGGTGGGGTCGGCCGGTGCCGGTGGGCTCGAGCAGGAGGTTGGCCGGCTTCACGTCCCGGTGCACGAGCCCGGCGCGGTGCACCGCGTCGAGCGCCTGGAGCACCTGGTCGAGCAGCACGGCCACGTAGGCCTGCGGCAGGGCGCCGTACGCCGCGAGCAGCTGGTCGAGCGAGCCGCCGCGGACCAGGTCCATGGCCAGCACGACCACGCCGTCGTCCGCGGCCCAGCCGTGGGGCGCCACCACGTGGGGGTGGGCGACCCGCAGGGTCTGCTCGCGGACGAAGCCCAGCACCTCGTCGGCTCCGCGCCGCGACAGCACCTTGGCGGCGACGGTCCGGCGATGGCGCCGCCGGTCGCGGGCCCGCCAGACCGTGCCGGTGCGGCCACGGCCGATCTGCTCGATCAGCTGGAAGCGGCCCGCCACGACCTGGTGCACCGCGGCAGGTTAGGGGTCTCCGGCAGCTCGCTGCTCGGGGGCGCGGGCACCCTGTGGACGGGCGCGGCGGGACGGCCGGACGGCCTAGTCCGCTGGGACGATCTTCGGCGAGGAGCGTTGCGTTCGCCTGCGTTTAGTAGGACGCTTCCGCTGTCCAGAGCACCCAGGAGGGTGGAAACGCCATGACCGAGCAGCCCGGGAACCCCACGGATCCCACTCAGCCCGACCCCGCCGCGTCGAGTGACGCAGCGCCGACTCCTCCGCCCGCAGCGCCCACGCCACCCGCGCAGTCCAGTGCGCCGGCCGCCGGTGCGTCCCAGTACGACTTCAACCAGGCCAAGTCCACGCTCCAGGGTGCCCACAAGTTCGACCTGGGGATCATGGCCGCGGGCCTGGTCGCCTTCATCGCCGGACTCCTGCCCTTCTACACGATCTCGGTGAGCGCCGGCGGCTTCGGCGGCGCCTCGGACTCGGTGACGGCCTGGCACGGCTTCTTCGGCTGGTTCGGCGTGCTGCTGGCCCTGGTCGGGGCCGTGGTCGTGGCGCTGGCCCTGTTCGCCAACGTCACGCTGCCGATGCCGCTCTACCAGCTCGCCACGGCCGCCTTCGGCGCGGCCCTGATCTGCCTGATCCTGGCGCTGTTCGTGATCCCCGGTGGCGGCTGCAACGGCGCCGGCGCCTTCGGCGTCAAGTGCGACACCGGCCACGGCATCGGCTACTGGCTCGCCCTGCTCGCGGTGATCGCCGGCCTGGCCCTGTCGGTGCTGCGGATGCGCGAGACGACGACCACGGGCACCACCGCGGCCGCCTGACCCGCTCCCGAACGACCACGACCGAGCCCCGCGGGCAGCGCCCGCGGGGTTCGTCGCGTCCGGATTCGTGGGCCTCCGCGGGCCGCTGCTAACCTTGCCCGGTTGTCCTCCGCCCCTGGTGGTGGGCGACCTCGGCGGCCGGCCCACGTCGTACGCCGAGGAAACGCACAGCCCTCCTGCCACGGATCGTCCGTGGCCGCTCTAGCCCAGAGGAGGTGGAGACCGCTATGCGTGCCTATGAAGTCATGGTCATCCTCGACCCGAGTCTCGAGGAGCGTACGGTCGAGCCGTCGCTCGACAAGTACCTCAACGTCATCCGCAAGGACGGCGGCTCGGTCGAGTCCGTCGAGGTCTGGGGCCGGCGCCGCCTGGCCTACGAGATCCGCAAGAACGCCGAGGGCATCTACGCCGTCGTGCAGCTCACCGCGGAGCCCGCGACGGTCAAGGAGTTCGACCGCCAGCTCGGCCTCAACGAGTCGATCCTGCGTACCAAGGTGATGCGTCCCGACGCTCACTGAGCGCTCCACCGGTGGTCGAGCGACGTCGAGACCCCCTGTGGATCACCAGTGGCGGATGTCGGTGCGTCACGCAACGATGACCTCGATCCTTACCCATCCCGCTGAGGAGACCTGACATGGCAGGCGATACCCAGATCACCGTGGTCGGCAACCTCGTCGACGACCCGGAGCTCCGCTTCACGCCCTCGGGCGCCGCGGTGGCCAACTTCCGGATCGCCTCGACGCCGCGCACGTTCGACAAGCAGTCCAACGAGTGGAAGGACGGCGACGCGCTGTTCCTGTCCTGCTCGGTGTGGCGGCAGGCCGCGGAAAACGTCGCCGAGTCCCTCCAGAAGGGGATGCGGGTCGTCGTGCAGGGCAACCTGCGCTCACGTCAGTACGAGACCCGCGAGGGTGAGAAGCGCACCGTCTTCGAGATCCAGGTCGACGAGGTCGGTCCGTCGCTGAAGTACGCCACCGCCAAGGTGACGCGGACGCAGCGCTCGGGCGGCTCGTCGTACGGCGACGGTGGCGGGTCCCAGGGTGGCGGTCAGGCCTCCGGTCCGTCCGGCAACGACCCGTGGGCGACCCCGGCCCAGGGCGGCGGCGCACCTGCCGCCCCCGCCGGCGGGAACGACCCGTGGGCCACGCCGGGCGTCAGCGGCAACGACGAGCCCCCGTTCTGACCCAGCACCTTCCACAACCGAATAGCCCAGTTCAGGCCCACCATTCCGGCTCAGCACTCGTTGCGGCCGGGCTCACTTGAGAGGGAGCACCACAATGGCCAAGCCAGTCTTGCGCAAGCCGAAGAAGAAGGTTTGCCAGTTCTGCAAGGAGAAGGCGACCGGAGTCGACTACAAGGACTCCACGCTGCTCCGCAAGTTCATCTCCGACCGCGGCAAGATCCGCGCGCGTCGGGTCACCGGCAACTGCGTCCAGCACCAGCGGGACGTCGCGATCGCGGTCAAGAACGCCCGCGAGGTCGCGCTGCTGCCCTACACGTCCACCGGACGCTGAGCGGAGGCTGCGACATGAAGATCATCCTGACCCAGGAAGTCACCGGCCTCGGGCAGCCCGGCGACGTGGTGGAGGTCAAGGACGGCTACGGCCGTAACTACCTCCTGCCGCGCAACGTGGCGATCCGCTGGACCCGTGGCGGCGAGAAGACCGTCGAGTCGATCAAGAAGGCCCGCGCCTCCCGCGCGGTCCGCGACACCGAGCACGCCGACCAGATCAAGGGCAAGCTCGAGGCCGCCCCGGTCGATGTCCGCGTCAAGGCCGGCCCGGCCGGCCGCCTGTTCGGGGCGGTCACCACCAACGAGATCGCCGGTGCGCTGGCCGAGGTCGCCGGCGAGTCCGTCGACCGCCGGACCATCGCCCTGGCCAACCCGATCAAGACGCTCGGCTCCCACTCGGTGACCGTGCGCCTGCACGACGACGTCTCGGTGGACGTGGCGCTCAACGTCATCCCCGCCTGACGCAACCACGTCACCACCACAGCCCGTTCCGGTCCGCCGGGGCGGGCTGTGGTGCGGTAGGCCTCAGGCGCGGTCGAGCAGGGCGGCGATGCCCTGCTCGGAGTCGAACATGACGCGTACGCCGCTCACGTCCTCGTGCGGCACGCCGTACCTCATCAGCAGGATCCGGACCTGCGCCGGCAGCCAGCCCTGGCGCTCTAGCGCGAGGTGCTGCTCCTGCGTGGCGGTGGTCAGCCAGAGCACCGGCTCGCCGTCGGGCCCGGGCAGCCAGTGCGCACCGGTGACCCCCCACGGCAGGAGGGAGGCGACCAGGCCGGGGATCGCGTTCCCGACGTCGCGACCGGCTGCCCGGCTCATCGCGTCACGCCCTCGGGGACCATGCCGTCGAGCCTAGGTCGTGGCCCCTGAACGGGTTCCCGCTGCCGCCCTGCGCCCCGCCCGGGACCTCTCAGTCGAACCAGCCGCTTCTCAGGCGATATTTCGGCTGGGTAGCGTCGGTTTCACCGGTGGACCGGGGAAACCTGCGCCCCCGCCCACGCCCGCGAGGCGTAGGCGAAGAGCAGCCAGACCAGCAGCAGGAGGGCCAGCGAGGCGGCGACGTACGTCGCCCCGACCAGGCCGTCGAGGCCGCCGCCGAAGACGACCGCGGGCAGGACGGTGACGACGACCAGCAGGGTCCGCGCGGTGAGCAGCCAGCGGCGGGCACCGAGGTCCTCGGCGGCCAGTGCCTGCTGGGCCAGGGCGTGGGCCAGCACGATGGTGGTGACCAGCTGCGGGAGGTTGGCGGCCCAGGTCAGGGACGGGTCGACGTCGTCGAGGTGGGCCGGCACCGACGGGATCCACAGCGCGCACGAGACCGCGAAGGCCAGCCAGCCCAGCCCGAGCAGGGTGCCGCGCTGCGGGCAGGGAAGCGCTCGCAGCCCGGTCAGCGCCAGCAGCCAGCCCAAGGGGTCGGGCAGCAGGTCGTAGCCGTGCACGGGGGCGGTCAGCAGGACGATCACCAGGCCCATGCCGACGGCCTGCAACGGCTTCACGGCGGTCAGGGTATCGGGGGCCTGTCCGGGCTGTGCAGAAGCGGTGGATATCCCCCGGATCGGCCCCGGGTCGGGCCTAAGTCGACAAACCAACTGCCAAATCCCAGATGGCGAGTAGATGAACGAGAATTGCCGGCACCTTTTCGGTTTCCACAGCTGTGGAACGGCGTTTGTGCAGGTCAGGGGCCTGTGGCGCGAGCCGACCCGGGAGTTGTGCACAGGTTATCCCCGGCCCGGACCACAGCCCGCCGCGTGTCGTCCACGCCGGGACCTGAGTTATCCCCAGCACCTGTGGACAGGGTCCTATCCAACCGGGTCCGGAGCGCCTAGATTCGCCGCTCGGCAGGTCGGTTCCGCAGCAGGGGTGACCGTGGTGGGGATCCAACCCCACGCATCGCAACCTCCGCCAGGGACGCTCGGGCGCCACTGTCGGCGGTCACCCCTAGCGTCACTCCTGTCACAGCGGTCCGGCTCATCCAAGATGTCGGGCAGGCACGGAGGAGGCGGGGTTGAGCATCACCGAGCAGGGGTCGTGGGACGTCCCCGGAGCATCGGAGCCGCCCCGAGACAGCGTCGGCGACGACTGGGGCGACGGCCCCGCGGCGTACGAGCCGGGTCAGCGGCCCAGCCGCCCCGGCGACCGCACGCCGCCCCAGGACAACGCCGCCGAGCAGAGCGTGCTCGGCTCGATGCTGCTCTCCAAGGACTCCATCGCCGACGTCAGCGAGGTGCTGCGCGGCATGGATTTCTACCGTCCGGTCCACGAGGTCATCTACGACGCGATCATCGACCTCTACGGCCGCGGTGAGCCGGCCGACCCGATCACGGTCTCCAACGAGCTCCAGCGCAAGGGCGAGCTGGCCCGGGTCGGCGGAGCGCCCTACCTCCACACGCTGTCGGCCAACGTCCCGATCGCGGCCAACGCCGGCTACTACGCCGAGATCGTCCGCGAGAAGGCGATCCTGCGTCGGCTGGTCGACGCCGGCACCCGGATCGTGCAGATGGGCTACGCCGGCGCCGGCGAGGTCGACGACGTCGTCGACGCGGCGCAGGCCGAGGTCTACCAGGTCACCGACCGTCGCTCCGCCGAGGACTACGCGCCGCTGTCCGACATCATGGACGGCGTCCTCGACGAGATCGAGGCGATCGGCAACCGCGACGCCGGGCTGTACGGCGTGCCCACCGGCTTCGCCGACCTCGACGACCTCACCAACGGTCTGCACAACGGCCAGATGATCATCGTCGCGGCCCGCCCCGCGATGGGGAAGTCGACGCTCGCCCTCGACCTGTGCCGGGCGGCGTCGATCCACAACAACATGACCAGCTGCTTCTTCAGCCTGGAGATGACCCGCTCCGAGATCACGATGCGGCTGCTCTCGGCCGAGGCCAAGGTGCCCCTCAACCACATCCGCAACGGTCAGATGAACGACGACGACTGGCAGAAGCTGGCTCGCAAGATGGCCGAGGTGTCCAGCGCCCCGCTGTTCATCGACGACTCGCCCAACATGACGATGATGGAGATCCGGGCCAAGGCCCGGCGGCTCAAGCAGCGTCACGACCTGCGCGTGATCGTGATCGACTACATGCAGCTGATGTCCTCGGGCCGCAAGGTCGAGAGCCGCCAGCTCGAGGTCAGCGAGTTCTCCCGGCAGATCAAGCTGCTGGCCAAGGAGCTCGAGATCCCGATCATCGCCCTCTCCCAGCTCAACCGTGGCCCCGAGCAGCGCGGCGACAAGCGGCCGATGATGAGCGACCTGCGCGAGTCCGGCTCCCTGGAGCAGGACGCCGACATGGTGATCCTGCTGCACCGCGACGACGTCTACGAGAAGGAGTCGACCCGCCCGGGCGAGGCCGACCTGATCGTGGCCAAGCACCGCAACGGCCCGACCCGTGACATCACCGTCGCCTTCCAGGGTCACTACTCCCGCTTCGTCGACATGGCGCACTGACCGGCGTCGGGCGATGAGGTTCACCGAGCACGAGCTGACCTCCGCACTCACCGGGGCCGCGAAGGCGGTGCTGGCCGCTCAGGACAAGGACGTGCGCCGGGGTCGGGTCGACGTCGAGACGGTCTGGGCCGCTCTCGACCGCTATCAGCGCTTCCAGATCCTGGACGGGCTCGGGAGCCAGATCCTGCCGGTGCTGGTGGCGCTGCCGGACGTGCCCGTCGCCGCCGGCACCCGGGCGTCGTACTCCGACCGCCAGGTCAGCGACACCGTGGAGAGTGTCGTCGGCGACGCCGGCGGCAGGGTGCGTCGGGCCGTGCTCGTGAAGGCCCGGACCGCCCTGGTGCAGTCCGCGCTCGCGCACCTCCCGCCGCGCCAGGACCCCGACGGCCTGATCGTCCCCGATCACCTGTAGCCGGGGTCGCCAGCGCGACGCGGTACAACTGGCGCATGGCGAACGACGCGATCAGCACCTCCCGACTCCTCAGTGCCGACGTCGCGGTCGAGGCCGTCCGCCCCGACGGAGCGTCGGCCGCCCTGGCCACGGCGGCGGCGACCCTCGCGGAAGGAGCGGTCGAGATCGGGCTCTGGGAGGCCGGGCCGGGCACCGATACCGACACCGAGGTCGACGAGGTGTTCCTGGTGCTCTCCGGCACCGGGTCGGTGACCTTCGACGAGGACGGCAGCACGATCGACCTGCGGCCCGGCGTGCTGGTCCGGCTCCGGGAGGGCGACCGGACGACGTGGAGCGTCACCGAGCGGCTGCGGAAGCTCTACCTGGCCTGAGCGTCAGCGGTACGGCGTGGACCGCACCAGCTGGAGCGCGCGGTCCTTGGCGAACGGCTGGCTGCCGACGTGGTGGAGCCAAGGGCGGCCGAACCACAGGTAGGCATCGACGTGGCGTCGGGCCTGGGCGGCGGCGGTGTCCGACAGTCCCCACGAAGCGGCGGCGACGTCCGCGGTCGGCGGGATGCCGAGGGTCTCGCAGGTGACCGACTTCGCGGTGGTGACCGAGGGACACACGACCGGGTTGACGGCGTCCGGGCCCGTGTACTGGCCGTACTTGTAGGGGTGCCCGCTCGAGCTGGTGTTGATCACCGCGGTCCGGCCCGGGTAGCCGCGCGCGGCCAGGGTCTTGGCGATCGCGGTGGCCCGCCCGATCTCGTCGCTGACGGAGTCCTCGTGGGTGGTGTCCAGTGCGAAGCCGTGGGCGTACTGGATGCCTCCGCGCACCAGGATGTCGACCGCGGCGTCCACGCCGCCGTTGCTGCCGAACATCGGCCAGTCCGCGGCGCCCGCCTCGATGTAGACGTCGGTGCGCGGCTGCGCCGACAGCACCCGGGCGGCGTACGACACCAGCTGCGAGGGGACCGTCGAGCCGTGCGGTGCGCACAGCGCGAAGGGACCGTCCGGCTGGAGGACGATCGCCATCGGGGTGTTCCCGATGGCGGTGGCGAAGCGGTCGATCCATGTCTTGTACGACCTGCGCTCGGCCCGGGTGGGCAGCCGCGAGCAGATCTCGTGCTCCCACGGCTCCATCCGGAAGATGCTCAGCTGCACCAGGGCGTTCGGGTCGCCGTGCTGGGCGTTGGCGACGTAGGTGTGCACCTGCTCGGCGATCTTGTCGTCGGGGTTCCACGAGCCGAACCAGTGCGCGATCGGCTGGTGCGCGATGTAGCCGAGCAGCTTCTTCTGGTGGCCGGTGGCCTGCACGTAGGGGTTCCAGGTCTGCTCCATCGGGCCCTGGTACACGCCCCACGGGTAGGCGCGGAACGGGTTGTCGCTCGCCGTCGACCGGGCCGGCGCGGTCGCGGCAGGCGTCGTCGAGCCGGCCCGGCCGGTCGGGCTCGTCGGATGCGGGGCGAGTGACGGCAGCAGACCGGTGGCCAGGCTGAGCACGAGGGCAGGCAGGAAGAGCAGGTTCGCCATGGGGGGATCGCTTTCGGGGGGGAGCCCGCGCCGGGCGTCGACGCGAGCTGGCCCCAGCATGCCTTCTCCCGCGGGGCGATGGTCAAGTTTTCGCAGACTCGCGTAGCTACTGCGGGGCCCGGGCGTCCTACGCTGCGAGCTGATGACGACGTTGGCCGAGCGGGTCAGGGCACGCCCGCACCCCACCCGGGAGACCGTGCTCGTGGGAGCCGGCCTGCTGCTGATCTACGTCGTGTGGGGCTCGGTGTACGTCGCGATCCGCTACGTCGTGCAGGACGTGCCACCCCTGCTCTCGATCGGGGTGCGCTACGTCGTCGCCGGCCTGCTGCTCGCGTCGTACGTCGCGGCTCGGCGGGGGACCCGCGTGCTGCGGACGAGCAGGCGGGCGCTGCTGGGGTGCGTGCTCCTGGCGGTGCTGCTCCAGGTGCTGACCAACGGCACCACGACCTGGGCCGAGGCAGCCGGGGTGCAGGCCGGCCCGGCGGCGCTGCTGTCCGCGCTGGCACCGATCGGGATCATCATGTTGCGGCTGGGGACCGGCGACCGGCCGCGGGCCGTCACCTGGCTGGGCGTCGTGGCCGGGTTCGCCGGCCTCGCGGTGCTCCTGCTGGGTGGGCGCTCGGTGCCGGGCTTCCCGCTGTGGCCCTCGCTGCTGGTCGTCGCCGCCGCCGGCTGCTGGGCCGTCGGCTCGTTCCTCCAGCCTCGACTCGACCTGCCGGTGGACACCTTCGTCACCGCAGCCTTCCAGCTGCTCGTCGGCGGGGCGCTGCTCACCCTGGCCGGGCTGCTCGGGGGTGAGCGGACGAGCCTCGGCTTCCCGGGCGAGACCTGGTGGGTGCTGGGCTACCTGACCCTGTCGTCGGTGGTGTCGTACACGACGTACGTCTGGCTGCTCGCTCACGCCCCCATCTCACTGGTCTCGACGCACGCCTACGTCAACCCCGTGGTGGCTGTCGTCCTGGGCTGGTGGTGGCTCGGGGAGCCGGTGACCTGGCCGGTGGTCGTCGGCGGGGCCGTCGTGCTGGTGGCGGTGGGGCTGATCATGGCCGAGCGCCGCCGGCTGCCCGAGGAGCCCCCCGTCGCCTGACGGTCGGCCGAGGCTCAGCGGCCGTCCTGGCGCTGCTCGTCGAAGTACGGCGTGAGGCGCGCCATCGCGCGGTGGGCCCGGACCGAGTCGTCCCAGATGTCGCGGATCGTGCCCCGCAGGCGGCGGGACTTCCTGGTGGTGGAGTTCGTGGTCATGTCTCCATGCTGAGCCGCCTGACTGTTCAGGACAAGCGAATGTTACTAACGAAAGATGTAGCAGTGCTGTAGAGTTGTGGCATGCTCGACATCCAACGACTCCGGGTCTTCCGGGCGGTGGTCGCCAGTGGCTCGGTACAGGCCGCCGCCGACCACCTCGGCTACACCCCCTCGGCGGTCAGCCAGAGTCTCAGCACCCTCCAGCGGGAGACCGGGCTCGTCCTCTTCGAGAAGGCGGGCCGCGGGATCGCCCCCACGCCGACGGCCCGGGTGCTCGCTGCCGAGAGCGAGGAGCTGATGGGCAGCCTGTCCCGGCTGGGCGGATTCGTCGATCACCTCCGCGAGGGGCACACCGGGAGCCTCTCGATCGGCTCGTTCGCCTCAGCCGCCCAGTTCTGGATCCCGCAGGTGGCCAAGGGGCTGCGCCGGGAGTTCCCCGACCTGGTCCTCGAGCTGAGCCTCACCGAGTTCGGCCCCGGCCCGGGCAGCCCCGAGCGCCACGACATCGACATCACCACCGAGCCGGCGGACGGCCCCGGTCCGGCCAGGCCGGGCTACAGCCGACACGTCCTCGTCGAGGAGAACTACCGCGTGGTGGCCCCGCGCGGGCACCACCTGCTGGCCGAGCACGCCGAGCGGGTGCCGATGGCGGCCCTGGACGGGGTCCCGATGGTCGACAACGACTTCCACGACAACACCTGTGGCCGGATCCTCGCCGAGGCCTGCCGTGCGGCCGGCTTCTCCCCCCGTTTCGTGGCCCGGTCCGAGGACCACCACACCGCCCTGGCGTTCGTCGCCGCGGGCATCGGCGTCACCGTGCTGCCGGAGCTCGCCGTACCCGAGGCCACGGCCGGCATCGACCACCGTGAGCTCGTCAACCCGGCCCCCCGCCGGCGGATCGTCGCCCAGATCCGGGACGGCGCCCAGTCGGCACCGCCCGTGGCGTGTGCGATCGAGCTGATCGAGGCCGCCGTCGCCGACACGGTGCGGCGGCGCGGAGGTCGCTGAGACCCGGGCCACGGGCCGGCACCGGTAAAGATTGCGGCGATCGGCCACCGCGACCGCCCGACGGGAAGACGATGAGTTCCACCACCATCGCTCACCCCCCGGAGCACCTGATGACTCGCACCCGCTGGGCGGCCGCCGCAGTCGCGGCCCTCGCCCTGACCCTCGCCCCGACCGTCGTCGCCCAGGCGCACCCGGGCCACACCCACCTGCACGGCCACGGTGCGACGCACACGTCGGCCGGACACGGACCCGACGCCCGCGCGGCCAAGGCGCTGGCTCACCTCGACCGCCGCCTCGCCGGCGCCGTCAAGGACGCCCGGCTGGCCCGCCTCGGCGACGCGGACTCCGCGGCGCTGCGAGCCAACGCCGCCGCAGACGAGGCCACCGTCGAGGCGGCCGCCGCGGCCCTCAAGGCGGATGGCAGCGATCAGAACCTCGCGGCCGCGCACGACATCCTGGGCTCGTTCCGCCCACAGGTGTACGTCGTCGCGACCAACATCGTGCGCCACGGCGAGCGGGTGCTGGCCCGGGTCACCGACCTCCAGCCCCTGGTCACCCCCGGCAGCACCGACGAGACGGACCTGACCACCGCGGCCGGTCTCCTGGCCTCGGTGCAGGCAGGCGGCTTCACCGCCACCACCGACGGCGCCACCCTGCGCGCCGCCCAGCACGCCGTCGTCGCGGCCCAGGCGCTAGCAGCCCGGGTCGCGGACGACGTCGCCGGAGGCTGAGCCGGACCTCGGCCTCCCAGCACCGGGTCCGTCGCCCCATGGGGCGGGCCCGGTGCGCACACCACAGACGACGCCCGGCTCGCGGTGGGTGCGAGCCGGGCGCCCTGGGTCTCGGAGCTCAGCTGGCCAGCGCGAGCTCGTCGTGATCGTCGGCGAGGTGCACCGCCCGATGGGCCGAGCGGAGCGCGGCGAACGCCGTCGCGCCCCCGGCGACCACGAGCACGGCCGCGAGCAGCAGACCGGCGTGGAAACCGCTCAGGTAGGCGTCGACCGGCGTGTGCCCGGCGGCCAGCGCCGCCCCCTGACGGCTGGTCAGTACGGCGCCGATCACGGTGATCCCCAGGAGCCCTGCCACCTCGCGGGAGGCGTTGAAGACCGCGGAGGCCACGCCGGCCTGACCGGTCGGCATCACGCCGAGGACGGTCGCGGTCAACGGGATCGTCAGCCCGCCGCCCACCCCGATCACCGCGAAGCTCGGCATCAGGGACAGGAACGAGGCGTGTGCCCCGAGCAGCGCGGTCGACCCGATGCCCAGGCCCATGGCCAGCATCCCCACGCCGGTCGACCGGTAGGCGCCGAACCTGGCCGCCACCCGGTCGGAGACGATCGCCGAGGCCGCCATCAGCAGGGCCATCGGGACGAAGGCGGAGCCGGCCTTGGTCGGCGAGAAGCGCAGGACGTCCTGCAGGTACAGCGACGTGAAGAAGTAGATCCCGAACAGCCCGAAGGCCCACAGCATCAGAGCCACGATGCCACCGCTGAACTCGCGTCGCGCGAAGAGGGTGACGTCGACCATCGGCTGCGCCACCCGGCGCTCGACCGCGACGAAGGCGACGGCGGTCAGCGCGGCGAGGCCGAAGGCGCCCAGGACGAGGGCGGAGGTCCAGCCCCGGTCGTGTCCCTCGATCAGGGCCCAGGTCAGGGCGAAGAGCGAGGTCGTGGACAGGCTCAGACCGGGCAGGTCGAGGGGCCGCACCTCGGGCTCACGCGACTCCGTGATCGACCAGGCGCCCAGGGCCAGGGTGGCCACGCCGATCGGCACGTTGATCCAGAAGATCCACTCCCACGAGACGTGCTGGGTGAGCAGTCCGCCGAGCACCGGACCCACGGCCAGGGCGAGGGCTCCGACACCGCCCCAGATGCCGACCGCGGCATTGCGCTCGCGCGGGTCGGAGAAGGTCGCACTGATGATGGCCAGCGTGGTCGGGGTGACCAACGCGGCGCCGACACCCTGCACCCCCCGGGCGGCGATCAGGGTCGCGGCCCCACCCGCGAAGCCGGCGAACAGTGACGACCCCGTGAACACCGCGAGCCCGACCAGGAAGAGCCGGCGGCGACCGAACGCGTCGGCCAGGCGGCCTCCCGCCAGCAGCAGGCCGGCGAAGGTGAGGATGTAGCCGCTGACCACCCACTCGATGCCGGCCGTGCTGAGGCCCAGCTCGCGCTGGATGTCGGGGATCGCCACGTTGACGATGTTGTTGTCGAGATAGGTCATGAAGGTGGCCAGAGCCACCGAGACCAGGGTCCATCGGTTGCGGTTCACCACATCTCCTGTACGTCGTACATGTATGACGTACAGGGAACGCTCTACAGCGTATATTTGTCAAGCCATATCGTGTATAGTTCTGCTCATGAGCCCCAGGACCGCCACCGCGACACCGTCCACAGGGGCGACGCCGGGCCGCACCGAGCTCAGCCGGGAGGCGATCGTCGACCGGGCCCTGACCGTGATGGACGCCGAGGGCCCGGACGCGATCACGATCCGGCGGATCGCGCAGGAGTTCGGGGTCACCCCGATGGCGCTGTACTGGCACGTCGCCAACAAGGACGAGCTGCTCGCCGCGATGGGCGACGCGTTGCTCGCCGGAGTCCGGCCCCCGCCGGCGACCGGCCCGTGGCACGTGCAGCTGCGTGGAGTCGTGGATGCGCTGATCACCGAGCTCTCCCGGCACCCCGCTGCGGCTGATCTGGCGATGCCGCGGATGCTCCAGACCGAGCCGGGGCTGCGGCTGGCCGAGTTCACGTTGACCCTGCTCGAGGGCGCCGGGTTCACCCGCGACCAGGCTGCCGACCTGGCCCGGATGGGCCTCCAGACCGCGCTGATGCTGGTCACCCAGCTCCCCGGCTCCGAGAGCCAGGCCGCGATGGCCGAGCGCGAGGCGCTGCAGGCCCAGAAGCAGGCTCATCTCGAGTCGCTGCCGGCCGACGACTACCCGCACGTCCGGGCCGCCGCCGAGGTGCTGACCAACTGCGACGACGAGGCCGCCTACTACGGCTTCGGCGTCGACCTCTACATCGAGGGAGCCCAGGCGCTGCTGCGCCGTCAGCGCCGCAGCGCCTGACGCGTCTGCGCCTCGGGACAAACCCCGCGACGCACCCCGCCGGATCGGGGATGCTGGCGCCCGTGCTGACGCGACGACTCCAGGTGCCGGCGGTGCTGCGCGAGGAGCCCCAGTACCGCCTGCTCTTCGGCAGCCAGGTGCTCTCGATCCTCGGCGACCGGGTGACCGGCATCGCGCTGCCGTTCGCGGTGCTCGCGGTCGGCGGCGGGGTCGGCAGCGTCGCGCTCACCTCGGCGGCGCAGTTCCTCCCGTTCGTGCTGCTGGCGCTGCCGGCCGGGGTGTGGGCGGACCGCTGGGACCGCAAGCGGATCCTGATCGCGTCCGACCTGGTGCGGCTGGTCACGCAGGCGGTCGCGGCCGTGCTCCTGCTCACCGGCACGGCCCACGTCGTCCACCTCGTCGTGCTGGCGGCGGTGTTCGGCGCGGCCGACGCCTTCTTCGCCCCCGCCTTCAGCGGGCTGCTGCCGACGACGGTGGCGCCGGCCAACATCCAGCCCGCGAACGCCCTGCGCGGCCTGACCTTCTCGCTGGGCAACGTGGTCGGGCCGGTGCTGGCCGGGTTGCTGATCGCCTACGCCGGCGGGCCGGGCAGTGCGCTGGTGCTCGACGCGGTCAGCTTCGCGGTCTCGGTGGCGCTGCTGCTGCCGCTGCGACCCCGCCTGGTCTCCGACGCGGTCGCCGAGGAGGACCCGACCGCGACCACCACGTCGTTCGGGGCCTCCCTGCGCGAGGGCTGGGGGGAGGTGCGTTCGCGCCCGTGGGTGCTCGGCTTCCTGGGCGGCTTCAGCGCCTACCACGTCGTCGTGCTGCCCTCGATCTTCGTGGTCGGACCGGTGCTGATGCTCCAGGAGTACGACGGGGCGCGGTCCTGGGCGCTGGTGACCGCGATGTTCGGGCTCGGCAACATCCTGGGCGACGTGCTGCTCCTGCGCTGGCGTCCCGCCTACGCGCTGCGCACCGGCGCCTACCTGCTGATCGGCTCGTCCTGTCAGGCGGCGATCATCGGCAGCCACCTGCCGGCGTGGGGGATCGGCGTGCTCGAGCTGCTCACGGGGATCTGCGTGACCGGCATGTTCACCCTCTGGGAGACCTCCCTGGGCGAGCACATCCCCAGCGCGGCGCTGTCGCGGGTGTCGAGCTACGACTACCTCTCGACCACCGGGGTGATCCCGCTGGGGAACCTCCTGGTCGGCTTCTCCGCGGCCACGTTCGGCCTGTACCCGAGCCTCTACGGGATGAGCGCGATCGGGATCGCGGCGGCCTTGCTCGTGCTGCGCGTGCCGTCGGTGCGGCACCTGCCGCGGGGCGCCGTGCCGGCCGAGACCTGACTCGGCGCGTCAGGCCGTCGTACCCGGCTCGAGCCGGGCACCGGCGGGGAGGACGGAGTCGACGGTGGAGCCGGCGCCGACGAGCACGATGTCGTCGTCGACGGCCACCCGACCGGACGGGACGGCGCCGATCCTGGCGCCGGGGCCGATCTCGCACCCCACGTCCACCACCGCGGTCTGCACGACCGCGCCGGAGCGCACCACGACGTCCTCGAACAGCACGCTGTCCACCACCCGGGCTCCCTTCTCCACCACCACGCCGGGGCCGAGCACGCAGCCGTCGACCTCCCCGGCGACGTCACAGCCCGGCGAGAGCAGGCTGTCGGTCAGCCGGGCGCCGGCCCGGACCCGCGCCGCGGGTCGGTCGGGCCAGTGCGAGATCACCGGCCGGTCCCGGTGGTCGAAGACGTCGACCTTCCCGGCCAGTAGGTCGCGGTGACCCTGGAGGTAGGTCCCGGGTTGGCCGAGGTCGCGCCAGTACCCGTCCAGGGGTACGGCGTGCACCGTGCCGGTCTCGATCAGTCGCGGGAGCAGGTGCTCACCGAAGTCCCCGAGGCCGCTGGAGTCGCCGTCCGCCTCGTCGTCGAGCTCGGCACGCAGTGTGGCCAGCGCCCCGAGCAGGGCCTCGGTGCGGTAGACGAAGATCTCGGTGGCGACGGTCCCGGTGCTCGGACGGGCGACCTTCACCTCGAGCCCGGTGACCACCCCGCCTCGACCCGTCAGCACCGCCACGTTGTCGGAGGCGTCCTTCTTGGTCACCTCCGCGGTGAGCAGGGTCGCGGTGCTCCCACGTGAGATGTGCTGCTCGACCACCGGCGCCAGGTCCATGTTGAACACGTGGTCGGCGCTGCTGACCAGCACGTGCTCGGGCGCGTGCGCGGCGATGTCTGCCGAGAGCTTGAGCAGCAGGTCGGCGTTGCCGTCGGAGAACCCCTCCTCGCTGGTCGGCCCGGTGCCGGTCTGGGGCACCATCCGCCGGAACCCGCCGCGGTTGCGGTCCAGGCTCCAGGGGCGGCCACCGGCGAGGTAGTCGTCGATCGAGGCGACCTGGTACTGCACGCTGACCCAGACGTCGACCAGGTCGGAGTGGGCCAGGCTCGACAGCGCGAAGTCCACCAGGCGGTGCACGCCGCCGAAGGGCAGCGCCGGCTTGGCGCGCTCGCGGGTCAGCACGTCCATCCGGGAGCCCTGGCCACCGGCCTGGACGATCGCCAGCACCTGTCCTCGTCGCATGCCGGGAGCCTGCCCCAGGCGTGGAGCACGCCGCCTCACCCCACCGAGGGAGGCGACTGTGGGCGCCGCCACCTACCCTCGGCCGGCATGGACATCATCCTGATCCCGGGCCTGTGGCTGACCGCCCGGTCGTGGGACGCGACCGTGCCCCTGCTCGAGGCGGCCGGTCACCGGCCCCACGCCCTGACCCTGCCCGGCATGGAGGCGGTCGACGCTGACCGGTCGGCGGTGACCCGACAGGCCCACGTCGACGCGGTGGTGGCCGCGATCGACGCGACCGACGCCGCGGAGGGCCCGGTCCTGCTGGTGGGCCACTCGATGGGTGGCGTCCTGGCCTGGGCCGCGGCCGCCGCCCGGCTCGACCGGGTGGCGGGGGTGGTCTTCCTGGCCAGCGAGCCCGACATCCCCGACGAGTCCGACTCGATGTTCCCGGTGGAGGGCGGCGAGGTCCCGCTTCCGGCATGGGACTTCTTCGACGACGAGATGGTCGCCGACCTCGACGACGACCTGCGCCGCCGGATCCGCGCGACCTCCGTGCCCTCACCGCTCACTGCCGTGACCGACCGCCTGGCCTTCGGCGACGACGGCCTCTACGACCTGCCGGTCACCATGGTCACGGCGGAGTACGACGCCGCCCAGCTCCAGGAGTGGACCGCTGCCGGGGAGTCCGGCACCGAGGAGATCGCCAAGCTCCGCCAGGTCCGCTGGGTCGACCTCCACAGCGGTCACTGGCCCCAGTTCAGCCGACCCGGCGACACCGCGCAGGTGATCCTGGAAGCCGCCCGCGACACCCGCGGCTGAGCCTCAGCGGGCCTTGAAGAGGCCGGCGACCAGGGCGTCGTCGGCGGCCAGGGCGAGCACCTCGTCGCCGGCCACGAGCTCGGTGGTCCCACGCACCTGCACCAGCCGCCCCGACCGGCTGACCATGCTGATCCAGACGTCCTCCTCGAGCGGCAGGTCGCCGATCGTGGTGCCGTCGGCGGCCGACCCGGCCTCGACCTCGAAGCGGTGCAACCCCTCGGGCTCGTCCCTGAAGCGCATCCCGAGCGCCCATGGCTCGGGCTCGACCACCCGCATCCGCACCTCCCACACCCGGGCGAGGGTCGGCACCAGCCCGCCCTGGACCAGCACGGAGACCAGCACCACGACGAAGATCACCGCATAGATCCGCTCCCCGCCGCGGACGCCCTCGGCGAGCACGTACGTGCCGAGCAGGATGGGCACCGCGCCCTTGAGCCCGGCCCAGAGCACGAATGCGCGCTCGCCACGACGCAGGCGGATCGGGGCGATCACCAGCCCGACGAACACCGGCCGGACGACCAGGATCAGCAGCGCGGCCAGGGCCAGGCCGGTCCAGCCGCGGCCGTGCCCGAAGGCCTGCGAGATCGGGATCGACAGGCCGAGCACGGTGAAGGCGACGATCTCCCCGAGGCTGCTGGCCGCCGAGGCGAAGCGCTCGATCTCCCGTTTGTACGGCGCCCGGACGTCGCCGACCAGGATCCCGGCGAGCAGCACCGCGAGGAAGCCGGACCCGTGCGCGAGTGTCGTGACGCCGTACACGAGGAGGGCGAAGGCCACCGCCCGCAGCGGGTACAGCGCCTCGTTGGGCAGCGGTACGTGCTGGAGGAGCCACCGCAGACCGAGGCCGCCGGCGACGCCCAGGACGATGCCGAGCACCATCTGGAGCGCGAACTCGCCGGCGCCGTGCGCGACCGCACCCCAGCCGGCCCCGGTGGCGCCGAGGATCGCGAGCATCAGCGCGATGCCCACGGGGTCGTTGGCGCCGGACTCCCCCTCGAGCAGCGTGCCGGTGCGGCCGGACACCTCGCGGCGTCCGAGCACGGAGAAGACCACGGCGGGGTCGGTGGGAGCCAGGGCGGTCCCCAACAGCAGGGCGCCCCGCCAGTCGAACCCGAACAAGCCGTGCGCGAGGAGGGCGACCGCACCGCCGGTCACGAACGTCCCCGCGACACCGAGCCAGACCACCCCGCCGGCGACCGGGCGGAACCTCTTCATGCCGATGTGCATCCCGCCGTCGAACAGGATCAGTACCAGCGCGACCGTGACGATGCGCTGGTCGGTCCGGATCGAGAGCGAGCCCAGCTCGTGGGGCCAGAGGTCGGCACAGACCGACGCCGCCACCAGGAAGATCGCCGGGGCGGGGATCCGCAGCCGCTCGCTGAGCCGGCTCGAGCCGGCGGCGGCGAGCACCGCGAGGGCGCAGGCGACGACCACGAGCGCGAAGGGGGCGACATCGTGCACGGGCGTCTCCTGGGGTCGAGGGCATCACCGCCGACCAGACTTCCCGGCACTCCGCCGTGCAGCCTAGCGACAACCGGGCCCGGCGGGCTGGTTGTCGCCGACCCCGGGCGGGTGAGGTGGGTCGACCGGGGACCGGCGAGACTGACCGGGTGACCACGGTTCTGGTGCTCGGTGCGACCGGCTACGTCGGCTCGCGGCTCGTGCCGGCCCTGCTCGACGAGGGGTACGACGTGGTGGCGGCGTCGTCGTCGGCGCCGGACCCGGAGCGCTTCGCCTGGGGCCACCGTGTCGTCTGGCGCCGGTGCGACGTGACCGACGCCGCGGCCGTGGGCCGGGCGGTCGACGACGTGGACGCGGTCTGCTACCTCGTCCACTCGCTCGACGAGCGCGACTTCACCGCCCGCGACCGCGTCGGCGCCGAGCACGTCCGCGACGCGGTGACCGCTGCCGGGGTCGGGCGGCTGGTCTACCTCTCCGGCCTGATCCCGGCCCTGGCGCCGGGCGAGCGTCAGTCGGCCCATCTCGCCTCACGGCTCGAGGTCGAGCAGATCCTGTCCGAGGCGGGGTGCCCGACCCTGACCCTGCGGGCCGGGGTAGTCCTCGGCGCCGGCTCCACGTCGTACGAGGTGATCCGGCAGCTGGCGTCGCTGCTGCTGGTCCAGCCGATCCCGCGCTGGCTGGACACCCGCGTGCAGCCGGTCGCCGTCACCGACGTGGTCCGGGCCCTGGTCGAGGGGCTCGCGGGCAATGCGACCGGCTCCCTCGACGTCGGGGGTCCCGACGTGGTGCCCTACCCCCGGCTGCTCGGCGCCTACGCCCGGGCTGCCCGGCTGCCCCGGCTGCGCGTGCCGGCCCTGGTCGCGCCGGTGACCGCGGTCGGCGTCGGTACGGCGCTCCTGGTCGGGGCGCCCTTCTGGACCGTGACCGCCCTGGTCGAGAGCCTCCAGCACGACATGGTCTGCCGCCCCGGTCACACCTGGGAGCCAGACGGCGAGCCGCTGCTCGGCGTCGGCGAGGCGATGGCCCGGGCGGTCGGCCGCCGTGGCCCGGAGGTGGCCGAGGCTCCGCTGCCCAGCGACCCGGCCTGGACCCGGATGCGGGCCCCACTCCTGGACCGCCTGCACGCCCCGACGGTGCTGCGAGCCGGTGCCAGCCTGGCCCGGCGCCGCGTGACCGGTCTGCTCAACCGTCCTTGACGCACCGCGTCGCCCAGGGCCGGGCCTCGAGCCGGCCCTCGGGGATCGGCTCGCCGCAGACCTCGCAGACGCCGTAGGTGCCCTCGACGACGAGCTGGCGGGCACGTCGTACCTCGGTGAGCATGGCCAGCAGGGCCTCCTGGGTGGACACGGCCGCCAGCCGGTCGACCGCCATCGAGGTGCCCTCCCCGACCCGCTTGCCGAACGAGATCGAGCCGATCTCGGCCGGCAGCCGGGTGAGCTCGGCCAGCTCGGCCTCGAGCTCGGCCTCGCGCGCAGCGAGGATCACGTCGGGTTCCATCTCTCCAGCGTAGGTCGGCCCGGCTAGCGTGGCCGCATGCTCTCCGCCCACCGCAGCTTCGTGACCTCCTCCGCCCCCGACACGGTCCACGCCTACCTCGCCGACTTCACCCACGCCGAGGAGTGGGACCCCGGCACGGTCGAGTGCACCCGCCTCGACGGTGACGGCGGTGTCGGCACCCGCTACCGCAACGTGTCGTCGTTCCTGGGCCGCACGACCGAGGTGCAGTACGTCGCCGAGGAGATCACCGCGCCGACGTTCGTGCACTTCGCCGGTCACAACGCGCAGTTCGAGGGTCACGACCGGATCCGGCTCGAGGCCGTCGGAGGTGGCACCCAGGTGACCTACGACGCGTCGTTCTCCTTCAAGGGGGCCAGCAAGGTCGCCGTCCCGCTGGTCGCGCTCTACCTCCCGATCCTGGCCAACAAGACCGTGGCACAGCTCAAGCAGTCGCTGGATCGCCTTGGCCCGGCCGCCTGACCAGCGCTTCCAGGGCACCATCGCCGGCCTGGGCTCGACCAGCGGTGTGCGGGTGGTGGTCGGCTGGTGGGAGGCGTCGCCGTACGGCGCCTTCGCCGACGTGATGCTCGCCCAGCCCGACGGCACCCGGGTGCTCCTGGCTCCCGACGCGCAGATCGCGGACTTCGTGGCCGGCACCTACTCCTTCGACCGGGTCGAGGTGGCACCGGTGGTGGTCGCGCGCACCGCGGCGACGGTGCACGTCCGTGCCGGCGCCCTCGACCTGTCGTACGACGTGGGCTCGCGCGCCCCGCTGGGCCGGCTCCTGCAGCTGGTCCCGCGCGCCCTCGCCACCAGCCCCGGCTGGAGCCGGGTGACCGACCCGGTCGCGCGGCTGGTCCTCCGGGGGGTGCGGACCCGCGGCTCGGCCGGAGGCGGCCGGACCGAGGTCTACGGAGCGACCGACCTGCACCGGATCGTGCGCCTCGACGGGACCTGGCAGGGGCGGCCGCTGGGCGACCTGCGACCGCTGACACCCGAGCCGGGCTTCGGCTTCGGGTCGACCCCACCGGCGCCGTCGGTGACCACCCTGGTGACGACGGTCCGCGACGCGCCTAGCCTGACCTCGTGACGAACGACTCCGACCAGACGGGCCCGGCCCACGGCGATCCGGCCCGGCCCTGCACCCACGTCCCCGGCGACGCGCTGAGCGAGGCCGACCCGACCCCGGGGATGACCCGCCGCCTCGCGTCGCACACCGAGGGCATGTGGACCGGCACCGTCGACACCGAGCCCGGCACGGTGTCGGGGTGGCACCACCACGGCGAGAACGAGACCACCATCTACATCGTCAGCGGGGTGATGCGGATCGAGTCCGGACCCGGCGGCCGCGAGGTCGTCGAGGCCGGGCCCGGCGACTTCCTGCGAGTACCGGCCGGCGCCGTGCACCGCGAGTCCAACCCCACCGGCGACCCGGCGCGGGCCGTGGTCGTGCGCTGCGGCAGCGGCGAGCCGACCTTCAACACCGACGGCCCGGCGCCCGACGCCTGAGCCAGCTCCACCACCCGCACCACCACGAGGAGAGCCGGCATGTCGATGATCACCCTGAAGGACGGACGCGACCTCGAGGTCGAGGTCAGCGGGCCGGAGGCCGGCGACGTCGTGGTCTTCCACCACGGCACACCGGGCGGCTCGGAGCAGGCCAGGTTCATGGCCCGCGCCGTGCACGCCCGCGGGCTGCGACTGGTGACGTGGTCGCGTCCCGGGTACGGCGCCTCGACCCGGCAGGCGGGCCGCACCGTCGCCGACGTGGTCGCCGACACCACCGCGGTGCTCGACCACCTGGGTGCGCAGACCTGCCTCGTGGCCGGCTGGTCCGGCGGCGGGCCGCATGCCCTGGCCTGTGGCGCGCTCCTGGCGGACCGCGTGCGTGGCGTGCTCTGCATCGCCGGCGTCGCGCCGTACGGCGTGACAGGGCTGGACTTCCTGGCCGGCATGGGCGCGGACAACATCGAGGAGTTCGGCGAGGCGCTGCGGGGTGAGGACGCGCTGCGCACCTGGCTGGACGCCCAGCGTCCCGAGATGCTGGAGCTGACCGCCGACCAGGTCGCCGACTCGCTGGGCAACCTGATCCCGCCGGTCGACGCCGCGGTGCTGACCGGTGAGTTCTCCGAGGACCTCGCCTCGGAGTTCCGCCAGGCACTGTCGGTCGGCGTCGACGGCTGGCTCGACGACGACCTGGCCTTCACCCGTCCCTGGGGCTTCGACCTGGCCGGGATCGCGGTGCCGACCTACCTCTGGCAGGGCAGCGACGACCTGATGGTGCCGTTCGCGCACGGGCAGTGGCTGGCCGGGCAGATCCCCGGCGTCACCGCGCACCTCGAGCAGGGTGAGGGCCACCTCTCGGTCGGGATCGGTGCCTTCTACCGGATGCTCGACGAGCTGACCGGCGCGTGAGCGCGGCCGCCTGATGGAGCGGCACTGGATCGCCGAGCGGCCCGGCGGGTTGGAGGTCTTCGACCTCGTGCCGTACGACCCGCCGGCACCGGCGGCCGGCGAGGTCACGGTGCGGGTGCGGGCCGCGGGCGTCAACCCGGCGGACGCCAAGCACGTGAAGGTCGGCAGGGCGGAGGACTTCCCGCGGGGCGTCGGCTACGAGATCGCCGGGGTGCTCACCGCGGTCGGCCCCGGGACCGAGATCGCCTCGGGCGGGGGCGTGGTCGGTGACGCGGTGCTCGCCTTCCGGGTGCGGGGCGGCTGGGCCACCGCGATCACGGTGCCGGCCCGAGACGTCTTCGCCAAGCCCGCCTCCCTCTCGTTCGAGGAGGCCGCCAACCTCCTCCTGGCCGCCACCACCGCCTCGGAGATGCTGCACGTGACCGGGGTCGCGCCCGGCGAGACCGTGGTCGTGCACGGCGCCTCGGGCGCGGTGGGGGTCAGCCTGCTGCAGCAGGCGGCCCGCCTCGGACTGCGCGTGCTGGGCACCTGCAGCGAGTCCCGCTTCGACGAGGTACGGCGCTTCGGCGGCGAGCCGGTCGGCTACGGCCCCGGGCTGGAGTCCCGGCTGCGGGCCGCGGCGCCCGACGGTTTCGACGCCGCGCTGGACTGCGTCGGCACCGAGGAGGCGGTCGACGTCTCGCTCTCGCTGGTGCCCGACCGTGACCGGATCGTCACGATCGCAGCCAAGCAGCGCGGTGCCCAGGTCGGGATCCGGGTGATCGGCGGCGACCTGCCCGAGAGCGCTGCCTATCGCGACGGCGTACGCGCGGAGCTCGTCCGGCTGGCCGGGGAGGGCGGGCTCGTGGTGCCGATGGCCCGGACCTTCCCGCTCGAGCAGGCGCTGGCCGCCGCCGACCTCCTCGCCGGTGGGCACCCCGGCGGGAAGGTCGCGCTGATCCCCTGAGCCGATCCGGGCGACCCGTCCGTCCACCCCGGGCACCCGATCCACGCCTGCCGGGTCGTGCGATGCTCCCCGCATGCTGCTGCGACGGATCCTGGTGCTCGCGGTCGCGGTCGCCTACGTCGGCTATCGCGGCTACCTCCGCTTGGCGCTGGCCCGCGCCCGGCGCCGGGGCGACGTCGCGCGTGAGCAGGTCCTGCGGCGGCGTTCGGCCGCGATCACAAGGTGGGCGGTCGGGGGCGCGCTCGTGGTGATGGCGTTCCTGGTGCTGCTGGTGGTGCTCAACTCGCGCCAGTGACCAACCGGTGGGCTCAGGAGTAGCGGTGGCTCTTGGCCGCGTGACCCTGCTCGCGGGTGCAGGTGCGGCCGCTCATGTTGCGGTGGCCGCAGAGCTCCTCGGCGGCGGCGGCGGTGGCGTTGGCGGCGGCCGGCTCCGGCGCCGACCGCACGGCTGTCGCGGTCGCCACCGTCGACGAGGGCCGCTTCGGTGCGGGAGTGCCCTTGCGGGCGCGGGCCTCCGCCTCGGCGTACCGGGCCTCGCGCATCGCCCGCAGGCCGTCCATCTTGCTCATCGTCGCCTCACCCCTCAGACCCTAGGTGCGGCCACCGACAGCGCTCGACCGCCTCGCCGGTCGGGTGCCGCTCAGGTGGTCGCGTGGTCGGCCAGGACGGCCCGGGCCAGGGCCAGCCGTTCGGTGCAGCGGACCGGCATGGTGGTCCAGTAGTAGGGGAAGGTCATCAGCGCCAGGGCCAGCGCCCAGGCCCGGCCGCGGAGCCAGGTCGCCTCGTCGACGCCGACCAGGTCGCGGAAGGTGGCTCGCGCCGCCGGGTCGAGGAGCTCCCAGGCGACCACCAGGTCGACGGTCGGATCTCCGACCGCCAGGCCGCCGAAGTCCAGCACCGCGGCGAGCCGTCCGTCGCGCCCGAGGAGGTTCTCGGCGAGGAGGTCGCCGTGGTACCAGCCGGCGGCGACGTCAGGCGTCCGCGGGAGCGCGACCGCGTCGTCCCAGACCTCCGCGCAGGCCACGAGGTCGAGGTCGAGGCCGGCGATCTCGCGGCAGGCGGCCAGCGCAGCCCGGGTCGAGGTGTCCATGGTGTCCAGCGGCTCGCCGCGGTACCAGCGCAGGTCCGGGTCCTGCAGAGCCGACGCCGGGACTGCCGTGTCGGCCAGCCCGGTCACGACGGCCGCGAGGTCGCGGGCCAGATCGTGGCGCGGGGGCTCCCCGGAGACCGGTGGCGTGGGCGGCTCACCCGTCAGCCAGCGCACCACCGACCACCGCTCGGGATAGCCGAAGCCCGGTCCGCCGACCTCCACCACCTCGGGGACGGCCACCGGCAGGGCGGGCTCGACGTACGGGAGCCAGCGCCGCTCCTTCTCGATCGTCGCCGTGCCGCCGGGCTGACGGGGCAGCCGTACCAGCAGGTCGCCACCCAGGCGGAACAGTGCGTTGCTCGAGCCCGAGGCATCGAGCCGGTGCAGGGGCAGCGCGTCGTACGACGTCGAGAGCGTGCCCAGCAGCGACCGCACCAGGCTCTCGTCGATCGGGATCTCGTCGTCGTGCAGCGGTCCGGTCACCCACCCACCCCACCGCACTCCGGGTGGGCTGTCGAGCCGGTTCCGGCGCGCGGTGGTAGACCTGAGCCCATGCCCGAGGCGTACGACGTCCCCGTCGCCGGGGGATCCCTGCGGGTGACGAGCTGGGCGGGCTCCGGCCCGCCGGTGCTGGCGATCCACGGCATCACCTCGTCGTCGCGCTCCTGGCCGTTCCTGGCCCAGGCGCTGGGCCGGACGGTGCTCGCCCCCGACCTGCGCGGCCGCGGGCGGTCCAGCGGCCTGCCCGGCCCGGTCGGGATGGCGGCGCACGCCGAGGACTGCGCCGCGGTGCTCCGCGCGATCGCCGACGAGCCGCTGGTCGTGGTCGGGCACTCGATGGGCGGCTTCGTGGCCGGTGTGCTCGCGGCCCGGCATCCCGACCTGGTCCGGGCGCTGGTTCTGGTGGACGGCGGGCTCCCGTTCCCGCCGGCCGACGAGCAGGCGACCCTGGCCGGCCTCGCGCCGATCACGCAGCGGCTCCAGGCGTCGTACACCCGCGAGGAGTACCGCGACTGGTTCCGGCGCCACCCGGCGTTCGCGCGCGACTGGACCCCCGAGGCGGAGGAGTACGCCGACTACGACCTGCCCACGGAGCCGGGCCGGCCCAGCGCCGACCCGGAGGCGGTCGCGGCCGACCAGGTCGACATGGTCAGCGGGACGACGTTCGCCGAGGCGATCACGCGACAGACCCACCCCCGGGTCTTCCTGCACGCCGGCCGAGGCTTCGCCGACGACCCGCCGGGGCTCTATCCCCAGGCCACGGTCGACGCGTACTCCGCCCGCTGGCCCGACCTCGACGTGCGCCGGGTCGCGGACGTCAACCACTACACGATCGTGCTCAGCCGCCGCGGCGCCGCCGCCGTCGCAGCGGCGGTCACCGACCTGGTGCCGTAGCTCAGCGCAGCCGGCTGGTTGCCGAGGCCCCGGTTCCGCGCTGCCTGGCGGCCCGGCTGGTCCCTGGTCTCAGGCGTCGGCAAGCGGCGGGAACTCGCCCATCGCGTGGTCGGCGATCCGCTTCATCATCCAGCTGTCGATCCCGGACCCCATCACCCCGCCGACCACGGGTACCCCGCGGCCGAGCCGGACGAACGCCTTCTCGCCCACCCCGCGCATCAACCGGAAGGCGATCGCCTTGTTCAGCATCAGCAGGGCTGCCGGTGGCAGCTGTCCGGACACGAGCCTCAGCGCCCGGCCGCCGCCGGTGGCGAGACCGGCCTTGGCCAGGACCTCGTCCGCGTCGGCGCCCACCAGGGTGAGCAGGATCGCCGTCCGGACCCGCGGCTCGTCGACGTCGTACCCGCGCAGGACCGCGATCGAGCCCACCATCCGGGTCGCGAGCACGTAGAACTCGACGACGTTGACGGGGAGGGCGATCGGCATCGTCACGAACCCGCCGATGCCGGTGACGAAGCCGCCGACCGCGCCGCGGGCGAGGTGCGAGCGGGCGACCCGGGCGATGGCGGCGTCGTTCGACCGGCTGCGCGCCACCGCAGCCGCAGCGATCTCGCGCGACGAGCTGAGCGGCCCGATGCCGTCGATCCCGGCGTCGAGCAGCACCTGGACCAGTCGGGACACGGCGTTGTCGTCCGTGGTCTGCGAGGCGGCGAGGTCGAGGGCGTGGACCGGCTCGAGGCTGCGCGAGCGCTTCGACGACCTCATGCCGGCTCCCCGACGTACGCCGCGACCGCGTCGTCGCAGAACGTCCAGAACCGGGCCCGGTCGGCCGCCGACTCCTGGTGCCGGCCGAAGGCGTGGGTCGGCCGGACGGCACGGTCGTGCCAGAAGCCGCCCGTCGGTGGCTCGAGGTGGTCGGCGGCCAGCAGCCAGACGATGGTGTCGGCGCCCTCCTCCGACGTGCGCAGGATCGGCCGGGTCAGGCTCCGGAACCTCGGCAGGTGTCGCTGGACGCCCGGGGTGTCGGCCCAGCCGGGATGCATGGCGCGGACGGTGATGTCGCGGTCGGCCAGTCGCTCGGCCCACTGCTCGGCCAGCACCACCTGCATCCGCTTGGCCCGAGCGTACGCCGTCACCCCGGAGTACTCGCCCTCGCGGAACTCCGGGTCGTCGACCGCCAGCGGCTGCGAGTACATGCCTCCGGAGGAGACGAACAGCACCCGTGACCCGGGCACCAGCACCGGGACCAGGAGCGAGGTCAGCAGGTGCGGCCCGAGCACGTGGACGCTGAGGGTGAGCTCGTGCCCCTCGGGGGTCTCGGTGCGCGGATCGGCCATCAGCCCCGCGTTGTGGACCAGGCCGTGGAGCGCGGGCACGCGGGCGCCGAAGTCCTGCGCGAACGCCGCCACGGCGGGCAGTGAGCCCAGGTCGCACTCCTCGACCACGATCTCGGCGTTCGGCACGCGGCGACGCACGCCCCGCGCCGCCGACTCACCGCGTTGCCGGTCGCGGCCCAGCAGGTGCACGGTGGCACCGAGCCGGGCGCAGGCCTCGACGGTCGCCAGCCCGAGACCGGACGTGCCGCCGGTGACCAGCACCACGCGGCCGTCGAGCGCACCGTCGGGCAGCGGCGACCACTGCCGCCGGCGCAGGTGGTAGCCGATCCGGGAGTAGCCCGGGGCCACGGTCCGGTCGAGCACCTGGTCGACGACGCCCGCTATGGAACCCATGTCCCGACCCTAGCCAGCCGCTCCGAAGCCGACCCCGCCCCAGGGGGTGGGTCGACGCCCCCGGGCCGGTGACAGACTCCGGGGAATGACCGCGTTCACCGTCCGCAACCGCTCGTCGGCCACCGTGGACGCCAAGCCGGCCGAGGTCTGGGCCGCGCTCACCGACCCCGACCTGCTACCCCGGCTCACGCCGTACCTCCGCGAGATCGAGGCCGAGGGCGACCGCTGGGTCTGGCACCTGAGCAAGGTGCCGGTCCTCGGCATCGCGATCGCGCCGTCGTTCACCGAGCTGATGTCCTTCGAGAAGCCCACGCAGATCACGTTCACCCACGACCCCGAGCGGGCCGGGGAGCGGGCCGGGGTCGACGGCACCTACCGACTCAGGCCCTCGGGTTCGGGCACCGACCTGGCGATCGACCTGTCGATCACCGTGGAGCTGCCGTTCCCGGGCCTGGCCCGCCCGGCCGTGCAGACCGCGATGCGCGGCGTCGTGGCGGCCATGGGCAGCCGGTTCTCCGCCAACCTCCTGCGCCATCTCGGCAGGTCGACCCGGGGTTCGGGTGTGCGCTCCTGAGTCGTGGGTACATCTCTGACATGACCGAACCAAGTACTGACCACGTCGCCGGCGCGGAGACCGAGATCTCCGCCTCGCCCGAGCAGGTCTGGGCCGCACTCACCGATCCCGAGGCGATCTCGCGCTTCATGTTCGGCTCGCAGGTCGAGACCGACTGGCAGGTCGGCAGCGCGATCACCTGGACCGGCGAGTACGACGGCACCTCGTTCGAGGACAAGGGCGAGATCCTCGAGGTCGACGAGCCCTCCCGGCTGCGGATGACCCACTACAGCCCGCTCAGCGGACAGCCGGACGAGCCGTCGAGCTACCACCACCTCGACTACCGCCTCGAGGCGAGCGACGCCGGCACCCGGCTCACCCTCGAGCAGGACGGCAACGACTCCGAGGAGCAGGCCGAGCAGTTCGCCGCCAACTGGCAGACCATGCTCGACCAGGTCAAGGAGTACGTCGAAGAGGGTCGCGGCAACCAGGGCTGAGCCGGCCCGCGCGCCCGGTCAGCGGAAGCGGCGCAGGCGCAGGCTGTTGCCGACCACGAACAGCGAGGATGCCGCCATCGCGGCCCCGGCGATCATCGGGTCGAGCAGACCGGCCGCGGCGAGCGGGATCGCGGCCACGTTGTAGGCGAACGCCCAGAACAGGTTGCCGCGGATCGTGGCGAGGGTACGACGGGCCAGCCGGATCGCGTCCGCGGCCACCCGCAGGTCGCCCCCGACCACGGTGAGGTCGGCGGCCGCAATCGCGACGTCCGTCCCGGTGCCCATGGACAGCCCGAGGTCGGCTGCGGCCAGCGCGGCCGCGTCGTTGACGCCGTCCCCGACCATCGCCACCACGCGACCCTCGGCCTGGAGCCGGGTCACGGTGGCGACCTTGTCGGCCGGCAGCACGCCCGCGACCACGGTCTCGATGCCGACATGCGCCGCGACCGCGCGCGCCGCCGACTCGTGGTCACCGGTCAGCAGCACGGTGTCCAGGCCGAGGGCGTGGAAGCGGCGCACCGCCTCGGCCGACCCCTCCTTGACCGTGTCCGCCACGGTGACGACCCCGCGCGCCCGGCCGTCCCAGCCGACCACCACGGGCGTGCCGCCGGCCACCGCCCCGAGGGCACGACGTACGGCGTCGGGCAGGTCGGCGAACAGCGACGGCCGCCCCACCGTGACGTCGTGGCCCTCCACCCGACCCCGGGCACCCTCACCGGCGAGGCCGGCGAAGTCCTCGACCGGGGGCAGCGGGCCGTGCTCGGCCGCGTACGCGGCGATGGCTCGCGCGATCGGGTGCTCGGAGGCGGCCTCGACGGCACCGGCCAGCCGCAGCGCCTCCGCGGTGGAGCCGTCGGCGACCACGTCGACCACCGACATCCGCCCCGTGGTGACCGTGCCGGTCTTGTCGAGCAGCAGCGTGTCGATCGCTCGCGTCGACTCCAGCACCTGCGGGCCCCGGATCACGATGCCCAGCTGGGCGCCGCGCCCGGTGCCGACCATCAGGGCGGTCGGTGTGGCCAGGCCGAGGGCGCAGGGGCAGGCGATGATCAGCACCGCGACCGCCGCGGTGAAGGCGTCGGTGGCCGAGGCCCCCGAGAGCAGCCAGCCGGCCAGGGTGAGCACGGCCAGGCCGAGCACCACGGGGACGAACACCGCCGAGATCCGGTCGGCCAACCGCTGGACCGGCGCCTTGCCCTGCTGGGCCTCCTCGACCAGCCGGGCGAGCTGGGCGAGCTGCGTGTCGGAGCCCACGCGGGTGGCGCGGACGACGAGCCGCCCCGAGGCGTTGACCGTCGCGCCGACCACGCCGTCGCCCGGACCCACGTCGACCGGGGTGGGCTCGCCGGTGAGCATCGACGCGTCGACGGCCGAGATGCCGTCCTCGACGACCCCGTCGGTGGCGACCTTCTCACCGGGTCGCACCACGAACCGGTCTCCGACCCCGAGCATCGCCGCGTCCACCAGCTCCTCGCGCCCGTCGCGCAGCACGGTGACCTGCTTGGCCCCGAGCTCCAGCAACGAGCGGATCGCCTCGCCGGCCCGGCGCTTGCTGCGTGCCTCGGCGTAGCGGCCGGCCAGCAGGAAGGTGGTCACCACGGCGGCACTCTCGGCGTAGAGGTGCCCCTGGCCCCGGAGCACCGCGACCGCCGACCATGTCCAGGCCGCCGAGGTGCCGATCGACACCAGGGTGTCCATCGTGGTCGCCCCGTGCCGCAGGTTGACCACGGTCGCTCGATGGAACGGCCAGCCGGCATAGCCCACGACGACCGCCGAGAGCACCAGCGACCACCACTCCCAGGCGGGCGGGCGGAGGCCGGGCGACATCGCGAAGGCGACCACCGGCACCGAGAGCACCGCGGCGACCAGCAGCCGGACCGGCCGGACGACCGGCTCCGGTGACGGGTCCGCGGTCGGCAGGGACGCGTCGTACCCCGCCGCGCGCACGGTCTGGATCAGCAGGTCCGCCGGCACGTCGGCGGCCCGGCGGACGTGCGCGCGCTCGGTGGCGTAGTTGACGCTCGCGGTGACGCCGTCGAGCTTGTTCAGCTTCCGCTCGATCCGGTTCGCGCAGGAGGCGCAGGTCATGCCGGAGATGTCGAGGTCGACCTCGACAGCGGCGTCCTGCGTGGTGGAGGTGGTCATCTCAGGCGAGCGCGTAGCCCGCCTCCTCGACGGCACGTCGGACGTCGTCGTCGGCGAGCGGGGCGTCGGCGGTCACGGTCACGGTGCCCTCGGCGAGGAGCACGTCGACGCTGCGTACGCCGGGCAGCTCGGCGACCTCCTCGGTCACCGAGGCCACACAGTGCTCGCAGGTCATCCCGGTCACGGTCCAGGTCTGGGTCTGGGTCATCTCGGTCCTCCTTCAGGAACGCACGAGGCGGGCGATCGCGGCCGACGCCTCGGCGAGCTTCTCGTCGGCGTCGACCCCGGTGCTGACGGCGTCCCGCACGCAGTGCGCGAGGTGGTCGTCGAGCAGGTTGAGCGAGACGGCCTGGAGCGCCTTGGTCATCGCCGAGACCTGGGTCAGGATGTCGATGCAGTACTGCTCCTCCTCGACCATCCGCTGCAGGCCGCGGGCCTGCCCCTCGATCCGACGCAGGCGCTTGAGCACGTCGTCCTTGCTGCTGACGTATCCGGGGTGGTCCATGACGCCACCATACCCCCTTGGGGTATTAACGGGAGAGTCGGAGGTCCTCTCCCCTCCCGGCGGGGCGGACCGGCCCGTGGGCGGCGACACACGTGCGTCACATCCATCGGGAACGATGCAGGCATGGACGACGACGCCAGCAGTACGCCGGACCGCGCCCTGCGCCGCGACATCCGCAGCGTCACCTCGATCCTGGGCGAGACCCTGGCCCGCACCGAGGGGGACGACATGCTCGCCCTGGTCGAGCAGGTGCGCTCGCACGCCAAGCACGGCCGGCTCGACCAGCTCCCGGACTTCGACCTGGCCACGATCACCCGCCTGGTGCGCGCGTTCACGGCGTACTTCCACCTCGCAAACATCACCGAGCAGGTGCACCGCGGCCGGGCCCTGACCCGCCAGAAGCAGGCGGACGGGGGCTGGATCGAGCAGGCCCTCGGCCGGATCCGCGAGGCCGACCTGCCGGCCGAGGAGCTGGCCGGCCTGCTGCGCACCGTGGGGGTGCGCCCGGTCTTCACCGCCCACCCGACCGAGGTGGCGCGGCGTTCAACGATCGACAAGCTGCGTCGCGTGGCGAGCCTGCTCGAGGAGCCGGAGGGGCCGCGCCGTGACCGCCGGCTGGCCGAGGCGATCGAGCTGCTCTGGCTCACCGACGAGCTCCGGATCGAGCCGCCCCAGCCGACCGACGAGGCACGCAACGTCGTGTACTACCTCGAGGGGCTCTCCGCCGCGGCCCTGCCCGACGTGCTCGAGGAGCTGCGCGACCGGCTGGCGACGATGGGAGTCGAGCTGCCGGCCGACGTGCGGCCCCTGCGCTTCGGCACCTGGGTGGGTGGGGACCGGGACGGCAACCCCTACGTCACGCCGGCGACCACCCGCGAGGTGCTGGCGCTCCAGGCCGTGCACGGCGTGCGGATGCTGCAGACCCTGGTCGATCGGCTGCGCCGCGAGCTGTCGGTCAGCGACCGGGTCAGCGCGGTCTCCGGAGAGCTGACCGACCGGATCGCGGAGCTGCTGCCGGGTCTGCCCGAGGTCGAGCCGCGCTACCGGCGCCTCAACGCCGAGGAGCCCTACCGGCTCTTCCTCACCTGCGTGCACGTGCGGCTGGGGCTCACCGAGCGGCGGATCGCCGGTGGGCGGCGGCACGTCGAGGGTCGTGACTACGCCGACGACACCGAGCTGCTCGACGACCTGCTCCTGCTGCACCGCTCGGTGCTCGCCCAGCAGGGCACCGTGGTCGCGAGCGGCGAGCTCGAGCGGCTGGTCCGCACCGTGGCGGCGACCGGGCTCACCCTGGCCACGCTCGACGTCCGCGAGCACTCCGCGAAGCACCACCACGCCGTGGGCCAGCTGCTCGACCGCGTCGGCGAGCTCGCCACGCCGTACGCCGCGCTCGAGCCGCACGCGCGGACCAAGGTGCTCAGCGAGGAGCTGGCCAGCCGCCGGCCGCTGGCCCGCAGCCCCCTGCCGCTCGACGAGGAGGGCGCGGTCACGGCCGAGACCTTCCGGGCGATCCGGTGGGGGCTCGACTCGCTGGGGCCCCGCGTCGTGGAGAGCTACATCATCTCGATGACCCACGACGCCGACGACGTGTTCGCCGCCGTGGTGCTGGCCCGCGAGGCCGGGCTGGTCGACCTGCCGTCGGGGGTGGCGCGTATCGGTTTCGTGCCCCTGCTGGAGACGGTGACCGAGCTCGAGCAGGCGGAGTTCATCCTCGACGCGATGTTCGCCGACCCGTCGTACCGCGAGCTGGTCCGGCTCCGTGGCGACGTCCAGGAGCTGATGCTCGGCTACTCCGACTCCAACAAGGCCGGCGGGATCACCACCTCGCAGTGGCAGATCCAGCGCGCGCAGCGGCGCGCCCGCGACGTCGCCCGGAGGTACGGCGTGCGGCTCCGGTTCTTCCACGGCCGCGGCGGCTCGGTCGGCCGCGGCGGCGGTCCGACGTACGACGCGATCATGGCGCTGCCGTCGGGCACCGTGGACGGCGAGGTCAAGATCACCGAGCAGGGCGAGGTGATCAGCGACAAGTACGCCCTGCCCGCGCTGGCGCGGCAGAACCTCGAGCTGGCGGTGGCGGCCACCATCGAGGCCAGCGTCCTGCACCGCACGGACCGCCGTACCCCCGACGAGAGCCGGCGCTGGGACGCGATGATGGACCGGATCTCCGAGGCCGCCCACACGCGCTACCGCGGCCTGGTCGAGGAGCCCGGGCTCGCCGAGTACTTCCTGACCTCGACGCCGGTGGACCTGCTCGGGGCCCTGCACATCGGCTCCCGCCCGGCCCGGCGGCCGGACTCCGACGACGGCCTCGACGACCTGCGCGCGATCCCCTGGGTGTTCGGCTGGACCCAGTCGCGCCAGATCGTGCCCGGCTGGTACGGCGTGGGGTCGGGGCTGGCGGCGGTCGCCGGTGACGTCGAGGTGCTGCGCGAGATGTACGCGCGATGGCCGTTCTTCCGCACCTTCCTGGGCAACGTGTCGATGACCCTGGTCAAGACCGACCTCGAGATCGCCGCACGCTACGTCGCCCTGGCGCCGGAGTCGCTCCGGCCGCTGCTGGAGAACGTCCGCGCGGAGTTCGACCTGACCGTCGAGCACGTCCTCGCCGTGACCGGCGACGCTGCGCTGCTCGACCGCGAGCCGACCCTGCGCACCACGCTGGACATCCGGGAGAACTACCTCGAGCCGCTCCATCACCTGCAGGTCGAGCTCTTGGGTCGCTACCGGCGCGGGGAGGACGATCCGGCGCTGGAACGTGCCCTGCTGCTGACCATCAACGGGATCGCGGCCGGAATGCGCAACACCGGCTGAGCCACCGCGCATCCGGCCCGGGCCCTTGTGTCGCCCCGATGGTCGCCGTACGCTCGCGATATATCGTGATCGGTCGACGACAGTGTCGGCTGGACGGGAAGAAGCGGGGCGATCATGGGTGAGCAGGGTTTCGGGCGTCAGTGGGCGCGCGAGTTCGAGTCGCGGTTCGGCAACCACCAGGCGTGGCAGAGCTTCGGTGGTCGGGGCGGCCCGTGGGGCGGCAGCTGGGGGCCGCAGGGGCGTTCGGGTCCGCCGCCGTGGCTGGCCGGGCTCTTCGGGCTGGCCGGCCAGGACCCGCCGCGCGGACCCCGGGTCCGCCGTGGTGACGTGCGGGTGGCGATCCTGGCGGTGCTGGCCGACGAGCCGCTGAACGGCTACCAGGTGATCGGCCAGATCGCCGAGCGCTCGGGCGGCGCGTGGCGGCCGAGCCCGGGCTCGGTCTACCCGACCATCTCGCAGCTGGAGGACGAGGGCCTGATCGAGGGTGACGACGAGCGCGGTCGTCGTACCCTGCGGCTGACCGCCGACGGCCGCACCTATCTCGCCGACCATGCCGACGAGGTGGCCGCGGTGTGGGCGCCCTTCGACGGACCCGGGGAGACCGGGGAGAGTGGCGAGGCCGAGCGGTCGTCCTCGTCGTGGGCCAAGGGCCGGTCCGACTTCTCGGCGCTGAAGCCCGAGCTGGGCCGGGTGATGAACGCGGTGTGGCAGATCATCAGCACCGGCACCGACGAGCAGCGCCGGGCCGCGATCGGGGTGCTGGTCGAGGCCCGCCGCGGCCTCTACGGCATCCTGGCCGACCACCCGGGCGACGAGATCGACGAGATCGACGACCTGGGCGACCGGCACGATCCGGACGGGCAGGACCTGGGAGACGGGGAGCGGTCGTGAGCGGCGCGCAACTGCGGATCGGCGACGACGACCGCGAGACCGCCGCCCGCGAGCTCGGCGAGCACTTCGCCCTCGGCCGGATCACCGCCGAGGAGCACTCCGAGCGGCTGGACCGGATCTGGGCGGCCCGGACCCAAGCCGAGCTGAGCCCGGTCTTCGCCGACCTGCCGAGGCCGCCGGGTGCGCGCCAGGCACCCTCCGGCCACGCGGCCTGGGGCTCGTGGCAGCCGCCGGTCGTCGCCCGGTCCCGTGGCTGGCGTCCGCCGGCTGTCCCGTTCCTGCTCAAGGCGCTGCTCGCGGTGATCGTGCTGGTCCTGGTGCTCTCCCACCTCTCGCTGCTGGTGGTGGCGCTGCTGCTCTACGTCTTCGGCGTACGGCGGCTCGCCCGCCGCGGCCACCGTCATCCCCGCTGGCGCTGACCGGGAGGATCAGACGTCGACGGCGCGGTGCACCCAGGTGCCGACGACCTGCATGCCGACCTTCTCGTAGAGCCCCAGCGCGCCGGTCCGCGAGTCGGTGGACAGTGCCGCCCGGGTCGCGCCGTGCTCGCGACCCCGCGCGAAGGAGTCGACGAGCAGCGCCTGGGCCAGGCCCTGGTGCCGCTGGTCGCTGCGCACCGCCAGCCGGCTGATGAAGGCCTCCAGCGGCGGACCCTCGAACATCTGGACCAGTGCGCAGCCGACGATCACCCCGGCCGCGTCGGTCACGACCCGGAAGTGCCAGGGCTCGAAGCCGGGGCGCCGGACCGTGACCGCCAGGAAGTCGTCGTACGTCGACCGCTCGCGCACGCTCCACTCCAAGAACGCGTCCTCGACGACGTCGAGCACCGCGGGGTACTCCTCGGGATCGGCCGTGCGGATCGCGTAGCCCTCGGGAAGGGGCCGCTCCGGGATGTCGGTGCCCTCCGGCAGGGCCAGCGCCCAGCTGGTCCAGCGGACGAACCAGCCCAGGCTCTCCAGCAGCCGGTCGGCGGTCGACCCCTCGGGGACCGGACTGCCGATGATCGTGCCACCGAGCCGCGCGGTGCGGACCGGCATCCAGGCCGCGAGCGCCGTACCGATCCCACGGCGGCGGTACGACGGGTGCACGCCGGCGTCGCCCCGGCCGCTCGCGCTCACCTCGGCGTAGGCGACCAGCGTCGGGCCGTCGAAGACGCCGACCGTCGACTCCTCGACGTCGAAGCTCGGCCGCTGCCAGTCGCCGACGATGTCGGCCTCCTCGATCTCGACCTTGCCGAGATCGGCCTGCTCCTGGGCGGCCATCACCTCGTAGACCGCCCGGGCGTCGGTCATGGTCAGCGGTCGTGAGGTCAGGCCGTCGGCCAGCACCTCCGCCGGCAGCGTCAGCTCGTCCACGGGCGGCATTCAACCGCCCCGGCCGCTCGGGTGCACCCCAATAAGCTCCGACCCGGCTGGTGGGCACCAGCCGGGTCGGAACGTCCTCGTGCTACTTGGCGATCGCGGAGATGTCGAAGTCGAGCTTGATCTTGTCCGAGACGAGGAAGCCGCCGGTCTCGAGGGCGGCGTTCCAGGTCAGGCCCCAGTCCTTGCGGCTGATCGTGGCCTGGCCCTCGAAACCGATCCGCAGGTTGCCGAACGGGTCGCGGGCCGATCCGCTGGCCTCGAAGTCGATCGAGATCGGCTTGGTGACGTCCTTGATGGTCAGGTCGCCGACGATCGTCCAGTCGTCACCGTCGCGCGAAACGTCGGTGGAGGTGAAGGTGATCTCGGGGTAGGTCTCGACGTCGAAGAAGTCGGCGCTGCGCAGGTGCGCGTCGCGGTCGGCCACGCCGGTGTCGATGCTCTCGGCCTTGATGTTCACGACGACCTTGCTGGCTGCCGGGTTGGCGGTGTCGACGACGGCCTCGCCGGTGAAGTCCTTGAACTGGCCGCGGACGGTGGTGACCATCGCGTGCCGCGTGCTGAAGCCCAGGCGGGAGTGGGTCGGGTCGAGCGCGTAGTCGCCCTTGATGTCGTCGACGACGGTGGTGGCGGGGTCGAACGTGTTGTCAGTCATGTGGGGGTCTCCTCTTGGATGAATTTTCAACCACTTGGTGAGTAGAACGCAGGACCGCCGAGAACATTCCCGGGACCTGGGGTGACCCAGGTCACACAGGCTCACCCGGGCGGCGCGCACCAGGTCGATGACCGGCGGACCGCCCGCCGGGGCCTCCAGAAACCTGGGGCTGACAAGCCGGTCACCGAGTGCTTGGCTCGGGCCATGCCCCGGACCGCCGACCACAAGATCCTGCTCGCCGAGAGCGAGATGCCGACCCGCTGGTACAACGTGCTGCACGACCTGCCGACTCCGCCACCCCCGGTGCTGCACCCGGGCACCGGCCAGCCGGTCGGCCCCGAGGACCTCGCGCCGCTGTTCCCGATGGACCTGATCCTCCAGGAGGTCTCGCAGGACCAGTACGTCGAGATCCCCGGCGAGGTGCTCGACGTCTACCGCCTCTGGCGGCCGTCCCCGCTGTTCCGTGCGCACCGGCTGGAGAAGGCGCTCGGCACCCCGGCCCGGATCTACTACAAGTACGAAGGCGTGTCGCCGGCCGGCTCGCACAAGCCCAACACCGCCGTGCCCCAGGCCTTCTACAACAAGCAGGCCGGCATCTCGAAGCTGACCACCGAGACCGGCGCCGGTCAGTGGGGTACGGCGCTCGCGTTCGCCTGCTCGCAGTACGACCTCGAGTGCGAGGTGTGGCAGGTGCGGGCGTCGTACGACCAGAAGCCCTACCGACGGATCATGATCGAGACCTTCGGCGGCGTCGTGCACCCGAGCCCGAGCGACCTGACCGAGGCCGGCCGGTCGATCCTGGCCCAGGACCCGAACTCCACCGGGTCGCTGGGCATCGCGATCAGCGAGGCGGTCGAGGTCGCGGCCCAGCGAGGCGACACCAACTACGCCCTGGGCAGCGTGCTCAACCACGTGCTGCTGCACCAGACCGTGATCGGCGAGGAGGCCCTCCTCCAGCTGGCGATGGTCGGCGAGACGCCCGACCTCCTGGTCGGCTGCACCGGCGGCGGGTCCAACTTCGGGGGTCTCGCCTTCCCGTTCCTGCGCGAGAAGTGGGCCGGCCGGATGTCGCCGGTGGTCCGCGCGGTCGAGCCCTCCTCGTGCCCGAGCCTGACCCAGGGCACCTACGCGTACGACTTCGGCGACACCCTCGGGATGACGCCGCTGATGAAGATGCACACGCTCGGTCACGACTTCATCCCCGACCCGATCCATGCCGGCGGCCTGCGCTACCACGGCATGAGCCCGCTGATCAGTCACCTCTACGAGACCGGCGAGATCGAGGCGATCGCGAAGAAGCAGTCGGAGTGCTTCGCCGCCGGCGTCCTCTTCGCGCGCACCGAGGGGATCATCCCGGCCCCCGAGCCGACCCATGCCCTCGCCGCCGCGATCGAGGAGGCGCACCGGTGCACCGAGACCGGTGAGGAGAAGGTGATCCTGACCGCGCTGTGCGGGCACGGCCACCTCGACCTCGCGGCGTACGACGCCTACCTGCGCGGTGAGATCACCGACCACAGCTGGGACGACGCAGACCTCCAGGCCGCGGTAGCCGCCGCGCTGACCCGGCTGCCTTCCCTGGCCTGACCGCCGGCCCTCCCGGGCCTTTGACAGGATGGCCGCCATGGGGACCCCTCGGCTGCCATCTCTCCTCGTCCTCCCGGCGGCGCTGGTCGCGCTGGTGCTCGCGCTGGCCGGCTGCGGGGGCGGGGGCGACTCCGGCCCGAGCCCCGACCCGACGGCGAAGGCACTGGCGGACGGACTCTCCTCCGGTGACCTGTCGAAGGTCGCGTTCGTCGGCAGCACCCCGACCATCGTGCAGAAGCAGTACGCCGCCGCCGTCTCGGGGCTCGGTGCGGTGAAACCGACGGTCACCGTTTCCGGCGTCTCGAAGAGCAGCAGCACCGCGGCGACGGCCACCCTGCACTGGACCTGGCCGCTCGGGAGCGGTTGGAGCTACACCACCCGCGTGCCGATGCAGACCACCCAGGACGGCAGCGGCTGGAGGGTCCCGTGGCGGCCGGCCCTGGTCGAGCCGACGTTGCAGCCGGCCGAGACCCTGTCGGCGACCACGGTGCCGGCGACGCGCGGCGACATCCTCGGGCCCGGCGGGGTGGGACTGGTGACCGACCGACCGGTGGTCCGCTTCGGGGTCGACCGCACCAAGGTGGGCCCCGCCGCCGCCCTCGACTCCGCCCGGCGGCTGGCGCAGCTGACCGGCATCGACGTCGCGTCGTACGTCAAGCAGGTCAAGGCGTCCGGCCCCCAGGCGTTCGTCCAGGCGATCGTCTACCGCCAGCAGGACGCGCCGTCGGGGCTGGTCGGGCGGGCGACCGCGATCAAGGGCGTCGACGCCCTGGCCGACCAGCTGCCCCTCGGGATCACCAAGGAGTTCGCGGCCCCGATCCTGGGATCGGTCGGGCCGGTGACCGCCGACATGATCAAGCAGAACCCCGGCGTCTACCGGGTCGGTGACCTGGCCGGCATCTCCGGCCTCGAGGCGCGGTACGACGAGCAGCTGCGGGGCACGCCGGGGGTCGAGGTGGACGCGGTCGGCTCGGACGGCAAGCACCGCAAGCTGTTCGCGACCAAGCCGGTCGACGGCACGCCGCTGAAGCTGACCATGGTGCCTCGCCTCCAGATGCTGGCCGAGCGGATCCTGGCGAACGTGGCCCCGGCCAGTGCGATCGTCGCGATCCGGCCTTCCACCGGCGCGATCCTGGCGGCGGCCAACGGGCCGGGCAACAACGGCTACAACGACGCGACCTACGGCCGGTTCGCGCCGGGCTCGACCTTCAAGACCGTCGACTCGCTGGCGCTGGCGAAGAAGGGCGTGACCCCGTCCACACCCGTCGACTGCCCGACCAGCGTCACGGTGAACGGCAAGGTGTTCACCAACGACAGCTTCTACCCGCCGTCGGCCAACGGCCGGATCACCCTGGCGACGGCGATCGCCAACTCCTGCAACACCGCCTACATCAACGAGCGGACCCGGCTGGGCTCCTCCGACCTCGTCGACGCCGCGGCCACGCTCGGCATGGGGGTCGACCACGACCTCGGCTTCCCGGCGTACTTCGGCAACGTCGTCCCGCCCGCGTCGGAGACCGAGAAGGCCGCGGACATGATCGGGCAGGGTCAGATCCTGGCGTCGCCGATGACGATGGCGACGGTGATGGCATCGGTCGTGGCCGGGCACACCGTCGTACCCCAGCTGGTCACGTCGGTGCACCCCGACCCCACCTCACCGACGCCGCTGACCTCGGCCCAGGACGCGATGCTGACGACACTGCTCCGCGGTGTCGTCACCGGGGGCACCGGTATCGGGCTCAAGGACGTGCCGGCACCACCGGTGATCGCGAAGACCGGCACCGCGGAGTTCGACCGCAACGGCAAGATCCTCACCCACGCCTGGATGATCGCCGGCCACGGAGACCTCGCCGTGTGCGCGTTCGTCGACGTCGGTACGACCGGCGCCGGCACCGCCGGTCCCCTGCTGGAGCAGTTCCTGCGCGGCGCGCACGTCCGGTGACGATCCAGCGGCGCTGCTGGACTGGCGCCGTGCCGAGCGCGACCATCGGTCATGGGCGATCGCGGACGGCGGCGGGGCGGGCGGGCGTCCGGCCTGGCCATCGCCCTCGTGCTGGTGGGCTGCGGCCACTCGCCTCCCGCCCCGAACGTCGCGACGGTCACTCGGACCGACGACGTGAGGGCGGCGTACGACGCAGCGCTCGCGGGGCTCGACGCGCAGTATTTCGACGGGCTCGACGTGAGCTCACCGACCACGGTGCGACAGGTGCTGCGCGTGGCTCCGGATGGACATGACCAGATGATCGCGGAGTGGGAGGGCGCGCTGGCCGCGGGGGCCGCTCGGGCCCGGCTCCGGCATCCCGCGCGGCTGAGCCTGGTCGCCGTCTTCGAGCACGCCGCGGGGGAGGCCGTGCCCGACGAGGAGGAGTACGGCTACCGGGTCACGGGTCATCCCGTCGCTACCCGGGCCTCCGACTCCGAGCTCGAGGCGGAAGCGACGGCTGTCCTGCGGGGCTTTCCCCTGACACCGACGACGGTGCGGGTGCTCCATCCCCTCGGCCCGGCCGTGGTCGTCGAGGCGACAGCGGCGGACGCCGCCTCGGTCGACGGCCGGATGGGGGAGCTCGAGACGGCGTTGTCGTCCCGGCTGCCCGGAATCGACGGTCTGTACCTCGCGGTGGACGGACCCCGCGGCCCGCTGTTCCGCGGCGAGAGCGCGGCCCGCATCTCCGAGGGCGGACAGTGGTTCGCGAAGGGGTTCGACAGCGGGATCGCGCACGGGTGACCCGGACGGACCAGGCCCCGCCTCAGCGGTCGCGGCGGGCGACGGTGGCGGCGACGTCCTCGGGCATCGGTTCGTAGTGGCCGAAGGAGCGGGTGAAGGCGCCGGCGCCGTGGGTGGCGGAGCGGAGGTCGACGGCGTACCTGACCAGCTCGGTCTGGGGCACCTCGGCGTTGATCACGGTGCGGTCGTCGCCGACCTTGTCGGTCCCGAGGAGCCGGGCTCGGCGTGCCGAGAGGTCGCTCATGGTGGGGCCGATGTGCTCGTCGGGTACGACGACGGCCACGACGTCGTAGGGCTCGAGCAACGTCACCGTGGTGCTCGAGGCGGCCTCCCGCAGGGCCAGTGACCCGGCCATCTGGAAGGCCATGTCGGAGGAGTCGACCGCGTGCGCCTTGCCGTCGGTCAGCGTGACCCGGAGGTCGACCATCGGGTAGCCGGCCCGGACCCCACGCTCCATCTGGGCCCGCACTCCCTTCTCGACCGAGGGGATGAACTGGCGCGGCACCGAGCCGCCGACCACCTTGTCCACGAACTCGAAGCCGGCGCCCTCGGGGAGCGGCTCCACCTCGACGTGGCACACGGCGTACTGCCCGTGGCCGCCGGACTGCTTCACGTGCCGGCCGAGTCCCTTGCCGAGGCCTCCGAAGGTCTCGCGCAGCGAGACCAGGAACGGCTGGGTGTCCACGTGGACGGAGTAGCGGTCGGCCAGCCGCGCGATCAGCACGTCGGCGTGCGCCTCGCCCATCGTCCACAGCACCAGCTGGTGGGTCTCGGGGTTGTTCTCGACGCGCACCGTCGGGTCCTCGGCGGCGAGCCGGGCGAGCGCCTGCGACAGCTTGTCCTCGTCCTGCTTGCTGCGGGCCACGATCGCGACCGGAAGCAGCGGCTCCGGCATCGACCACGGGCGCAGCACCCGAGGGTCGTCGACGGCCGACAGCGTGTCACCGGTCTCGGCCCGGCTCAGCTTGCCGATCGCGCACAGGTCGCCCGCGACCACCCTGTCGGCGGCCACCATCTGCCGGCCGAAGGGGTAGGCCAGCGAGCCGACCTTCTCGTCCTCGTCGTGGTCCTCGTGGGTCGAGTCGGCGAAGAACGACGTGAAATGGCCCGAGACGTGGACCGGTGCGTCGGGGGTCAGGGTGCCGGAGAAGACCCGGACCAGGCTGACCCGTCCGACGTACTGGTCGCTGGTGGTCTTGACGACCTCGGCGACGAGGGGCCCGGCGGGATCGCCGGTGATCGCGGCCGCGACCGCGCCGGCAGGGGTGAAGACCTCCGGCGACGGGTGCTCCAGCGGCGAGGGGAAGCCGTCGACCGCGAGGTCGAGCAGCTCGGCGCAGCCGACGCCGGTCACCGAGCACACGGGAACGACGGGATGGAAGCTGGCCCGGGCGACGGCCTTCTCGAGGTCCTCGGTCAGCGTCTCGTGGGCGATCTCCTCGCCGCCGAGGTAGCGGTCCATCAGGGTCTCGTCCTCGGACTCCTCGATGATGCCCTCGATCAGGGCTCCGCGGAGGTCGTCGTGCTCGCCGTCCTCGACGAGCAGGTCGATCACGCCGGTGACGGCGCCACCGTCGCGGACCGGCACGTAGAGCGGCAGCACCTTGTCGCCGAACGCCGCCTGCGCGGCCGCCAGCACGCCGTCGTAGTCGGCCCGGGCCTGGTCGAGCTTGGTGATCACCACGGCCCGGGGCATGCCCACCTCGGCGCACTCGCGCCACAGCGCGGCGGTGGCGTCGTCGAGGGCGTCGTTGGCCGCGATCACGAAGAGGGCGCAGTCAGCGGCCCGTAGGCCGGCGCGCACCTCGCCGACGAAGTCGCCGTACCCAGGGGTGTCGACGAAGTTGATCTTGGTCCCGCGGTGCACCACCGGTGCGATCGCCAGGGAGATGGAGCGCTCGTGGGCATGCTCGGAGTCCTCGAAGTCGCACACGGTCGTGCCGTCCCGGACCGAGCCGGCCCGCGGGATGGCTCCTGCGCAGGCGAGCAGCGTCTCGACCAGGGTGGTCTTCCCGGACCCGCCGGGCCCGACCAGCACCACGTTCCGGATCCGGTCCGGGCTGCCCGCCCCGAGATCTTGCCCGGCTGGTCTACGGCCGCCCGCCTTCTCCGCCATGTCTCGCCTCCAGGTCCGCTGGCGGCCGGAGTCGGCCGCCGACACGTGTCGCTGGTCCGAATCAACTCCTCCCGGAGCAGATGTTCAAGAGGCCAAGGGGCCCGGCATTCGGGGGAGGAACGGGCCGAGCCCCTCGCAGCATGGGGTCAGCGAGGGGCTCGGGTACGGCCAGGTGACATGCCCCCCGGCGCGCACGGACACAGTCGCAGAACCGCTTCAGAGGTGAGAAGGCTTTCGGCAAACTTCACCGAGGTGCGAGGCTATTTCACATGACTGGACTAGACCTCTTGGCAAAGACCGGCTCGCGCGGTCTGTTCATCGCTGGACAGTGGCGCGAGTCGAACACCGGGGCGAGGTTCCAGGTGCACGACCCGGCCGACGAGTCGGTGATCACCGACGTCGCGGACGGCGACACCTCCGACGCCATGGCGGCCCTCGACGCGGCCGTCTCCGTCCAGGCCGACTGGGCCGCCACCGCGCCCCGCGAGCGCGGCGAGATCCTGCGTCGCGCCTTCGAGGCGGTGATCGACCAGGCCGACGACTTCGCCGAGCTGATCAGCCTCGAGATGGGCAAGACGCTGGCCGAGGCCAGGGGAGAGGTGACCTACGGTGCGGAGTTCCTGCGCTGGTTCTCCGAGGAGGCGGTGCGGATCCACGGTCGCTGGATGCAGGCGCCGGCGGGAGGCTCACGACTGCTGACGATCCGCAAGCCGGTCGGTCCGTGCCTGTTCATCACCCCGTGGAACTTCCCGCTGGCGATGGGCACCCGCAAGATCGGCCCGGCCGTGGCCGCGGGCTGCACGATGATCGTCAAGCCGGCCGAGCTGACCCCCCTGACCATGCTGGCCCTGGCCCAGGTGATGGACGAGGCCGGTCTGCCGGCGGGGGTGCTCAACATCGTGACCACCCACCACAGCAAGGAGCTCAGCTCGACGCTGATGGCCGACGAGCGCCTGCGCAAGGTCAGCTTCACCGGCTCGACCCCGGTCGGCAAGGTGCTGGTCCGCCAGTCCGCCGACCAGCTCCAGCGGATGTCGATGGAGCTCGGCGGCAACGCGCCGTTCGTGGTCTTCGAGGACGCCGACGTCGAGGCCGCCGTCGACGGCGCGATGGTCGCCAAGATGCGCAACATGGGCGAGGCCTGCACCGCGGCCAACCGCTTCCTGGTGCACGAGTCGGTGGCCCGGCAGTTCGGCGACCTGCTCGGTGCGCGGATGGGTGCCCTGCGCACCGGTCGTGGCCAGGAGGCCGGCACCGACGTGGGGCCGCTGATCAACGACGACGCGGTGCAGAGCATCGGGCAGCTGGTCGCCGACGCGGTCGACGACGGTGCCGAGGTGCTCTGCGGTGGCTCGGCGCCCGACGGCCCGGGCCACTTCTACTCGCCCACGGTGCTGCTCGGCGTCCCCGCCCAGGCTCGGATCAACCGCGAGGAGATCTTCGGGCCGGTTGCGCCGATCACCACCTTCACCACCGACGAGGAGGCGATCGCGCTGGCCAACGACACCGAGTACGGCCTGGCCTCCTACGTCTACACCAGGGACCTGGCCCGCACGATCAAGGTCGCCGAGGCGCTGGAGTTCGGCATGGTCGGCATGAACACCGGCCTGCTCTCCAACCCCGCGGCGCCGTTCGGCGGGGTGAAGGCGAGCGGGTTCGGGCGCGAGGGCGGCTTCGAGGGCATCGAGGAGTACCTCGACACGACGTACGTCGCGCTCCCGGTGTGAGCGCCGGCTGACCGCGCGCCTTCCAGAGGTCAGCGCTGCTGGCGCGGCTGCGCCAGCGCGTCGGCCAGCTCGCCGCGCGAGGTGATCGACAGCTTGCGGAGGATGTGCGAGACATGCCACTCCACCGACTTCACGCTTACCCCGAGCTCCTCGGCGATCTCGCGGTTGCGCTTGCCCGTGACCACGCGCTGGGCCACCCGGCGCTCGGCGGCGCTGAGCTCGGCCAGGCGCCCCGGCAGCTCGCCGTCGGCGTGCTCGCCGAGGCGCTCGAGCAGCCAGCGCACGCGGGAGAGCAGGGGCCCGAGGTCCTCGCGCCGGGAGTAGGCCTCGGCCGAGCGGAGCAGCTCGACCGAGCGCGCCTTCTCCGCCGGCTGCAGGAGCATCAGCCAGCCGGCCAGGTCGGTCCGGATCTGCGCCTCGAGGCGGGCGGCGCCGACCCCGGCGAGGGTGTCGAGCGCGTCCTCCAGCAGCCCGATCCGGTCGCTGGTCGGGGCCACCGCCGCGAGGGTGCGCAGGGCATAGGCCACGGCGTACGGCGAGTCGCTGCTGCGCGCCTCCGCGAGCTCCTTCTCGACCAGGGCGTTGGCGGTCGCGATCTCACCGCGGCCGGCGATCAGGCGCGCCACCCCGCTGCGCCACGGCAGCCACGGGTGGTCGCGACCGGTGGACTGCTCCTCGTCGACGTGCTCGAAGGCCGTGATCGCGAGATCGGTCTGCGCCCGGGCGGCGGCGAGCTCGGCCAGCCCGTACCACGCGAGAGCGGCGACCCGACCTCGCTCACGGGTCAGGCCGGTCAGCTCGCGGGAGTAGGGAGCGGCGCCACGGACGTCACCGCGAGCGAGCCGCGCGACCAGACCGATCAGGGCCAGACCGGCCCGCACCTCAGCAGGGACGTCGTCGCGACCCACGCTGTCGACGGCGGCCGAGGCGTCGCCGATCCGACCCTGTGACAAGGCGTCACGGGCCAGGATCAGCACACGGGCGGAATCGTCCGCAACAGGTTCGTACGACGTGCTTGAGTCCGCCCCCCAGGGCTCGAGCATGGGTCGAGGGTAGGGGAGAGCGCACCCGGTTGGGGAGGGGCGGCCCCACTATTTAACGAGCCGCGATCAACAACGAGCCGCCGCCACGCCCAGAGCCCGGCGGGCGAGGGGCTCGGCGGCCTCCCGATCCTCGGCGACCAAGCCGACCCGGGTACGCCGGTCGAGGAGGTCGGCGACGTCGAGGGCGCCCTCGTGCGTGACCCCGAAGACCAGCTCGGCCAGGGTGACCGGAACCCGGGGCGACACGGGGGCGAGCAGCTCGTCGTCGGCCAGCCCGGTCACCGCCCGGGCGTCGGCGAGGACGAGGTCCGCGTCGGCGCCGTACCTGCGGACCAGGCGTGGCGACGGCCCGGCGGCGACGAGCCGGGCCAGCTCCAGCCGTGGGGCCGCGCCGGCCAGCGGCAGCGTCGCGGTGCGGCTCGGCGCCGCGCTCAGTCCGGGCCGGGACACGGCGGCGTCGACGGCGTCCTGGGCCATCCGGCGGTAGGTGGTGAGCTTGCCGCCGACCACCGTCACCACCCCGGTGGTCGAGGTCAGGACGGCGTGGCGACGGGACAGGTCGGCGGTGCGGCCCTCGGCCTGGAGCAGCGGACGCAGGCCGGCGAACGCCCCGACGACGTCGGAGCGGGTCAGCCGGTGGCCGAGGCCGGAGGAGACGGTGTCGAGCAGGAAGTCGATCTCGTCGTCGGTGGGCTCGGGCACGTCGGGCCGCTCGCCCTCGACCGGCTCGTCGGTCAGGCCGAGGTAGACCTGGCCGTCGGGCTGCGGGAGCGCCATCACGAAGCGGTTGCGCTCACCGGGGACCGGCAAGGTCAGGGCCACCCGGAGGGCGGGGAGGGTCTCGGCGCGCAGCACCAGGTGGGCGCCGCGGCTGGGGCGGAGCCGGATGTCGTCGACGAGGTCGCCGGCCCACACGCCGGCGGCGTTGATCACGGCTCGGGCGGTGACCTCGTGCGTCCGCCCGGTCACCTCGTCGCGCAGCCGTGCCCCCCGGCCGTCGAGCCCGACGACCCGGCTGTGGGTGCGGACGTCCGCCCCCAGGTCGGCTGCGGTGCGCGCGATCGTGGCCACCAGCCGGGCGTCGTCCTCGAGCTGGCCGTCCCACGACAGCAGGGCGCCGCGCAGGCCCTCGGCCGCCAGGACCGGTGCGAGATGGAGGGCCTCGGTGGCCGAGAGGTGACGAGGGCGGGGCAGGGTGCCGCGCGAGGTGCCGGCCGCCAGGCGCAGGAGGTCGCCGGCGCCGATCCCGGCGCGCAGCAGGGTGCCCTGGGTGCGCCCGGTCCCGGTGCCGAGCGGGAGCAGCATCGGGAGGGGGTGGGTCAGGTGGGGTGCGGTGACCTCCATCAGGATCCCGCGCTCGACGGCGCTCTCGTGGGCCACGGCGAGCTGGCCGTTGGCGAGGTAGCGCAGGCCGCCGTGGACCAGCTTGCTCGACCAGCGCGACGTACCGAAGGCGAGGTCGTGGGCGTCGACGGCGAGCACGCTCAGCCCGCGTGAGACGGCGTCGAGGGCGCAGCCGGCGCCGGTGACACCCAGGCCGACGACCAGGACGTCGACCGCCTCGGGAGCCTCGACCAGCCCGGGCCGGATCCGGCCGGTCGGCACCGGAGCCGTGCTCATCGGGTGACCGCCCGGCGCACGAGCTGCTCGAGCTCCTCGTCCAGGTCGGACTCCTCGACGTCGTCGTCGACCATGGTGTGCAGGCTCAGCACGAAGCCGTGCATGGCCAGCAGCAGGGCCCGGGCCATGGCGTCGGGCCGTCCCTCGCGGATGCTGCCGTCGCCCTGGCCCTCGCGGATCCGGCCGGCGACCAGGTCGGCGACCGCCTGCTGGCTGCGACCCCGCCGGGTCAGCAGGTAGGGCAGCAGCAGCTCGGCGTCGAGCTCCACGATCCGCACGAACAGCTCGTTGTCGCGCAGTGCCCGGCAGGTCGCGACCACCTCGGCGACGAGGCGGTCCGCCGCCGTCGCCGTCGTGCGGGTCGCATCGGCCTCGGCCACGGCGCGGGCCACCACGGCTCCCCACTCGCGGGTCATCAGGTCGCCGAGCACCGTCGGCATGTCGGGCCAGGCGCGGTAGATGGTCATCCGGCTCACGCCCGCGCGGCGGGCGACCTCGGTGAGCGTCGTACGCCGCCAGCCGACGTCGAGGATGCAGGCCCGGGCCGCGTCGAGATAGGCCGACTGCGGGCCCCCGTCGTCATTGTGACGAAGTGACGTCATGTGTCACACTGTAACACGTGAGCGACCTCGAGATGCACCCCACCCGCTGGGGCGACCCGGCCCGCGCGACCGCCCTGCCCGACTCCGCCCGCGGGCTGGTCGAGCTGGCGTTCCCGACCGGTGACCACACCGTCGCCGACGACGCACCGGTGTCCCTGCCCCCGGTGCGGCTGGAGCCCGAGGTGCTGGCGGCGTTCGCCGAGGTCCTCGACGCCGACCAGGTGCTCACCGACGACCGGAGTCGCCGGCTGCGCACCCGCGGCAAGTCGACCCCCGACCTGCTGCGGGCCCGAGCGGGCGACCTGGGCGACGCCCCCGACGCCGTGCTCCGGCCGGCCGACGCCCAGCAGGTGCAGGCCGTGCTCGAGGTAGCGACCCGTCATCGGGTGGCGGTGGTGCCGTTCGGTGGAGGTACGTCGGTCACCGGCGGCCTGGTCGCCCGTCGCGAGGGGTTCGCCGGTGTGGTCAGCCTCGACCTGGTCCGGATGAAGCGGCTGCTGGCCACCGACCGGGTCTCGATGACCGCGACGCTCGAGCCCGGGCTGCGCGGCCCCGAGGCCGAGGCCCTGCTGGGCGAGCAGGGCCTGACCCTGGGTCACTACCCGCAGTCGTTCGAGTACGCCACGATCGGCGGCTTCGCCGCGACCCGGTCCAGCGGGCAGTCGTCGGCCGGCTACGGCCGCTTCGACTCCCTGGTGACCGGGCTGACGGTGGCGACTCCCGTGGGCCCGGTCTCGCTCGGGCACGCCCCGGCGAGCGCCGCCGGCCCCGACCTGCGCCAGCTGTTCCTGGGCTCCGAGGGTGCGTTCGGGGTGATCACCTCGGTCACCGTCCGGGTCCGTCCCCGCCCCGAGATCCTGGTGCACGAGGCATGGCGCTGGCCGTCGTTCGACGCCGGGGTCGAAGCGATGCGGGTGCTGGCACAGGCGCAACTGCTGCCGACCGTGCTCCGGCTCTCCGACGAGACCGAGACCGCCCTCAACCTGGCCGACCCCGACTCGATCGGTGGCTCGGCCGCCGGCGGCAGCCTGATGATCACCGGCTTCGAGGGGACCCCCGAGGCCGTCACGGCCCGTCGTACCGCCGTGACCGCACTGTTCAGCGACCTCGGCGCCACCCTCGCGGGCGACGGGCCGGGCCGGGCCTGGGCCGCCGGCCGCTTCGACGCGCCGTACCTGCGTGACTCGATGCTCGACGTCGGCGTGCTGGTGGAGACGCTCGAGACCGCGACGTTCTGGTCGCACCTGCGTGAGGTGTACGACGCGGTGTCGGCCGCCCTGATCGCCGCCCTCGGCGAGCCGGTGATGGTGCTGTGCCACGTCTCGCACGTCTACGAGACCGGGGCGTCGCTCTACTTCACCGTGGCCGCGAGCGAGGGTGACGACCCGCTCGGGAAGTGGCTCGCCGCCAAGCGCGCGGCGATGGAGGCGATCGTCGCGACCGGCGCGACGATCACCCACCACCACGCGGTCGGGACCGATCACCTGCCGTGGCTGGAGTCCGAGATCGGGCCGGTCGGGGTGTCGGTGCTGCGGGCCGTCAAGGCGTCGCTCGACCCCGAGGGGATCCTCAACCCGGGGGTGCTGGTCGGCTGACGCCGGCCCAGGGACCGGTTCAGCCGTCGAAGGACCAGGCCAGCAGCTGGGTCGGCACCGCGGCCGTGACGCCGAGGCCGCGCCCACCGTGCTCGGTGAGCTCGAAGGCGTCGCCGGCCGCGAGGGGCTCGGCCAGGCTGGAGCGGACCAGCGCGCCGCTGACCACGAAGACGTAGGCGCGCGCCGCGTCCGGGAGCGCGATCGTCTCGCCGGCGGCGACGTCCGCGAGGTCGAGCCGGGCTCCGGCGATCCCGAGTGCGAGGCCGCCCTCGCCGGCGACCCGGACCCAGCCGGGAGCGCTGAGGTCGGGGGTGCCCACCTCGCGGCGGAGGTCGCCTCCGGAGGCATCCGGGGTCAGCCACATCTGCACGAACCTGGTGACCTCACCGGCCGCGCGCTCGCTGTGGGTGGTGCCGCTCCCCGTGGCGGTGACCGCGACCTGGCCCGCGGGCTGGCGCGTCGTACCGAGCGGGTCGGTGTGCTCGAGGCAGCCGGTCACCACCCAGGTGACGATCACGAGGTCGGAGTGCTCGTGCTCCGGGTAGCCGGCGTCGCGGCCGAGCAGGTCGTCGTTGAGGGCGACCAGCGGCCCGAAGGAGACCCGTTCGGGGTCGTAGAACGGCCCGAACGAGAACGAGTGGCGGGTCTGCCGCCCGGCCTCACGGGCCGTGAACCGGGCCAATCCCCGACGAACGACGACACTCACCGACACAATGATCCTCGTGGGTCACCCTCTGCTTCCACCGGGCTTCCGGTTCGGTGCCAGCACCGCGTCGTACCAGGTCGAGGGGGCGGCCTCCGAGGACGGCAAGGGGCCCAGCATCTGGGACACCTTCAGCCACGAGCCCGGACGGATCGTGGACGGGTCCACCGGCGACGTCGCCTGCGACCACTACCACCGCCTCACCGAGGATCTCGACCTGATGGAGCGGCTCGGGATCGGCGGCTACCGCTTCTCGATCTCGTGGCCGCGGATCCAGGCCACCGGCTCCGGTCACGTGAACGCCGACGGGCTGGACTTCTACGAGCGGCTCGTCGACGGCCTGCTCGAGCGGGGCATCCAGCCGATGGCCACGCTCTACCACTGGGACCTGCCCCAGGCACTCGAGGACGAGGGTGGGTGGCTGAACCGCGACACCGTCGAGCGGTTCGCCGAGTACGCCGCGCTGGTCGGCGAGCGGCTCTGGGACCGGGTCGAGCACTGGGTCCCGGTCAACGAGCCCAACGTCGTGACCATGCTGGGCTACGGCACCGGCACGCATGCGCCGGGCCGCACCCTGCTCTTCGACGCGCTGCCGGTCGCCCATCACCTCCTGCTGGCGCACGGCCGCGCGGCGATCGCGTTGCGGGCGGTCGGGGCCGGCAGCATCGGCTGCGCCAACAACCACGCCCCGATCTGGCCGGCCAGCGACGACGAGGCCGACGTGGGCGCCTCCAAGCTCTTCGACGCGATGTGGAACGGGATGTTCTCCGAGCCGATGCTCTTCGGCCGCTACCCGCGCGACCTCGCCCCGCTACTCGAGGACGTCGTCCACGCCGGCGACCTGGCCACGATTCGCCAGCCTCTCGACTTCTACGGCGTCAACTACTACAACCCGATCCGGATCGCCGCGGCCCGTGAGGACGCGCCGATGCCGTTCGAGGAGCGCGAGCTGGTCGGCTACCCGACCACCGACTCCGACTGGCCGGTGGTGCCGGACGCCCTGCGGGAGTGGCTGATCACGTTGCGCGCCCGCTACCGGGCCGCCCTGCCGCCGATCATCATCACCGAGTCCGGTTGCTCCTACGGCACCGCCCCGGACGCGGACGGTGTGGTCGACGACGCGGCCCGGATCGAGTACCTCGACGCCCACCTGCGGGCCGTGGCCACCGCGGTCCGGGCCGGGGTCGACGTACGCGGCTACTACACCTGGTCGCTGATGGACAACTTCGAGTGGGCCGAGGGGTACTCCCAGCGTTTCGGCCTGGTCTACGTCGACTACGAGACCCTCGAGCGGACGCCCAAGCGCTCCTTCGAGTGGTACGCCGAGACGATCAAGGTGCAGCCGCCCGACAACTGAGCGGTCGGGTCAGGCGTGGGCGAGCACGTACATCGACTGCCCGTCGGTCTCCTGGCCGTGCTCGAACCGGTCCACGCGGAGGCCGGCCGCGGCCATCAGGGACTCGAAGAACTCCCGGTCGAAGCGGACGCAGTGCAACGGCCCGCGCCAGTCGAGCTTGAGGTAGTCCTGGGGGTTCTCCACGCAGTCGGGGACGCCGTCCTCCACGAAGCAGGTCAGCCAGATCCGGCCCTCCGGCGCGAGCACGCGTGCCATCACCTGGGCGTAGCCGGCGACGTCGTCGGTGAGCATGTGGGAGAAGACCGAGTAGGAGTAGAGGACGTCGACGCTGCCGTCGTCGGCGGGGATCCGGCGCTTGGTCTTGCCGTCGGGGTTGTAGCGGTCGTTGTGCTGGTCGACCAGGGTGAAGCGGGTGTGGTCGTCGGCCAGGTGGTTCCGGGCCCAGCGGACCAGCTTCTTCTGCACGTCGACCCCGTGGTAGTCGGCGACGTGGCCCCACTCGTGCTTGACGCCGATCGCCAGCCGGCCCGCGCCACAACCCCAGTCGAGGAGGCGCGAGTCGCGCTGCAGCCCGGCGACCTCGGCGAGCAGCCGGACGTCGCGCACTCCGCCGGCGACGAAGTCCTCGTCCGAGGCGAAGTGGGCACCGCCCATGCGCAGACGCGGCGGCGGGAGCGGGATCTCGTCGGGCACGGCGACCAGTCTAGGGAGGCCGGTTCCGGGCTCAGCGCCGGCCGAGCCCCCGTACGGTCCAGCCGGCCGAGCGCCACGCGTCGTGGTCCAGGACGTTGCGCCCGTCGAGGAGCTGCGGCCGGGCCACCACGTCGGCGAGGTCGGAGGGCGAGACCTCGCGGAACTCCGGCCACTCGGTCAGGTGGAGGACGACGTCGGCGTCGCGGCAGGCCTCCACCGCCGAGTCGGCGTAAGACAGGGTCGGGAAGGCGACCGCGGCGGTGCCGTTGGCCCGCGGGTCGTAGATGCGGACCCGGGCTCCGCGCAGGTGGAGCTGTCCGGCGATCCAGAGGGCAGGGGAGTCGCGGACGTCGTCGCTGTCGGGCTTGAAGGCCGCCCCCCACACCCCGATCCGGGCTCCGGCGAGCTCGCCGACCATCCCGGCCACGATCCCGACGACGCGTTCGCGCTGGCGCTGGTTGATGTCGTCGACCTGGCGCAAGAAGGTCATCGCGTCCTCGACGCCGAGCTCCCCCGCGCGATGCACGAAGGCCCGGATGTCCTTGGGGAGGCACCCGCCGCCGAAGCCGATGCCGGCCTGGAGGAAGCGCCGACCGATCCGGGCGTCGTACCCGATCGCGTCGGCGAGGTCCACCACGTCGGCGCCGGTCGCCTCGCACACCTCGGCCATCGCGTTGATGAACGAGATCTTGGTGGCCAGGAACGAGTTGGCGGCCACCTTGACCAGCTCGGCGGTGGCGTAGTCGGTGACCACGACCGGGGTGCCGGCGTCGATCACGGTGGCGTAGAAGTCGCGCAGGGCCTTCTCGGCGCGGTCGTCGGCGACTCCGATCACGATCCGGTCCGGACTCATCGAGTCCTCGACGGCGTAGCCCTCGCGCAGGAACTCGGGGTTCCACGCGAGCAGCGCGTCCGCTCCCGCAGGCGAGAGCTCGGTGAGCAGCCCGGCCATCCGCTCGGCGGTGCCGACCGGCACCGTCGACTTGCCGATCACGACGGTGGGACGGGTCAGGTGGGGGGCCAGGCGGGTGATCGCGGTCTCGACCTGGGTGACGTCGGCGGCCAGGCTCTCGGGTCGCTGGGGCGTGCCCACGCAGACGAAGTGCAGCTCGCCGAACGCCGCCACCTCCTCGTAGGAGTCGGTGAACCGCAGCCGGCCGCCGGCCACGTGCCGCCCGAGCAGGTCAGCCAGCCCGGGCTCGAACATCGGCACCTCGCCGGCCGTGAGCGAGGCGAGCTTGGCCGGGTCGGTCTCCATGCCGAGCACCTCGTGACCCAGCTCGGCCATGGCCGCCGCGTGGGTCGCCCCGAGGTAGCCGCAGCCGATGACGGTGATCCGCATGCCGCGAGTCTAGGGAGGACCGGCCGCTCCCCGTCAGCCGGCGAGAGCCGCCGCCACCCGCGTGCCCTGCTCGATCGCGCGCTTGGCGTCCAGCTCGGCGGCCACGTCGGCGCCGCCGATCAGGTGAGCCTCGGTGCCGACCGCGACCAGCTCGTCGTACAGGCTCCGGACCGGCTCCTGTCCCGCGCACAGCACGACGTGGTCCACCTCGAGCAGGAGCGGGGCACCGTCGACGGTCAGGTGCAGGCCGGGGTCGTCGACCCGGTCGTACGACGCCCCGCTCACCTGGCGCACGCCCGACTGCTTGAGCACCGCGCGGTGCGCCCAGCCGCTGGTCTTGCCCAAGCCGATCCCGATCGGGGTGGTCTTGCGCTGCACGAGCGTCACCTCGCGGACCGCCGCGCGGGGCTTGGGCTCGGTCAGCCCGCCGGGGTGCAGGGCGGGGTCGCCGACCCCCCAGTGGGCCAGCCACGCGTCGAGGTCCTCGCCGGGCTCGTGGGTGAGGAAGACGCTGACGTCGACGCCGATGCCACCGGCACCGACCACCGCCACCCGTCGGCCGGGCACCACCCGACCGGCCAGGACGTCGGCGTAGGTGACCACGCTCGGGTGGTCCACTCCGGCGAGGTCGGGGATCCGTGGGGTGACCCCGGTGGCCACGACCACCTCGTCGTACGACGCGAGGTCGGCGGCCGAGGGCGTCGTGCCCAGGCAGACCTCGACGCCCAGCACCTCGAGCCGCCGGGTGAAGTAGCGCAGGGTCTCGGCGAACTCCTCCTTGCCGGGGATCTGCATGGCCAGCCGGAACTGGCCGCCGATCTCCTGCGCCCGCTCGAAGAGCGTCACCGCGAAGCCACGCTCGGCCGCGCTCACGGCGGCCGCCAGCCCGGCCGGCCCGGCCCCGACCACGGCCACGGTGGGGCCTCCGGTCGGTCGAGGGGGTTCCTTCGCCGGTTGAGCGGAGTCCCTCGCCGGTTGAGCGGAGTCCCTCGGTGGTCGAGCGGAGTCCCTCGGTGGTCGAGCGGAGTCCGTCGGTGGTCGAGCGGAGTCCGTCGGTGGTCGAGCGGAGTCGAGACCACCGATCGGCAGCAGCACCAGCTCGGTCTCCCGGCAGGCGCGCGGGTTGACCAGGCACGAGGCCTTGCGGTCGGCGAAGACGTGGTCCAGGCAGGCCTGGTTGCAGGCGATGCAGGTGTTGATCTCGTCGGCGCGGCCGGCGGCGGCCTTCGCCACGAACGCGGGGTCGGCCAGGAGCGGCCGCGCCATCGAGACCAGGTCGGCCTCGCCCGAGGCCAGGATCTCCTCGGCCAGGTCGGGGGTGTTGATCCGGTTGGAGGCGCAGACCGGGACGCCCACCTCGGCCTTGAGCCGGGCGGTCGCCGAGCGCCAGGCACCGCGCGGCACCTGGGTGATGATCGTGGGCACCCGCGCCTCGTGCCAGCCGATGCCGGTGTTGAAGGCGGTGACCCCGGCCTCCTCGAGCGCGTGGGCCAGGTCGACCACCTCGTCCCAGGTCTGGCCGCCCTCGACCAGGTCGAGCAGCGAGATCCGGTAGACGATCGGGAAGCCGTCGCCCACGGCCTCCCGGGTGCGGCGTACCACCTCGACCGGGAAGCGCATCCGCTTCGCGGCGCTGCCGCCCCAGGCGTCGCTGCGGTCGTTGGTGCGGGCGGCGAGCATCTGGTTGATCAGGTAGCCCTCGGAGCCCATGATCTCGACGGCGTCGTACCCGGCCTTGCGGGCCAGGCCCGCCGCGTGCGCGAAGTGGCTCGCGGTGCGGTCCACGCCGCTCGAGCTCAGGGCCGACGGCTTGAACGGCGTGATCGGCGACTTCGCCGCGGACGCACTGACGCTGAACGGGTGGTAGCCGTAGCGGCCGGCGTGCAGCACCTGGAGCGCGATCGCGCCGCCCTCGTCGTGCACCGCGCCGGTGACGTCGCGGTGCCGCATCGCCTGGAGCCGGGTGGTCATCTCCGACGCGAACGGCTTGAGCCAGCCGCGCTTGTCGGGGGCGTAGCCGCCGGTGACGATCAGGCCGACGCCGCCGCGTGCGCGCTCGGCGACGTACGCCGCGAGGGCCGGCAGGTCGCGGACCCGGTCCTCGAGCCCGGTGTGCATCGACCCCATCACCACCCGGTTGCGCAGCGTGAGGTCGCCGAGGGTGAGCGGCTCGAGCAGGTGCGGGTACGTCGTCACCCGCGACATTGAACCGTCGATCGGCGGCCACCGGGTCGTCAGAGCCATGTGATCCCTATTGCACCTGTATACCCCCCGGGGGTACCGTGTCGACATGGACACGAACTGGCGGATGGCGATCACGGCGACCCGGCACTGCCTGACCGGCTGTGCGATCGGCGAGATCCTGGGGATGCTGCTCAGCACCTGGTGGGGCTGGGGCAACGCCGGCAGCATCGCGCTCTCGATCGCGCTGGCCTTCTTCTTCGGCTACCTCCTGACCTACACCGGCGTACGACGTGCCGGTGCCGACGGGCGCACCGCTGCCCAGGCGGCCCTGGCCAGCGACACGGTGTCGATCGCGACCATGGAGATCGTGGACAACCTGTTCATCCTGGTGGTCCCGGGCGCGATGGCGGCGGGGCTGGACACCACCTTGTTCTGGTGGTCGCTGGCGGTCTCCCTGGCGGTCGCCTTCGTCGCCGCGGTGCCGGTGAACCACTGGCTGATGGCGCGCGGGAAGGGCCACGCCGTGGTCCACCGGTTCCACGACGCGCACGCCGGTCAGCACTGAGACAGGACTCCCGTACCATTCCCGGCATGCGCACGCCACGTAAGGCTGCCGTCCTCGCTCCGCTCATGCTCCTCGCGCTCGGGTGCGCGCCGCAGGCAAGCTCGACCACGGCCACCGACACGACCCCGACCACCGGCTCCCAGACCGCCGCCCAATGTGCCCAGGGCCACACGATGTCGAGCGGGAAGCTGACCATCGGCACCGACTCCCCGGCATACGACCCCTGGTTCCGGCACAACGACCCGACCAACGGGCAGGGCTACGAGTCGGCCGTCGCCTACGCCGTCGCCAAGCAGCTGGGCTTCGCCCCGAGCGCGGTGACCTGGACCAAGGTGCCCTTCAACTCGTCGTACGCCCCGGGCCCCAAGCACTTCGACTTCGACATCAACCAGATCTCGATCACGCCGGCCCGGGCCAAGGTGGTCGACTTCTCCGACGGCTACTACTCGGCGGCCCAGGCGATCATCGCGGTCAAGGGCTCCCCGGCGGCGAGCGCGACCAGCCTGGCCGACCTCAAGCAGTACAAGATCGGCGCCCAGACCGGCACGACGTCGCTGACCGCGATCCGCGACCAGATCCAGCCGAGCAGCGACGCGGTGGTCTTCAAGAACACCAACGACGCCAAGACCGCCCTCGCCAACGGGCAGGTGGACGCGATCGTGGCCGACCTGCCGACCGCGTTCTACCTGGTGGCGGCCGAGATCGACCACGGCACCATCGTCGGCCAGTTCCCGAGCGCGGGCGCCCCGGAGCAGTTCGGGATGCTGTTCGCGAAGCACAACCCCCTGGTCCCCTGCGTGAACCAGGCGCTGGCGACGCTCAAGAGCGACGGCTCGCTGGCCCAGTTCGAGAAGAAGTGGCTGAGTGACACGGTCAACGTCCCCGTCCTGAAGTGAGCGCGTCCGGACCCGGCTGGACCCCCAGCCCCCGCGAGCTCGAGCGGCGCGACGTTCGTCGGCAGCGCTCTCGTCGCGACCTGCTGGTCGCCACGGTCGCGGCCGTCGTCGTGATCGGCGGCCTGCTGGCCGGTCTCCTGCTCTCGCCGGGCTGGCCCACGGTGCGGTCGGGCTTCCTGAGCTGGCACGACGCCAAGGCGTCCTTCCCCGCGGTGATCAAGGGCTTCCTGAAGTACAACGTGACCGGGTTCCTGATCGCCGAGCCGTTCATCCTGCTGATCGGGGTGCTGGTGGCCGTCACCCGGGGCACCACCTCCGCGACGATGTTCCCCCTCCGGGTCATCGCCGTGGTCTATACCGACGTGTTCCGGGGGCTGCCGACCTACCTCGTGGTGATCGTCTTCGGCCTCGCGATCCCCGGACTGGGGCTCCAGGGCGTCACCACCAACACCTTCTGGCTGGGGCTCACGGCCCTGGTCCTCTGCTACGGCGCCTACGTGGCGGAGGTGTTCCGGGCCGGCATCGAGTCCATCCACCCGTCGCAGGTGGCCAGCGCCGACACCCTCGGACTGAGCCGGGGGCAGGCCATGCGCCACGTGGTGCTGCCGCAGGCGACCCGGCGGGTCATGCCACCCCTGCTCAACGACTTCATCTCGCTGCAGAAGGACACCGCGCTGCTGGGCGGCATCTTCGTCTTCGAGGGCCTGTTCGCAGCGCAGGACTACGGGGCCTACAACTTCAACTACACACCGATCACCGTCGTCGGCGTGCTGTTCTTGTGCCTCACGGTCCCGTTGACCCGGTTCACCGACTGGATCGGCCGGCGGGCGATGCGCCGGCAGTTCGCGGGCGTTCGGTGAGCGCCCTGCTCGAGGTCACCGACGTCCGCAAGACCTACGGCGACAAGGTGGTGCTCGCCGACGTCTCGCTGACGCTGCAGCCCCACGACGTGGTCTGCCTGATCGGCTCGTCGGGCTCCGGCAAGTCCACGCTGCTGCGCTGTCTCAACCTGCTCGAGGACATCGACGACGGGGTGATCTCGTTCGAGGGCCGAGAGATCTCCGACCCGCGGATCGACCGGCGGGAGGTGCGCAGCCGGATGGGGATGGTCTTCCAGTCCTACAACCTCTTCCCGCACCTGACCGTGCTCGACAACTGCACCCTCGCGCCGCGGCGCGTGCACGGCGTACCCAGGAAGGAGGCGGAGGAACGCGCTCGCCGCCTCCTCGAGCAGTTCGGCCTCGCCGACCAGGCCGACAAGCACCCCGACCGGATGTCCGGCGGCCAGCAGCAGCGGGCCGCGCTGGTCCGGGCGCTGTGCACCCAGCCCACCCTGCTGCTCCTCGACGAGATCACGGCCGCGCTCGACCCCGAGCTGGTCGGCGACGTGCTGACCATCGTCCGCGACCTGGCCGAGCAGGGCACCACGATGATCCTGGCCACCCACGAGATGAGCTTCGCCCGCGACATCGCGACCACGGTCTGCTTCCTCGACCAGGGGCGGATCCTCGAGCAGGGCCCGCCGTCGGAGATCTTCCACCACCCCCGCGAGGACCGCACCCGCCAGTTCCTGGCCCGCGTCCTGGGGTAGCGGTCCGGCTGAGAGGATCGGCGGTATGACGCTCGAGCTCGGCCGGGGGACCGGCCCGCTGCGCGGGGTGAAGGTCGTCGAGCTCGCCGGCATCGGGCCCGGGCCGCACGCCTGCATGATCCTGGCCGACCTCGGCGCGGACGTGATCCGGGTCGACCGGCCGGGCGGACAACCGCTGACCGGCGGCCCGACGGACCTGCTCAACCGCGGTCGTCCCAGCATCGCGCTGGACCTCAAGCACCCCGACGCGATCGCCACCGTGCTCGACCTCGTCGCCGGGGCCGACGTGCTGGTGGAGGGCCTGCGACCGGGTACGACGGAGCGGCTCGGCCTCGGCCCGGCCGCCTGTCTGTCCCGCAACCCGCGCCTGGTCTACGGCCGGATGACCGGCTGGGGCCAGGACGGGCCACTCGCCACCACCGCCGGCCACGACCTCGGCTACGTCGCGATCACCGGCGCCCTGCACGCGATGGGCCAGGACAAGGCGCGACCCCACTTCCCGGGCAACCTGGTCGGCGACTTCGGTGGCGGGTCGACGTACCTCGTGATCGGCATCCTCGCCGCCCTGCTCGAGGCCCGGGTGTCCGGCCAGGGCCAGGTCGTCGACGCGGCGATCGTCGACGGCACCGCCCACCTGAACTCCATGGCGACCGGCTTCCTGGCGAGCGGGCTCTACCGCGAGGAGCGCGCGGCCAACCTGCTGGACGGCGGCGCGCCGTTCTACGACGTCTACGAGACCGCGGACGGCCGGCACCTGGCGATCGGGGCGCTCGAACCGAAGTTCTACGACGAGCTGGTGCGCCTGCTCGGCATCTCCGAGACCGTGCCCGACCGCAACGACCCCGCCCAGCACGACGCCCTGCGCCGCGTGCTCACCGAGGCCGTCGCCGCGCGCACCCAGGCCGAGTGGGTCGAGGTCTTCGACGGCAGCGACGCCTGCGTGGCGCCCGTCGTCCCGCTCAGTGAGGCGTTCACCCATCCGCACCTGGCTGCTCGCGGCACCTTCGTCGACCGTGACGGCATCACCCAGCCGGCGCCGGCGCCGCGCTTCTCCCGCACCGGTGCCACGCTCACCACCCCACCTCCCGCCCGGGCCGGGCAGGACACCCGGGAGGCCCTCACCGCATGGGGGGTCGCCGACGTGGAGACGCTGCTGAGCTCGGGTGCGGCGGTCCAGGTGTGAGCCACGTCGACGTCCTGATCATCGGCGCCGGCCTGTCCGGCATCGGTGCGGCGGCGCACCTGACCCGCGAGCTGCCCGGCACGTCGTACGCCGTGCTGGAGGCGCGGGCGGTCAGCGGCGGCACCTGGGACCTGTTCCGCTACCCCGGCATCCGCTCGGACTCCGACATGTACACGATGGGCTACCGCTTCAAGCCCTGGCTCGACCAGGAGTCGCTGGCGCCCGGGCCGCGGATCCTCGACTACGTCCGCGAGACCGCACGCGAGTACGACGTCGAGCGGCACATCCGCTACGACCACCGGGTGGTCCGGGCGTCGTGGAGCAGCCAGGACGCCCGCTGGACGGTCGAGGCCGAGCGCGACGGCGCGACCGTCACCTTCACCGCCGGCTTCCTGTGGAGCTGCCGCGGCTACTACGACTACGAGCGCGGCCACGAGCCGGAGTTCGCCGGCGCCGCGGACTTCGCCGGCCCGATCGTGCACCCGCAGCACTGGCCCGACGACCTCGAGTGGGAGGGCAAGCGGGTCGTCGTGATCGGCAGCGGGGCGACGGCGGTGACCCTGGTGCCGACCCTGGCCCGCGACGCGGCCCACGTGACCATGCTCCAGCGCTCACCGTCGTACGTGATGAGTCTGGCCCGCCGCGACCCGGTCGCCCTGCGGATCCGGCGCTGGCTGCCCGACCGGCTCGCCCACCGGGTGGTCCGCTGGAAGAACATCACCACCACCGCGGCGTTCTACCGGCTGTCGCGGGCCCGGCCGGCGCTGGTGAGGCGGCTGGTCCGCAAGCAGAACCTCGCCCAGCTCCCTGAGGGGTACGACGTCGACACCCACTTCACGCCGGCCTACGACCCGTGGGACCAGCGGATGTGCTTCGTCCCGGACGGCGACCTCTTCAAGGCGGTACGGCGCGGCACCGCTGAGGTCGTCACCTCGACCATCGAGCGGTTCGACGAGTCCGGGGTCGTGCTGACCGGTGGCCGGCACCTCGACGCGGACCTGATCGTCACCGCTACCGGGCTGCGGCTCTCGCCGTTCGGCGACATCGCGCTCGAGGTCGACGGTGCCCCCGTCGACCCGTCGGCGGAGATGACCTACCGCGCCCTGATGCTGACCGGGGTCCCGAACTTCGTCTTCACCGTCGGCTACACCAACGCGTCGTGGACCCTCAAGGTCGACCTGGTGGCGGAGTTCTGCTGCCGGCTGCTGGCCCACCTGTCCGAGCACGGCTACCGCAGCGTCGTCGCCGTGCGCGACCCGTCGGTCACGCCGCTGCCGTTCATGGACTTCACCTCGGGCTACGTGCTGCGCGCCCTCGACCAGCTCCCGCGCCAGGGTGACCGCGAGCCCTGGCGGCTGCGGCAGAGCTACCTGCACGACCGCCGCACGATCCGGCACGCCGGCCTCGACGACGGGGTGCTCGCCTTCCGGTGACCGGGTCCTCGTGCATCGACCACCACGGCGGGGGTACGGGGCGGTCAGGAGGCTGCGCTCATGGGGGGCAGCCGCAAGAAGGGATGTGAACCCACATGGGTCTCGACGACAAGGCCGGCAACGAAGCCACCGATCTCAAGGGCAAGGCCAAGGAGTCCGCGGGCAAGGTCACGGGCAACGAGAGCATGGAGAACGAAGGCAAGGCGGACCAGGGCGAGGCCAAGGTCAAGAAGGCCGGCGAGCACGTCAAGGACGCCGCCAGCGACGCCAAGGACGCCATCACCGGCCACTGAGCCGCGTCTCCACGCACAGCGACGAGAGGGGTCCCGGCGTCAGGCCGGGACCCCTCTCGCACATAGGGTGGACCGGGTGATCGACGGCGTACGGCGAGCTGTGCGCCAGACCCTGTGGGAGAAGGTCCCGCGCGACCACCGGGAGTCGGACCGCAACCTGCGGCGCCGCCAGCTGGTCACCGCCGGGTTCGTGGTCCTCGGAGCCGTGCTCCTGGCGCTGTCGCTCCGGATCAAGCCCGGCAGCGACCTGTTCTACCCCGCCACCCTCGGCCTGGCCGCGGTCTGGACGGTCGGTGCCTTCACCTCCGGCCCGCTCCACCTCGGCCGCACCCTGCGCGGCGAGGAGGCCGGGCCGAGGCCGGTCGCGATGCCAGTGGTGTACGGCGCCCTGCTGGCGGGGCTGTTCGTGGTCGGCGGCCTCGTGGTCCGCCAGATCCCCTGGCTCGACGCCCAGGTCCGCCACGTGCTCGACCACGCCCAGCACGGGTCGGCCCCGCTGCTGATCGTGATCACCGCGCTGAACGGGATCGCCGAGGAGCTGTTCTTCCGGGGCGCGCTCTACGCCGCCACCCCGCGCCACCCGGTGATCGTCACGACCGTCGCCTACACTGCCGCCACCCTGGCCACCGGCAACGTGATGCTGGCGTTCGCCGCGATGCTGCTGGGGCTGCTGGTCGGGCTCGAGCGCCGTGCGACGGGCGGCATCCAGGCCCCGATCATCACCCATGTGCTGTGGTCGGTCTCGATGCTCTTCGTGCTGCCCGCCCTCTTCTGAGCAGGACCCGAGCCGTGTGCCATCGTGAGGTGGTGTCCTCCGCAGCCGCCTTCGACGAAAACCAGCGCGCCTGGGCGGACTACACCGCCACGCCCTGGGCCCGGATCCGCTATGCCGTCGTCCGCAAGACCCTCGCCGCGACGCTGGCCGGGCTCGGGCCCGGGCCTGCCCGGATCCTGGACGTCGGGGGTGGCGACGCTCTGGACTCCTTGCCGCTCGCGGCGTCGGGTCACGACGTGACGGTGCTGGACCCGTCGCAGCAGATGCTGTCGAGCGCGCGCGACCGGGCCGCGGCCGCCGGCGTACGAGTGCGGCTCCTGGAGGGCGGGATCGAGCTGCTCCCCGAGCTGGAGCCCTTCGACGTGGTCCTGTGCCACTTCGTGCTGCAGTACCGCGACGACCTCGCCGAGGACCTCGCCCGACTGGTGGCCGTCACCCGACCGGGAGGCGTGCTCTCGGTGATCGCCCCGAACCCCGCGAGTGCGGTGGTCACCCGCCTCCTGCGGGACGGTCCCGCGGCAGCGCTCGCCGAGCTGGGCCGCGACACGGTGCACACCGTGACGTTCGACCGCGACGTCCGCAAGCTGTCGTTCGCGGCCGTCGAGGAGCAGCTGTCGTCCTTGGGCTGCCCGGTCGTGGGGAGGTACGGCGGCCGGATCGCCAACGACCTGCTGACCGACGACGACCAGAAGCTCGACCCCGCGTTCTACGCGGACCTGGAGAGGCTGGAGCTGGCGCTGTGCGACCAGGAGCCCTTCTGGAGGACCGGTGCCTTCTGGCAGCTGGTGGCCCGAACCCCTCAGACCGGGTCGACGGCGAGCGCCCGCCGGACGGCCTCGGCGTAGGGGATCGGCTCACCCGGGACGATGTCGCGGATCGAGTTGTCGGTGACGATCACCTCGGTGACCATCGAGTCGATCAGGTTGCGGCCGGTGGTGACGTCGATGTCGGTGACCAGCGCCAGCCAGTACGACGAGAGACGCGGCGTGAGCACCGGCACGCGGAGGATCCGCACCCGGCGGCCGTTGGCCAGCTCCGCGGCCACCTGCAGCATCTGCTGGTAGGTGAGCTGCTCGGGGCCACCGATCTCGAAGACCCGACCCATGGCCTCGGGCTGGTCCACGACGCCGACCAGGTAGCGGACCACGTCGTCGAGCGCGACCGGCTGGGTCATGGTGTCGACCCACTTCGGGACCACCATCGCCGGGAGGTTCTTCACCAGCTGGCGGGTCAGCTCCCACGACACCCCACCCGCGCCGACCACGATCGCGGCCCGCAGCACCGTCACCGGGACCCCGGCCTCGCCCAGGAGGGACTCCACCTCGCGGCGCGAGCGCAGGTGCGGCGAGAGCTTCTCGTCGTCGGCGCCGAGGCCGCCCATGTAGATGATCTGCCGCACGCCGGCCTCGGCCGCCGCGCTGCCGAACGCACGCGCGGCGGCCGCGTCGGTCTTCTCGAAGTCGTTGTCGTCGAGCGAGTGGACGAGGTAGAACGCGACGTCGATGCCCTTCACCGCATCGGGCAGCGTCTCGGGCTGGTGGACGTCGGCCCCGACCGGCGTTCCCGGGCCGTCGTACCCCTCGGGGCGCCGCGTCATCGCGCGGACGTCGTACCCCTGGTCGACCAGGGCCCGAGTGAGCCGTCGACCGATGAACCCGGTCGCGCCGGTCACCAGGATCCTGCTGTCGGCTGCCATGTGCCTCACCCTAGGTCAGGGATCGCTCAGCGCGTCCTTCGGGCGATGTTGGCCCGGCGGGTCTCGTCCATGCCCGCCTCGTAGGCCCGGACCAGGGAGTTGATGGACAGCGGCTTGAGCCGCTCGACGACCTCCTGGATCCGCTCGGGTGAGACGCCCTGCTCCTTGTAGACCGGCCACACCTCGGTCCGGAACAGCTCGTAGAGCTCCTCGGCGATGGCCCGGCCGTGGGCGGTGTAGACCTCGTGCGCCGCCCGCGCGGCCTCGATCGGGTAGCCGAGGTCGAGCAGGCCGAGCCCGACGCCGAGCTGGGAGATCGAGACCTGGTAGCGACCGCCACCGCACGGCTCCAGCACGCCCAGCGCCTGCAGGGTCTCCAGGTCGTCGGTGCTGACGTCACGCCCGGCCCGTCGCTCGATCTCGGCGTGGGAGAGCTCCTCACGCGAGTCGGCCATCCACGGCGCGAGCATCGTCCGGTGCAGCGCGATGTCCTCCGGGCTGGCGTCGGCGGGGATCCCGGCGACGTACTTCTCGATCGCCGACAGCGTGAAGCCGTGCCCCTGGAGCTCCTGCACCAGCTGGAGCCGGGCCACGTGGTCGGAGGTGTAGTAGCCGCTGCGGCCGCGCCGCAGCGGCGGGGGGACCAGACCCTTGCTCGTGTAGAAGCGGATGTTGCGCACACTCATGCCCACGCGCTCGGTCAGCGTCTCGAGGGTGAGCAGCGTGACGGGTCCCACATCCCCGCCGTCCTCCTTGACGACCATGACAGTAAGAGTGTCACAATCGGAGGCATGGCTCCAGGACCCCAGCAGGCATTCGTCTACGACCACCTCCGTACGCCGCGCGGCAAGGGCAAGGCGGTCGGCGGGCTGCACGAGGTCAAGCCGGTCGACCTGATCGTCGGCCTGCTCGACGAGATCCAGGTTCGCAACCCGTCGCTCGACGTGAACCGCGTCGACGACGTGGTCCTCGGCGTGGTCTCGCCGATCGGCGAGCAGGGCGGTGACATCGCCAAGACCGCCGCGCTCGCGGCCGGCTACCCCGAGACCGTGGCCGGCGTCCAGCTCAACCGCTTCTGCGCCTCCGGTCTCGAGGCCGTCAACCAGGCCGCCGCCCGCGTGCGCAGCGGCTTCGAGGACCTGATCCTGGCCGGCGGCGTCGAGTCGATGAGCCGGGTCCCGATGGGCTCCGACGGCGGCGCCTGGGCGATGGACCCGGCCACCGCGCTGACCACCGGCTTCGTGCCGCAGGGCATCGGCGCGGACCTGATCGCGACCCTCGAGGGCTGGAACCGCCAGGACGTCGACGCCTACGCCGCCGAGTCGCACCACCGGGCGGCCAAGGCCTGGGCGAACGGCTACTTCAGCGAGGCCGTCGTCCCCGTCAAGGACGTCAACGGCGTGACCGTGTTCGACCACGACGAGCTGATCCGGCCGGACACCTCCGTCGAGGGCCTGGCCGGGCTCAAGCCGAGCTTCGAGGGCATGGGCCGCGACGCCGGCTTCGACGACGTGGCGCTGGAGAAGTACCACTGGGTCGAGCGGATCGACCACGTCCACCACGCCGGCAACTCCTCCGGGATCGTCGACGGCGCCGCGCTGGTCGCGATCGGCACCGAGCAGATCGGGCAGGAGCTGGGCCTCACGCCCCGGGCTCGGATCGTGATGACGGCGGTCTCGGGAGCCGACCCGACGATCATGCTGACCGGCCCCGCGCCGGCCGCGCGCAAGGCGCTGGCCAAGGCCGGCCTCGAGGTCGGCGACATCGACCTGTGGGAGATGAACGAGGCCTTCGCCGCGGTCGCCATGCGCTTCATCAAGGACATGGGGATCACCTCCGAGGTCACCAACGTCAACGGCGGCGCGATCGCGATGGGCCACCCGCTCGGCGCGACCGGGGCGATGCTCCTCGGCACCCTGGTCGACGAGCTCCACCGCCGCGACCTGCGTCGCGGCCTGGCCACCCTCTGCATCGGCGGTGGCATGGGCATCGCCACCATCGTCGAGGTCGTCTGACCGAGGAACGAGGTCAGGCGACCTGATGGTGGTCGAGCGAGCGGCACGGCTGAGCCCGCGATGCCGTGACCCGCGTGTCGAGACCCGGTGACTCCCGCACCAACCGCCCACAGACATCCACAGAAGGACTGATCACATGACCGACACGGTCTCGACAACCTCGACCAGCGAGGAGACTGCCGTGCGCTACGAGCGCGACGCCGACGGGATCGTCACCCTGACCCTCGACGACCCGACGGCCAGCGCCAACACGATGAACGAGCTCTACCAGCGTTCCATGCAGGCCGCGGTCGCCCGGTTGTACGACGAGCTGGCGGCCGACGAGCACAGCGTCACCGGGGTGGTCGTGGCCAGCGCCAAGAAGACCTTCTTCGCCGGAGGCAACCTGAAGCTGATGATGGCCGCGACCCCGGACGACGCGGCGTCGGTCTTCGCCGGGGCCGAGGCGATCAAGGCCGACCTCCGCAAGCTGGAGAAGCTCCCGCGGCCGGTGGTCGCGGCGATCAACGGCGCCGCCCTGGGTGGTGGCTTCGAGATCGCCCTGGCCTGCCAGCACCGGATCCTGGTCGACGACTCCGCGGCCGTGGTCGGCCTGCCCGAGGCGACCCTCGGCCTGCTGCCCGGGGGCGGCGGCGTGACCCGGGTCGTGCGGATGCTCGGCCTCCAGTCGGGGCTGATGGACGTGCTGCTCCAAGGCACCAGGTTCAAGCCCGCCGACGCGCTGGCCAAGGGCCTCGTCGACGAGCTGGTCGCGACTCGCGAGGAGCTGGTCCCGACTGCGAAGGCGTGGATCAAGGCCAACCCCGAGGCGTCGACCAACCCCTGGGACCGCCCGGACTACCGGATGCCCGGTGGCACGCCGCAGTCGCCGAAGCTGGCGGCGTTCCTGCCGGCGTTCCCGGCCCTGCTCCGCAAGCAGACCAAGGGTGCGGTCTACCCCGCGCAGCGCGCGATCCTGTCCGCGGCGGTGGAGGGAGCCGGTGTGGACGTCGACACCGCCAGCCGGATCGAGAGCCGCTACCTGACCCGGCTGATCGTCGGCCAGAACTTCAAGAACATGACGCAGGCCTTCTTCTTCGACCTGCAGGCGATCAACGCCGGGAAGTTCCGCCCGGAGGGTGTCGAGAAGTTCTCGGCCACCAAGGTCGCCGTGCTGGGCGCCGGGATGATGGGCGCCGGCATCGCCTACTCGTGTGCCCGCGCCGGCATGCAGGTCGTGCTCAAGGACGTCACCGCCGAGGCGGCCGCCCGGGGCAAGGCCTACAGCGAGAAGCTCAACGCCAAGGGCATCGAGCGCGGCAAGCTGACCGCGGAGAACTCCGAGGAGATGCTGGCCCGGATCACCACCACCGCCGACCCGGCCGACCTGGCCGGCTGCGACCTGGTGATCGAGGCGGTCTTCGAGGACCCGAGCCTCAAGCACCAGGTCTTCGCCGAGATCGCCGACCACGTGAACCCCGACGCGCTGCTGTGCTCCAACACCTCCACCCTGCCGATCACCGAGCTCGCGACCGGAGTCGACCGCCCCGCGGACTTCATCGGCCTGCACTTCTTCTCGCCGGTCGACAAGATGCCGCTGGTCGAGATCATCCGCGGTGAGCAGACCTCCGACGAGGCGCTGGCCAAGGCCTACGACGTGGTGCTCCAGATCCGCAAGACCCCGATCGTGGTCAACGACAGCCGCGGCTTCTACACCTCGCGGGTGATCGGCACGATGGTCAACGAGGGGCTCGCGATGCTCGCCGAGGGCGTGCACCCGATGTCGCTGGAGCGGGCCGCCACCCAGGCCGGCTACCCGGTCGGCACTCTCCAGCTCTCGGACGAGCTGAACATGGAGTTGATGGTCAAGATCGCGAAGGCGGCCCAGGACGCGGCCGAGCGCGAGGGCACGTCGTACGTCGAGCACCCCGGCGGCGCGGTGGTCGCGAAGATGATCGAGCTGGGCCGCCCGTCGCGGCTCAAGGGCGCCGGCTTCTACGAGTATGTCGACGGCCGGCGGCAGGGCCTCTGGCCGGGTCTGGCCGAGGCGTTCCCGCCCGCGGCCGAGCAGCCGCCGTTCGCCGACGTGAAGGACCGGATGCTCTTCGCCGAGGCCCTCGAGACCGCGAAGTGCTTCGAGGAGGGCGTCATCGAGTCGTCCGCGGCGGCGAACATCGGCTCGATCATGGGGATCGGCTTCCCGGCCAACACCGGCGGCGCCGCCCAGTTCATGACCGGCTACGAGGCGGCCGACGGCCGGATCGGGCTGGCGGCGTTCCTCGACCGGGCCGACGAGCTGGCCGCGTCGTACGGCGACCGGTTCCGGCCGACGGCCTACCTGCGCGACCTGGCGGCGACGGGTGAGGGCTTCCCGGCCTGACCTCACCTCCGCCGCGAGAACCGGACGCTGCCGTCGGGCAGTGACGCATGGACGAAGCCGGTGTCGTGGATGCGCTGGTGGTGGAAGTGGCACAGCGGCACCGCGTCAGCCAGATCGGTCGGCCCCTGCCTACTCCATGGTCGTCGGTGGTGGAGCTCGCACCAGGCGAACGGTCGCTCGCACCCGTCGGCCGCGCAGGTCTTGAACCGCAGGCCGAGCGCGATGCGCTGGGACGGGGAGAAGAGCCGCTTGAGCCGGCCCAGGTCGAGCACCTCGGACCGGCCACCGAGCACCGCAGGCATCACGCCCGCGTTACAGGCCAGGCGCCGGGCCTCGCCGGAGGAGATGCTGTCGCCGGTGTCGAGCCCGGCCGCGGCGACGGCGCCGCGGAGGGTGGCGTCGTCGAGGGTCACCACCACCGTCGCCGCGGTACGGGGGTGCAGGTGGTCGGTGGGCAGGTGCTCGAGCAGCTCGCAGAACGCCGTACCGCGGGCATGGTCCCAGTCCGTGTGGACTCCATGAGCCGCACCAGACTGAGCCAGCAAGGAGCCGAGTCGACCACGGCGTGGCGCGGTCACGGTCTCCAGGATCTTGCGCAGCAGGTGGCCCTGTAGCGTCGGGACGGTGAAGCGACCCGACACCGTGCCATCGTGGTCGTCGTGCAGCGACAGGCGGGTGCGGGCCCGGGCTTCGGCCTCCTCGTCGCGCAGGATCGCGTCCTCGTGGGCATCGACGACCGCGCGGTCGGGCTCGATCGCGGACAGGGCCCGCCGTGCGACCCGGCGCAGCGAGCTGGGGGACAGCGTCTCGGCCCGGGTCAGGAGCGAGCGCTCGACCGCGCTGCGCTGCTCCGGCGAGACCGTCGCCGGCAGCTGCCGGTCGGCGCGGACGATCACCTCGGCGTGGGCCGGTGAGATCTTGCCCTCGGAGAGAGCTCGCCGGGTGGGCGCGTGCCCGTCGAGACCGGTGGCCAGACCGACCTGTCGCTGGGTGTCGCCGCCGTCGGCATGCACGAGCCTGGCCGCCCACTGACCGGTGCTGGCCGCGCCGGCCCGCCTGGCGGTCTGCGCCTTCTCCGCGACCGCGAGCAGGGCAAGCCTGAGCCCGGCCAGCCGCGACTCGGCCCGGCTGAGCTCGAGCAGCAAGCGTGCCTGCTCTTCATCGCCGAGTCGGCTCGGCTCGATGGTGGCGAGTCTGTCGAGGCAGGCATGGAGCTCCGCGGTAGGTGAGGTGACCGCGAGCCCCGAGTTCATGCCGCGAGTCTAATCGAACAAGTGTTCGAATGCAACCACATTTCTGGCCCCCATGACCGGAGCGCACCGCATGCGGACGTAAGCGTCCACGTCATCGGAGCGAACGTTTCGCAATCTCGTGCGCGTCAGGATGACACGGGGTGATTCGGACACCCGAGCACCCTGAAACGCACTCACCTGCCGCGAGTCGGGTGATCACTGCATGCGACCAGTGCTCCCACCCTCCGCCGCCCAACGTCCAGCGAGCGTTGCCTTTCGCATTCTGCTCATCCTCGGACCGCCGGCGCGTAGTGTGCCGAGCCAGCGTTCGAAGTTTCAGAGACGAGGGAAATGTGAGCACCGCTCAAGCAGGCTGGTACGACGATGGAGCTGGCAAGAAGCGCTGGTGGGATGGTGGGAGGTGGACCGATGATGTTCAGCAGCCGCAACCTGACTCCGGTGGTGGCTCGGCCGGAGTGGTTCAGCAGGTCGATGCCGGGTTCGTCGCCAGCTCCCAACCGCGTCCGGCGCAGAGCGCGACCTACGTCGTCCTCCAGGTGATCTTGAAGGAGAAGTTCTTAGGGACCGGGTCAGGAAACCTAACGGAGCTGGAGAAGGCGATCAACGCCCAAGCCGCACTCGGCTGCCGGCTACACACCATCACCACTGCGTCCTCGGGCAGCAAGGGCCTGGGTGGCGGTGACCGGATTCAGGCAACGTTGGTCTTCGAGCGGCTCTCCTAGTCTCTGCGTTTGCGGGGTGGCTGCGAGCGATTGACAGGCAATCCTCCGCTGGCTCGGCACGCCCCTCCCCGAAGGCATCTGCCTACTGCAGCGTGGAGGGTCCTCTACGCACGCTCGGGCCGGAGCCCACACCGCTGTCCGCGCAGTCCGCTCACGGTTCGGCCGAGGAGGCGAAAGAAGCCCTGACGGTGCGTCGAAATCGACGTACGACGTTCGTTGAGCAGATGAAGGGCTGAGCCACGACCGGGAGCCGGCGTCGGTTGCCTCGAGAATGGGTCCGGCCGCACACCGATCGTCGAACTCCACCCAGGGGGAAACCGTGAAGCTCCTGCTCACGTCCGGAGGCGTCAGGAACGCCAGCATCCGTCGAGCGCTGGTCGACCTGTTGGGCAAGCCCACGGCCGACGCGACCGCACTCTGCATCCCCACCGCCCAGTGGGGCCACCCGATGTGCGGACCGGTCTCCGCGCGCGGCTTCGTGAGCGGCCTGCCCCCGTGGGGTGGCCTGGCCTCCCTGGAGTGGAGGTCGCTGGGGCTCCTCGAGCTGACGGCGCTGCCGACGATAGAGAGGGAGCGCTGGGTCTCCTGGGTCCACGACGCCGACGTGCTGCTGGTCGACGGCGGCGATGCGACCTACCTGTGCCACTGGATGCGGGAGTCGGGGCTGGTCGATCTGCTGCCCGCGATGACCGACACGGTCTGGGTGGGGGTCAGCGCCGGCAGCATGGTGATGACGCCCCGGATCGGCGCCGACTTCGTCTCGTGGCCGTCCGCACCGGACGACCGCACCCTCGGCGTCGTCGACTTCTCGATCTTCCCGCACCTCGACGTCTTCCCGGACAACACCATGGACGAGGCCGAGCGCTGGGCCGGCGAGATCGGCGTTCCGGCGTACGTCCTCGACGACCAGTCGGCGGTCGTCGTGAACGACGACCACGTCGACGTCGTCTCCGAGGGCCGCTGGAGGCTGCTCCTGCCCTAGTCGTGGTGGAGGAACCACGCCCTCGGTTGCTCGCCAGGGAGGCGGCGCAACCCTCGGCCGGCCGCGGTCTATGCCGACCCCGAGGCGGCGAGCCGCCGTGAGATCGGCTCGAGCGAGGCGACCAGCTCGTCGAGCTCGGACGGCGACAGGGCGTCGTACGGCGCCTCGGCCAGGGCGTCGGTCGACGACTCGATCCGGGCCTTGGTCGCGCGCCCGGCAGCGGTCAGGTGACCCGAGCCGTCGAGGAGGCCGCGGTCGCGCAGTCCGTCCATGACCGCGGCGAGCCGGGCCTTCGGGAGATGGTGGATCCTGCCGAAGGTCTCGGCCGGGTGGATGCCCATGTCGAGGGCGCTGAGCACATGCGACTCGGTGCCACCGACCTGCTCGGAGACCAGGGCGGCGATGTGGCCGTCCCCGCGGTGCTCGCGCAGCATGTTGGCTGCGTGCCAGAGCCTGGCCACCGGCTCCTCGGGCATCGAAAGCGCGCGCAGCCCGGCGTACATCACCCGTCCCTCGGTGGGGGCGCTGGTCGACGCCTGGGCGAGGAGGTCGGCCGCGCGGGAGAGGCTGGCCGTCCCGACCAGCTCGCCCAGGATCCGGTTGAGCGCCGCGACGCAGCCCTGCTCGCGTGCGCAGTGCGCCGCCTCGGGGGTCGTGGTCTCCCAGACCTGCGGGATGTGGCGGGCCACCTCGCCGTCGGCGAAGTTGTAGAACGCCGCGTGGACCACCTCGGCGGGGACCCGGCCGAGGGGAGCGGAGCGGCCCGCGAAGTAGCCGTCCCAGTAGTTGCCGAAACCCAGGGCTGCCATCGCCTGGTTGGGCTCCTCGGAGAAGAAGTTGACCAGCGAGATCGGCTCGGTGAGCTCGAAGAGGCGGCGAGCGACGGGCTCCGGGTGCGGCATCGAGATCATCTCCTGTGGTCGGGGTGCGCCCCGGTGGGTGGGGCGCTCACCAGTACGACGAACGGGCGCACCGCCATCCGACACGTCTCCGGCGATCCCTCGACCGGGACGCCGTAGCCATCAGGTCGCGGGCCCGGCCCGGCCCCGCTGCCCTGTGGCTGCCGAGCTACCGGCTGGTCTCGGCCATCGCCGGGTCCTCCGACCTCCAGTCCGAGGCGGCGTCGACGTCGGACGGCCCGGCGCGATGTGTCGACGGGGAGTCGGACTCCGGCGGCTCGGTCATCGGAGTCCGCCTCCTGGAGAGTGCCGACATCAGGAGCACGGCCAGGGCGGCCAGGGCACAGAGGCCCGCCAGCGTGAGCACGAGGGTGCGGGTCGCCGGCTGGTGCCACCAGATCGCGGCGTAGCCGACTAGCGGAAGTGAGAACTGGGCCCGGTAGGCGGTCGAGCCACGCAGGGTGACCCGCCACGGGTCGCGGACCGGGTTGGCGTCGCCCTGGGTCCGGATGACGGTCTCGCCGCCGGTGCGGTGAAGGGCGATGATCCGGTGCACCACGAGCTCACTGGGGACATCGGGCCGGTGGAACACGATCACGTCGCGTACCTCGAGCGAGGAGACCGGCACCCGCTTGGTCACCACGATCCCCCCGACGGAGAGGCCCGGCCGCATGCTTCCGGAGAGCACCGGGCGGGCCTGATACCGACCCGACAGCACAGCGACGGCGGAACCGACCGCGATCAGGACGACGAGGGCCAGCGCGATCGTGCGCAGCAGACGCGACACCAAGGCCCCCCGGGAGCGAGCGTGATGGGTCATGCGTACCTCCAGGTCGACCCGGCGCGGACCTCGGACCCCGCCGGGTGGCTCCCGGTGGGCCGCTCCCCCGAGCGGCCCACCGGGAACGGTGGCTCAGCCCGTGTAGCTGATGTCGATGCTCGGCGAGACGACGCCGCCCTGGGCCTCGTCGGTCAGGCTCGGAGCGGTGCTGGCGCCGCACTTCGTGGTGACGTTGCCGGCGTAGTACTCCGCGGTGTAGGAGTCGGTCTCGTTCGGGGGAACGTGACCGGCGATCTGCTGACCACCGGACTCGAGGGAGGTCAGCTTGTCGTTGAAGACGACGCCGCCCGGGCCGCCGTTGGTGCTCGGCGGGCTGTAGACGCAGACGTACAGCTGGTGCAGCAGGGCGAGGTCGCGGGCGCCACCGGGCGTGGTGTGGCTGGCGCCGAGGAAGACCTCGTCCGCCGCGATGTTGCCGTTGTTGGTGATGGTGACGACGTGCGGTGCGGTGGCGAAGGTCGAGCCCACCGGTGCCGCGTCGTTGAACGTGACGGTCTTGCCGTCGGCCGAGGTGGCGCCGTCAGGCGAGGTGACCGTCATGTTGAGCGTGCCGGCCTGGATCTTCTGGACGCTGTGGGTGGCGTCGGTGAACGTGGCGCCGGCGCCGAGGCCGATGACACCGAGGGTGGCCGCAGCCGACCCCAGGACCACGACCGCTGAACGTGTTCGAGACATGGAAAAGCCTTCCGAGTGGAGAGAATGAGCGTCGGGGGGAGGAGCTTCGCTCACGACCCGACGAGTCGCGGGATGAGTTGAACCCATCGAACCGAGCCAGACATCCCCCAATTACGGGAGCCATCGTGAGGTTCTGGCAGAGGCTGAGCGTGAGCACACCCCGAAGGGTGGAGCGGCGATGTGGAGCCGACGACCCCGCGCCTTTCTCGACGTTCGAGGGGCAAATCGCCCCCACCGCTGCGAGACTTGGCCGGTGAGCGATCCAGTCGTCGACGTCCGCAGCCTGCACGTGCGCTTCGGCGAGGTCGAGGCGGTCGCCGGCATCGACGTCCAGGCGTACGCCGGCCAGGCGACCGCGCTGCTCGGCCGCAACGGCGCCGGCAAGTCCACGACCATGCGCGTGCTGGCAGGTGTCGTCCCGCCGACCGCCGGCACCGTGACCGTGGCCGGCCACGACATCCGTACCGAGGCGCTGACGGTCAAGCAGCTCACCGGGTACTGCCCCGACGTGGGCGGCCTGGTGCCGCGCGCGACGCCGTGGGAGCACCTCCAGCTCAGCGCCAAGCTGCGCCGCATCACCGACTGGGAGGACCGCGCCCGCGACCTGCTCGAGCGGTTCGAGCTCGGCGACGTGTCCAACCGGGTGACCGGGGGCTTCTCGCACGGCATGGGACGTCGGCTCTCGGTGGTGCTGGCCGCGATGCACGAGCCCCAGGTGCTCCTGCTGGACGAGCCGTTCGACGGCGTCGACCCGATCGGGGTCGAGGCGACCTTCGAGGTGATCGCCGATGCCCGCGCCCGCGGTGCGTGCATCCTGCTCTCCACCCACCTGCGTGACCTCGCCATCCAGGCCTGCGGCTCCGTGCTGGTGCTGCGCGGCGGCTCGCGCGTCGCCTCCCTGGAGGCCGAGGAGATGGCCGGCGAGGAGGGGGCACGTGCCTACCGCGCTCTCCTCGACTGACGCCGCCGTCACGCCGTACCTCACCCCGGGCCGGGTCGCCGCTGCGCGACGCGCCTTCCAGGACGTCGCGATCCTGTTCCGCTTCCGGGCCCAGGCCGTACGACGCCGGCATCTGACCCGCACGCTGTCGATCTCGTTCACCGTGATCACCCTGGCGATCGCGATCGTGCCCGCCTACCTGCCCGGTGCCGCCGGTGCCGGCAAGGCCTTCGACATCTTCCTGCTGATCCCCTCGGCGATGGCGGGGGTGCTGGTCCTCAACATGAGCTCGGCGATCGCCTCGGGCGGCGGCCGCGAGCTGATCTCGCGCGACCAGGCGTCGCCGTACCCGATCAGCCCGACCACCGACCACCTCGGCGCGCTCGTGCTGGCCCCGCTCAACATCGCGTGGATGATCCAGGCCTGGGTGCTGCTCGGGTCGATGTCCTACAGCCTCGGGTCCGGCAAGCTGTTCCAGGCCCAGGTCGTGATGGTGCTGTGGCTGGTCTTCTCCACCGCGATCGGTCAGGTGATCGCCTGGTCGATGGAGGCGGTACGCCGGAGCCGGTTCGGGATCGCGATCACCCGCGGGCTGCTGGTGCTGATCGGCCTGGCCGCCGGGGTCGTCCAGCTGACTCACAACAGCCTTCACCTGCTCGACCGGATCCCGACCATCGGGGTCTTCCACGGTGCCGTCGACGGCTGGTCCGTGCGCTGGTTGCTGACGGTGCTGGGCCTGGTGGCCGCCGGTCTCGTGTGCGTGGTGCTCGGCGCGATCCCCGCGCACGTCGCCGCCCGGCGGATGCCGCGCGACGAGGCCCGGATGGAGACCGACCAGCACGAGCCGCGACCGCCGGCGCGCACGGTGCTCGGCACGCTGGTGCGTGGCGACCGCGCCTCGGTCTGGCGCTCGGTGCCGATGCGTCGCGGCATGATGGTGCTGGCCATCGGCCCCGGTCTGGTGGCGATCTTCGGCAACCTGCCCTGGCCCTCGATGACGATCCTGCCCGGGCTGGTCGCCTCCGGTGGGGCGCTGCTGTTCGGGGTGAACGCCTGGTGCCTCGACGGTCGCGGGGCCCTGTGGCGGGAGAACCTCCCGGTCGCTCCCACGGTGATCTTCGACGCCCGCACCTACGTGCTGGCCGAGTTCCTCGCCAGCGCCTCGCTGCTCACGATCGCGATCGGCGCGCTGCGGGCCGGCGTACCCAACGCCCAGGAGTTCTCCGCGCTGGTCTGCACGCTGCTCGTGGTGCTGCTCCAGGTGGTCGGCGCCTCGATGCGGTGGTCGCTGGCGCATCCCTACCCGGTGGACCTGCGCTCTGCCCGGGCCACGCCGGCCCCGCCGGCAGCGATGGTCGGCTACTCCGCCCGCCTCGCCCTGTGTACGACGGTCACCTCACTGTTCTTCTCCGGCTTGGCCCACGTGCCCGACTGGCGGGCGTCGGTGATGCTGGCGGTGCCCTGCCTGATCTGGTCCGGCGTGCGGCTGGTGCGCACCCGGCGCCGCTGGGAGGACCCGCTGCCCCGGGCGCTCGTGGTCACGACCACGGCAGCGTGACCGGGCGGCCTGTCGAGGGACCAACGACTCGGTAGCCGCACGATCCGCCGCACTAGGGTCGGGGCATGGACTTCACCCCCTCAGCACGGGCCGCGGACCTGACCGCCAGGGTCGCCGACTTCATGGCCACCGAGGTCACCCCGATCGAGGCGGACTACCGCCGCGACCTCGCCGAGGCACGGCGTACCGGTGACCCGTGGACGCCCCTGCCGGTGCTCGCCGAGCTCCAGGGCAAGGCCCGGGCCCAGGGCCTGTGGAACCTCTTCCTGCCGGTCGAGCACGCCGGGGAGTACGCCGCACGGTTCGGCACCGACGGCGGTGTCGGCTTGAGCAACGTCGACTACGCGCCGCTGGCCGAGCTGATGGGCCGTTCGGAGATCGGGCCTCTGGTGTTCAACTGCAACGCGCCGGACACCGGCAACATGGAGGTGCTGCTGCGCTACGGGTCGGACGACCAGCGGCGCGAGTGGCTCGAGCCGCTGCTGGCCGGTGAGATCCGCTCGGCGTTCACGATGACCGAGCCCGGGGTCGCGTCGTCGGACGCGACCAACATGGAGGCCACCGCGGTCGTGGACGGCGACGAGGTGGTGATCAACGGGCGCAAGTGGTGGTCGACCGGCGTCGGCAACCCGCACTGCAAGATCTTCGTCTTCATGGGCGTCACCGACCCCGACGCCGACCGGCACCGCCGGCACTCGATGGTGCTGGTGCCGCGCGACACCCCCGGGGTGAAGGTCGAGCGGATGCTGACCACGATGGGCATCTACGACGAGCCGCTGGGTCATGGTGAGGTCTCGTTCACCGACGTACGAGTCCCCGCGAGCAACGTGGTCTCCGGGCCGGGCGAGGGTTTCGCGATCGCCCAGGGCCGGCTCGGCCCGGGGCGGGTGCACCACTGCATGCGGCTGATCGGCCTGGCCGAGGCAGCACTCGAGCTGGCCTGCCGCCGCGGCCTGGAACGGACGGCGTTCGGCAAGCCGCTGGTCAACCTCGGCGGCAACCGCGAGCGCATCGCCGACGCCCGGATCGCCATCGACCAGGCCCGGCTCCTGGTGCTGCACGCCGCCTGGAAGCTCGACCAGGGCGGCCCGATGAACGCCCTCGCGGACGTGTCGGCGATCAAGGTGGCGGTGCCGACGATGGCCCAGCGGGTCATCGACATGGCCCTCCAGCTCCACGGCGGGGGCGGGATGTCGGACGACTTCCCCCTGGCGGCGGCGTGGATCGGGGCCCGGTCGCTGCGACTGGCCGACGGGCCCGACGAGGTGCACCGCGGCATGGTGGCCAGGCTCGAGCTCGGCAAGTACCAGGCCGCCCGATGAGCGGTCGTGTGCCTGAGGACGCGCCGGAGCGCGTCGAGGGGCACACGACCCGGCGGGTGCTGGTGACCGGTGCGGCGTCCGGGCTGGGTGCGGCGCTGACGGCGGCCTTCCGGGCGCGCGGGGACGAGGTGCTGGCGACGGACGTGGTCTCGACTCCGCTCGACCACCGGGACGGGCCGGTCGAGCACCGAGAGCACGACGTGCTGCGGCTCGACGTCACCTCCGACGACGACTGGGCGGCCGCGCTGGCGACGGTCGAGGAGCGCTGGGGCGGGCTCGACATCCTGGTCAACAACGCCGGTGTGGCCGGGGGCGGTCGGATCGACGTGGCCGGCCTCGACGAGTGGGAGTGGATCACCGGGATCAACCTGTTCGGGGTCGTCCGCGGCTGCCGGACCTTCGTGCCCATGCTCAAGCGTCAGCGCTCCGGGCAGATCGTCAACGTCGCGTCGCTGGCCGGGCTGGTGCACCCCGCCGGGATGGCGTCGTACAACGCGGTCAAGGCCGGGGTCGTCGCGCTGACCGAGACGCTCGGCCACGAGCTCGCACCGTACGACGTGGGCGCCAGCGTGGTCTGCCCGTCGTACTTCCGGACCAACCTGATGGACTCCCTGCGCGGCGCCGACGAGGCGCTCGGCGGCGTCGTCACTGCCCTCGTCGAGACCTCGCCGTTCACCGCCGACGAGATCGCCGCCGCGGTGCTCGCCGGGCTCGACGCCGGCGAGGAGGTCATCCTGCCCGACCCCGCCGCGCGGGCGGCGTGGGAGCTGAAGCAGACCGACCGGGCGGCCTACGTCGACCAGATGCGCCGCCAGGCGGCCCGGCTGGACCAGCTGGCGTAGCCCGACCCGAGATGCCGATCGGACAACAACGTCCCCGAACCGCCTCCGGCTGGGGCATCGTGGTGTCGTGACCAGTGGGTTCGACGAGTGGGCGACGGCGCGGACGCCGTCGCTGCTGCGGTTCGCCCTGGTGGTCGCCGGCTCCGACGACGCCGCGGCCACGGCGGTCCGGACCGCGCTGGCTCGCGCCTGGTCGTCGTGGGAGACCGGGTCGGGCACGGACGACCCCGACCTGCGGGCGCGGAGCCACGTGGTGGGCGCCAGCCCCTCCCGGCGCCGGGCGTCGGCTTCGGCACCCAGGCGGGTGGCCGTGCCGGTCGGCGCACCGACGGACGAGGTCGACGAGCGGCCGGTCGTCGCCTGGCTCGACGCGCTCCCCCTGCGGCGCCGGGCCGTGGTCGCGCTGACCTACCTCGAGGACCGCCCGGACGACGAGATCGCGGAGGTGCTCGGGGTCCCGCCGACGTGGGTCCGGGCCCAGCGGCAGCGGGCGCTGGCCGCCCTGCCCGCGTCGTTCCCCGCCGAGGGGCCTGACCGCGAGATCACGGTCCGCGCCGGGATCGCCGCCCTCGCCGACGCCGCGGGCGCCGACCTGGTCGATCCGGGCGCGGGCGTGGAGCCGCCTCGACCCCGGCCGGCCCGCGGCGTCTGGCTGCCGGTCCTGGCGGTGCTCGCCCTGATCGGAGCGGTCGGCTGGATCACCCACGTCAGCCGCTCGGAGGCCGGGGTGATCACCTATCCCCGGGTGAGCGTTCCGGAGTCCTGGCGGGTCGAGTCGTACGCCGGGGTGCAGGTGCGGGTGCCCTCGACCTGGGGCTGGGGCGGCGCGCCGATCCGCGCCGACTTCTTCGGCGGCAACGGCCTCGGTTCGTGCGGCGCCGGGACCGCCGCAGTCGGGCCCGACGTGGGGCCCGCGACGTACGTCTCCTCGGCCACCCCGTTCGTGGGTCGACCCGCGGTGCTCACCTTCCGGTGCCTGCCCTGGGGCAGCGACGGCGTGATGCCGTCGACCGACGCGCTCTGGTTCGACTCGCCGATGCGGGTCGGGCTCAAGGGCCTGGGCGCCGTGGTCGCCGAGACCCGGGCGGTCGGTGACCAGCACGTCACGGTGTTCTCCGCCGACTCCCGGCTGCGCCGTCAGGTCCTCGGCAGTGCGGAGGTCGTCGACACCGACGCCAACGGCTGCCCGGTCACCGCCGTGCAGCAGCCGCGCCGGGGCCCGGCCGGGCTGGTGCCGACGTCGCTCTCGGTCTGCGTCTACTCCCAGGACACCGGGGTCCCCGTGCTCCAGTGGTCCGGCCGGGTGACCGCCGGCGCGGCACGTGGGTACGTGGCCGCCGTCCCTCGCTCGGCGGCGGGGTCTCGTGCCGGCTGCGGCCGGACGCCGCAGGGTCAGTGGGTGGCCCTGGGCCTGCCCGGACCGGGCGGTGAGCGCTGGGACGTCGTGGACCCGGGCTGCGGCCGGATCATCCTCGCCGGCGGTACGGCGGTGCCGCTCGCGCCCGCCAACCTCGACCCGTGGGCCGACAACGCGATCCGCGCCTACGTCGCCCCGCGGCGCGCGTCGGCCGCGGTGGCGGCGTACTTCCGGAGCCCGACGCCCTGACCCGGGGAAACTCCTTCCGGTCCCACGCAACGAACGGCACCCGCACCACGTCAGTACGTCATGGTGGTACGCGTGGCGGGGCCGAGTTTCGACGAGTGGGCGACCGCTCGCGTGCCGGCGCTGCTGCGCTTCGGCTACCTGGTGACCGGCAGCACCGACGCGGCCGAGGACGCCGTCCAGACCGCGCTGGCCCAGGCCCTGGCCAGCTGGGACCGGGTCAGCGGGGCCGGCGACCCGGAGCGCTACGTGCGCCGGATGATCGCCAACGCCCACGTGTCGGGCTGGCGGGCGTTCGGCCGGCGGGTCTCGCCGGTCGCCGAGGTGCGGGGTGGGTCCGAGCCCGACGTGTCCGAGACGCTCGCCCGGCACGACGCGGTGTGGCGGGTCTGTCGGGCCCTGCCCGAGCGGCAGCGGGCCGCGGTGGTGCTGCGCTTCTACGAGGATCTCGACTATCCCGAGATCGCGGCCACCCTCGACTGCGCCGAGGCGACCGTGCGGTCCTACGTGCACCGGGCGCTGGCGGCGCTGCGGTCCGAGCTGGAACGGCTGGAGGCCGACGATGCCTGAGTACGACGACGCGACCCTCGAGCAGGTCATGCGGGAGGGCCTGGAGTTCCACGCCGGCTCGGCCGCCACCGACCTGGCCACGCCGCCGGGCCGCGACCGGCACGTCGTGCGACGTGGTCGGTGGGTGGCCCTGGTCGCGGCCGCCGCGGTCGTGGTGGCCGGCGGCGTGACCGTCGCTGCCCTGCACGGCTCGGGCGGCGACGACGGACAGGTCGCGGTCGATCCCGGGCAGGTGCCGTCGGACTGGCGCTACGAGTCGTACGACGGGGTGCAGGTGCGGGTGCCGCCCGACTGGGGCTGGGGCGGCGCGCCGATGTCGTCCGGGGGTCAGGTCACCATGTGCGGAGCGCAGGTCGCGGCCGTGCTCCCGAACATCGATGGCATCCAGCTGCTCGACCACGCGGCGTTCGTCGGCAGGCCGGTGATGATGAGCGATGCCTGCCAGGGCGGGGAGTCGGCCCTCGCCTGGCCCACCACCTCGGCCGCGGTCTGGTTCGGCTCGCCACTGCACGTCGGCACCGACTCCTCGGGTGACCAGGTCGCGCAGACGATCGCCGTCGGCGCCCAGCGCGTCACGGTGTTCGCCCGCGACGACACGCTGCGAGCGGAGATCCTCTCGACCGCCGAGGCGGTGCGGGTCGACGGCAACGGGTGCCCGACCGCTCCCGTCGACGCGCCCGCGCCGGGCCCCACCGGTGACGCCTCGGCGACCGGGCTGTCGGTCTGCGTCTACGGCGACGGGCGTCTGCTGTGGTCGACGACCAAAGCCGCCGAACAGGCACAGGCGTATGCAACGGCGTTCCAGCAGGCGTCGGCCTCCTTCGACTACGCCCAGCCATGCCCGCCGAAGCCGAGCGACCAGTGGGTGGCCCTGGGTCTGCACTACACCGGTGCACCGCCCCGGTGGGACCTCGCGGACTTCGGATGCGTGGCCCTGGTGGGCACCTACACGTACGGCCACCAGGGCAAGCAGTCGTCGACCGAGGCACCCCTGGTCCCGAGCACGGTCGAGCCGTGGGCCGGCGGCGGCATCAAGGCGTACGTCGCCGGGCCCGGCGTCACCAGTGCCGACGACCCCCTCACGACGTACTTCCGCGGCGTGATGGGCTGACTCGGACGCACCGGAACGGCCCGACATACTGGGGCCGTGACCATCGCCGACGAGTCCCGTCCGGTCCGCGACGAGGACGCGTTCGACGTCGACGCGGTCGCGGCCTGGCTGCGGGAGCACGCCGAGGCGTTCGGCGACGACCTGGTCGGCACGCCGGCGGTCCGGCAGTTCCCCGGCGGGGCGTCCAACCTGACCTACCTGCTGCGCTACCCCGCCCGCGAGCTGATCCTGCGCCGGCCGCCGGTCGGCGCCAAGGCCAAGAGCGCCCACGACATGGGGCGCGAGTACACCATCCAGCGAGCCCTCGCGCCGGTCTTCCCCTACGTCGCGCAGATGGTCGGCCTGTGCCGCGACGAGTCGGTGATCGGCTCGGACTTCTACGTCATGGAGCGGCTGGAGGGCACGATCCTGCGCCAGGAGCTGCCGTTCGAGCTGACCGCCGACGAGGCCTCGACGCTGTGCGAGCACGCCTGGCAGGCGCTGGTCCGACTGCACCGGGTCGACGTCGCGGCGGTGCCGGACCTGGCGGCGCTCGGTCGCGGCGAGGGGTACGTCGCCCGGCAGGTCGCCGGCTGGACCGACCGGCTGGCTCGGGCGGCGACCGACGACCTCGGCGACTGGAGCAGCGTGACCGACTGGCTTGCCGAGCACCAGCCGTCCGACGTCAGGCAGTGCCTGATCCACAACGACTGGCGGTTCGACAACATGGTGCTGGCGCCCGACGACCGGCTGCGCGTGCACGGCGTACTCGACTGGGAGATGGCCACGGTCGGCGACCCGCTGATGGACCTCGGCGGCGCCCTGGCCTACTGGATCCAGGCCGACGACGACGACTTCTTCCAGGCGTTCCGCCGGCAGCCGACCACAGCGCCCGGCATGTGGACCCGCGAGCAGGTCGTCGCCTGGTACGCCGCGCAGATGGGCTTCGAGGTCACGCCCACGCAGTGGCGGTTCTACGAGGTCTTCGGGCTGTTCCGGCTCGGGGTGATCTGCCAGCAGATCTGGTACCGCTACTTCCACGGCCAGACCACCAACGAGGCCTATGTCCGCTTCGGCCCGGCGGTTGCCTACCTCGAGTCACGCTGCCGGGCGCTGGTCGGCTGATGGGGCTGGTGCTGCTGGTCCGGCACGGCCAGGCGTCGTTCGGCGCAGACGACTACGACGTGCTCTCGGAGCCGGGGTTCGAGCAGAGCCGGGTGCTCGGCCGGTGGCTGGCCGCCGCGGGGATCGAGCCGGTCGCAGTGCTGCACGGGGCGATGCGCCGTCAGCGGGACACGGCGACCGCGATGGTCGAGGGCGCCGCATGGGCGCTCGAGACCGGTCTGGACGTGGGCTGGAACGAGTTCGACCACCTCGGGGTCGTCGCTCGTGGCCTGGAGTCCCTCGACGACGCCGGGCGCGCAGCCCTGGACGACCGGCGTGGGTTCCAGCGCGCCTTCGAGGACGCCACCGCTCGTTGGGCCGGCGGCGAGCACGATGCGGAGTACGACGAGTCGTGGCCCGAGTTCGTCGCCCGGGTCTCCGCTGCGCTGGAGCGGGCCTGCGCTCGCGACGGCACGACGGTGGTGGTCAGCTCCGGCGGCCCGATCGCGGTCGCCTGCGCCGCGCTGGTCGACCCCGCCGCCACGGCGGCCGAGCTGCCCCGCCTCTGGAGGCGCTTCAACACCGTGATCGTGAACTCCGCGGTCAGCCGGGTGCTGGTCGGCTCCACCGGCCGGCGCCTGCTGACCTTCAACGAGCACTCACACCTGGCCCGCGACCTGGTGACCTACCGGTGACCGGCTAGAGGCCGAGCTCGGTCAGGCCCGGGTGGTCTGCCGGGCGCGGCGCCGTCCGGTCCCAGTGGAACAGCCGGTCCGCCTCGTCGATCGCGATGTCGTTGATGCTGGCGTGCCGCCGGCTCATCAGGCCGTGCTCGTCGAACTCCCAGTTCTCGTTGCCGTGCGACCGGGACCACCGTCCGTCGGCGTCGTGGGACTCGTAGACGAACCGTACGGCGATCCGGTTGCCGGCGTACGTCCAGACCTCCTTGATCAGGCGGTACTCCAGCTCGCGGGCCCATTTCTGCTGCAGGAACGCCACGATCTCGTCGCGGCCGTGGACGAACGTGTCACGGTTGCGCCAGCGGCTGTCGGGTGTGTACGCCAGCGAGACCCGCTCGGGGTCGCAGCTGTTCCAGGCGTCCTCTGCCGCCCGCGCCTTCTGGGCAGCGGTCTCGGCCGTGAACGGCGGGAGGGGTGGGCGGTCGTTCATCGGGGCACCTCGCGCGATCGGGTCCGCAGCACGCTACAACCTCCCGCTCGCGATAGTCCGGCACGTACGGCACCTTCTCGGGGGTCCTCGAGGTGCCCTACGTGCCGGACTATCGCTCGGGGCTGCCGGGAGCGGATCTGCCGGGGGCGGATCCGCGCTGGGCGGTGCTGCCCGGAGCAGCACGCCGTTGGCCCGGCGTACGACGGGTGCCACGGTGGGACGCATGAGCGACCACCACACCTCCCCGAGCGCCGTCGACGACGACCTCGCCCGCAGCCTGCTCGAGCAGCGCACGCTGGTGCTGAGCGGGGTGCTCGACGACGCCATGGGCCAGCGCCTGAGCACCGGCATCCTGGTGCTCTCCGCGCGCGACCCGAAGGCCGACATCCACCTGTGGATCAACAGCCCCGGCGGCTCGGTGCCGTCGATGCTGGCGATCCGCGACGTGATCAGGCTGGTCCCCAACGACGTCAGCACGCTGGCGATGGGCATCGCCTGCAGCGCGGGGCAGTTCCTGCTCAGTGCCGGCACCCGCGGCAAGCGGTTCGCACTCCCGCACGCGCGGATCCTGCTGCACCAGGGCTCGGCCGGCATCGGGGGCACCGCGATGGACATCGCGATCCAGGCCGACGACCTGCGGCACACCCGCGACACCGTGCTGGCGCTGATCAGCGAGGACACCGGCCAGGACGTCGAGACCGTGGAGCGCGACTCGCGTCGCGACCGCTGGTTCAGCGCCGAGGACGCGCTCGCCTACGGCTTCGTGGACGCGGTGGTCAGCTCGATCGACGAGGTCCAGACCGTCGTACGACGTCCGCTGGGCCTGGGGGTCGGCCCGGCATGAGCAGCTACCCGATCCCCTACGTGACCACCCAGACCAACCGTGGCGAGCGCACGGTCGACGTCTACAGCCGTCTGCTCGCCGACCGGATCATCTACCTGGGCACACCGATCGACGACGGGGTCGCCAACACCGTGATCGCCCAGCTGATCCACCTCGAGTCGGAGAGCCCCGAGGTGCCGATCAACCTCTACCTCAACTCACCGGGCGGCTCGATCCCCGCGATGCTGGCGATCTACGACGCGATGCAGTTCGTGCGACCGGCCGTCGAGACCACCTGCGTCGGGCAGGCGGTGGCGACCGCTGCCGTGCTCCTCGCCGGGGGCGCCCCGGGGCACCGGCAGATCCTGCGGCACGGCCGGGTGGTGCTCCACGCCCCGGCCGCGGAGGGGCGCGGGACCATTCCCGACCTGATCCTGGAGGCCGAGGAGATCGAGCGGGTACGGTCGCTGCTGGAGCAGCTGCTCGCCCGCGACACCGGGAAGTCCGCCGAGCGGGTCCGCGAGGACACCGAGCGCGACCTGGTGCTGACCGCGGAGCAGGCGGTGGAATACGGGGTGGTCGACGCTGTTGTCACCCAGAGAGACTGGACACCGTGAACGGCGGGTCAGGCCGCCAGGCAGAGAGGGGCGTCGGATGACATCTCCACGGAGGCGACGCGCGAAGCGAGGTCAGCGATCGAAAGGCCGAGGGCTCCAGCCATCGCCGCGAGAAGCTCAGAGGAGGGGTCCTTCAGACCCCGCTCCACCTCGCTGAGGTACTGCGGCGACACCCCGGCGTCGCCCGCGACGTCGACCAGGCGTCGGCCCGAGGCCAGGCGCTCCTCGCGGAGCTCGCGCCCGACCGACTCGCGCCACAGCGGCTCGACCTCGTCCGGCTGCGGGCCGGACCGCTCCTGCGGCTCACCCGGACGGCGTACGACGAACGGCACCACGTCTCCCATGGGCCCACGCTAGCCCTCGCCGCGGCCGGTGCCCGCGGCATTCTGCTCAGGGCAGAACGCCCCTGCGGACGGGCCCGCCGTCCCCGGTGAGCTCCCAATCCCACCCGGGACAGCGAGAAGCGGCCCGGAGGACCGGGCCGCTTCGCAGTGCGGCACCCCATGTACCGCACTAGGGGAACGCGCGAGCCCGGAGTTCATGACGCGGTTCGCCAGAAGTTTCCGGCGGGTAGGCTCCCGGGTCATGGTGTCGACGCGGGCCTGCATCATCGGCGCCGGATCGTCCGGGATCACCGCCCTCCAGGTGCTCCGGGCGGCGGGCGTCGAGGTCGACTGCTACGAGATGGGCTCCGAGGTCGGCGGCAACTGGCGCTACGACAACGACAACGGCGTCAGCTCGGCGTACCGCTCGCTGCACATCAACACCTCCCGCGCCGCGATGGAGTACGCCGCCTACCCGATGCCGGCCGACCTGCCCGACTACCCCAGCCACTGGCAGATCGCCGCCTACTTCGACGACTTCGTCGAGCACTTCGGGCTGAGGGAGTCGATCACCTTCCGGACCGAGGTGACCAAGGTCGAGCCCGTCGAGGGCGGTGGGTACGACGTGACCGTGCGGTCGCGCGAGGCCGCCCGCGAGGCGCTCACCCACCACTACGACCACGTGCTGGTCGCCAACGGGCACCACTGGGACCCGCGCTGGCCCGAGCCGTCGTTCCCCGGGAGCGAGGACTTCCCGGGGCGGCAGATCCACGCGCACTACTACCGCACCCCGGACGTCTTCGACGGCCAGCGGGTGGTGGTGCTCGGGATCGGCAACTCCGCCACCGACATCGCGGTCGAGGCGAGCCGCTCGGCCAAGGCGACCTACCTGGCCATGCGCCGCGGGGCCTGGATCATCCCGAAGTTCCTGTTCGGGATGCCGACCGACCACCTGACCGACTCGCCGCTGGCCCGCGGCCCGCTGTCGGTCCAGAAGCTCGGCATGCGCACGATGCTGCGGATCGCGGTCGGCAAGATGACCGACTACGGCCTGCCGAAGCCGGACCACGACATCCTCGAGGCCCATCCGACGGTCAGCGACGACCTGCTGAGCCGGCTCGGGCACGGCGACATCACGGTCAAGCCGTCGATCAGCCGGTTCGACGGCTCGACCGTGCGCTTCACCGACGGCTCGAGCGTCGAGGCCGACGTGGTCGTCTACGCCACCGGCTACAAGATCACCTTCCCGTTCCTCGACGACACCGTGGTCCGGGCCGAGGACAACCACATCGACCTCTACCGACGGGTCGTCTCGCCGGACCGGCCCGGTCTCTACTTCATCGGGCTGGTGCAGCCGCTCGGCGCGGTGATGCCGCTGGCCGAGGCGCAGTCCCACTGGGTGGCCGACCTGGTCACCGGCCGGGTGACCCTGCCGTCGTACGCCGAGATGCGGCGCCAGATCGCGGCGTACGACGCGGCGCTGCGCAAGCGGTTCGTGGCCAGCAAGCGGCACACCATCGAGGTCGACTTCCACGCCTACCGCGCCGAGCTGGAGAAGGAGCGGAAGGCCCGCCAGGTCACTGCCTGAGCGGGCCTCCCGGGTCGGGCCGACCGGTCAGACCGGCGGCACCGGGTTGCTGGCGTTGACCACGACGGTGCTCATGATCTTGTCGGCGAAGGTCTGCTTCTTGGCGTCCCAGAGGGGCCAGAGGTAGCCGATGTAGCAGATGCCGTCGAGGATGTGCGCGAGCTGGCGGAGGAACGACATGCCCGCGCCGATCGGCCGGCCCTCGCCGTTGATCAGGCGGATCGAGAGCACGCCCTTGCCGATCGTGGCACCGGTGCGGCCCTGCTTGATGCAGACGTTCCAGATCCAGAACGCGGCGTAGGTGACGATGCCGACCAGGATCAGGATCGCGGCACCCGCACCTCCGCTGGTGTGCGTCGTGGTGACGCCGTTGGCGTCGGTGGTGGTCGTGGAGTTGGCGATCAGGATCCCGTAGCCGATCCAGGCCGGGATCCCGGCGACCGCCGCCAGCAGCCCGTCGATGATCGAGGCCGCCACCCGGGAGATCCACGATGCGTAGCCCGAGACCGCGAATCCCGGCGCCTGCTGGCCGTAGGGGCCGGACGCGCCGTAGGGGTTGGCCGGGGCGCCGTACGGGTTCGCCGGGGCGCCGCCGTAGGGGCTGCCGCCCGGAGCGGTGTAGGGGTCCTGCTGCGCGCTGCCGTAGGGGTTGGGCTCGCCGTACGGGTTGGGCGGCGGGGGTGCGCCGTAGGGATTGGCGGGAGGCTGCTGCCCGGACTGGCCCGGCTGCTCGGGATCCGGTGGGTTGCCGTACTGCGACATGCGTCGTCCCCTCATGGGCGGCGGGTCGGCGTCTGGTCGCCCACCCGGGTGGCACGAGTATGTCCGGTCCCGGGGCCCGGCGAACACGATCGACGCACCCGAGAGTTCGCGCAATGTGCTTGCATACCCGATATGCATGGGCGTATACATACTCCGTATCCATGGCCACGGGGGCCATGGAGCGAGAGGAGCTCTCGATGTCGGTGCGCAACGCGCTGCTGGCCCTGCTCGAGCAGGGCCCCCGCTACGGCTACCAGCTGCGGGCGGAGTTCGAGCACCGCACGGGGGGCACCTGGCCCCTCAACGTCGGGCAGGTCTACACGACCCTGGCCCGGCTCGAGCGGGACGGGCTGGTCGAGGGGCAGGGCGCGGACGGGGAGGGCCACGTGATGTACGCCGTCACCTCGACCGGTCGCGACGAGGTGGTCTCGTGGTTCACCTCCCCGGTCTCGCGCACCCAGCCGCCGCGCGAGGAGCTGGCGATCAAGCTCGCCCTGGCCGTCAGCGTGCCGGGCGTCGACGTCGGGACCGTGATCCAGCAGCAGCGCACCGCCACCATGACCGCCCTGCAGGACTACACCCGGCTCAAGCGCCGGAGCACCGGGGCCGAGCCTCAGGAGCTCGCGTGGAGCCTGGTCCTCGACTCGCTGGTCTTCGCCGCCGAGGCCGAGATCCGCTGGCTCGACCACTGCGAGGCACGCCTGCGCCGGGCCGCCCTGGAGCGCGAGGACGCACAGGCGCTCGGTGGTCGAGCGGAGCCTCCCGGTGGTCGAGCGGAGTCGAGACCCGCCGCCACGAGCGACCAGGAGGCCTCCCGATGAGCGCCGTCCTCGAGCTCGCGTCCGTCACCCGGGTCCACGGCGCCGGCGCCACCGAGGTGCACGCCCTGCGCGAGGTGAGCTTCGCGGCGTACCCCGGCGAGCTGGTCGCCGTGATGGGTCCCTCGGGCTCCGGTAAGTCGACCCTGCTGACGCTGGCCGGCGGTCTGGACACCCCGACCGCGGGCGTCGTCCGCGTCGAGGGCACCGACCTGGCCGGGCTCGGGCAGAAGGGCCGCGCCGCGATGCGCCGTACCTCGATCGGCTACGTCTTCCAGGACTTCAACCTGATCCCGGCCCTGACCGCGATCGAGAACGTCGCCCTTCCCCGCGAGCTCGACGGCCAGGGGAGCCGGGCCGCCCGCCGGGCAGCCGGGGTCGCCCTGGACGAGGTCGGCATCGGCGACCTCGCCGCACGCTTCCCCGACGAGATGTCGGGCGGGCAGCAGCAGCGGGTCGCCATCGCCCGCGCCATCGTGGGCGACCGCCGGCTGATCCTGGCCGACGAGCCGACCGGTGCCCTCGACAGCGAGACCGGCGAGGAGGTGCTCCGGCTGCTGCGGGCCCGGTGTGACGCGGGCGCCGCGGGGGTCCTGGTCACGCACGAGGCGCGGCACGCCGCGTGGGCCGACCGGGTGGTGTTCCTCCGCGACGGTGTGGTCGTCGACGAGTCCGGCAGTGACCGGCCCGACGCGCTCCTGGGCTCGACCCGATGAGCCTGCTCTCGGGCTGGCGGCTGGCGCTCCGGCTGGCCTGGCGGGAGGTACGCCGGTCCCGTGCGCGCAGCGCCCTGGTGCTGGTGATGGTGACGTTCCCGGTGATCGCCGTGGTCGCCGCCGACGTGGCCCAGGCGACCTCGAGCGTCAGCTCGGTGGAGGGCCTCGACCGGCGGCTCGGGCACGCCGAGGCGCGGGTCCAGCTGCTGCCGGGCGTCAGCTCGGTGCACCAGACCGCCGACCCCGACAGCGGGGGCGTCGCGACCCGCGACCAGCACGGCGCGAAGGGGCCGGCGACCCTGGCCGGGGTCCGGGCCGCGCTCGGCGGCATCCGTCCGATGACCGAGCTGCGCCTGCGGCAGGTCGGCATCCGCACGGAGGTGGGGGTCCTCCAGGCGGACGCGACCGGGCTCGACCCCCACAGCCCGCTCACCGCAGGGCTGTTCCGTCTGACCTCGGGCCGCCTCCCGTCCGCCGCCGACGAGGTGGACGTGAACGCCGCCCTGGCCGGACACGGCTATGCCGTCGGCGACCGGGTCACCCTGACCGGTGGCCAGAGCCTCACGGTGGTCGGCACCGCCGAGTCCGCCGACCAGCGCACGCAGCCGATCATCGTCGGCACCGTCGACTCGACCCTGGTGCACGTGGGTGGGCCGGGAGCCGGGGTGCGCACGTGGTTGTTCGGCGGCCCCCCGGTGACCTGGGCCCAGGTGCGGGCCGTGAACGCCGTGGGCGGTGTCGTGCTCTCGCGCCAGGTGATCGAGCACCCACCGGCCACGTCGCAGCTCGCACCGGAGTTCCGCGGCTACACCGGCGACAGCTCGCAGCTCTACGCCGTCCTCGCCCTGATCGGGGTGATGGCCCTCCTCGAGGTCGTGCTGCTCGCCGGCCCGGCCTTCGCGGTCGGGGCGCGCCGCCAGTCGCGGGCGCTGGCACTGATTGCCGCGAACGGCGGGAACCCGTCCCAGGCGCGCCGGGTCATCCTCGGCTCGGCCGTCGTGCTCGGGACGATCGGCGCGGTCGTCGGCACGGTGCTCGGGATCGGTCTGGCACGACTGCTCCTCCCCGTGCTCCAGGGGATGCAGGGCACCTGGTTCGGTCCGTTCCAGGTGCGCTGGACCCATCTGGCCGGGATCGCCGCCTTCGGCTTCCTCAGCTCCTTCCTGGCTGCGGTGGTGCCGGCCTGGATCGCCTCGCGGCAGGACGTCGTCGCGGTGCTGGCCGGGCGACGTGGAGACCGCGCGGCGAGCCGGCGCTCGCCGTTCGTGGGGGTCGTCCTGCTCGCCCTCGGCGTGCTCGGCGCGGTGCTGGGATCCCGTCAGGGCAGCGGGGAGTTCCTGATCGCCGGCGCCGCGGTGGTGTCGGTCTTCGGGATGATCTTCCTGGTGCCGGTGGTGGTCACCGCCGTGGCCCGGCTCGGCCGGGGGCTCCCGCTGCCGCTGCGGTACGCCGTCCGCGACGCTGCCCGGCACCGCACCCGGACCGTGCCGGCCGTCGCCGCCGTCGCTGCGACCGTGGCCGGGGTCGTGGCGCTCTCGATCGCGAACAGCAGCGACCAGGCCCAGGCGAAGGCGGAGTACCAGCCGCTGATGCCGGTCGGCCTCAGCGCGATCGACCTCAGCCCGCGGACCCCCGACTGGCCGGCGGTGCGGGCCGCGGTCGGGCGGATCGCCCCGGCGGCGGGGATCGAGGACGTGACCGGTGTCGACTCCGCGAGCCGGGTGTCCCTCCAGATCCCGGGCAACGGTGCCGTGCAGGCCAACTGGCACTCCACCTTCCCGTCGACGGTGCTGGTCGCCGGGTCGACCGACGGTGCCGTGGGTGCGCTGCTGAGCCCTGCGCTGGACTCAGCCGGCCTGACCCAGGTCGACCACGCGCTGCGCGCCGGCCGGGCGGTGGTGTTCGTGCAGGACGCCGAACCGGTGCACACGCTGGTGCTCCGCCTCGGCCCCGGGCACGCGACGACGGTCCCGGCGACCTACGTGGGTGTCGGGTCGGTCTCGACTCCCTCGCAGGCGGTCCTGCCCCCGTCGGTGGCCCGGCGGGCGGGGCTCAGCCCGCGACCGGTCGGCCTGCTCCTCGACGGGACCCCGCTCACCGGTGCCCAGGAGAGCACCCTGCGCGAGGCGCTGACCGGCCTCGACCCCACGTCGTACCTCTATGTCGAGCGTGGCTACCAGGTGCCGGGCAGCGAGCAGGTCGTGCTCTGGATCCTGTTCGGCCTCGGTGGAGTGCTGATGCTCGGCGGCACCCTGACCGCCACGTTCCTGGCCCTGTCGGACGCGCGTCCCGACCTGGCCACGTTGTCCGCCGTCGGCGCCTCGCCGCGGACTCGGCGAGGCGTCGCGGCGGCGTACGCCGTGGCGGTCGGGCTGGTCGGCGCGGTGCTCGGGGCCGGGGTCGGCTTCATCCCGGGGATCGCGGTCACCTATCCGCTGACCCGCAACTTCACCGGCGAACCCGGGCCCTCGCACTACCTCGACATCCCGTGGCTGCTGATCGGTGCGCTGGTCCTCGCGCTGCCCGTGCTCACCGCCGCCGTCGTCGGCCTCGTCGCCCGCTCCCGCCTGCCGGTCGTCGCCCGCCTCGAGTAAGCCGAGTCGGCGCAAAGAGGCACTGAGATCACGCCGCGTCGGCGCAAAGAGGCGCTCGGATCATGCCGAGTCGGCGCAAAGAGGCGCTCGGATTACGCCGAGTCGGCGCAAAGAGGCGCTCGGATCGCGGGGCCAACGGTCGTCAAGCACCGCGAACGGCTGGGTACGACGTGGCGACGCCGCGTGGAATGTCAGGATCGGAGCCATGGACGGTGTCGCAGACGACGGGCGATCGATGCGCGACCGGATGCTCGCGGGCGAGCCGTACGTGTTCGACGCGTCGCTCGACGCCGACACCCGCCGCTGCCGCCGGCTCCTCCACCTCATCAACACCGCCGCCCCCGATCGGGACGACGAGCGCGACGCCCTGCTCGGCGAGCTGCTCGGCCGCTTCGGTGAGGGCAGCAACATCCGCCCGCCGTTCCGGTGCGAGTACGGTTTCCAGATCGAGGTCGGGGCTCGAACGTTCGCCAACTTCGGGCTCCTGTGCCTCGACGTCGCCCGGATCACCGTCGGTGACGACGTACAGATCGGGCCGAACGTCCAGCTGCTCACCGCCACCCACCCGCTCGAGCCCGAGGCCCGCCGGGACAAGTGGGAGTCTGCCGAGCCGATCGCCATCGGCGACAACGTGTGGCTCGGCGGCGGGGTCATCGTGTGCCCGGGTGCGACGATCGGAGCGGACACGGTGGTGGGCGCTGGCGCGGTGGTCACCCGCGACCTGCCCGCGGGCGTGCTCGCCGTCGGCAACCCGGCCCGCGTCGTACGGTCGATCCGCGTAGACGGCTCGGCGTGACCTGAGCGCCTGTTTGCGCCGACTCGGCGGGACCTGAGCGCCTGTTTGCGCCGACTCGGCGGGATTGCCGTGTCCCTTTGCGCCGACTCAGCGTGATGGCAGTGCCTGTTTGCGCCGACTCGGCAGAAACAGTCAGGCTTGACTGTTTGTTTGTACGACGTCACGATGGGCCGGTGACGACCACCCGGGTGCCGCAGGGGGAGCGGTCGCGGGCGATGCGCGCCCGGCTGATCGACGCCACCATCGAGTGCCTGGTCGAGCGCGGCTTCGGTGGCACCTCGACCACTTTGGTGAGCGAGCTCGCCGGTGTCTCGCGGGGCGCCCAGCTGCACCACTTCCCGACCAAGAACGACCTGGTGGTGGCCGCGGTCGCCCACCTGACCGAGGTCCGCGGAGCAGAGCTCGCCACCGCGGCGGCCGCCGTACCGGACGGTCCGCAGCGGACCCGGGCCGTGCTGCGGATGCTCGGAGACCACTTCGCGTCACCGGTGTTCACCGCGGCGCTGGAGCTGTGGGTGGCGGCCCGCACCGACCCCGCCCTCCTCGAGGCGGTCGCTCCCCTCGAGCTCCGGATCGGCCGCGAGACCCATCGGATGACCGTCGACCTGCTCGGCGCCGACGAGACCCGGCCGGGCGTGCGCGAGCTCGTGCAGGCCACCCTGGACCTGGTCCGCGGCCTCGGCCTGGCGGCCACGATCACCGACGACACCCGCCGCCGCAACCGGATCCTCGACCAGTGGGCACGCACCCTCGACGTCGCCCTGGCGGCGGCATGAGCACCTCCCCGACGGACAGCGTGCTCGAGGGCGTGCTCGCCGACCTCGCCGCCGAGGGCGACCTGCTGGAGACGCTGGTCGCCGACCTCCCCGAGGCGGGCTGGCGCACCCCGACTCCGGCCGCCGGCTGGGACGTCGCCACCCAGATCGCCCACCTCGCCTGGACCGACGAGGCCGCCGTCGCCGCGGCCACCGACAAGACGACCTGGGACGCCCTGGTCACCGAGCTGATCGGCACCGGCGAGCAGGGCGTCGACCTCGCTGCCCTGGCCGGCGGCGCCGTCGCCCCGGTCGACCTCCTCTCCCGCTGGCGTACGGCGCGCACCGACCTGGCCGCGGCGCTTCGCGCCCACCCGCCCGGTGCGAAGCTGTCGTGGTTCGGGCCCCCGATGTCGGCCACCTCGATGGCGACCGCGCGGTTCATGGAGACCTGGGCCCACGGCCTCGACGTCCACGCGGCCCTCGGGGTCGAGCCCGAGCCCACCGACCGGATCCGGCACGTGGCCCACCTCGGGGTCCGGACCCGCGACTTCGCGTTCGCGGTGCACGGCCTCGACCGGCCGACCGAGGAGTTCCGGGTCTCGCTGACCGCCCCGTCCGGTGACCTCTGGGCCTGGGGTCCCGAGGACGCGGCGCAGACCGTGACCGGCGCGGCGTACGACTTCTGCCTCCTGGTCACCCAGCGCATCCACCGCCTCGACACGTCGCTGGTCGCGACCGGACGTGACGCCACCACCTGGCTCGGCATCGCCCAGTGCTTCGCGGGACCGCCCGGTGAGGGACGGGAGCGCCGATGACCGGTCTGGACCCCGCTCGACCGTCGTTGCGGATCGGCAACTGCTCCGGGTTCTACGGCGACCGGCTCTCCGCGATGCGCGAGATGCTCGAGGACGGCCCGCTCGACGTGCTGACCGGTGACTACCTCGCCGAGCTGACCATGCTGATCCTGGGTCGCGACCAGCTCAAGGACCCCTCGCTGGGCTACGCGCGGACCTTCGTCCGCCAGGTCGAGGACTGCCTCGGCCTGGCGCTGGAGCGGGGCGTGAAGCTGGTCTCCAACGCCGGTGGCCTCAACCCGGCCGGCCTGGCGGCGCGGCTCCAGGAGATCGCGGCCGCGCAGGGCCTCTCGCCCGCGATCGCGTACGTCCACGGGGACGACGTGCGGTCGCTCGGCATGACGGGCGCGCTCACCGCCAACGCCTACCTCGGTGGCTTCGGCATCGCCGAGGCCCTCTCCTCGGGTGCCGACATCGTGGTGACCGGGCGGGTCACCGACGCCTCGCTGGTCGTCGGGCCGGCGGTCGCCCACTTCGGCTGGGACCCCACGGCGTACGACGAGCTGGCCGGTGCCGTGGTCGCCGGGCACGTGCTCGAGTGCGGCACCCAGGCCACCGGCGGCAACTTCTCGGGCTTCCTCGCGATCCCCGATCCCGGACGACCACTGGGGTTCCCGCTCGCCGTGGTGCACGAGGACGGGTCGTCGGTGGTCACCAAGCACGGTGGGACGGGCGGGATGGTCACGCTCGACACCGTCACCGCGCAGCTGATGTACGAGGTGCAGTCCACCCGCTACCTGGGGCCAGACGTCACGGCGCACCTGGACACGGTGCGGCTCGGCGACGACGGCCCCGACCGGGTGCGGATCAGCGGCGTCTGCGGCTCGGCGCCGCCCGAACAGCTCAAGGTGTGCGTCAACGAGCTCGGTGGCCATCGCAACTCCGTCGACTTCGTGCTGACCGGGCTCGACGTCGAGGCGAAGGCCGCCTGGGTCCGGGCCCAGCTCGAGCCGCGGCTGACCGCGTCGTCGGTGACCTGGACCCTCGGCCCGTTGCCGCGCCCCGACGCCGACACCGAGGAGGGCGCGTCGACCCTCCTGCGCTGCACCGTCCAGGACGCCTCCGCTGAGGCCGTGGGCCGCGGCTTCAGCAGCGCTGCCGTCGAGCTGGCCCTGGCGTCGTACCCCGGCTTCACGATGACCGCGCCGCCCGGCCCCGGCTCGCCGTACGCCGTCTACCGCGCGGAGTACGTCGACCGCAGCTCGGTGACCCACACCGTCACGCACGCCGACGGACACGAGGTCGTGGTCGACGACCCGCCCGGGATCGGCGACGACAACGTCGACGAGCTGCGCCTGCCGGTCTACGCGGCTCGGGGCGAGGTGCTCCGCCGGCCGTTGGGGTCCTTCGTACACGCTCGCTCCGGCGACAAGGGCGGTGACGCCAACCTCGGGCTGTGGGTGGCCCGGGACGGGCACCCGTCGTACGACGACCGGGTGGCCTGGCTGCTCGGGCTCGTCACCCGCGCCTTCGTCCATGACCTGCTCCCCGAGACGGCGCCGCTGCCGATCGAGGTCTTCGCGCTGCCCGAGCTGGGCGGGGTGAACGTCGTGATCCACGAGCTGCTCGGCCGCGGTGTGGCCGCGTCGACGCGGTTCGACCCGCAGGCCAAGGGGCTCGGGGAGTGGGCCCGCTCGCGCCTGGTCGACGTGCCGGAGGAGCTGCTGTGATCTCGACTCCGCTCGATCACCGGGACGAGCCGCTCGATCACCGGGACGAGCCGCTCGAGCACCGGGACGCGCTGCGGGAGGTGGCGCGAGAGTTCACCCGCCGCGAGGTGCTGCCGCACCTCCAGGACTGGGAGGACGCCGGCGAGGTGCCGCGGGAGCTCCACCGCGTCGCTGCGCACCAGGGCCTGCTGGGGGTGTCCTTCCCCGAGGACGTCGGCGGCCAAGGCGGTGACCTGCTCGACAGCATCGCGCTCCAGGAGGCGATGTTCGAGACCGGGGCGTCGAGCGGCCTGATGGCGGCGCTGTTCACCGGCGGCATAGCCCTGCCGCACCTGGCCGCCAGCGGCAACCGGGACCTCGTCGACCGGTTCGTCCGCCCGACCCTGGCCGGTGAGCTGATCGGCAGCCTGGCCGTCACCGAGCCGGGCGGCGGCTCCGACGTCGCGGCGATCCGCACCCGGGCCCGGCGTGAGGGCGACGAGTACGTCGTCAACGGGACCAAGACCTTCATCACCAGCGGCGTCCGGGCCGACTTCGTGACCACGGCCGTGCGCACCGGCGGACCCGGGCACGCCGGCCTCTCGCTGCTCGTGGTGGAGAAGGGGATGCCCGGCTTCACCGTCGACCGGAGCCTGGCCAAGCTGGGCTGGCACTGCTCCGACACCGCCGAGCTCGGGTACGCCGACGTGCGGGTGCCCGGCGGCCAACCTGGTCGGCGAGGAGGGATCCGGGTTCGCCCAGATCGCCGAGCAGTTCGTGGTCGAGCGGATCGCGCTCGCCGTGCACGCCTACGGCATCGCCGCCCGCAGCCTGGCCCTCGCCGCGTCGTACACCCGCGAGCGGGAGACGTTCGGCAAGCCGCTGATCGCCAACCAGGTGGTGCGGCACCGGCTGGTCGAGATGCACCGCCGGGTCGCGGTCGCGCGCAGCTACACCCACACCGTGGCCGCTCGGCACGTGGCGGGCGAGAGCGTGATCGCCGAGGCCTGCCTGGCGAAACAGACGGCGATCGAGGCGTCGTCGTACGTCTGCGACGAAGCCGTGCAGCTGCACGGCGGCACGGGATACCTGCGCGGGACCGAGGTGGAGCGGCACTACCGCGACGCCCGGATCCTGCCCATCGGAGGAGGTTCGACCGAGGTGCTGACCGATCTGGCCGCGCGGCTGCTGGGATACACGCCATGACGCTGTCGCTGCACAAGCCACTCACCCGCGAGGTCTCGCTGCACGTCGACGCGCCCGTCGAGGAGGTCTGGGCCCTGGTCAGCGACGTCACCCGGATCGGGGAGTTCTCGCCCGAGACCTTCGAGGCGCGCTGGCGCCACGGGTCGACCGGGCCCGAGGTCGGTGCGAGGTTCAAGGGGCACGTGAAGCGCAACGGCGTTGGCCCGACGTACTGGTCGGCCTGCACGGTCACGCAGTGCGAGCCGAACGAGGTCTTCGAGTTCGCGGTCGGCACCGACGACCTGACCGTCAACAACTGGGGCTACCGGCTCGAGCCCGACGGCACCGGGACCACGGTGACCGAGTACTTCCGGCTGGAGCCGTCGCTGGTGATGCGCGCGTACTGGACGCTGCTCGGCCCGCTGCGCGGACGCACCAACGAGCGGGGCATGCGGACCACGCTCGAGCGGATGAAGGCGGTGCTCGAACGGTGACCACGCTGACCAACCGCGAGGCGATGCTGGACAAGCTCGCCGATCTCGAGGCCGAGCACGGCAAGGCCGTCGGCGGCGGTGGCCAGAAGTACGTCGACCGCCATCACGCCCGCGGCAAGCTCCTGCCGCGCGAGCGGATCGAGCTGCTCGTCGACGAGGGATCGGCGTTCCTCGAGCTGTCGCCGCTGGCCGGCTGGGGCTCGGACTTCTCGGTCGGCGCCTCGCTGGTCACCGGGATCGGCGTCGTGGAGGGGGTCGAGTGCCTGATCACCGCGAACGACCCGACGGTCAAGGGCGGCGCGAGCAACCCGTGGACGGTGAAGAAGGGCTTCCGGGCCGCGCAGATCGCCGAGGAGAACGGCCTGCCGACGATCTCGCTGGTCGAGTCCGGCGGCGCCGACCTGCCGACCCAGAAGGAGATCTTCATCCCCGGCGGCAAGGTCTTCCGGGACCTGACCCGGGCGTCGGCACGGCGTCAGCCCACCATCGCGCTGGTCTTCGGCAACTCCACCGCCGGCGGCGCCTACGTGCCCGGCATGAGCGACTACACGGTGATGGTGCGCGAGCAGGCCAAGGTGTTCCTCGGCGGGCCGCCCCTGGTGAAGATGGCGACGGGTGAGGAGTCCGACGACGAGTCGCTCGGCGGCGCCGAGATGCACGCCCGGGTCTCCGGCCTGGCCGACTACCTCGCCGAGGACGAGCGCGACGCGATCCGGATCGGGCGGCGGATCGTGGCCCGGCTGAACTGGCGGAAGGCTGGGGGTCTCGACTCCGCTCGACCGACGAGGGGGTGGGCCGAGCCGGACGCCGACCCGGACGGGCTGCTCGACCTGGTCCCGGCCGACCTCAAGGAGCCGTTCGACCCGCGCGAGGTGATCGTGCGGGTGTGCGACGGGGTCGGGCCGGGCAACGAGCAGTCGTTCGACGAGTTCAAGCCGCTCTACGGCACCTCGCTGGTCACCGGCTGGGCGCGGCTGCACGGTCGACAGATCGGCATCCTGGCCAACGCGCAGGGGGTGCTCTTCAGCGAGGAGGCGCAGAAGGCGACGCAGTTCATCCAGCTCGCCAACCAGATCGACGTGCCGCTGCTCTTCCTGCACAACACCACCGGCTACATGGTCGGCGCGGAGTACGAGCAGGGCGGCATCATCAAGCACGGCGCCCAGATGATCAACGCCGTCAGCAACTCCAAGGTCCCGCACCTCAGCGTGATCATGGGCGCGTCGTACGGCGCGGGCAACTACGGCATGAACGGCCGCGCCTACGACCCGCGCTTCCTGTTCACCTGGCCGAGCGCCAAGAGCGCGGTGATGGGGCCGGCCCAGCTCGCGGGGGTGCTCTCGATCGTGGCCCGCGCCGCTGCCGAGGCCCGCGGTCAGGTGTACGACGAGGAGGCCGACGCCGGGATGCGCGCCTTCATCGAGCAGTCCGTCGAGGAGCAGAGCCTGCCGTTCTTCCTCTCCGGCATGTTGTACGACGACGGCGTGATCGACCCGCGGGACACCCGGACCGTGCTGGCCGTCTGCCTGTCGGTGATCGAGAACGCGCCGATCAGGGGCACCGACGGCTACGGGGTGTTCCGCACATGAGCGACGCGAGCAGCGTGGCCTCGACTCCGCTCGGCCACCGGTCGGGTGGCATCCGGCGGCTGCTGGTGGCCAATCGCGGCGAGATCGCCCGGCGCGTCTTCGCGACGTGCCGGCGCCTCGGCATCGAGACCGTGGCGGTGTACTCGGACGCCGACGCAGGCCTCCCGTTCGTGCGCGAGGCGGACCTCGCGGTCCACCTGCCCGGCACCTCCCCGGCGGACACCTACCTGCGACGCGACCTTCTCGTCGAGGCGGCGAGAAGGTCGGGGGCCGACGCGGTCCATCCGGGTTACGGCTTCCTCTCCGAGAACGCAGACTTCGCCCGCGCCGTGATCGAGGCCGGGCTGACCTGGGTCGGCCCCACGCCCGAGTCGATCGATCAGATGGGCTCGAAGGTCCGCGCCAAGGAGCTGATGCGCCGGGCCGGCGTCCCCGTCCTGGAGGCGCCCGCCGACCCGGGCGTGGGCGACTTTCCCCTGCTGGTGAAGGCCTCTGCCGGTGGTGGCGGCCGGGGCATGCGGATCGTCCGCCGCCTGGCCGACCTGCCCGGTGAGATCGAAGCGGCGAGCGCCGAGGCGGCGAGCGCGTTCGGTGACGGCACCGTCTTCGTCGAGCCGTACGTCGAGCGCGGACGCCACGTCGAGGTTCAGGTGGTGGGTCACCGGGCCGGCGTGCTCGTGCTCGGAGAGCGCGACTGCTCGATCCAGCGCCGCCACCAGAAGGTCGTCGAGGAGTCACCGGCCCCGCGGCTCCCCGACGACACGAGGTCAGCGCTCCACGAGGCCGCCGAGTCGGCGGCGGCCGCGATCGACTACCGCGGCGCGGGCACCGTCGAGTTCCTCTACGACCCCGAGGCCGGCCGCTTCTTCTTCCTGGAGATGAACACCCGGCTCCAGGTCGAGCACCCGGTCACCGAGCTCGTGCACGGCGTCGACCTGGTCGAGCTCCAGATCGCGGTCGCCGAGGGCCGCTCGCCCGACCCTCGGGCGATCGGCGAGACCTACGGCCACGCGGTGGAGGTCCGGCTCTACGCCGAGGATCCCGCGTCCGACTGGCAGCCGCAGAGCGGCCGGCTGACCCTGGTCGACGTACCCGGGGTGGACGCGGAGTTCGACCTCCTCAACCGGCCCGGGCTGCGGCTCGACTCCGGGGTCGAGTCCGGGAGCGAGGTCTCCACCCACTACGACGCGATGCTGGCCAAGGTCGTCTCGTGGGCGCCCACCCGTGACCAGGCGGTACGACGGCTGTCCGCGGCTCTGCGCGGCGCACGGCTGCACGGCGTCACCACCAACCGCGACCTCCTGGTGAGCATCCTCGAGGACCCCGCCTTCGTGGCGGGCGAGGTGAGCACGGCGTTCCTGGCGGACCGGCCACCGGCCGCGACCCCGGCCGACGAACGCGCCGCGGTGGCGGCCGCCGCCCTCGCGCTCGCGGCAGGCACGAGCCTGACCCGTCGGGTGCAGCACGGCGTACCGGTCGGGTGGCGCAACGTCGTCAGCCAGCCTCAGCGCACGGTCTTCGAGCGGGGCGACGACGAGGTAGTCGTCGAGTGGTACGGCGGCCGTGACGGCTACGCGGTCGAGGGCCTGACCGTGGTCGCCGTCGCGCCCGACCAGGTCACGCTGGAGGCCGACGGCGTCCGCACGACGTACGACGTCGCGGTGACCGGCGCCGAGGTGGACGTGGACTGGGCGGCCGGGCACGTCGCGCTGAGCGTCGTGCCTCGCTTCACCGACCCGGCCGACGCGATCGCCAGCGGCAGCCTGCTGGCCCCGATGCCGGGGACCGTCGTAGCGGTCGGCGTCCGGGAGGGCGAACCGGTCGAGGCCGGCCAGGCCGTGCTCGTGCTCGAGGCGATGAAGATGCAGCACACCGTGGCGGCGCCCCATGCCGGCACGGTGACCGAGCTGACCGTCGCGGTCGGCACCCAGGTTGCGGCCGGCGAGGTGCTGGCTGTCGTAGAGGAGCAGTCATGACCAACTACACCGAGTCCGACGAGCGGCAGGCGCTGCGCCGTGAGGTGGCCAAGCTGGCCGGCAAGTTCGGCCGCGAGTGGTTCACCGAGAAGGCGCGCAGCGGCGAGAAGACCACCGAGCTCTGGCTGGAGATCGGCAAGAACGGCTACCTCGGCATCAACATCCCCGAGGAGTACGGCGGCGGTGGTGGCGGCATCGGCGACATCGCGGCGGTCTGCGAGGAGCTCGCCGCCCAGGGCTGCCCGCTGCTGCTGATGGTCGTCAGCCCCGCGATCTGCGGCACCATCATCAGCCGCTACGGCACCGAGGAGCAGAAGCACCGCTGGCTCCCGGGGATCTGTGACGGCACCTCGACGATGGCGTTCGCGATCACCGAGCCCGATGCCGGCACCAACACCCACAACATCACCACCACCGCCCGTCGCGACGGCGACGAGTGGGTGCTGAACGGGCGCAAGATCTACATCTCCGGGGTCGACGAGGCCGACAACGTGCTGGTCGTGGCCCGGGCCGAGGACGCCCGGACCGGCAAGGTGAAGCCGGTGCTCTTCGTGGTCCCGACCGACGCGGCCGGCTTCGAGGCCCGACCGATCCCGATGGAGATCGTCAGCCCGGAGCTCCAGTTCACGGTGTTCATCGACGACGTGCGGCTCTCCGACGACGCCCTGGTCGGTGACGAGGACGGCGGGCTCGTCCAGCTGTTCGCCGGGCTCAACCCGGAGCGGATCATGGCGGCGTCGTTCTCCACCGGTCTGGCCCGCTACGCGCTCGACCGCGCCGCGTCGTACGCCAAGGAGCGCACGGTGTTCCAGGGACCGATCGGCTCCCACCAGGCCATCGCTCACCCACTGGCGCAGTCGAAGATCGAGATCGAGCTGGCCCGGCTGATGACCCAGAAGGCCGCCGCGCTGTACGACGCCGGCGACGACCTGGGAGCCGGCGAGGCGGCCAACATGGCGAAGTACGCCGCCGCGGAGGCCGCCTGTGACGCCGTCGACCGCGCGGTGCAGACCCACGGCGGCAACGGGATCACCCAGGAGTACGGCATGGCCGGCCTGCTGGTCGCGACCCGAGCCGGGCGGATCGCCCCCGTCTCGCGCGAGATGATCCTGAACTTCGTCGCCATGCACTCGCTGGGGCTGCCCAAGAGCTACTGACGAGGTCAGGCGGTCCAGCGGATCGCCTCGAAGGCCAGGTCGGCCGGTGGGTGGACTCCGTGCAGGTCCGGCCGGTTGGTGAGCAGCACCGCGAGGCCGCCGGTGGTGCGGATCGCGCGGTCGCGGTCGGCGTCCGCGTCGCCGCGGGGCCGGCCGGGGCCGCGGCGGTGGGGGTCGGTGGGCTCGGACGTCGTGCTGCTCATGGGGGTCCCCCGTCTGTGTGCGCTCGTCGGTCCGGCCTTGAGTGGTGGCCGGAACCCCAGCAAACACAACGGTTCTTTCGTCCGCGTTACGTCACGTGAACACTCGGTGAAAGGTCGGGCTTCTGGTAGAACGTCACTCACCTGAAGGGAGCGGCCGTGGGACGAGAGACCTGGCGCTGGGTGACGGACGGCGGGCTCGAGACCGACCTGATCTTCCACCACGGCGTGGACCTGCCGGAGTTCGCGGCGTACCCGCTGGTGTGGACCGAGCACGGGCGTGGGCTCCTGCACCACTACTACGAGGGGTACGCCGCTGTCGCGGCGGCAGCAGACGTCGGCCTCCGCCTCGAGACACCGACCTGGCGGGCGAACCCCGACTGGGGAGCCGTGCTGGGCCACGACGCCTCCGCGCTGGAGGACGCGAACCGTGAGGCCGTGGCCCTGCTCCAGGGGTACGCCGAGGAGTGGCGCGGCCGGGTGCCGGAGGTGATCGTCAGCGGGATCATCGGCCCCCGGGGGGACGGCTACGCCGCGGGGCCGGTGGTCGACCCGGACGAGGCCGCCGCCTACCACGAGCCGCAGGTGCGTGCCTTCGCCGAGGCGGGTGCCGATGCGGTGTCCGCACTCACGCTCACCGACGCGGGCGAGGCCATCGGGGTGGTGCGTGCGGCGGATGCCTCGGGGCTGCCGGTATCGGTGGCGTTCACGGTCGAGACCGACGGCCGCCTGCCGAACGGGACGACGCTGGCCGAGGCCGTCGAGCGGGTCGACGACGCGGCGCCACCGGCGTACTTCATGGTCAACTGCGCCCATCCCACCCACGTGCTCGCGGGCCTGGCCGACCTCGGTGACCGCGCCGGGCGGATCCACGGCCTGCGGTCCAACGCCTCGACCCAGACCCACGCCGAGCTCGACGAGGCCGAGACCCTGGACGAGGGAGATGTCGGCCTGCTGGTGCGCACGCACCGTGAGCTCGCGGACCGGCTGCCCGCGCTCGCGGTCGTGGGTGGGTGCTGCGGCACCGACGTCCGACACGTCGCCGCCCTGTGGGGCGTCGACCCGCCGGGCTAGCGCAGCGGGACGAACCGGTAGGACCCGTGCCGCGTCACCTGCACCGCCCGCATCGAGCTGGCCACCCGCAGCATGGTGCCGGCGACCGGGATGACCATCACCCCACCGGTGTGCAGCTGCGCGACCAGCTCGTCGGGCAGCTCGCGGGCCATCGCCGAGACCAGGATCCGGTGGTACGGCGCGGCGTCCGGCAGGCCGAGCACGCCCGGCCGCGCCTCGTGGATGCTCGCCCAGGGCAGCTCGTGGGCATCGAGGTGGGCGGTGCCGAGGTCGACCAGGTCGGGCTCGAGCTCGACACCGAGCACCCGCCCGGTCGGCCCGGTCAGGTGGGCGAGCAGGGCGGTGGTCCAGCCGGAGCCCGAGCCCACGTCGAGCACCCGCTGGCCCGGATGCACGTCGAGCAGCCTCAGCATGGCCTCGACGGTGCGCGGCTGGGAGCTGGTCTGCCCCCACCCGATGTCGAGCGGACCGTCGTACGACGCCCGCCGCCGCTGGCTCGCGGGCAGGAAGTCGGCCCGCGGGAAGGCGGCGAACGCCTCCGCGACCCGGTCCATCCCGCGAGTCAACCACGCCTCCCGGCGCGGGCTGAGGGGGAGGAGTCAGGGGCGGCGGGGCGGGCGGGGGAAGAACAGCGGCACCCGGGCGGCGTAGGCGTCCCAGCCGGGGCGGGTGCTCATGGTCTTCTCCAGCAGCTTCGCCCCGGTCACGTTCCGGATGAAGTAGGTCATCGCCAGCGGCGACAGCACGGTCAGCAGCGCCGGCAGCCAGCCCGACGCCGCACCGCCGGCCAGCCAGATGCCCCACCACAGGCAGGCGTCGCCGAAGTAGTTCGGGTGCCGCGTCCAGGCCCACAGGCCACGGTCCAGCACCGGCCCGCGGTTAGGATCCTGCTGGTACGCCGTGAGCTGGGCGTCGCCGACCGTCTCGAAGGCCACGCCCACGGCCCAGACGACGACGCCGAGCACCACCACCGGCCAGGCGGTGAGGTCGCTGTGACCGCTCGCCACCAACGGGAGCGCGATCAGGCAGATCACGACGCCCTGGGTCAGGAAGACCTTGCGTACCGCGACCCCGAGACCCCCGCCGTCGAGCAGCTCCTCGTAGCGCGGGTCCTCACCCTTGCCCCGCGAGCGCCGAAGGATGTGCCAGGCCAGCCGGCACCCCCAGACGGCGACCAGCACCAGCACCAGCCAGCGCCGCCACGGGGTGGCCGTGCCCGCGACCGCCATCGCCAGGGCGATCGCCACCAGGGCCAGGCCCCAGGTGACGTCGACGACCGAGACCCGCCCGACCCGCCGGGCGACGAGCGCGGTGACCACCATCGCCGCGGCCGAGACCCCGACCGCCAGGAGCGCCAGCCCCCACCAGGTGGTGATCACCAGGACCGCTGCGGAGGCAGGGTGTGCTCGGCCCCCCGGCGCACGGCGAGGATCTGGTCGACCCCCATCCGGCCGTCCCGGAAGGCCATCGCACCGCCGACCAGGTAGAGCCGCCAGACCCGGACGTACTCCTCGCCCACCAGAGCGGTCAGCTCGGCCAGGTGCGCCTCGAAGTTCTGCAGCCACCCGGCCACGGTCCACACGTAGTGCTCGCGCAGCGCGTGCACGTCGCGCACCTCGAGCCCACCCGCCTCGAGGTGACCGACGGTCTCGCCGACCGGTCGCATGTGCATGTCGGGTGCGATGAACGACTCGATGAAGGGCCCGCCACCGGGGTGGGGTCCGGAGCGCGACATCTGCTGCACCAGCACCCGCCCACCCGGGCGCACCGCGCGGCGCAGCACCTCGACGTACGTCGGGTAGTTGCGCTCGCCGACGTGCTCACCCATCTCCAGCGAGCCGACCGCGTCGAAGTGGTCGCGCTCGGGCACGTCGCGGTAGTCCTGCAGGCGGATCTCGACCCGGTCACCAAGGCCGCGCTCGGCGATCCGTCGGTCGATGAAGCGCTTCTGCTCGGCCGCGATCGTCACCCCGACGACCTGCGCGCCGAAGTGCTCGGCGGCGTGCAGCGAGAGCGAGCCCCAGCCGCAGCCCACGTCGAGCATCGTGCTGCCGCGGCCGATCCCGAGCTTGCCGCAGACCAGGTCGAGCTTGGCCCGCTGCGCCGAGGCGACGCTCTGGGTCGGGTCGTCGCCGTAGTAGGCGCACGAGTAGGCCATCGCCGGGTCGAGGATCAGCGAGTAGAACTCGTGGGAGACGTCGTAGTGGTGGCTGATCGCGGTGCGGTCGCGCTGTGGGCTGTGCAGCCGTCCACGCACCCGGGCCTGGGACGCCGGCGGTGCCGGAGGGAGACCGAGCAGGCCCAGCTGCCGGACGGTGCGTACCCCCTGGGCGATCGCCGCGGCCGACGGGCGGCCGGTCACCCCGCGCCGGCGGCCGACCGCGAAGGCGTGGGTGAGGGTCTCGTCGAGGTCGCCGGGCACCTCGAGCTCGCCCGTGACGTAGGCCTGGGCGGCACCGAGCTCGCCGGGGTGCCAGAGCAGCCGCCGCAGGGCGTCGGGGGAGCGGAGCTCGACCACGGGCGCGTCCCGGGGCCCGGCCTCGGAGCCGTCCCAGGCGCGCAGCCGGACCGGAAGGTCGCCACCGACGAACGGCGCCGCGGCCTCGGCCAGCAGGGCAGCGACCCCCGAGGCCGCCACGTCGGCGCGCGCCGCGGACGTCGTACGACGGGTGCCGGATCGGGTCCCCGTCGTCGTCACGACCCGGTCTCCTGCCTCATCACGATCTGGTTGACGTCGATGTAGTCCGAGGCGAAGCCCGCCAGGGAGTACTCCAGGTAGAAGTGCCACATCCGGATGAAGGTCTCGTCGAAGCCGAGAGCCAGCACCTGCTCCCGCGCGGCGAGGAACCGGGTGTCCCACTGCCGCAGGGTCTCGGCGTAGTGCCGGCCGAACGAGAGCCGGTCGGTGACCCGCAAGCGGGTGTGGTCCCGGGTGATCTGGTCGATCACGTCGACCGAGGGCAGGAAGCCGCCAGGAAAGATGTACTTGTTGATCCAGGTGTAGGTGTTGCGGGTCGCCAGCATCCGGTCGTGCCGCATCGTGATCGCCTGGATGCCGACGGCACCCCCCGGCGCGAGCACGGCGTCGAGGGTGCCGAAGTACTCCTCCCAGAAGTCGAAGCCGACCGCCTCGATCATCTCCACCGACAGCACCGCGTCGTAGGCACCGAAGTGCGGCGACCCGACCGCGACGAGGTCGCGGTAGTCGAGCAGCTCGACGGTGACCCGGTCGGACAGGCCGGCGTCGGCGATGCGGCGCTCGGCGAGCTCCTTCTGCTCGGTCGACAGCGTGATCGAGTGCACGACCGCGCCCCGCCGTGCGGCTGCGATCGCGAGCTCGCCCCAGCCGGTGCCGATCTCGAGCACGCGGCTGCCCGAGCGCACGTCGGTGTGGTCGAGCAGGCGCTCGATCTTGCGCCACTGCCCCTCGGCCAGGTCCGAGCCGGGCACCGGGTCGGTGGCCCGGGTGAACCCGTCGTCGTGGACCCGCTCGGCCTCGAACAGCGCCGAGGAGTAGCTCAGGCCCGGGTCGAGGAACAGCTCGAACAGGCCGTTGGACAGGTCGTAGTGGTGGGCGATGTTGTTCTGCGAGTTGGCGGTGGTGCTCTTCTGGTGGTGCGGCGGGCGCAGCACCGCGAGTGCCCGCAGCCGCTGAAGGCTGGGCGGGACCAGGGTCGGCATCTCGGCCGCGAGCACGCTCAGGAAGGCCCCGAGGTCGGGCGCGTCCCAGGCGCCGGTGAGGTAGGCCTCGCCGAAGCCGATCAGTACACCCCGACCCAGCCGGGCGAAGAACTCCTCGGGCCGGTGGACGGTCATCGCCGGACCGCCGGTGCCCAGGGTCTCGTCGCCGAGGTGGACGGTGACCGGCAGGCGCCGGACGCCGGCCAGGAAGATCCGCCGGGCGACGGCGGCCGACACCGTGGTGCGCAGGCCCCTGGGCACGGCGGCGAGGTCGGGCCACTGGTCGATGGCCGGACGGGCGATGGAGACGGTCATCGGACGCCCTCCTGGTGGTGGTCGGGACGGGGCTGGATCGGCAGGCGGCGTGCCCACAACCAGATGCCCTGGGTTCGGATCGCGACGGCACCCCGGATTGCCTGGGGCGCGGCCCGCAGCGCGTTCGTCGTGGTCCGCTGCCCGGTCTGGGTGACGCTGAAGGCGGCACCGTCGTCGGTGTGCAGGGTGACCGAGACCAGCAGCTCGTCCCCGGGCACGGGGACGCTGAGGTCGTACCACCCGTCGGTGCCGTGGAACGGCGAGACGTAGAGCTTCTTGTCGGCCCGCGCGCGGCCGCGCTCGTCGGGGTGCACGAGGTAGGCGTGCCGGTCGCCGTAGGTGTTGTGCACCTCGACGATCACGCCGGCCGGGGCATGGTGGCGGTCGAAGCACCAGAAGACGCTGATCGGGTTGAAGCAGTAGCCGAACGCGCGGGCGTTGGCCGCCATCAGCACCCGGCCGCCGGTCAGGTCGATGCCGTGAGCGGAGAGGAACGCGTCCACGTTGGCCCGGATGCCGCGCTCGGGCGAGCCGAGATGGTCACGGCCCTCGAAGCGGCCCAGCAGCCCGTGGTCGGGCAGGTCGTCGAGGTCGACCATCCAGGTGTGGGCGCGGTTGTCGAAGCTGCGCTTGAACGGGCGCCGCCGGACGTGCCGGATCCTGGTGTCGAACATCCCGGTCTCCGGGCTCCGCCGGCCGGCCGCGGCGTGAGTCTGCTCGGGCCAGGCCAGACCGAGGTGGGTCGCGGCGGCCGCCCCGGACCGGGCGCCGTCCTCGTGGAAGCCCCAGCCGTGGTAGGCGCCCGCGAAGGCGAGGCGCTCGGTGTTCGCATCGGGCAGCTGCCGCTGGGCGGCGACCGAGGCGGGGGTGTACAGCGGGTGGGCGTACTCCATCCGCGCGATCACCTTCGACGGGTCGACCAGTGACTCGGTCCCGTCGCCGGCGCCGAGAGTGACCAGGTAGCGGGTCTGGGTCGGCAGCCGCTGGAGCCGGGTCAGGTCGTAGGTGACGGTCACCCCGGCGCGGGCCACGCGCGGGCGCAGGAAGTTCCAGGACGCCCGCGCGCGGGGCTCGCGGGGCAGCAGCGACTCGTCGGTGTGCAGCAGGGCGGGGTTGTCGGAGTAGGGGATGGCGACCAGCGCCTGGCGCTGGGCGGGGGTCGGGCTCTCGAGCATCGCCAGAGCCTGGTCGGGGTGGGTCGCGATGATCGCGGCGTCGTACGACGTGACCCGGCCGTTGCCGTCGGTGACTTCCACGCCGGTGGGGGTCTCGCGCACCGAGGTGACCTTGGTGCCGAGGCGCACGTCCGGCAGAGCGGCCGCGACCTTGGCGACGTACTCGCGGGAGCCACCGGCCACGGTGCGCCACTCGGGCGAGCCGGTGATCGCGAGCATCCCGTGGTGGGAGAGGAACTCGAAGAGGTAGCGGGCCGGGTAGTCCAGCGCGACCTCCGGGTCGCACGACCACACGGCCGCCACGAGCGGCTCCATGAAGTGCCGCCCGAAGTACGCCGAGAAGCGGCCCTCGCTGAGGAAGTCGCGCAGGGTCTGGTCGCGGTTGACCGCCGCTGCCGGGGTCTCCAGCAGCGCCCTGGCGCGCCGGTGGAAGCGCGGCACCTCCGTCAGCATCCGCAGGAACCGCGGTCGGGCCAGGTTGCGCCAGGTCGGGAACAGGCCGCTCGCGCCGAGGGCGCCGGCGTACTCCAGGCCCGCCTCCTCGTCGCGCACCGACATCGACATCTCCGACGTCTGAGTGGTGACGCCGAGCTCGTCGAAGAGCCGGATCAGGGTCGGGTAGGTCCGGCGGTTGTGCACGATGAACCCGGTGTCGATGGCCAAGCCGTCCACCTCGTGGGTGTCGGCATGGCCGCCGAGCCGGGTGTCGGCCTCGAACAGCGTCACGTCGGCGGTCTTCGCCGCGATGTGCGCTGCTGTGAGGCCCGCCACGCCGGACCCGATGACCGCGATCCGCCGGGCGGGGGTCACGTGGTCGACCTCAGCGGGAAGACCGCGATCGGGTCCGACGTCGGATGGGCAGAGCCGGTCTCGGGCTCGACGGTGATCGCCGCGGCGGTGGCCGTGGCGGCGTCGCCGGCGAGCACGGTCGGCTCGGTGCTGTCGGTCATCAGGCCTGCCGAGACCATGCCCTGTCCCGGCTGCTGGAGCCAGAGCTGGTACGTCGTACCGGCTTGCGGCTCGGGCACGTGGTCGCCGATCATCACCGCACGCTTGAGCGAGGCCGACCGGACGATGGTCAGCTTGCCGCCGCCCGGCACCGGCTCGGTGATCTTGATGGCGTCCGGTGCGTTGATGATCTGGTCGGCCAAGTTGGTCTGGTTGGTCTGGTTGCCGGTCCAGGGATGCCAGACGGCGGCGCCGCCGGCGGCCAGGATCAGCGCGACCACGGCAGCCACGAGTGCCGGCAGGGCGCGCCGACGCAGGCTCACAACCGATGCGCCAGCCGGAGCCGGGACAGGTGCAGTCGTCTCCGGCGGAAACGGACGCACCGTCCCGATGTCGGCCAACACCCGGGCGCGCAGCCCGGCGGGAGGCTCCTGGCTCTCGATCTCGGCCAGGTGGGCGGCCGTCTCGGTGAAGGACTGCACCTCGGCGCGGCACTCGGCACAAGCGGCCAGGTGACGCGCGAACTGCGCGCGCTCGACGTCGTCGACAGCGTCCAGGGCGAAGGCGCCCGAGAGGCCGTGAATGTCGCTGTTCATGCCTGTGCCACCTCTCCGACGCCTAGTGCGTCTCTCAGCCGGATCAGTCCGTCCCGGATCCGGGTCTTGGTCGTGCCGACCGGGAGGTCGAGCATCGTGGCCACTTCGGTGTGCGTGTAGCCGCCGAGGAACGCCAACTCGATCGCCTGTCGCTGCTTGATCGTGAGGTGGTCGAGGGCGGCTCGGACCCGTGAGGCCTCCAGCGAGGCCGTGGCCGACTCCGCCGTCGAGTCGTGGTCGACCGTCTGCTCCTGCTGGGTGTACGTCGTGTCCCTGCGGCTCGCCGCCTCGGCGGACCGGACCCGGTCGACCGACTTGCGGTGCACGATCGTGAGCAGCCACGAGATGGCGCTGCCCCTGGTGTCGTCGAACCGTGCGGAGCTGCGCCAGCAGTCGAGGTAGACCTCCTGGACCACCTCCTCGGCCTGCGCCCGGTCGCGGAGCACCCGGACCGCGAGGCCGAAGGCCCGCGAGGCGGTCGCGTCGTACCACTCGGCGAACGCGGCCTCGTCGCCCCGGCTCGAGCGCTTGAGCAGCTCGGCCAGGTGCGCGCCTCCGGATCCGCCACCCTCCGCAGGAGGGTCGGTGGGTACCGACGCGAGATGGTTCACGGTTCGATCCTTGCGTGTCCGGGAGGTTCTGTCAGCGGTAGGTGCTGACGAGTTGTCGGCGGGGATTCGCGGCCGTAGGTCTTCCGGATGGGTGACCTCCGCCACTCCGTACCCCCGGGCCGGTGGCAGGATGCGGCCATGACCGACGAGCTGGTCCACTACGGCGTCGCGGACGCCGTCGCGACGATCACCCTGGACTCCCCCCACAACCGCAACGCGCTGTCCGCGCAGCTGGTGGGCGAGCTGTTCGAGCGGCTCGAGCGGGCCGAGGCCGACGACGACGTGAGGGTGGTGCTGGTCCGGCAGGAGGGCAAGGTCTTCTGCTCGGGTGCCGACCTGTCGGAGGCGACCACCGTCGGCATGGCCGAGGGCGCCCGCCGGATCGTGGAGCTCCAGCGCCTGATCGTGACCATGGCCAAGCCCGTGGTGACCCGGGTCTCCGGTGCGGTCCGCGCCGGCGGCATCGGGATCGTCGCGGCCAGCGACGTCGCGATCAGTGCCGACGACGCGACGTACGCCCTGACCGAGGTGAAGCTCGGGCTGGCGGCCGCGATCATCTCGCTCACCGTCCATGCCCGGATGAGCCCCCGGGCGTCCTCCCTGACCACGCTGGGCGGCGAGCTGTTCACCGGTGCCCAGGCCGCCGACTACGGCCTCGTCACCCGGGCGGTGCCCGCCGACGAGCTCGACGCCGCCGTCGCCGGCGTCTGTGCCCAGCTGGCCACCGGCGCGCCGCAGGGGCTGCGGGAGTCCAAGCAGATCCTGAACCGCGACCTGGTCAAGCGGATCGACGAGTACGGCGCGGAGATGGCGTCGCTCAGCGCCCACCTGTTCGCCTCCGACGAGGCGCGCGAGGCGATGACCGCGTTCTTGGACCGGAAGAAGTCGTAGGCAACCTTCCGGTAGACCCGGCCGGTATCAACGGTCATGACCACCACGACCGCAGTCGACTCGGGAGGGCGCGTGCTGGAGGCCACGTTCGACGAGTTCGTCGCTGCCCGCTCCCGGGCCCTGCTGCGCACGGCGTACCTCCTCACCCATGACCACGCCCTCGCCGAGGACCTCCTCCAGACCGCGTTGACCAAGGCGTGGTTCGCCTGGCGACGCATCGACGGCAACCCCGAGCCCTACGTACGCCGGATCCTGGTCAACACCTACGCCTCGTGGTGGCGCCGCCGGTGGAACGCCGAGCACCCGACCGAGGAGCTTCCCGAGCACCCGACCGACGACCCGGCGTCGCACACCGCCGAGCCGACCGACCTCTGGACCGCGATGGCGCGGCTGCCGCGCCGCCAGCGGGCCGTAGTGGTGCTGCGCTACTTCGAGGACCTCACCGAGGCCCAGACCGCCGAGGTGCTCGGCTGCTCGGTCGGCACCGTGAAGAGCCAGACCAGCAAGGCCTTCGCCAAGCTGCGCATCGACCCCGCCCTCGCCACGTCGGAAGGAGCCCCGCGATGAACTCGCTGACCGACCTCAGGACCACCCTCGACCGGCACGCCGGGAGCGTCACCGACGAGGACGCCGTGATCCGGACCACCGCCGTGCGCCACCGCGTCGCCGCCGTGCGTCGTCGCCGGCGGGCCGTGGGTGGCGGCGCGCTCGCGGCCGTGATCGCCGCGACCGTCGGCGTCGTCGGTCTGCACCGCGCGCCCGGAGGCCGGGAGCCGGTGGTGCTGGGGCGGCGCGTACCGACCACGATGACGTCGCTCGGCTACACCTACCGCGCCGAGGGCTGGACCCGGACGGTCGCGGGACGAGGCAGCGTGCACATCGCCGCTTCCGATCAGCCCCGACTGCTGAGCTGGACGCTCGCGGGCACGTCGTCGGTCCGGCTGACCCTTCCCGGTGGGGACGTCTGGACCTCGCAGGCATCGGGCTTCGGCGACTTCGTGCAGATCCCGGCCGGCCAGGCCGGGGACCTCCGGATCGCCGCCGGCGACGGCAGCGTCGGGGTCGCGTCGTACGCCCTCACGAACGCGGCGCCCGTGGGCTACACCAAGGACGGCATCACCTTCCGTCAGACGGTGGACGGTGCACAGCTGTTGGGTGCTGTGATCGGGGACCGGGCGCAAGTCGACGCCAGCACGACGTTCACCGCGCCGTACGGCCGGCTCCAGGTCACCCTGTCGTGCCACGGCCTGCCGCGCGGCGACGCGGTGCACGTCTCCTTCAACGGTCACGAGCGGATCGCCGGTAACTGCAACGGCTCCGACACCTTCGACCCGGGGGCGGGCGGAGGCTCGCAGTTCCGGCTGCCCCACCCCGGCCGGCAGGTGACCATGCGGGTCTGGGCCAGCCACGGCGTCAAGGACCCAGTGCCTCTCCCGGTCGGTTCAGCGCCGCGGCTGCGGATGCTCGCGGGGGTCTACGGGCCCCTGGCCACGCAGGCCCTCGGTGGCTACCGCGTCGGGGAGTACGTCGAGTACGACGGCCACCTCTGGCAGGTCTTCACCCGCTACTCCTCACCCGAGGGGCTGCCTCTCCGCGCCCCCGCGCTGCACCGGCAGACGGTCGGGGCGATGGCCTGGCACTCCGGGGCAGGCCGGACCGTGGTCTCCTTCGGTGCGGAGGGGATGACCCCCGAGGGGGGAAGCTTCGCTGGAGGCAAGGGTGCCATCGGCGATCTCTGGGTGCCGGCCGGTGCAGCGGTCCACGCGCGGTTCGTGCGCGGGAGCGGCTCGTTCGCAATCGCTCTCTACCGGCAGGTCGATTGACACGCCAGCCGCGAGCCGGTCAGGTGTCGGCCAGCGACCGGGTCAGGTGCACCAGCGTCATGAAGGTCCGGAAGAGCCGGAGCGGGTCGTCGTCGGTGAAGGACACCCGACGCCCGTCGAGGCGGGTCACACCGGCGATCCAGGTGGCCTGCTCGGCCAGGTCGGGCGAGAGCAGCTCCACCTCGATCGTGGCGGGCAACGAGATCGCCGGAGCGGACGGCAGCGACCCCAGCGCGGCAGCCACGCCGTCGCGGATCCGCTCCCGGGCGAGGTCGGGGTGGAGGTGCTCGGCCGCGTAGCGGCTGACCGACCGCTTCACCTCGATCGCCTCGATGCCGGGGCAGAACGGGTCCGCCTCCGGCCCGACGTACTGGTCGCCGGTGATCACCGCGACCGGCACGCCGTGGTGCTGGGCGACGAGCGCGTTCAGTCCGGCCTCACCGGTCGTGGCCCCGTTGAGGGTGACGCCGGCGATCGCCCGCGGGTTGTAGGTGTGGGAGAGGACCCCCGGGTGTCGCCATCGCCGCGTGGTAGCCCAGGAAGACCACGGCGTCGAAGGACGCGTCGAGGCCCTCCATCATGTAGAGCGGCTTGAACCGACCCGAGAGGTACGACGCGCGGGCGCGCAGCGCGTCGGGCGGCAGGTTGCGCATGGCCGAGTGAGCGTCGTTCACCAGGATCTGCGACGACCCGGCCGCGACGCACCCGTCGATCGCGGCGTTCACCTCGCCCACGAGCAGGTCCCGCCCGAGCGCGTAGTCGTCTCCCCCCGCCAGGCACTGCTCCCAGGCGACGATGCCGGCCACGCCCTCCATGTCGACGGAGATGTAGACCTTCACCCGGTCGAGCCTGTCACACGCGCCGGATCTGGGCGTCGGGTCACCGACGAGCCGTGGGACCGGTTACGATTGTGGGCTCGCGAATTCAGAGGACACCGCCGATCGGCGGTCGGGGAACCGAGGGGACGCTTTCTTGGCAGACGAGTTGCTGGCGGCCGAGCTCGCCGCGGAGCAGACCTTCGTCGATCGGGTGTACGTCCAGCTGGAGAGGTCGGCCCGCAACGCCCAGGCGATCGCGAGCGAGGGCCACGGCCGTGGGCGACTCGGGCACGAGGGTGGCCTCGTCGAGCGCGACGCCATGGTCTTCCAGGCCGCCAAGCGGATCGCCCAGCTCGACGCCGCTCACGAGGGACTGGTCTTCGGGCGCCTCGACCTGCTGGCGACGCTGGACCCCGAGCCTCGTTACATCGGCCGGATCGGCCTGCGCGACGACCAGCGCGACTCGCTGCTGATCGACTGGCGGGCCCCCGCCGCCGCGGTGTTCTACCAGGCGACCGCCGCCGAGCCGCAGTCCGTCGTACGCCGTCGGGTGTTGCGCTGCACCGGCCCCCGGGTGGTGGGGGTCGAGGACGAGCTCCTGGACGCCGAGGCCGAGACCGACCTGCCGATCGTCGGCGAGGGCGCCTTGATGGCACAGCTCTCGCGGGCCCGCGACCGGTCGATGCACTCCATCGTGGCCACCATCCAGGCCGAGCAGGACAAGGCGATCCGGGCACCGGCGCGCGGTGTGGTCGCGATCAGCGGCGGCCCCGGCACCGGCAAGACCGTCGTCGCGCTGCACCGCGCGGCGTACCTCCTCTACAACGACCGCCGGCGCTACGAGAGCGGCGGCGTGCTGGTGGTCGGCCCGTCGGGCGTCTTCATGCGCTACATCGAGCGGGTGCTGCCCTCGCTCGGTGAGACCGCGGTGGCGCTGCGCTCGCTGGGCGAGGTCGTCGGCGGGCTGCGGGCGACCCGGCACGACACGCCCGCCGTGGCGGCGGTCAAGGGGTCGGCCCGGATGGCCGAGCTGATGCGGAGGACGTCGCGCCAGCAGGCGCCGGGCTCGCCCAAGGAGTTCCGGATCTTCTGGCGCGACGACGTGATCGTGCTCGACCGCGGCTTGCTCGGGAAGCTGCGCCGGCAGCTGATGGGGCAGGGGCCGCGCAACCGCCAGCTGCCACGCGTCGCGTCGTCGTTGCTCGAGGTGATGTGGCGCCAGGTGCGCGGGGAGCGCGGCCGCGACCGCGGGCGGGAGGCGTTCGACGACGACATGCTCTCCTCGCAGGCGTTCGTCGACTTCGCGCTGTCGTGGTGGCCGCCGCTGGAGGCCGGCGAGGTGCTCGGCTGGCTGCGCGACCCCGAGTTCCTGGCCCGCGTCGGCGACGGCGTGGTGACGCCTGACGAGCAGCGGCTCCTGGTGGAGTCCTGGCAGATCGAGTCGCTCGCGGTCGAGGACGTCCCCCTGATCGACGAGCTGCGCTACGCGCTGGGCGACGTACCCGACCGACGCGACGACGACCACGAGCTCGACGACTACCTCGGGGGCGACCTGGCCGGCGGGCGCGAGGAGCTGACCACCGCGATGGAGCGGGCCTACGGCCCCGACGCCCCGGTCTGGATGCCGCCGACGCACACGATCGAGGACGACGGTTACGCCCACGTGCTCGTCGACGAGGCACAGGACCTCACCCCGATGCAGTGGCGGATGGTCGGCCGGCGCGGCCGGGCCGCCACCTGGACCATCGTCGGGGACGCCGCCCAGTCGTCGTGGCCGGTGCCGGCCGAGTCGGCCGGCGCCCGCGCCGACGCGATCGCCGGCAAGGACCTCCACGAGTTCCACCTCTCGACCAACTACCGCAACTCCTCCGAGATCTACGACTACGCCGCCGCCTACGCCTCGCGGGTGGGGCTCGACGCCGATCTGCCGATCGCGGTCCGGTCGACCGGGGTCGAGCCGCGCGAGGTGGGTGCCGGCGACGACCTCGCCGCCGCGGTGCGGGCCGCGACCGCCGACATCACGGCCGAGGTGGCCGGCACGGTGGCGATCGTGGTCCCGATCGAGCGCCGGGCCGAGGTCGCCGGCTGGCTCGCCACCTGGCCCGAGCTCGCCGTCCACGCGCCCAACGCAGCCAACCCGGCCGCCGCCGGCGACGACCGGATCGTCGTGCTGGTCGGCATCGAGACCAAGGGCCTGGAGTTCGACGGTATCGTGGTGGTCGACCCCGCCGCGATCGAGGCCGAGTCGCCGACCGGGCGGGCCACGCTCTACGTCGTGCTCACCCGCGCCACCCAGCTGCTGACCCTGGTGCGCTGAGGCTCAGCCGAGCCGGTCGAGCACCTCGGTCAGCTCCGGGCCGACGTCGATCCGGATGCCGTCGGGCTCGTTGACCGTCAGCCGCTCCAGGGAGCCGTCGCGCCACCAGAAGACGTCGGGGGAGACCGGGCCGGGCGCGTCGTCGTACCCCGCCCGGGCCAGAGCGGCGAGCACGTTGAGCGAGGGGATCGCGGTCGCGTCGCCGAGCACGTGGAAGGCCAGCTGGTGGCGGAACGGCGCGGCCACGAAGACGCCGTACCGGCCCGGCGTCGGCAGCCCGAGCCGGGTCAGCACGTCGCCGAGCACCACCAGCGACGACGCCACGAACATCGAGTCACCGAGCAGGATGTCGACCCGGCCACCCTGGTGCTCGAGCATCTCGTGCTGGTCGAAGGGGACGGCCCGCAGGTTGACCAGGCCGGCTCGACGCAGGTCGGCGAGCGGACCGAAGCGCTCGACGTGCTCGTCGAGGAACATCGCGACGCTCTCGGGCAGGTCGACGTTGAGGACCTCGCTGACGCCCTCGGCCACCTCGCGGGCGTAGGCCGCCCGCACCTGCAGGAGATCCGCGGTCGGCACCAGGCGCACGTACGTCCCGGCGTACAGCTCTGCAGGAGTCATCGTGTCGAACGGCGACGGGGCGTCGGTCGCCCGCACGATCCGGTCCGTGTGCCGCGTGGTGATCTCCCGCCAGGCCCGCTCACCGCGCTCGTCGTTGTGGCACTCGGCAGCGACGTTGCCCAGCCCGAAGACGCGTCCCGAGCTGTCGACGACGTGGTCGGCGTACGCCGTGACCTCGAGACCCGCCTGGGCGAACCCCTGCCGCACCAGGTCGCGGAACACGGCCGCCTGCGAGGTCGTGAAGAACCCGAACGTCTCGTCCCGCGCCTCGCCGGCGTCGGGCCGCGGGTTCCCGGGGGCGGCCATGCCGGCCATCCCACCACGTCGACGTCCGTCCGGGGGCAGCGCCCGGCCTCGGTAGATTCCCCGGCATGACCGCCACCTCATCCGCCCGGGACGCCATCGCCGCGCTCCAGGGGCACGAGGCGTGGGCGATCATCCGCCGCTCGACCCGGGCCGGCGACCGCCAGACCGTCGGCCTGGTCGGTGGCCGCCGACGCGTGGTCGAGTCGATCCTCGACATCCCGCTCACCGGCGGGGTGCCCGAGAGCGGCCACATCGCCGACCGGCTGGTCGCCGTACCCTTCCGGCAGGTGCGCGAGCGTGGCTTCGAGGCGTACGACGACGGCACCCCGCTGGTGGTGGTCGACGTCGAGACGGAGCTGGAGTTCTCCGTGGCCGAGGTGCTCGACGCTATCGACGACACCGGCGTGGACCTGGCCGACCGGGGCGGCTTCGAGACCGACGACGAGGAGTACGGCAAGCTCGTCGACTCGGTGATCCGCGACGAGATCGGCCAGGGCGAGGGCGCCAACCTGGTGATCGGGCGGCACTACCGGGCCACCGTCGCCGACTGGGGTCCCGACAAGGCGCTCTCGGTCTTCCGCCGGCTGCTCGAGCGCGAGCGCGGCGCGTACTGGACGTTCGTGTTCTTCACCGGTGACCGCTACCTGATCGGCGCCAGCCCCGAGCGACACGTCTCGATCCACGGCGACGACGTGCGGATGAACCCGATCAGCGGCACCTTCCGGCTGGCCCCGGCAGGCTCGACCGGCGGGGAGGGCGACCTCAGGGAGGGGCTGCTCGACTTCCTCCACGACGAGAAGGAGATCTACGAGCTCTTCATGGTCGTCGACGAGGAGCTGAAGATGATGTGCGACATCTGCGACAAGGGCGGCCAGGTGCTGGGGCCGTTCCTGAAGCCGATGAGCCGGCTGATCCACACCGAGTACTTCCTGGCCGGCCGCACCAGCCGCGACCCGCGCGAGGTGCTGCGGGACACCATGTACGCCGCTACCGTCACCGGCAGCCCGGTGCAGAACGCCTGCCGGCTGATCAAGCAGTACGAGCGGCAGGGTCGCGGGTACTACGGCGCCGCGCTGGCGATCCTCGGCCGGGACGCCGACGGCAGCGTGATCGTCGACAGCCCGATCGTGATCCGCACCGCCGACGTCGACCTCGACGGGCACCTCACGGTCACCGCCGGGGCCACCCTCGTCCGCGACTCCGAGGCGGCCTACGAGGTCGCCGAGACCCATGCCAAGGCCGGTGGCATCCTCTCTGCCTTCGGGCTGGTCGCCCCGGCGCCGACGCCGAGCGTCGACGTCGCCGAGCTGGTCAACGACGAGGACGTGCTGCTCGCCCTCAACGCCCGCAACCGTCGGCTGTCGACCTTCTGGCTGACCGACCAGTCCGGCGCGGTCCCCGACCCGCGTCTGGCCGGCCGGCACGTGGTGATCCTCGACGGCGAGGACGACTTCGTGAACATGCTGCGCCACGTCCTCGGCGTCGCCGGCATGACCAGCGAGGTGGTGCGGCACACGGCGTACGTCGACGGCTCGCTCGATGCCGCCGACCTGGCGATCGTGGGCCCCGGCCCGGGCGACCCGCGCGACGGTGACGACCCCAAGATCGCGACCTTCCGCCGGGCGGTGGACCGCCTGCTGGCGCGCGAGCAGCCCTTCCTGGCCGTCTGCCTGGGACACCAGGTGCTCTGCGACCGGCTCGGGATCCCGCTGGCCTATAAGGACATCGTGTTCCAGGGCACGCAGGCCGACGTCATCATCGACGGGCGCCCGGAGCGGGTGGGCTTCTACAACACGTTCGTGGGCCGGGTCCCGACCGGCGGGGCCGCTGGCGAGGTCTCGGCAGGCGTCACGGTGGAGACCGATCCCGCGACCGGCGACGTGCACCTGGTCCGTGGCCCCCACTTCCGCGGCATCCAGTTCCATGCCGAGTCCATCCTCACCGAGCACGGCTCCGCCCTCGTCCACGGCCTGGTGCGCGACCTCCTGACCTGAGCGTCAGGAAGCCGTCAAGATCGCGGGGGGTCCGTCCGCGGCGGCGCAGGATGGAGTCGTGACCATGCACCAAGCGCTCGTCGGGCGCGTCGTCGACAACCCTCGGATGTGGCCGCCCCGCGGCCAGTGGCGGCCGGTCGCGCGGGTCGGTGCCCTGACGCTGCCGTTGCTCACCTGTGCCGTCCTCTCGACCGTCCGGGACCGGGTCCCGGCCGCGCCCGCGGTGCTGGTCCTGGTGCTCTGGGTGGTCGCGGCGGCCGCCACCGGCGACCGCCTGGCCGGCCTGCTCGCGGCGGCGTCAGGGGGCCTGTGGTTCGACTTCTTCCTGACCGCGCCGTTCCGGCAGCTCGCGATCAAGGGATCCGACGACGTCGAGACCACCGTCCTGCTGGTGCTGATCGGGCTCGCCGTCACCGAGATCGCCCTGTGGGGCCATCGGCAGCAGGCGCGCGCGGCCGGCCGGTCCGGCTACCTCGACGGCGTCCTGGGTGCGGCTCGCCTCGTGTCGGAGGGTGACACTCCCGCCGCGACGCTGGTCGAGATGGTGGCTCGGCAGATCAGCGAGGTGCTGGGTGTTGACGACTGCCGCTACGAACCCGGCCCGGTCTCGGACGCCCGCGTGGCGGTGCTCAGGCACGACGGGACGGTCACCCGGGGCGACCACGTGGTCGACGTCGACCGGCTGGGTCTGCCGTCCAACGACTTCGTCGCCATCCCGGTGGGGCGGGGAGCGCGGGTCGTCGGGCACTTCCTGGTGATCGCGGTGTCGCACGTCACCTACCCCACCCCCGAGCAGCGTCGGGTCGCGGTGCTCCTGGCCGACCAGGTCGCCGCCGCCGTCGAGACGGTCTGAGCCGAGCCATGACCTCCACCGCACCGGCCCCCCTGTCCCAGCGCGCCCGCCACTGGCTCGTCGACGAGGGAGAGGTCAACCACGCCGACCAGGGCCAGCCCTGGTGGAAGGTGATGTGCCTGACCGGGGTCGACTACTTCTCCACCCTCGGCTACCAGCCCGGCATCGCCGCCCTCGCGGCCGGCCTGCTGTCGCCGGTGGCGACGCTGGTCCTGGTCGCCCTCACGTTGTTCGGCGCCCTTCCGGTCTATCGACGCGTCGCCGAGGAGAGCCCGCACGGCGAGGGCTCGATCGCCATGCTGGAGCGGCTGCTGAGCTTCTGGAAGGGCAAGCTGTTCGTGCTCGCCCTGCTCGGCTTCGCGGCCACCGACTTCATCATCACGATGACCCTCTCGGCCGCCGACGCCTCGGCCCACCTGATCGAGAACCCCAACCTCAACCCGCTCCTCACCGGCCACCAGGTCGTGATCACGCTGTTCCTGCTGGCGCTGCTCGGTGCGGTCTTCCTGCGGGGCTTCACCGAGGCGATCGGGCTGGCCGTCGGCCTGGTCGGCCTCTACCTCGTCCTCAACGTCGTGGTGATCGGCGTGGGCATGTGGCAGATCGCCACCCACCCCCACCTGGTCCCCGACTGGAGCGCGGCCCTGACCCAGCAGCACGGCAACCCCCTGGCCATGCTCGGGGTCTCGCTCCTGGTCTTTCCCAAGCTGGCGCTGGGGATGTCCGGCTTCGAGACCGGCGTCGCGGTGATGCCGCACGTCAGCGGCGACCCGGACGACACCGAGTCCCGGCCCGCCGGCCGGATCCGTGGCACCCAACGGCTGCTCACCACGGCCGCGGTGCTGATGAGCGTCTTCCTCGTGACCAGTGCCTTCGTCACCACCCTGCTGATCCCTGCTGCCCAGTTCCAGCCGGGCGGGCACGCCAACGGCCGTGCCCTGGCCTACCTGGCGCACCAGTACCTCGGCAACGCCTTCGGTACGACGTACGACGCCTCCACGATCGCGATCCTGTGGTTCGCCGGCGCCTCGGCGATGGCCGGGATGCTCAACCTGATCCCGCGCTACCTGCCCCGCTACGGCATGTCTCCGGAGTGGGCCGGCGCCGTGCGTCCCCTCGTGCTGATCCTGACCGGCACCGCGTTCCTGATCACCTGGATCTTCCGGGCCAGCGTGGACGGCCAGGGGGGCGCCTATGCGACGGGGGTCCTGGTGCTCTTCACCAGCGCGGGCGTCGCGGTCACGCTGGCGGCCCGCAGGGCCGGGCAGCGCAAGCGGATGATCGCCTTCGCCGTGATCACCCTGGTCTTCGGCTACACCACGGTCAGCAACGTGATCGAGCGTCCGGACGGCGTGAAGATCGGCGCCTGCTTCGTGCTGGCGATCGTCGTGGTCTCGATGGCCTCGCGGGTCAAGCGGGTCTTCGAGCTGCGGGCCACCGAGATCGACTTCGACGCCACCAGCCAGGTCTTCGTCCGCGACTGCGCCCGTCGGACGATCCGCCTGGTGGCCAACCAGGCCGGGGCGCGCGACGTCGACGAGTACGTCGAGAAGCTCAAGCGCCTGCGCCGCGACCACGACCTGCCGGTGGACCCCGACGTGATCTTCGTCGAGGTGACCGTCGTCGACCCCAGCGACTTCGAGGGCCGGCTGCATGTCCGCGGCGAGGTCCGGTGCGAGCGCTACCGGGTGATGTCCGTGACCGCCCCGTCGGTGCCGAACGCCCTGGCTGCGCTGGCGCTGCGGATCCGCGACGACACCGGCGCCGTGCCCCACATCTACTTCGAGTGGACCGAGGGCAACCCGGTGCAGCAGTTCCTGCGGTTCCTGCTGTTCGGCAGCGGCGAGGTCGCTCCCGTGACCCGGGAGGTGCTCCGGCGGGCCGAGCCCGACCTGGCGCGGCGGCCCCGGGTGCACGTCGGCTGACCCGCCTCGCCTGACCCGGAGCCCGCGCGTGGTGGACACTGGGCGCGTGGACGACAGGGCCCCGGCGGCCGCGCTGAGCCCGCGTCGGCACGTGCTGGGCTGGACGCTCGCCGTGGGCGGCCCGGCGGTGCTCACCGGGGTGCTCGAGTCGTTCGGCCACCGTCCCTCCGGCACCGCTCTCGACACGATGCTCTACCTCAGCCTGACTGTCGGGGTGGCCCTGGTCGGCGGCCGGTGGCCGGCCCTGGTCGCGGCGGTGCTGGGGGCCCTCCTGCTCAACTACTTCTTCATCCCGCCGCGGCACACCCTCAACGTCGCGTCCGGCACCGACGTCCTCACCCTCGTGGTCTTCGTGGTGACCGGCGCCGCTGTCGCCGCGGTCGTGGACGCGGCGGCGCGCCGACGGGTGCAGGCCCGGATCGCCGAACAGGAGGCCGCGACCCTGGCGATGCTGAACCGGCAGGTCCTCGGTGGGGAGTACGACGTGTCCCGGCTGCTCGCGCTGGCCCGCGACACCTTCGGGGCGACCACCGCCGAGCTGGCGACCGGGGCGCCGCCGACCGGGGCGGCGGCCGTCGTCCTACCGGCCGGGGCCGGCGGGTGGCTGGTCCTGCACGACGCCGTGCTGGGCGACCGGGAGCGGTCGGTGGCCGCGGCCTTCGCCTCCCACGTGGGCGTGCTCCGCGAGCGCGAGGAGCTGGCCCGGCAGAGCATGGCGGCGCGGCAGCTCGAGGCGGGGAACCGGACCCGCACCGCGCTCCTGGCCGCGGTGTCGCACGACCTGCGGACGCCGCTGGCCGGGCTACGCTCGGCCGCCGAGACCCTGCGCGTGCACGACCACCAGCTCGGGGAGGGCGAGCGGCACGAGCTGCTGAACGCCATGGACTCCTCGATCTCGCGGCTCACCACGATGGTCAGCGACCTGCTCGACATGAGCCGGCTCCAGACCGGCGCCGTGCTGCCGATCGCCGACGACGTCCCGCTCCGTGAGGTCGTCGGCCGCGCGCTCGCCGGTCTCGACGGCGCCGAGCGGGTGGAGGTGGGCGAGCTGCCGACGGCGTACGTCGACGCCGGGCTGCTGGAGCGGGTGGTGGCCAACCTGGTGGCCAACGCACTGCGGTTCAGCGAGCTGGTCCGGATCGACGGCGTCGCCGACGGGCGTCGGGTGCGGCTGCGGGTCGTCGACCACGGGCCGGGTGTCGCCGCCGCCGACCGGGCCCGGATCTTCGAGCCGTTCCAGCGCGAGGGCGACGTCGGGACCGGCGTGGGGCTGGGGCTCGCGGTGGCGCGTGGCCTGACCGAGGCGCAGGGCGGGTCGCTCGAGGCGGAGGAGACCCCCGGCGGTGGCCTGACCATGGTGGTCGACGTCCCGGGAGAGAGCTCGTGAAGGTGCTGCTGGTCGACGACGACGCCACCCTGCGGCGGACGCTGGGGATCGGGCTGCGGGCCGCCGGTCACGAGGTGCTGGTCGCGGCCGACGGTCGTACGGCGCTCCAGGCCGCGCGCGAGGACCGTCCCGACATCATCGTGCTCGACCTGGGCCTTCCCGACCTGACCGGCTTCGAGGTGCTGCGCCGGGTGCGGGCCTGGAGCACGGTCCCGGTGGTGGTGCTCTCCGCGCGGGCGGAGTCCGCGGAGAAGGTCGAGGCGCTGGATCTCGGTGCCGACGACTACGTCACCAAGCCGTTCGGGATGGAGGAGCTCCTGGCCCGGGTGCGGGCCGCGGCCCGCCGCGCCGGCTCCGACGTACCGGTCCTCACCGCCGGCGACCTCGTGATCGACCTGCCGGCCCGACGGGTGACCAAGGCCGGCGTGGTGGTCCGGCTGACCCCCACCGAGTGGGGGCTGCTGGAGATGCTGGTGCGCACCCCGGGCCGGCTGGTCAGCCAGCAGGACCTCCTGCACGAGGTGTGGGGACCGACGTACAGCCGCGAGACCAACTACCTGCGCGTGTACGTCGGTGGGTTGCGCAAGAAGCTCGAGGACGACCCGTCCAGCCCTCGGCACCTGATCACCGAGCCCGGCATGGGCTACCGCTTCGAGGTCTGAGGGATCAGCCGGCGACCAGCGCGTGGCCGGGCAGCTGGAGCACCATCCGGGTGCCGCCGGCTGGCGCCTCGTCGGCCCGCACCGCACCGGAGTGCCGCTCGGCCACCTGCCGCACGATCGAGAGCCCCAGGCCCGAGCCGGGCATCGAGCGCGACTCCTCGGAGCGGTAGAACCGGTCGAAGACCTGGGAGCGGTCCTCCTCGGCGATGCCCGGCCCCTGGTCGTCGACGGTCAGCTGACCGTGGTTGAGCCGCACCGAGACGGTGCCGCCGCGTGGGCTCCACTTCACGGCGTTGTCGAGCAGGTTGGTGACCGCTCGCTCGAGCGACCTCGCCTCGCCGGTGACCCACCACGGCTCGGTGTCGACCTCGAAGACCAGGGAGGTGCCGCGGCGGCGAGCCCGGGCGACCGCCCGGTCCACCACGTCGGCGAGGTCGACCTGCTCGACCACGGGCCGGATCGGCTCGTCGCGGGCCAGCTCGACCAGGTCGCCGACGAGGGTCGACATCTCCTCGATCTGGGCCCCGACGTCGTCGAGCAGCTCGGCCCGGAGCTGGGGATCCAGGCCGCCGGACTCGTCGGCCTGGAGCAGCAGGTCGAGGTTGGTCCGCAGCGAGGTGAGCGGTGTGCGCAGCTCGTGGCCGGCGTCCGCCACGAGGCGCCGCTGCCGGTCGCGCGACGCCGAGAGGGCGGCCAGCATGGCGTTGAACGCCGTGGCGAGGCGCGCCACCTCGTCGCCACCCTCGACCGGCAGTGGAGTGAGCTCCTCGGTGCGGGCGATCACCTCGACGTTGTCGGTGAGCCGGCGCACCGGTCGCAGGCCGTTGCGGGCCACGGCCCAGCCGGCGGCGGCCGCACCGATCACGCCGGCCAGCCCGAACAGCAGCATCACCGCGCCCATCTTGCGCAGCACCCGCTCCTGGGGCGCGAGGTTCTGGGCGAGCACCAGCGCCGTGTCACCGCCGGCCGGGACGGTGACGACGCGGTAGTCGATCCTCCCGGCGGAGATCGTCCGGATGCTCGGCGCGCCCTGCGTGGACGCGACCGCCAGCTCCGGGGTGCCGATCTGGAACTTGGGGCCGGTGTCGGTGGTGTGGTTGCCGTGCGAGTCGATGTAGAAGATCCGGACGTCGGCGGCACCGACCGCCCACAGCGGGACCTGCTCGTTGGTGATGCTGGCCATCGTGGTGCCGCCCGCGGCCTTCTGGGCCCGCTCGAGCAGGGAGTTGTCGAGGGAGCTCTGCAGCGACATCCGCACCGTCAGGAAGGCGCCGAGCGCCACGAAGGCCACGGCCAGACCCACCGCGATCGTGGTCAGCAGCACGACCCGGCTCGCCAGCGACCGACGGTAGTGCCAGCGGCGCTCCTCCCAGCTCGACGAGCCGAGGGTCTCGCGCACGGTCGCGCTGTTCATGACTCCTTCAGGACGTAGCCCACACCCCGGACCGTGTGGATCAGGCGCGGCTCGTCCTCGGCCTCGGTCTTGCGGCGCAGGTAGCCGACGTAGACCTCGAGGGAGTTGGCGGTCGTGGGGAAGTCGTAGCCCCACACCTCCTCCAGGATGAACGACCGCTCGAGCACCCGCCGCGGCCGCCGCAGGAACATCTCGAGCAGGGTGAACTCGGTGCGGGTCAGCTCCATCGCGCGGTCGCCGCGCCGCACCTCGCGACTGCCGAGGTCCATCGACAGGTCCGCGAACGACAGCACCTCGGGATCACCACCGTCGGCGGGTACGACGCGCCGCAGCAGGGCCCGGAGCCGCGCGAGCAGCTCCTGCAGGGCGAACGGCTTGGTCAGGTAGTCGTCGGCGCCGGCATCGAGCCCCTCGACCCGGTCGCCCACGGCGTCCCGCGCGGTGAGCACGAGCACCGGCACGTCGTTGCCGGCCTGGCGCAGCGCCCGAGTCGTCTCGATCCCGTCGAGCCTCGGCATCATCACGTCCATGACCACCACGTCGGGGCCGATCCCGGCGATGCCGGCCAGCGCCTCGGCGCCGTCGCTGGCCAGGGACACGGCGTACCCGTTGAACTCCAGGCTGCGCCGGAGGGACTCGCGGACGGCCTTGTCGTCGTCGACGACCAGGACGCGCGGCTTCGCGGCGTTCGAGGAGGTCGTCGGGGTCACGGCCCTACTGTGCCAGCCGGTCCTGAGCCACGCCTGAGAAGAAGGACGGCGCGGTGGTCGAGCGGAGAAGTTCGGTGGTCGAGCGGAGAAGTTCGGTGGTCGAGCGGAGAAGTTCGGTGGTCGAGCGGAGAAGTTCGGTGGTCGAGCGGAGTCGAGACCACCTCACTGGAACCGTCCCGCGACCTCCGCCGCGCGGGCGCCGTACCCGCCACCGAACAGGCAGGCGTGGACCAGCAAGGGGAACAGCTGGTGGATGCCGACGCGGTCCTGCCAGCCGTCGGCCAGCGGCGCGACCTCCTCGTAGGCGTGCAGGACCCGCGGCAGGTGGGCGAGCCCGAACAGCGCCAGCATCGCCAGGTCGGTCTCGCGGTGGCCGCCGTGCGCCGCCGGGTCGATCACACAGCAGCCGCCGTCGTGGGTCCACACGACGTTGCCGTTCCAGAGGTCACCGTGCAGCCGGCTCGGCGCCTCCTCGGGCACCAGGTCGGCCAGCCGGCGCACGATCCCCTCGACCACGTCCGACTGCTCGGCGGTGATCGCGTCGCGGTCGCGGGCCAGCTTGAGGTAGGGCAGCAGCCGCCGGGTCGCGTAGAACTCGGCCCAGGTGGGCGCCGGGCGGTTGGGCAGCGGGAGCCGGCCGATGAAGCCGTCGCGGTCGAGGCCGAACGTCTCCGCTCCGGCCGCGTGGGTCTGGGCGAGCGCACGGCCGAAGGCCGAAGCAGCGTCGATGGTCATCTTGCCGGGCTCGACCCAGGCCAGGATCAGGCAGTCGGGCCGTACGGCGAGCACCTCGGGCACCGCGACGCCCCCGGCCTCGCCCAGCCAGGTCAGCCCCGCCGCCTCGGCCTCGAAGAACCCGTCCGGGGCATGGGTGAGCGTCTTCATGAACGCCGATCGGCCGTTGCCCAGCCGGAGCTTGGTGGCGGTGGAGATGTCACCGCCGGCCACCGGTGCGGTGGCCACGACCGGCGTGCTGAGGAGCTCCTCGGCACGACGCGCGACATGGGGTTGGCGGGTCATGTCGAGCACCTCCTCCGACGTGGCACGCCCACGGTAGTACGAGCCCGGTCAGTCGAGCTCCCAGCCGTGCCAGCTGTCGACCCGGATCCAGGCACTCACGCGCCGCCGTAGTGACGGGCCAGGCGGTCGATGTCGGCCCGGGCTCGCTCCTCGTCGTGCTCCCAGCGCACGATCGGGCCGCGGATGCTGACGTGGGTGTACCACTCGCCGTCCTTGAGGGCGCTCAGCGAGACGTAGGGGTGCTGCTGCATCCAGGCCAGCCGGGCGCGCCCGGCGTCCATGTTCACGAGGATCGTGCCGTCGTCCTCGACGAGGTACCACGTGGCCACCGACATCGGATGGCCGCTCGGCATCACCACGGCGATCACGGCCGGGTTGGGCTCGCGCAGCAGCGCGGCGGCAGCCTCGGGGAGCGGGGCCTGGGGCATCGTGGTCCTCCTGGGTGTCTCGGTCGGTCAGGCCAGCGTGTCCGCGACCTCGGTGACCAGCGCATCCGACGTGCGCTCGATCAGGTCCAGCACGACCGCGAAGCCGTCCGGGCCGCCGTAGTAGGGGTCCGGCACCTCGCCGGGACCTCCCGGGTCGAGGTCGCGGAACAGGCCGACCCGCTGGGAGCGACCGCCGAGGTCGTCGAGGTTGCTCTCGTCCATCGCCAGCACGAGGTCGTGCTCGGCGGGCCAGGTGCCGTCGTACTGCCGGGCGCGGTGCCGGCTCGGGTCGTAGCCGGCCCGGCGCAGCACGGCCGCCGCCCGGTCGTCCATCGGCCGCCCCACGTGCCAGTCGCCGGTACCGCTGCTGCGGACCACGACGCGGTCGTCGAGACCCGCCGCGGCGAGCCGCGACTCGAGGACGACGTGGGCCATCGGGGAGCGGCAGATGTTGCCCAGGCAGACCAGGGCGATCGCGTAGCGTCCGGGCTGCCGCGGTGGGGGCAGTGGTGGCACGGTCAGTCGTCGTCCTCGAGCACCACGGCGTCGATGAAGGTGTTCACCAGCGTGATCACCAGTGAGCCCCAGACCGCGGTCCAGAAGCCGGTCACGTGGAAGCCGATGCCCACCTGGCCGGCGATCCAGGCGGTCAGCATCAGCATCAGCGCGTTGATCACCAGCAGGAACAGTCCGATGGTGAGGATGATGAAGGGGATCGAGAAGAAGGTGACGACCGGCTTCACGAAGCTGCTGATCGCGCCGAGGATCAGCGAGACGAGCAGCAGCGGCAGGACCTTGTGCTGGATCTCGGCGGAGCCCGAGCTCGGTCCGGTGAAGTAGATCCCGTCGAAGAGCCAGGTCGCGACCGCGACGGCAGCCGCCGTGGTCAGGAGCCAGGTCACGAACCGCACCGGTTCAGCCTAGCGGGGCTGGCCGTCAGGCCAGGTCGAGCCGCTCGATGATCGCGTCCTCCGCGCCGGCCAGGTGCTGCTCGAGGTCGGCGACCGCCGCCTCGATGTCGCCGGACTCCAGCAGGTCGAGCAGGTGGTGGTGGGAGCCGGCCTGGTCGCGCGCGTTGCGGCGGACCCGGTCGATCTGGGCCAGGGCGAGCCGGAGCTCGGCGACCACGGACTCGGCCATCGCGACCAGGCGCGGCGAGCCGGTCAGGGCGACCAGGCTGAGGTGGATGGCCAGGTGGCGCTGGTTGAGCTCGCGGTACCCCGCTCCCTGGGCCACGGCACGCTCGTAGTCGGCGAGGGCGCGGCGTACGGCGTCGCGAGCCTCGTCGCCGGCGTCCGGCCAGTTCCGCACCCCGGCCATCTCGAGCACCGCACGGGCCCGGGCCACATCGCGCACCGAGTCGGGGTCCGGACTGGCCACGCTGACCCCGCGGTTGGGCTCCCGGGTGGCCAGGCCCTCGGCGACGAGGACGGCGAGCGCCTCGCGGAGGGTCGGCCGGGAGACCCCGAGGGACTCGGCGAGCGCCACCTCCCGCAAGGGGGTCCCGGACTCGAGCTCACCCTCGAAGACCGCGCGACGCAGCTCCTCGGCGACCCGGTCCACGGTCGAGGAGTGCTCGAGGTGCAGCGTGCCGAAGGTGTCCGGCGTGCTCGCGGTCATGAGCCCATTCTCCGGCACCGACTTGATCTGCGCCGCATCGTCCGGCACACTGACGTCCTTGTCAGATTGTCAGACAATTATGGTGGGAGGTGGGTCCGTGGGGACCACGCTGCAGTGGGGCCGGCGCTACGTGATGGTGCGGCCCGAGCACTTCCGGGTCGACTACGCGATCAACCCCTACATGGACCTGAACAACCAGCCGGACCCCGAGCGCGCGATGGCGCAGTGGGTCGACCTCGTCTCGACCATCGAGCGGGTCGGCGGCTCCGTCGAGGTCGTGCCGCAGCGCGCGGACTCTCCCGACATGGTCTACGCGATGAACCTCGGGCTCGCGCTGCTGCGCCCCGACGGCCGCTCGCACGTCGTGATGTCGCACATGCGGCACCCCGAGCGCCGGCGTGAGTCCCTGAGTGCCCAGCCCTGGTTCGAGGGCAGCGGCCGCAGCACGTCGTACGTCGGTCGCGACGGCGTCGGCGCCCACCTCGAGGCCGGTGACGTCTTCGCCTGGGGCGACGCCCTGGTGGCCGGCTACGGCCCCCGCACCGAGGAGCTCGCGCTCAAGCACCTCGCCGGCGACCTCGGCGTCCGGGTGCGCGGCGTCCGGATCACGCACCCGGCGATGTACCACCTCGACCTGGCGTTCTGCCCGCTCGACGAGCGCCGGGCGATGGTCGCCCCGGGTGCCTTCGACGACGCCTCCGCGTCCGCGCTGCTGGATCTGGTGCCCGAGCCGCTCGTGCTCACCGACAGCGAGGCCCTGACGACGTTCTGCGCCAACTCCGTCGTGGTCGGGCGCACCGTGGTGATGCCGGCCGGCAGCCCGGAGCGAGTCAAGGCCCGGCTGGTGGAGTGGGACTTCGAGGTGGTGGAGGTCGACGTCAGCGAGTTCCACAAGGGCGGCGGCTCGATCCGCTGCCTGACCAACCCCGTGGACGTCGAGCTCGGTCGAGACCTGCCCCTGGTACCCAACGGCGGACAGGTCGTGATACCACCGTTGTCCTGAGGGCACGCGCCCTCCGGGAGGGTCCATGTCCACGTCCTGGCAACCGGTGGCACGGGCGTTCGTGCTCCCTGTGCTGGCCCTCGCCCTGCCGGTCGTGCTGACCGGCTGCGTCAGCCGGCAGACGGCGGACCGGGCCGACGCGCAGGTGCTCGGTGGGCTGACCCGGGCCGAGTTCAACACGGCCATCCGGGTCGCACGGCATGCCGCGAAGCGTGAGGGAGCCGAGATCAGGACCGCCAGTGCGGGGGTGGTCACCGGCCGTCGGCGGTCGCTGCTCGGGGTGCACGGTCACGCCTGCCCGCCGGGCCGCCTCCTCGACGTACGGCTGGTCGGGACCTTCCCGCACGCGTCCCCGGCGCCGGGATCGGGGTCGAACGCGGTGGTCGGTGGCGAGGACCTGATCGCCGACCCGGCCACCGGCACGGTGTGCGCCCACTCCTACCTCGCCGGCCGGATCATCACCGACCTGTCCATGGTCAGGCTCTACTCCGGCTGAGGTGGGCCTGGTGTGGGAGCCGCGACGTGCGGCCACCTAGCCTCGTTGCATGGTCCCGATCGGCGGCACGACCTGGATGCTGCTCCTCGCGGCGGCGGCCGGCTGCTGCTGCCTGGTGGTCGCGCTGGCCGTCGGGCGGCGGATGGGCCCGGTCGCCGGAACGGCGTGGGGCGGCCTGCTCTGGAGCATCGTCGTGATCGGCCTGGTCACGCTGCTGCCGCCGGTCGATCATCCCGGGATCGTCCCGGCGTCCCAGCACCAGACGAGCTGCAGCTGGGACATCGGCGGTCCGTCTCCGGGCGGCTTCTGGATCTTCGGTGGCGGCCAGCAGCTGCTCAACGCGCTCCTGTTCGTCCCCGCGGGGCTGCTGATGACCGTCGCGTTCTCCCGGTGGCGGGCCGGGCGGCTGCTGGTGCCGATCGGCTTCCTGCTGCTGGCGTCGTACTCCCTCGGCATCGAGGAGATCCAGCTCCACGTGGCGCGGATCGACCGCGCGTGCGACGTCACCGACATCATCGACAACGTCGCCGGCGCCGGCATCGGCGTGCTTCTCGGGCTGGTGCTGCTGCCGGTCCTGCGGCCCTGGCGAGGGCGCGGTCGCGGCGCAGCTAGGTTGAGCCCATGACCGGTCCTCAGCCGCGCGCCTGCGTGACCCAGATCCCGGCGTACGTCGCGGGGAAGCCGCCGGCGCCACGTCCGGACATGACGACCTACAAGCTCTCCTCCAACGAGAACCCGTTCGGGCCGCTGCCGGGAGTGCTCGAGGCGGCGGCGCGGGCCGCCGAGCAGATGAACCGGTACCCCGACATGGGCAGCACCGCGCTCTACGCCGCGCTGTCCGACAAGCTCGGGGTGGCGACCGACGAGCTGGCTCTGGCGACCGGCTCGGTGGCCCTGATCTACCAGCTGGTGCAGGCGTTCTGCGAGCCGGGCGATGAAGTGGTCTATGCCTGGCGGAGCTTCGAGGCCTACCCGATCGGGGTCACCGCCGCGGGTGCGCGGAGCGTCCAGGTCCCGGTCACCGCGGACGGGCGGCACGACCTCGACGCGATGGCGGCCGCCGTCACCGAGCGCACCCGGATCGTGCTGGTCTGCACGCCGAACAACCCGACCGGGCCGGCGGTCAGCCAGCGGGAGCTCGACGACTTCCTGGCCAAGGTGCCCTCGCACGTGCTCGTCGTCGTCGACGAGGCCTACGTGGAGTTCGTCCGGATGAGCGACCCCGTCGACGGCGTCGCGACGGTGCGGGCCCACGACAACGTGGTGGCCACCAGGACCTTCTCGAAGGCCTACGGCCTGGCCGGCTTCCGGGTCGGGTATGCCGTGGGGCCGGCGCCGCTGACCGGCGCGCTGCGCGCGGTGTCGCTGCCGTTCGGTGTCTCAGGCGTCGCGCAGGCCGCCGCGCTCGCGTCGCTGGCGGCCGAGGCCCAGCTGCTCGAACGGGTGGACTCCCTGGTCGCGGAGCGGGACCGGGTGGTGCGGGGACTGGCCGAGGCCGGTGTCGTGGTTCCCGAGGCCCAGGGCAACTTCATCTGGCTCGCCACCGGAGACCGGACCGCCGAGCTCGCCGCGGCCGCGGACGACCTCGGCATCGTGGTCCGGCCGTTCGCCGGCGACGGCGCCCGGGTCTCGATCGGGGAGGTCGAGGCCAACGACCGGACCATCGAGCTGGGGCGCACCTTCTCGTTCGGCTCCTGAAAAGTCTCCCGCGTTCGTATTCACCGGGGGTGTCCCGGTCCTACGCTCAGGGTCACTCAGTCGCCAGCACCCAACGGGGAGTTCTCGCATGCGCACACGCCGCAGGTTCCGTCGCACCATCGCCGTCACGGCCTCGGCCGGGCTCGCCGCCGGGCTCGCCTGGCTGCCCGCCGGGCCCGCCTCCGCCGCCGTCGTGGCCCAGTTCGCCGCCCAGGGCAGCGCCAACACGTCGTCGTCGTGCACGCTCACGACCGGCGACGACCAACCGTCGTCCCCCGGAGCGACGTTCTCCAGCGGCACGCAGAGCCAGAGCGTCGACCTCGCCGCCACCTTCACCAACACCGGCAACTCGGCCGACACGGTCTCGATGACCGGCCACTACGCGACCACCATGACCGTGGCCAAGCAGGGCGGGGACCTGTCCAAGCTCGTCGCCACCGGCAAGGGCAGTGTGGGCATCTCCGCCGCGCAGGGCAGCGCGTCGGCGTGCCTCCCGCAGGCCTTCGTCGACCTGTTCGGGTTCTTCGAGTTCACCGAGTCCCACTCGGGCTGGATCTACATCACCCGCAACACGGTGCCGAAGCAGGGGATCGCCCTGGCCGCGGTCGCCGACGAGGCCACCAGCAGGGCCATCGCCTTCGACGTCTGGCAGGGGGCCGGGTCCTCGGCAGTCTCGCGCGGGTTCCTCACGCCCGGCACCTTCGGTGGCCAGATCGCGGTGGGCCTCACGGCCGGCAACGTGCCGCCGATCTTCCCCTTCAAGCGCACGCCGCAGAGCTCGATCGCCGTCACCTTCCACCGCTCGGGCTCCGCCTTCGCCGCGACGGCCGGCAGTGCCGGCAGGTTCGTGAAGTTCCCGGGCTCGATCTCCTGCTCCGGCCACAAGGCGACCCTGACCTGGAAGTCGGGGGCCTCCAAGGTCGCCTCGGGCTCGTTCCTGGTCAACGGCAAGACCAAGGCCTCGGACAGCAACCCCAGGTCCGGGCGCCAGATCGTGCTGCGACACCTGAGCAGCACGGCCGACAACACGATCACCGCCAAGCTGTCGCTCGCCGGCGGCGGCCACGCGTCGGCCTCGAGGACCTACGTGCCCTGCCAGGGCTGACGATCTGGTCTAGACCACGCCGGGATCGTATCCCCGGCCGGCCCCGATGCTCCTAACCTGCGAAAGGCATCTCACCCCAGCCCTGGAAGGATCCTCCATGCTCGGATCAACCCGTCACCAGCGCGTCCTCGCGCTGTCCGCCTGTGGCGCTCTCGTCTCGGCACTGGCGCTCCTGCCCGTGGGTCAGGCCTCGGCCCTCGGCCCGCCCGACGCCCTGTCAGTGGGCGGCAACGTCGACTTCTCCTCGAGCGGCCCGACCTGCACCGAGGTCGGTACCGAGCCCAGCGACACGGTTCCCATCGTCGGCGGTGGGGCGTCCGACAGCGTGTCCATGGACGTCACGGTCACCAACACCGATGCCGTCACCCCGGACCCCGGTGACCACACCCACGTCACGGGGAGCATCACCGCGGCCGCCCGGGTGAAGAAGCACAACGGGTCGATGACGTCCTTCAGCGTGTCCGGCACCGGCCGGGTGACGTCGGTGAGTGCCGAGGGGAGTGCCTCCCAGTGCAACGTCTCGGCCCAGATGGAGGCCGTGATGACCACGGTCTTCACCGAGGCCAAGCCCGGCTGGGTCTACGTGACCCGTGCGCAGCCGAAGGGGACCGCGACCTTGATGGCGATCGCCGACAGCACGGGCAGCACCGTGCCGTACGAGGATCTCTTCAGTGGGCCCAAGTCGAAGAACACCGAGCGGGTCTTCCTCAAGCCGGGGACCTACGAGGCGATCAACCTCTTCGTCGTCAGCACGTCCGGCACCGGGCTGCTGCTCAAGGCCGGAACGCCGAGCACCTCGCTCTCCGGCGCGTTCCACGCCGCGGGGTCCGCCCTGGGCGGCACCAAGGGTGCCGCGGGACGGTACGTGAAGTTCCCGGCGTCCATCTCCTGCAGCCAGCACTCCGCGAAGCTCACCTGGACCGGCCACGCCGGCCAGGTGGCGGCGGGCTCCTTCTCCGTGAACGGACAGAAGAAGGCGTCGGCACGCAACCCCCAGGCGGGACGCTCGGTGGTGCTGCACCACCTCGGCAAGACCGCGGACAACAAGATCACCGCCAACCTGACGCTCAAGGGCGGCGGCCACGCCACCGCGTCGCGGGTCTACGTGCCCTGCAAGGGCTGACCACGTCGCACGGGAAGGGCCGGAGGCGCTGCCTCCGGCCCTTCTGCATGCCGGCCCGCCGTACGAACCGGGCCAGACCAACGGGCGGCCGACGGGGGCGGTGCCCGGCACGGCCGATCAGACCGCGACCGGCGCGGGCTCGACGGCGCGGTCCATCTCCCGGAAACGAGGCAGCAGGGTCGGCGCCATGGTGGCCGCGAAGTAGCAGAGCCCGACCATCAGCAGGGCAGGGTCGAGTCCGATCCCGCTCACCAGCACGCCGCCGAGCACACCACCCAACGGCATCAACGACCAGCAGACGGCGCTGTTGAGGGCGGTCACCCGTCCGACCAGCGCCGGCGGGATCCGCTCGAACTCGACGGCGCCGAGCACCGGGTTGAGGAAGCCCGAGGCGCAGCCGCCGACCACGCACATGGCCAGGATCGCCCACAGGGGCACGCCGATGGCGAACAGCACGAACCGCGGAAGCCCGGTCACCAGGAAGGCCACGACGTACGTCGTGAAGCGCGGCAGGCGGGTGCCGTACGCGGCCGCCACGAACGAGCCGAGCATCGACGCACCGCCCCAGACCGAGAAGATCAGTCCGAGCACCCCGACCCCGGCGCCCGACTCGCGGGCCCAGACCGGCAGCAGCACCGCCGACCAGGCGAGGTCGAGCAGGTTGGTCACCGCGATCATCAGGCACAGGCTCATCAGCAAGGCGTCCGAGCGGAGGAAGTCCCACCCGGCCCGCAGCTCGGCGAGGTACGACGTGGGCTCGTCGTCAGCGGTCGGCTCACCGTCGACGGCTGACACAGGCTCGACCAGACCCCGGGTCGTGACCAGCAGCACCACCGCGCACACGCCGAACGACAGGGCGTCGACCGCCACGGCGTTGGCCGGCCCGATCGTGGCGACGAGCCCGCCGGCGAGGGCGGCGCCGATCATGGTGGCGCCGCGCTCGATCGCCGAGGCGAGGCCCGTGGCCCGCTCGAAGGGCACCTCGGCGCTCGCCACCAGGCTCGGGACCATCGCCCCGACGGCTGCGTCGCCCGGCCCCCGCAGGCCACCGCCGATCGCCACGAGCACCAGCGGCACGGGGAAGGTGAGGTGGTCGGAGCGGTGCAGCAGGGGGATCATCCCCACCGACACCATCGAGAGCGAGTCCGCGACGATCGCCAGCCGGCGCGGCCCCACCCGGTCGACCAGCGGGCCGCCGGTGGCCTTGAGGATCACCAGTGGGGTCAGCTCGGCGGCCGCGACGAGGCCGGTGCGGGTGGCCGAGCCCGTGGTGACCAGCACCAGCCAGGGGATCGCGATCATCGAGACCCGGGTGCCGAGCAGGGAGATCGCCTCCGCGGTCAGCCAGCCGTAGAGCGGCAGCCGGCGGGCGCTCATAACGCGGTCTCGTCGAGCACCACCGTGCCCGGCCGTGGGAAGGCGTTCAGGTTGACCACGAAGTCCCCGGCACCCGGGGTGTCCTCGCCGTCCTCCTGCTCCGACCACGAGTCCACCAGCGCGGCCAGGGCGTCGGTCAGCTGCTCGGCACGCTCGGGGGTCAGCCGGAGGTGCCAGTCGCTGGTGGTGCTCGCGCGCTGCCAGGCCGTCGGGAGGTGACGCCGTTCGGAGACGGCCTGCATCAGGGACTCGGTGTACATCATCGCCACAGACTGCAGGTAGCTCTCCGCGCTCTCGGCCTCCTCGGCGTCGTCGAACCGCAGCCCGGCGCGGGTGCTCTGGTGGGCCGCCCGCCACCAGCGGTCGCGGGCGTCGCCGCGCTCGGCGTCCTCCTCGATGAAGCCGTGCTCGGCCAGCTGGCGCAGGTGGTACGACGTGGCGCCGGTGTTGAGCTCGAGCCGGCCGGCCAGGCCGGTGGCCGTGGCCGGGCCCTCGAGCCGCAGCAGCATCAGCATCTTCAGCCGGGTCGGGTGCGAGAGCGCGCGCAGTCCGGCGGCGGTGGGAGTGATCGCGGAGGTCGCCATATCGCCAACATATCCTTGCAAAGGTATGTTTGCAAAGAGGTGTTGGCAGAAAGTCAGGTGGACCGCGACCCGATGGGTACGGGCCGGCATGACCCCCTCCACGGCGTACGTCACCCCCGGTCAGGCCTTCGAGCGCGACACCGACTACCTCCCGGACCGGATCACGGCCGAGCCGGGACGGTCCCGCGACCCCTACGAGCGGGACGACCTGGCCGCACCGACGCGACCCGCGGAGCCGGGGCGCTACCGGCTGGTCGCCGCGAAGGCGTGCCCGTGGGCGACCCGCGCGATCATCGTCCGCGAGCTGCTCGGCCTCGAGGGCGTGATCTCGCTCGGGCTGGCCGCGCCGACCCACGACGAGCGCAGCTGGAGCTTCGGGCTGGACGCCGGGGGGCGCGACCCCGTGCTCGGGATCTCCCGCCTCCAGGAGGCCTATCTGCGCCGCGACCCGTCGTACGACAAGGGCATCACGGTGCCGGCGATGGTGGAGATCGACAGTGGCGAGGTCGTCACCAACGACTTCCCGTGGATCACCCACGACCTCTACTTCGAGTGGCGTGACCACCATCGCGCCGATGCGCCGGACCTGTGGCCGGCCCACCTCCGTGAGGAGATGGACGACGTGATGGAGCGGGTGTTCACCGAGGTGAACAACGGCGTCTACCGCTGCGGCTTCGCGGGATCGCAGGAGGCCTACGACGAGGCCTACGACCGTCTCTGGAACGCCCTGGACTGGCTCGAGGACCGGCTCGCCGACCGCCGCTACCTCATGGGCGAGGCGCTGACCGAGGCCGACGTGCGGCTGTTCACCACCCTGGCTCGCTTCGACGTCATCTACCACGGGCACTTCAAGTGCAACCGGCAGAAGCTGACCGAGCTGCCCGCGCTCTGGGGCTACGCCCGCGACCTCTACGCGCTCCCTGCGTTCGGGGGCAACACCGACTTCGAGCAGATCAAGCAGCACTACTACGTCGTGCAGGGCGACGTGAACCCCTCGGGGATCGTGCCGGGCGGTCCCGACCTCTCGGGCTGGCTCACCCCGCACGGACGCGAGACCCTGTGACGCATGGCTGAGCAGGGCCGGGTGCGGGTGGGGATCTCGGGCTGGCGCTACCCGGCCTGGCGGGGCGACTTCTACCCGACGGGCCTGCCGCAGCGCCGCGAGCTGGAGTACGCCGCCTCGCAGCTGACCTCGATCGAGATCAACGGCTCCTTCTACTCCCTGCAGCGCCCGACGTCGTACGCCGCGTGGCGGTCCGAGACGCCGGACGACTTCGTCTTCACGGTCAAGGGCGGCCGCTACGTCACCCATCTCAAGCGGCTCGTCGACGTCGACACCGCGCTGGCCAACTTCTTCGCCTCGGGGGTGCTGGCCCTCGGGCCGAAGCTGGGGCCGTTCCTCTGGCAGCTGCCCGAGACGCTGCGCTTCGCCCCGGACGTCCTCGACGACTTCCTGGGCCGCCTGCCGCGATCGACGGCCGCCGTGGCCGCACTGGCCGAGCGCCACGACGACAAGGTGGCCCCCGACCGCGCCCTGACCACCACCGACACCGACCGGCCGGTCCGCCACGCGCTGGAGTTCCGCAGCCCGACGTTCGCCGTTCCCGAGGCGATGGCGGTGCTGCGCGCGCACGACGTCGCCTGCGTGTTCGCCGACACCGCGGGTCGCTGGCCACGGGTGGACGAGGACACCGGCCCGATCCGCTACGTCCGACTGCACGGGGACCAGGAGCTCTACGCCAGCGGCTACACCGCCCGGGCGCTCGACGAGTGGGCCGAGAGATGTCGGGGCTGGGTGGCCGGCGGTCAGGACGTCTTCGTCTACTTCGACAACGACATGAAGGGCTTCGCGCCCCACGACGCGATGGCCCTGATCGCGCGGCTCGGCTGACGTCGTACTCCGTCAGCGTGGGGGCCCGGCCTCCTGGGGCACCGAGCTGGCGGCCTCGTCGGACGGACCTTGCGGACCCCGGGCCACGAAGTCCTTCTGCCGGATCAGCACGAGCGAGAGCAGGCCGGCCGTGAAGGCGATCACGGCCGCGATCAGCGTCACGTGGTTGAGGGCGTCGACGACCGCGGAGGTGCCGACCTGGTGCACGAGGTCGTAGGCCTGCTGGCCGGCGCTCGGGCCCTGCGCCGCGGTCGCAGCTTGCTGCGCTCCGGCTGCGGCGGCCGAGACCTGGCCGCCCGACAGCGCCGAGGTCAGACCGTCGAGCGCCTGCGGTGGCACCTTCCCGGCCAGCCCGGGGCGGACCGCGTCGGCCACCTGCTGGCTGAAGATGGAGCCGAGTGCGGCGATGCCGGTGGCGATGCCGACCTGGCGAAAGGTGGAGTTCACCCCGCTGGCCATGCCCGCGCGGGCGACCGGGACGACGCCGACCGCGGTCGAGGCGAGCGGCGGGTTGATCATCCCGATCCCGACGCCCGCCACCAGCAGGCCCGGGATCAGGTGGGTCCAGGACGAGCCGTCCTGGATGCCGTGTACGAGCAGCAGGCCGACCCCGAGGATCAGGAAGCCCGGGGCGATCAGCCACCTGACCGGCACGTGCTCGGTCAGCCGGCCGGCGATCGCGGCGGCCACGAAGGAGGCTCCGGACAGGAAGAGGAAGCGCACGCCGGTGTCGACCGCCGAGTAGCCGAGCACGTTCTGGACGTAGATCACCAGGAAGGTGAGCAGCGAGAAGATCGAGGCGGAGACGCCGAACGCCGCGATCAGGCCGCCGGTGAAGGTCGGCTTGCGAAGCAGGCCGAGGTCGAACATCGGCTTGTCCTGGACCACCTGGCTGATCAGGAACACGACCAAGAGCAGGCCCGACGCGACCAGGGAGAGCACCACCCTCTGCTCGCCCCAGCTGGTCTGGCCGGCCTCGATCAGCCCGTAGACCAGGGCCCCGAGCGAGAGGGAGAACGACACGAAGCCGAACCAGTCGGGCCGGCCGGCCGCCGGGTCCTTCGACTCCGCGACCCGCATCAGCGAGACCGTCAGCGCGACCAGGCAGATCGGGATGTTGACGAAGAAGATCCAGCGCCAGGACAGCCCGCTGGTGAGGGCACCGCCGAGCACGGGGCCGATCGCGACGGCGACGCCGGTGGTGGCGCCGAAGACCCCGAACGCCGTACCCCGGTCCTTGCCGTGGAAGGCACTGGCCAGCAGGGCCAGGGCGGTGGCGAACATCGCGGCGCCCCCGATGCCCTGGAACGCCCGGGAGATCTGGAGGAAGAAGATGTCCTGGGCGGCGCCGCAGGCGATCGAACCGGCGGTGAAGAGGACCAGCCCGATCACGAAGACGCGGCGTCGTCCGTAGAGGTCGGCCAGGGAGCCGGCCGTGAGCAGCAGGGCTGCCAGGCTCAGGGCATAGGCGTCGATCACCCACTGGAGGTCGGACAGCGAGGCGTGCAGCTCGGTCTGGATGTCCGGCAGCGCGACGTTCACGATCGTGATGTCGAGCAGGAGCATGAAGACCCCGGTGCAGACGGCGGTCAGGGTCCACCACTTGGGGTCGCGTCCGCCCGTTCCGGCAACCGGTGAGTCGGCACGGGGTGCAGCGCTGTCCGAGGCCATGAGGTCCTGCCCGTCCGGTCTCCTCGAGGAGACCACATCATCACTGACTTAACGATTACCTGCGGTACGATACGCCCGGATCACTGATCGTCAAGTGCCTAACGATTGAGCTGATGATGAACACCGACGCCGGAGCAGCTGGTCGCGTGCTGCTGCCTGCCCTGGCCGAGCATCCTGGCCACCTGGTCTGGCGGGCGCGGGCGCGGGTGGTGGCGGCGCTCGAGGAGGTGCTGCCCGAGAGCGTGGACATCCACGGCTACGCCGCGCTCCTCGCCCTCGCCGGTGGCGTCACGAGGTCGCAGCAGGCGCTGGCCCGCACTGTGAGCGTCAGCGGTACGACGATGATGCGGGTCGCCGCGGACCTCGCCGACCGCGGTCTGGTGCAGCGGGTGCGCAACCCCGACGACCGCCGGTCCTACGCCCTGACCCGCACGCCCGAAGGCGCTGCCGCTGCGCGCACCTGGCGTCGCTACGCCGAGGACGTCGAGGAGTCGGTCACCTCGGGGTTCACCGTGCGCGACCGTGAGGACCTGCGCACCCTCCTGCTCCGGGTGGCAGCCACTGATCTGGCTCCCGACACCCCCGAACCGCTTCGCGAGAGCATCGCCTTCCTGGTGACGAGGGTGCACTTCCACATGCACCGCGACTTCCAGGCCGCCCTCGAGCCGGTCGGCATCGAGCCCGCGCACTTCGGGATGCTGGTCGCCCTCGGGTCGAGCGGCGCGGAGTCACAGTCGGAGCTGTCCCGGGCCTTCGGAGTCAGCGGCGCCCACATGGTGCAGCTCGTCGACGATCTCGAGCGTCGCGGCATGGTCGCTCGCCGCCGGCTCGAGACCGACCGTCGGGCGCAAGTGGTGGGCCTGCTGCCCGCGGGCCGTCAGGTGGTACGACGTACGACGCCCCTCGCGCAGCGCGTCGCCTCCGACCGCCTCGCGCCACTGACCTCGGCCCAGGCCCGACGACTGGTCGTGCTGCTGCAGCGGCTGGTCACGGCACCCTGACGGTGAGTGCGTCTCGCACCTAGTCGTGGCCGGGCTGGGTGCGGGAGTCGTCGGTCGAGCCCAGGAGAGCACGGGTCAGTCGGGCCGAGTCGGACTGAAGCTCATCGGTGGCGGCCTGGAGATCGCCGTCCCCGGGCTCGCGCCCGTCCATCGCAGCCAGCAGCACGGCTCGGCGGACCAGCTCCTTGGCATAGGACGCCGTGGTGCCCGCGGACGCGCCGGCGGCACGGGAGACGGCGTCGGCGGAGAACGGGAGGCCCGACGCATACAGATGGATGAGGGCGCGCCGGTCGGCCTCGCTCGGGAGGGGTATCTCCACAGCGAGGTCGACGCGTCCGGGCCGCTGCACGAGGGCCTTCTCCAGCGCTTCGGCTCGGTTGGTCGTGAGCAGGAAGACAACGTCGGCGTCCTCGTCCAACCCGTCCATGGCATCGAGGAGGGTGAACAGCAAGGGGGACGCGCCACCGCCGAAGTGATGGTCGCGGTCCTCGGCGATGAGGTCGCAGTCCTCGATCACCACGATCGCGGGTTGGTGCGCTCGAGCGATCTGGGCGGCCGCGCCCACGTGCTGCATGTCGGTGCCGCTGAGGAGCACGACGGTCGTGTCCAGGCCGGCGCTCACCAGATGGCGGACGGTGTGTGTCTTGCCCGTGCCCGGTGGGCCGTACAGCAGCACCCCGCGCTTGAGGTGCTGCCCCTGCTCGCGCAGCCGGTCGCGGTGATGCCCGAGACCGACCACATGCGCTCGCACCTGGTCCAGCGTGCCTTCCGGCAGGACCACACGGTCGGCCGGCAGCTCGGGGCGTCGGTGGAACGTCAGTCCCGACATGGAGCGTCCGTAGGGGTTGCCGCTGAAGCTGATCACCTGGCGCCAGAGCACGCTCCGGCGCATCGCCTCGTCGCGGAGACCAGCGAGCATCGCGGCGGCCGCGCCGGGGTCGACGGCGAGCACCTCCATGCGCGCCTGGGACCCGTACTCAGGGTTGCCGACTCGCTGCAGCACCGCCATGGGGGAGCCGTCGTGGTGGAAGACGTGGAGGCCGAACCCCACCGTCGCTCGCTCGGTGTCGGGCCCCGTGGCCACGTTGAGCCGATCGACCTGGCCACTGCGGAAGCGACCCCAGGGAGCGTTGGACATCAGATCGCTCAGGGAGCTGTGGTGCCGCTGGTCGCCGCCGCCCACGCCCAGCAGCCGGGCGTTCGGGTCGCGGGCGACCATCTCCTCCAGCGCGATGTCCATGTCGACCCACCGATGGGTCATGATCGGCTCGACCACGACCGGAAGCTCGTCGGCTGCAACCCCGAAGTGCTCGTCCAGGATCGGAAGCAGGTCCTCGCCTCGCCGGTCGGCAGCCGCCTCCTCGTGGAGCAGCTGCTTCATCAGGCGCGTCAGCGCAGTGCGTAGCTCGTCATCGGCCGGATCAGTGCCACCGAGGTCCATGGAGAAGAACGTAGTGGCTCACCTGCGCGCTCTAACGACCGCGGACGTCTCGATCTGGGGAGGGTCAGGACGGAGACATGAGCAGGCGAGGCACCGCTGCATGTGAGTGCGGTCGGACTCATCCGTCGAAGTGAGACCAGATGTAGAGCCAGACCGCGAAGGCGCCCGCGAGCATGAGTACCGCGACGACGCAGACCGCCACCAAGACGATGACCCACGGTTGCCACCCGGCGGCGTGTGGCTTCATCGGTGGTTCGGGGTCGGTCGGAGCCGGGTACCCCGGCCCGTAGTCCGCGCCCGTGGGGACGTCCTGAGAAGACGGCATGCGGTCAGGATGACTGGGACAGAGCCGTGACCGCACGATTATCCGGGGTTGACGCCGTCCGGGAGTTCCAGCCGGGCAGGGGACTGACGGGGCGGAGTCGCCCAACTCAGCGGAATGAGCAGGGCGTCATGAGAGCTCGTTCCTGCCGATCACGACGTAGCCAACGACGACGATGGCCAGGACGGCGACGAAGCCGAGGACCGACACGAGGACGCCGAGAAGACCGCCGACGCCCAAGCGACGTGTCCGGGGCGCGAACAGCGCTATCAGCCCCAGCACGCCAGACTAGCCATGCAGAGGAGCGGGATCAGGAACCCAACGCCCCAGTGACCGGTCATCAGCACGACCAGTCCTAGGCACGAGGCTGAGAAGTTCACGGCCACAGAACACCACAAGGCATCTGCGCGGCTGGCACCTTCCAAGCTCGACACGGACGAAGGGTAGGTGCCGGCGTGCCCAGCCGTCCGCGCATCGACAGTGGCGGCGCGGACAGAGGCATGTGAGGGCGATGGCCCGGCGATGCCTTACAGCGCGGGCGCGAGGTTCGCAGCCCCGGCTGTGAGTCTGAATCGCCCGACTGCGAATTCACTCGCGCATTGCTTGCCAGTGGTCGGGTCTGCCCTCACGGTGATCCACGTGTCTGGCCCGGGTGCCGCTCCTGCGTGACCTGCCAAGCCTCCTCCCAGCACGTTGGGGAAGTCTCCGACTATCGACACAACCAGCAGGTGACCCGAGGGACATGAGTTCGAGACGTCGTCTTGGGCCTGGACCCTGCCGCTAACGACGTAAGCCACGGCGCGGGACACCGTCGCACGATCCTCCGCCAACACTGAATGGGCAATCGCGACGGCTCTGTCGTACTGGGAGCTGGTCAGGGTGCCTCGGTCGGCTGTGTGGCGCGACCGCTCCTGCTGGTGGTGTACCAACACACCTGCGCTCATGCTGGCAATCACGACCAGCCCGAGACCTGCCGGCCAGATTCGAGTCCTCATCACCCGTCCCGCCCTCTCGCAGTCAGGATGGACGTCGCCAGGACCAGCCGCCAGGTCCGTGTTCAAAACGTTGTCACCGCTCATCGGCATGAGCGAGCACGGACAGCGGCATGAGAGGGCGTTCCGGTGGACTCCTGCTCTCGGGGGGAGTTCTGCGAACTTACTTGACTTCTGATCATTAGAGGTCTAGTAATAGGGCTCTCGGGTACTCACAACACCGAGGAAGGACAAGACAGACATGACCACACTGGCAGTGCGACACACGGTGCAGGACTTCAACACCTGGAAGGCCGGGTTCGACGGGCATGACCAAGCGCGTCGTAGCCATGGGTCCACCGGCTACCGGGTGCTCCAGGACGGCAACAACGTGCTGGCCCTGATCGAGTTCCCCGACGCTGCGGCCGCGCGGGCCTTCCAGACCGACCCGAAGCTGGGCGAGGTCATGGCCAACGCCGGCGTCCTCGGGGCGCCGGACATCAGCACCTGGTCCGAAGCATCCAGGGAGATGTACTGAACACGGGGCGAACCTCCGGCCAGAAGGGCTCCCGCACCGGGAGCCCTTCGCGGCGTCACGTCGCGACCGACTTCGAGCGCGAGTTCCCCGGGGGCAGCGAGTCGGCGAACACCTGCGCCATGGCTCTGGTCCGCACGGGCGAGAGGCTTCTCGCGTGCATCGACCAGGCCCTCCGGCACCACCGGCTGTCCAGGGCCGGACGCGAGGCCCTCGCCATCCTCGACGGGGCCGGGCAACCCTTGTCTCCGACCGCCATCGCGGAACGGCTCATCGTGACGACGGCGAGCGTCACTTCTCTGCTCGACACCTTGGAACGCCGTGGGCTGGTCGAGCGCCAGCCCGACCCCACCGACCGACGAAGGCTGCTCATCGTGATCACGCAGGACGGGAAGACCATCGTCGACCAGTTCCTGCCAGAAGTCGTCGCGCTCCAGACTGCCGCCATGGCCGGACTGACCGAGGCCCAGCGGCGACAGCTCGTCGAGATGCTGGCCACACTCGGGGCCGACCTGACCAGTCTCGACCCTGATGACGTCATCCACGCGGCTGCACCCAGAGGCATCCCGCGACATATCTGACACCAAGCAGACGCCCGCTCCTCGGCAGATCCGAGCGCGGACAGCGGCATGAGAGGACGCGGTGCACGTAAGCCGGTCATGCTGACTGGAACGGAGGTTGCACCTATGCCTGATGACGGGTTCGGATCGGCACTTTGGAAGAACGTGCAGGCCGTAAAGTTCGGAAAGGACGGCGGCATCGACGTGCCCGTCCGAGCCAACGGTCGCGACGGCATCGAAGTTGGGTTGGCCGCCATCGCCGAGGGTGAAAGGCGTGGAGCCGCAGAGGACCGCACCGACGTGGTCCCTCCTCGTCGTGGATGGCGACGCCTCCTGCACCGCTGAGCTCTGAGTGGCCGCGCCCGGACAGCGGCATGAGCGGCCGTTTCAGCGCGAACTGACTTCTGGACTCAGGGCCGCCAGTCGCGGTAGTGCGCCTGGACGGGGTCGCCCTTCCAGTCGGTAGTGCCGTTCGCGATCGTCGGCGGACTCAGCACAAGGATGAGCGTGTAGAGGAGGTTGGCCAGAAACAGCACAGCGACCCCGAGCAGGACTGCTTGTAGCCAGGACAGTCCAGTGATGGATTCGAGACTGGGATGCACTCGTGCCACGGGCGGGATGCTAGCCGATTCACACGGACAGCGGCATGTGAGTGCGTTGGAACTGGCACTCTGGCACCATGAAATGGAGTTCTGACGAGTTGCTGCAGGCCGTGCGCGCCACGCTGAGCGGCGGCGCATCGCAGTCGCCATGGACGAAGGCCAAGGCGGACCTCGACAGCGACGGGGTGTTGGTCGCCTTCACGATCGATGATGACGAGTATGGCGTCCGCTACCCGTTCACCGATGCGCCGCTCGGCCCGAACACCGCGGGAGCCATGCGACACCCCAAGAGACTGGGCGACCGAGATTCTTATTGATATGGACGAGCAAGTGTTGACTGGGGGTGTGCGAAGGGCCGAGCGCAGTAAGCGGCCCAACGGTCTCGTCGAGTTGCACTGGGTCCGGTGACGTGTCGGAGCCGATGCACACACAGCGGCATGTGAGTGCGCTCAGTCGTCGGTCTTGTAGTGCCGATTCGGGTGGTCGCACTGGCTGGGCTTCTCCGGGCGACTGGGACAGTAGGTGCACTCGGCATCAGTGCAAGCACGCTCCTGCCAGCGGTCGCACACGGGACAGAAGTAGGCGTCGTGCCTGTCGCAGTAGAGCAGGTCGCTGACGCACACCTCGCAGACCGACACGGTGGTCACCGTACCGACCCTGACAGCGGCATGTGAGTGCGTCGCCTACTTGGGTCGATGTGGGGAGCGCACCGCCTGCGAGGTCCACGAGGTCAAGCGGATCGACGAGGATTTCTTCTCAGAGTGACGGGCCACCCGGAGATTGCTGTGCAAGGAAAACGGCGAGCCCAAATTGCACGCAAGAAAACTTACCGGGGGCGGGTTGTGCCCCGACAACAACTGAAGTTCTTAAGCCCCCCAGTCGGCGGATGCTTCAGTGGAGCCCCCCGCTTGCAGTGGGCGTCGCGCCGCCGGGTGCATCTCGAGGGACGGAACGGGGGGCAACGCTTGGGCACTCAAGCCGCCCTCCGTCGGCTACGCTGCCGCGATGAATCAACGCCAACTCCTTCAACTCATGGAGTCAGTCAAGCTCGGGAGCGACGTGGCTGAACACGAGAGCGAACTGTCTGATCTCTTTGTGACAGATAACGAAGCCTTCTTGAGGTTGACCAGAGATGAGGTCGATATCATCGCTGGCGGCAAGGGTGCGGGGAAAAGTGCAATCTTCCGCATGATTACCGAGACTCAAATCCAACCTGACTTGCATGTCATTCGGGCCTCAAATCCGACGGCGGGCCCCGAGTTCCGCGCCCTCTTTCAGGGAGACGATTCGGAGGAACGTTTGCGGTCAATTTGGGCTGTTTACGTGACCAGCACGATCGCAAACTACGCGGTCGACTGCTTCTCGGACTCGACAGTAACGGCATCGATAGCACAAGAGATCAGCGACATCTTGACCTTGATGGGGCTTCGCACGGCAGAACCACAGGCGGAGTCCCTGCTATCCAGAATCCGCAAAGCAAAGTCCGTCCAGGGGGGCCTAAAGGGTGGGGTTGCAGGCCTGGAACTGGGCGTGGCCCTCAAGTTCGAGCTGCCCGAGGCAAACGATGATCGGCCCAAGTCCGTGACATTGAGCTATCCCGACTTCTTCTCGCTGCTACAGAGATGTGGCGATCTTTTCAAGCTCGAGAGACACCGAGTATGGCTTGCCTTCGACAGGTTAGATGAATGCTTCGTTCATGACTCCAGCATCGAACGTCGAGCACTCCGGGCTCTCCTGCGCACTCACTTAGACGCTTCCGAAGCGCTCCACCACAGCGGATGGATCAGACTCAAGATCTTCCTGCGAAGCGATATGCTCACCAGAATGACAGCTGACGGGGCCTTCACTAATGCCACGCATCTACGGATGGCCGAGATCGCGTGGACTTTCAACTCAATGCGCGACCTCATTGCGCGGCGGCTGATCAGGAACCAGAAGTTTGTCGACGCGTTCTTGTCTGACTTGCCGCTTGCAGAGTGGACAGAGGCAGCATGGGCCGCCTTTCTGCCGCAGGCCGCGCCGCCCAGGACGTCGACCCGGCCCGCGAGAGGGCGGCCTGCCCTCCCCGAGCCCACAGCTACCAGACTGACCCGGGACACATCAGACGGCACGCGCCTGTTCAATCCGAGGAACCTCATCACGTTGGTGTCGATGTCCCTCGACCGAGCTCGGCAGAATCTCCGCAGAGACATTCAGTTGGATCGTGCCAACCGTCACGTATCACCGCTCGTCCGGGAGAACGAGGTTGGGAGTGCTTTCGGCGAACTTTCTCGTCGTCGACTGCAAGACACGGTGCTGAACGAGTTTCCGGCGGTTCAGCAGTATTCGGATCGACTGCGCGGAGGTAGTGCAACGTATGCCACAGCGCAGGAACTCTTAGACAGGCTGGGCATCAAGTCGCCAGATGAGGGCGCTACTGCGATCGATCAACTGACCTTGAGCGGTTTACTGGGGAGCAACAATGGTGGGTTTGTTATCCCGCGCCTTTATAGATTTGCATTGAGCACCAAGAAGGCTCCTCCGAAGTAACTCAAGGTGGAGGGCAAAGCCAACTTTTCGGCCTAGGTCGAGCGGGCGAAGAGCCCCCGTTTATCTCTATCCGCTCCTCCGAGGGAGGAACCACCCCGCGACTTCCACACTCCTGCGTCAGATCGGCGTGGAGGCGTCGGTAGTAGCGAGCAAGCTGGCCGAATGGACCGACCTCACATCGGCATGTCAGGGCGCGGCATGAGACAGCGGAAACCCGCTTTGTTGAGTTCTGCACAGATCCGCCACGGCGCTGGATTCGTGGACAAGGGCAGCGTAGAATCGAACACATGTTCGAGTCCGCCGCTGCAGCCCAGGTCCGGGAGTGGACGGCGACGATCGCCGGCGGCCTCGACGCAGTGACCGACGAGGAGCGCCTGGCGATGATCCGTGGCCTCGAGGAGCTGAAGTGCGCCGCGGCCGCGGCCCAGGCCGTGCTCGCGACGGAGTTCGACCAGTCGCAGCGCCGCAAGCAGCGTGAGCAAGGTGTCCCGGCCGCCCAGCTCGGCCGCGGCGTCGCTTCGGAGCTGGCGTTCGCTCGTCGCGAGTCGCCGCACCGGGCGCAGCAGCAGCTCGGTCTCGGCAAGATCCTGGTCACCGAGATGCCCCACACGATGGCGGCGTTCCGTGCCGGGACGATCACCGAGTGGGCCGCCACGGTCCTGGTGCGTGAGACCGCGTGCCTCGACCTCGTGGATCGTCGCATCGTCGACGAGCGGCTCGCCTCCGACGCGGGGCGCCTGGAGCGGATGGGTGTCCGGGAGCTCGAGGCCGCCGCTCAGAAGCTGGCCTACCAGCTCGACCCCGGGTCCTTCGTCGCCCGCCGGGCCCGCGCCGACTCCGACCGACGGGTGACGCTGCGGCCCGCCCCCGACACGATGGCCCTGCTGTCGGCACTGACGCCGGCGGCGCAGGGCGTGGCGATGTACGCCGCGCTGACCGGCGAGGCCGACCGGCTCCGCGCCACCGGCGACCCGCGCAGCCGGGGCCAGATCATGGCCGACACCCTGGTCGAGCGGGTGACCGGCCAGGCGTCCGCGCCCGCCGTCCCGGTGACGATCGACGTGGTGATCTCGGACGCGGCTCTCCTGGCCGCCAGCGAGGCGCCGGCCTGGCTTGACGGCTACGGGCCGGTGCCGGCCGAGGTCGCCCGGCGGCTCGTCACCCACCCCGATGCCCGGGTGGAGGTCCGGCGGCTCTACGCCCGACCCGAGACCGGCGAGCTCGTCGCGATGGAGTCGGGCTCGCGCTGCTTCCGCGGTCCCCTGGCCACGATGATCGAGCTCCGCGACCAGATCTGCCGCACGCCCTGGTGCGGCGCCCCGATCCGGCACACCGACCACGCGCTCGGGACCGACGACGGTGGCCCCACGTCGTACCTCAACGGTCAGGGCCTGTGCGAGGCCTGCAACTACGCCAAGCAGGCGCCGGGCTGGCTGGCCCGGCCCGGGCCCGACGGCGACATCGTGACCAGGACGCCGACCGGGCTCGTCCACACCACTGCGCCTCCGGGCGTCCCGCCTCCGGCAGCTCCGGGCAGCCGTGCCGAGCTCTACCTGAGCGACCTCGTGCTGGTCGTCTGAGTCACGGCTTGCGCTCCACCTCGCTGCGCAGCTTCAGCACCTTCGCGCCGTCCTCCTGCTCGATCTCGTACGCCGGGTCCTCGGGGGTGCCGAGCCGCTTGATCCTGCTGCCCTTGATCTGTCGGCTGACCGGGCGGGGGTGGATGGCGACGACTTTCCCCTCCGCCGTGCCGGCTCCCCAGCGCCAGGTGACCGTGGTTCCGGTACGGATGTCCATGCCGAGGCAGTACCCAGGTTGATTGGCGACGCGCACGCCCGGCCCGGTAAGTTGAGAAGACCAGATGTGGTCCCAGTCACACCCCTCGGCGGCGACGCACCACCCCAGCGTCGTCCGCCGGACCGAGCAGCAGGCCGTGCGGTGACCCCGCCAGCCCCTGAACCAGAGGAGCAACCGTGACCCAAGCAGGCTTCGGCCCCGACCTGGCGGAGGTGTTCGGACCCGCCCACCAGGCCCATGAGGCCGGTGGCGCCCCGGACCTCGTCCAGCTCCTGACTCCCGAGGGCGAGCGAGTCGAGCATCCCGACTTCTCCTTCGGTGACGGTCTGAGCCGCGACGAGCTCGCCGAGCAGGTCAGGGGCTTCTTCCGCGACATGACGCTCACCCGCCGCATCGACGTCGAGGCCACCGCGCTGCAGCGGCACGGCGAGCTCGGCATCTGGGCCCAGCTGCTGGGCCAGGAAGCCGCGCAGATCGGCGCCGGGCGTGCGCTGCGCCCCCAGGACTACGTCTTCCCGACCTACCGCGAGCACGGCGTCGCCTACTGCCGGGGCGTCGACCCCTTGCTGCTGCTCGGCCTCTTCCGCGGGGTCGACCAGGGCGGCTGGGACCCGCGCGCGAACAACTTCGGTCTCTACACCATCGTGATCGGCGCCCAGACGCTGCACGCGACCGGCTACGCCATGGGCATGCAGCGCGACGGTGTCGTCGGCACCGGTGACCCCGACCGCGACGCCGCGGTGGTGGCCCACTTCGGTGACGGTGCCTCGAGCCAGGGCGACGTCAACGAGGCGTTCATCTTCGCCGCCTCCTACAACGCGCCCGTCGTGTTCTTCTGCCAGAACAACCAGTGGGCGATCTCCGAGCCGATCGAGCGCCAGACCCGGATCCCGCTCTACCAGCGGGCTCTGGGCTTCGGCTTCCCCGGCATCCGGGTCGACGGCAACGACGTCCTGGCGACGTACGCCGTCACCCAGGCGGCACTGCAGCGCGCCCGGGACGGCCAGGGGCCGACGTTCGTCGAGGCGTACACCTATCGCATGGGTGCCCACACCACGACCGACGACCCGACCCGCTACCGGCTCTCCGACGACGTCGAGCGGTGGAAGCTCAAGGATCCGATCGCCCGGGTCGAGGTCTACCTCAAGCGCAACGGCCTGGCCGACCAGGCCTTCTTCGACAGCGTCGCCGCCGAGGCCGACGACCTCGGCCACCGGCTCCGCGAGGGTTGCAAGGCGATGGCCGACCCGCAGCCGATGAGCATGTTCGACCACGTCTTCGCCGAGGAGACCGAGGAGCTGCGCGTCCAGCGCGAGGGCTTCGCGTCGTACCTCGAGAGCTTCGAGGGGGCCCGCGCATGAGCGAGAACACCAAGCAGAAGGTGACCCTGGCCAAGGCCCTCAACATGGGCCTGCGCCGGGCGATGGAGGACGACCCCAAGGTCCTGCTCATGGGGGAGGACGTCGGCAAGCTCGGCGGCGTCTTCCGGATCACCGACGGCCTCCAGAAGGACTTCGGCGAGGACCGCGTCATCGACAGCCCGCTCGCGGAGTCCGGCATCGTCGGTACGGCGATCGGGATGGCCCTGCGCGGCTACAAGCCGGTCGTGGAGATCCAGTTCGACGGCTTCGTCTACCCGGCCTACGACCAGATCGTCTGCCAGGTGGCCAAGATGTGCTACCGCTCGCAGGGCAAGACCCCTCTGCCGATGGTGATCCGGATCCCGTTCGGGGGCGGCATCGGAGCGGTCGAGCACCACAGCGAGTCGCCGGAGGCGCAGTTCGCGCACACGCCCGGCCTCAAGGTGGTCGCCTGCTCCAACCCGATCGACGGCTACTGGATGATCCAGCAGGCCATCGCGGCTCCCGACCCGGTGATCTTCCTCGAGCCGAAGCGGCAGTACCACGCCGACAAGGCCGAGCTCGACGACTCCGCCACCCCCGACCCGCTGTTCACCTCGCGCGTCGTCCGGCGGGGTGCGGACTGCACGGTGCTGGCCTACGGTCCGACCGTGAAGACCGCCCTGAAGGCCGCGGAGGCCGCCGCAGGAGAAGGCAAGTCGCTGGAGGTGATCGACCTGCGCACACTCTCGCCGCTCGACATGACGCCGGTGCTGGAGTCCGTACGCCGCACCGGTCGGGCCGTGGTCACCCACGAGGCCCACGTCAACCTCGGCCTGGGCGCCGAGCTGTCAGCGCGGATCACCGAGGAGTGCTTCTACTCTTTGGAGGCGCCGGTGCTCCGCGTCGGCGGCTTCGACACGCCGTACCCCGCCTCGCGGATCGAGGAGGACTACCTCCCCGACCTCGACCGCGTGCTCGACGCGGTCGACCGTTCGCTCGACTTCTGACCCGACTTCGGTGGTCGAGCGACGTCGAGACCACTGGTTCTGAGAGGAACGCGCATGGCCGAGTTCAAGCTGCCCGACGTGGGGGAGGGCCTCACCGAGGCCGAGATCGTGACCTGGAAGGTCAAGGAGGGCGACACCGTCGCCATCAACGACATCGTCGTCGAGATCGAGACCGCAAAGTCGCTGGTCGAGCTCCCCTCGCCGTACGCCGGCGTCGTGCAGCGGCTGATGGTGCCCGAGGGTGAGACCATCCCCGTCGGCACCCCGATCATCGCGATCGGCGACGCGCTGGACGCCCCGCTCGACACCTTGCCGAGCGAGCCGGGCGAGCCGGGCGAGCCGAGCGAGCCGAGCGAGCCGGGCGACGGCCCTGCCCCGTCGCCCGAGATCGACCTGTCCAACCCGGCCGCCAGCGGCGGCGGCGAGGGGGAGTCGCTGGTCGGGCGCAACAAGGCGGACCGCAGTGCCGTACGCCGGGCGCGGCACGCCGCCGTCCCCGCGTCGGCCGGTGGTGCCGCGGCGCAGCTGCAGCTCCAGGGCTCCTTCGAGCCGGGGCTCGCCTCGCCCGACGTGGCCGACGAGGCCGACGAGCCGGCGGTGCCCGCCACCACGGCGCCCGCCGCGGTGGCCGTGGTCCGGACCCTCGCCAAGCCGCCGGTCCGCAAGCTGGCCAAGGACCTCGGTGTCGACCTGTCCACGCTGACCGGCACCGGCCCCCATGGCACCGTCACCCGCGACGACGTGCAGTCGGCCGGCACGTCGGCGGCGCCCGGCGACAGCACGGCCGACTCCGCTCGACCAGCGCCGGCCGGGGAGCGCGAGACCCGCGAGCCGATCAAGGGGGTCCGCAAGATGATGGGCCAGGCCATGGTCGGCTCCGCGTTCTCGATCCCCCACGTGACCGAGTGGGTGACCATCGACGCGACCCGCACCATGGAGCTCGTGGAGCGGCTGAAGGCGCGCCGGGAGTTCCGCGACGTCAAGGTCTCGCCGCTGCTCGTGCTCGCTCGGGCGATCATGCTGGCGATGAGGCGCACGCCCGAGATCAACTCGTGGTGGGACGACGAGGCCTCGGAGGTCGTCTACAAGCACTACGTCAACCTCGGCATCGCCGCCGCGACTCCGCGCGGGCTCGTCGTACCCAACGTCAAGAACGCCGAGCAGCTGCCCCTCCTCGAGCTGGCCGGGGCGCTCAACGAGCTGACCGCGACCGCGCGAGAGGGCAGGACCCAGCCGGCCGAGATGGCGGGTGGCACCTTCACGATCACCAACGTCGGCGTCTTCGGCGTCGACAGCGGTACGCCGATCATCAACCCGGGCGAGTCCGCGATCCTGTGCATCGGGGCGATCAAGCCGCAGCCGTGGGTCGTGGACGGCGAGATCGTGGTCCGCCAGGTCACCACGCTCGCGCTGAGCTTCGACCACCGGCACATCGACGGCGAGAAAGGGTCGCGCTTCCTCGCTGACGTGGCTGGCATCCTCGAGGACCCCGCCAGCGCCCTGCTCTTCTGAGAGGTCGCCGGCTCCCGCGGGGGCGCCGGTGTCAGCGGAAGGTGTACGGCGGCTCGACGGTCGAGAGCAGCCAGCGGTGGAACACCGGCGTCAGGTGCTGTCCCGACTGCCTGCTCCACCAGGCGGCCAGGGTGTCGCGGCTCTGACTGGTGAGCCGGTGCGAGCGCGGCCACGCGGCGACCAGCTTCCAGAACTCCGCGTCGCCGAGCCGCTGCCGGATCGTGTCCCACATCAGCGCCGGGATGTAGTAGACGTTGCCCTCACCGAAGGAGCCCGGCCGGTAGCGCGCCGGCGGTCCGTACTGCTCGCGCATCGGCCCGACGAAGGTCTTGAAGTGGGTCAGGATGGCGCGCCGGGACTGTCGCCCGTGGTCCGCGGTCCAGTTCACCTCGGCCAGGTAGGTCGCCATCCCCTCGCTCATCCACAGGTCGCTCCAGTCCGCGGGCGTCACCTCGTCGCCGTACCACTGGTGCGCGAGCTCGTGCACCAGCACATCGCGGGAGAGCGTGTAGTCGCCGATGCCCAGGGTCACCGTCGACTGCGTCTCCATGGCGCTGTTCGAGGGCACCAGCAGCACCCCGAGCGTGGGGAACGGGTAGCGCCCCAGCTTGCCCTCGAGGTAGGCGATCGCCTGGGGGGTGTAGCTCAGGCCCTTCACCAGGTCGGGGCGCCCGGTCGGGGTCCAGTAGGTGATCGGCAGGCCGTGCGGCCCGGTGTCGGTGGTCGACCGGTAGTGCCCGATCGCGATCGTCACGAGGTACGACGAAGCCGGCTCGGGCAGACGCCAGCGGGTGACGGTCCGGCCGTCCACGGCTCGGCGCGACAGCAGCTCGCCGTTGGCGATGCCGACCATCGAGCCGGGCGAGGAGATCGTGAAGTCGTAGAACGCCTTGTCGGCGGGCTGGTCGTCGACGGCGTACCAGGAGTAGGCGCCGTAGGGCTCCTGCATGGTCCAGGCGCTGCCGTCGGAGGTGGTGGTCCAGCCCGTGGTGTCGAAGTCGGGCCGGTCGGTCGGTGCCACCACCGGCTCGGGCACCCCGGAGTAGGTCAGCTGGAGCAGGTGCCGGTCACCGGACGTCACCGGTGCCCCCACCACGAGGTCCTTGCCCGGGTGGCTGAACGCGACGGTGTGGCCGTCGAGCCACACGTGCGAGACCTCGAGCTGTGCGGCAAGGTCGAGCCGGAACGACGACGCCGTCGCCGACGCGCGGAACGTGAGGGCCTCGTTGCCGGTCAGGGTCACGTGCTTCGCGTCCCACGACAGGCCGAGGTCGTAGCTGAGCGCGTCGACCCCGGACCCGCCGACGTCGGGGTAGACGCTGTCCCGGCGCGGTGTGCTGAGCGCCGCGGACGATTCCGTGCCGGGGTCCACGGCGGTCCCGGTCGGTGCCGGGGTGGGCGGTGCGGTGTCGGAGGAGGACGAGCCGCATCCGGTCAGGGCGGCAGAGAGGACCACGACCAGGGCCGCCCCGGCCGCGACGGCACGCCGCACGGTCAGTCCTGGCCGCGCAGCAGCGGCCGCGCGAGCTTGCGGCCGTGGTGGATCTGGGCCTTGATCGTCCCGATCGGGGCGCCGACGTGCTGGGCGATGTCGTCGTACGACATCCCGTAGACGTCACGCAGGATCAGCGGCTCGACGTACTGCGGATGGTCGCGCTCGATGGTCTCCATCGCCTCGAGCAGGTCGAGCCGGGTGCCCGCGATCACGCTGGTGGTGCGCGGGTCCGGCTTCTCCATCGGCAGGATGTCGCTGGAGATCGCCTGGTTCTTCATCCGGCGGTACGTCGTGCGGGCGCTGTTGACGGCCACCACGTGCATCCAGGTCGTGAACCGGCCGTTGCGCCGCCACGAGCCGATCTTGTTGGCGACGTTGATCAGCGCCTCCTGGCAGGCGTCCTCGGCGTCGGGGGTGTAGGGCAGAACGCCGCGGCACACGGCCAGGCAGCGCGGGCGGACCGCGGCCAGCAGCATCTCGAGCGCGTCACGGTCGCCGTCCTGCGCCAGCCTCGCCCACTCGTCGATGTCGTCCGGCGTGATCTCCTCGCGCGTCATGCCCGTCCTTCTGTCCCCGTGAGCGCTCCTCGTGTGGGGAGCGGCCTGTTCCTGCACCATAATGCCGAGGGTGTCCATGCCTGCCCGTCTCGGTCGCTACGCCGTGCGCCGGCGTATCGGTTCCGGTGGTTTCGCCACCGTCTGGCTCGCCTATGACGAGCAGCTCGACTCTCCGGTTGCGATCAAGGTGCTCGCCGAGAACTGGACCGAGGACAGCCACGTCCGGCAGCGCTTCCTCGAGGAGGGTCGCTACCTGCGCAAGGTCGAGTCGCCGCACGTGGTCACGGTGTACGACGCCGGGTCGCTCGAGGACGACCGCCCCTACCTGGTGATGTCGTACGCCGACCAGGGCACCCTGGCCGACCGCCTCGAGGGGGAGGGCTTGACCGTCGGCCAGGCCAGCGAGGTGATCCGGCAGGTCGGCGAGGGGCTGGCCGCCCTGCACAAGCGGGGCGTCCTGCATCGCGACATCAAGCCGGCCAACGTGCTGTTCCGCACCGCCGACCCCGAACGCGACGGCACGGTGGTGCGCGCCATGGTCGGCGACCTCGGGCTGGGCAAGGCCCTCGACGTGTCGTCGCGGCTCACCATGATCGCCGGGACGCCGTCGTTCGTCGCGCCGGAGCAGGCCCAGGGCGAGCACCTCGACGCGCGCGCCGACCAGTTCTCCCTGGCGGCCCTGACCTACCTGCTGCTGGCCGGGCGGCCGCCGTACGCCCACAGCACCCTCGCGGCGGCGGCCTCGCCGACCCCTCCCGCGCCCTTGTCCACGTCCGACCGCCCCTTTCCGCCGGAGGTCGAAGCCGTGGTGCTGCGCGGCCTGGCCCAGGACCGCAACGACCGCTGGCCCGACGTGCTCACCTACGTCACCGAGCTGCGCCATGCGCTCGGCGACGAGGCGAAGGGCTCGTTGCCCCAACGCTGGCTCCCGGTGGACCCCCAGCTCACACAGCCCGGCAACAAGCCGTCCCTCGTGCCCGACGTCGGCGACCTGCCCGAGCCGGTGGCACCGATGCGGCGACGCTGGCCGGCGGCCGTCCTCGCCCTGGTGCTCCTCGCCGCGGGCGGTCTGGGTGGCTTCGCCCTGTGGCGGCAGGGTCATCAGCAGGTCACGCTCACCGACGCGCAGGGTGCCCTGTCGGTGACGGTGCCGCAGTCGTGGGGCCGGGACGTGGCCCGCGACGGCTGGACCCCTCCCGCGAGCACGACGACCTACCCCGCCGTGTCGAGCGGGGACGGGCCGTCCTGGGCAACGTCGGGCCAGGGCGTCTTCGTGGGCCTGATGCCCGAGACCACGTTGCCCAAGACCCTCCCGCAGCACCCGCTGTGCGGCGGGATCGGCCAGCCCGACCCGGCCAGCTATCGCGGCGACCCGGCGGTCACGGTGACGTCCAGCGGCTGCCGGGGGTCGGACCTGATCATCGAGCGGGTGGTGCAGGTGACCAGCACCGAGCTGCTCTGGGTGCAGGTGCGCAGCGACGACGAGGCGACGGCGCGCGACGTGCTCGGCTCGGTGCGCACCCACCTGCTGTTCTAGCGGCTACGAGCCCGACGCGTTGTCGGCGAACCGGTTGAACAGCGCCTTCAGCCCGGGCACGTCGCTCTGCCGGCCCGCCACCGACATCTCGAGAGTGGCGTTGGGCTGGCCGGGGACGGCGAACCACTGGAAGTAGTTGTAGCGGAGCCGGTTGCTGGGCAGTGCGTTGTAGCGGAAGTAGACCGAGTACGGCGTCTGCTTGAGCACCTTGAAGTGCTCCCGCGTGGCCGCCTGCTGCTGCTCGAAGCCGACGATCTTGGTGGCGACCATCTGCCCGACGTTGCTCAGGGTGTTGTCGAGGACCGCGACCCTCATCAGGTAGCCGCCGAGGGTCGGCTCACCCGGCGGCCGGAAGACCAGCTGGCGCTGCCGGTCGACCTGGCCCGGCTTGAGCACGGTGTCGGTCGGGATCTTGCACGTGGCCGGGGCCGGTGGGCACGCGGCGTACGGCGTCCAGCCCTCGGGGACGTGGTAGGTCCAGGTGGCGAGCCGGTTCTTGATCGTGTGCACGGTCTGGAGCGGCAGGTCGGGAGGCAGGGTGGGGTAGGTGATGTCGGGAGCGTGGCTCGGTGACCGGCGTACGTCGATCGGGACGCTCGGGGAGACGGCCCCGACCGGTCGCGGCGAGCCCGCGTCGTGGGTGTGCGGCTGCACGGCGTAGGCCACCAGTGCGCCGCCACCGAGCCCGAGCAGGCCACAGAGCAGCGCGACCACGAGTCCCCGCATGCTCATGGGCCGACCCTATCCAGCACCACCCCGGCGGTGCGGACCCCTCGGGGGTCACGCGGAGTCGAGACCACATCGTGATGTGACGGCGTTCCCCACGTTTGCATGGAGGTGTCACACCCGTCAGTGTTGCGGACATGACTTCTGCGTGGTTCGACAAGCACCGTGAGCGCCTCGACGCGGCGGTGGCCGCCTGCGCGTCGCGCGAGTACTACTCGGCCTTCGACGAGTCGCCCTCCCCGCGGGTGTACGGCGAGTCCGCGGCCGCCGAGGGCAAGGCGGCGTTCGAGGCGTGGCTGGGCACCGACTTCCCCCTCGCCACCCCGGGCAGCGACGGCACGGTGGCCACCGAGCGCTCGCCGTACGGCTTCGACCTCGCTGTGAGCTATCCGCGGGCCCGCGACACCGACGCGCTGATCCGGGCCGGCCTGTCCGGCATGAAGGCCTGGCGCGACGCCGGCCCGGACGCCCGGGCGGGGGTCTGCATCGAGATCCTGGACCGGCTGCACGCGCGGGTCTTCGAGCTGGCCAACGCCGTGCAGCACACCAGCGGCCAGGCCTTCGTGATGGCCTTCCAGGCCGGTGGCGCCCACGCGCTGGACCGCGCGCTGGAGGCGATCGCCTACGCATGGGTCGAGATGACCCGCATCCCGCGCACGGCCTTGTGGGAGAAGCCGGGGCGGGGCGAGCCGCTGCGGATGGAGAAGACGTTCACCGTGGTGCCGCGCGGCGTCGCCCTGGTGATCGGCTGCAACACCTTCCCGACCTGGAACTCCTGGCCCGGGCTCTTCGCCTCACTGGTCACCGGCAACGCGGTGGTCGTCAAGCCGCACCCCTCCGCCGTGCTGCCGCTGGCGATCACGGTGCAGGTCTGCCGGGAGGTGCTGGCCGAGGCGGGCTTCGACGCCGACCTGGTGAACCTCGCCGCCGAGGAGCCGGCCGACAAGCTGGCCTCCTCGCTGGCGCTGCGCCCCGAGGTGAAGCTGATCGACTTCACCGGCGGCAACGCCTTCGGTGACTGGCTGGAGAAGAACGCCACCCAGGCCACCGTCTTCACCGAGAAGGCCGGCGTGAACACCGTCGTGCTCGACTCCACGTCGGACTTCAAGGCGATGTGCTTCAACCTGGCGTTCTCGTTCGCCCTCTACACCGGCCAGATGTGCACCGCGCCGCAGAACGTCTACCTGCCCGCGGACGGGATCGAGACCGACGACGGCACCAAGACGCCGGCCGAGGTCGCCGCCGGCATCGGGGCCGCGTTCGAGAAGCTGCTCGGCGACGACGCCAAGGCGGTCGAGCTGCTGGGTGGCGTGGTCAACGAGGGCGTGCTGACGCGGCTCGACGCCGCGGGCGCGGACGGTGCGCGCGGCGAGGTGCTGGTCGCGTCGCGGACGGTGACCCATCCGTCGTACGCCGACGCCACGGTCCGGACCCCCGCGATCGTCGGGCTGACCGCCGCCGACGCGGACGTCTACGAGGCCGAGTGCTTCGGGCCGGTCGCCTACCTGATCTCGACCTCGGGCACCGACGAGTCGATCGACCTGTTCCGCACGACCGTGCAGCAGCACGGTGCGATGACGGCCGCGGTCTACTCGACCTCGGAGGACGTCGTCGAGCAGATGCGGGACTCCGCGCTGGACGCCGGGGTCGCCCTGAGCGAGAACCTCCTCGGCGGTGTCTTCGTCAACCAGTCCGCCGCGTTCTCCGACTTCCACGGCACCGGTGCCAACCCGGCGGCCAACGCGTCGTACACCGACGGCGCCTACGTCGCCTCACGCTTCCGCGTCGTCCAGTCGCGCCGCCACGTCTGACGGGCCGCGTCGGTGGTCGAGCGGACCCGCCGATAGCTCGGTGGTCGAGCGGACCCGCCGACAGATCGGTGGTCGAGCGGACCCGCCGATAGATCGGTGGTCGAGCGGACCCGCCGATAGATCGGTGGTCGAGCGGACCCGCCGACAGATCGGTGGTCGAGCGGACCCGCCGATAGCTCGGTGGTCGAGCGGAGTCGAGACCACCACTAGCGTGACCCCGTGGCCGACTTCGTCCTGCGCAACGTGCGCGTCGTTCAGCTCGGGCGGGGGCGGGGCTGGGTGGGGCCTGTCGACGTCTTCGTCGAGCAGGGCACGGTGCGCGAGATCGGGCACGGGCTCGACCATCCGGCCGGCATCGAGGAGCAGGACGCCGACGGTCGCTGGCTGATCCCGGGGCTCTGGGACCACCACGTGCACCTCGCCCAGTGGACGGCGCGGCGCGACCGCCTCGACCTGGCCGGCTCGGCGTCGCCCGAGGAGGTCGTCGCCCGCGTGGCCGACCACCTCGCCCGACGCCCCGGCCCGCTGGTCGGCGTCGGCCACCGGTTGGGGACGTGGACCAGCGAGCCGACGGTCGCCGAGCTCGACGCCGTCGCACCCGACGTCCCCGTGGTGCTGATCGCCGGTGACGCCCACCACGGCTGGCTGAACTCCCGCGCGCTCCAGGCCCTCGGGCTCCCCGACCGGGTGGGCGTCGTGGCCGAGAACGAGTGGTACGACGCCTACACCCGGATCGACGCGGTCGCCGAGCCCGACGTCTCCCCGCAGGCCTACCGACGCACCCTGGAGGAGGCCGTCGCGCTCGGGGTGGTCGGGCTGGTCGACCTCGAGCGCGGTCAGACGGCCGCGGACTGGGAGCCGCGGGACTCGCCGCTGCGGGTGCGGGTGGCGACCTACGCCGACGGGCTCGACGCGGTCATCGACGCCGGGCTGGCCACCGGGGCGGTGCTGCCCGGCTCGCCGTCGACGGTGACGATGGGCCCGCTGAAGATCATCTCCGACGGCTCGCTCAACACCCGCACGGCGTGGTGCTGCGAGGAGTACGCCGACGGTGGTGCCGGCGCTCCCAACCAGACCAGTGCCGAGCTGACCGCACTGCTCGAGCGGGCGCACGCGCACGGGCTCGAGGTGGCGACCCATGCGATCGGCGACCGTGCCCTCCAGGAGGCGCTCACGGCGTACGACGCGACCGCGGCCGCCGGCTCGATCGAGCACGCCCAGCTGGTCCGCCGCGACTCGCTGCCGCAGCTGGCCCGGCTCGGCCTGCGGGCCAGTGTCCAGCCGGCGCACCTCCTCGACGACCGCGACGTGACCGAGCTGTGCTGGCCGGACCGGGCCGGCCGGTGCTTCGCGTTCCGGTGGATGCTCGACGCCGGGGTGACGCTGGCGCTGGGCTCCGACGCGCCGGTCTCGCCGCTGGATCCCTGGCTGGCGGTCGCCGCCGCGGTCCACCGCAGTGCCGACGAGCGCCCGGCCTGGCATCCCGAGCAGGCGCTGACCGTGCGCGAGGCGCTGGCCGCCAGCGTCGACGGGCAGGGCAGCGTGCATGCCGGGATGCCGGCCGACCTGGTGCTGCTCGACGCCGACCCGCTCGCGGCAGCCGACGACACGGCGGCCCAGGCGGCGGCCCTCCGGGCGATGCCGGTGGCGGCCACCCTGGTCGGCGGCGAGGTCGTGCACGGCGGTCTCTGAACCGCACCGTCACCCCCAGGGGCGTGGTGGCGTCCGGGGCCGCGTGCTTGCGTGGTGGGCATGAGCGACGACGAGCAGACCACCGACGAGCAGGTCGACAACGACCGGACCGAGCACGAGTCTGCCGAGGACCACGAGAACGAGGACCAGCAGACGGACAAGCGCGACGACGACGCCGGGCTCCGCGTCGTCGACGCGGGAGGGGACGGCCGGCCGGTGGTCCTGATCCACGGATGGCCGCTGTCGATGGCGTCGTGGTCCGGGCAGGTGCCGAAGCTCACCGACGCGGGCTACCGCGTGGTGACCTACGACCGCCGTGGCTTCGGGCAGTCGGATCCCGGTGACGGCTACGACTACGACAAGCTCGCCGGCGACCTCGACAACGTCCTCACCGACCTCGACCTGACCGACGTCACGTTGGTGGGCTTCTCGATGGGTGGCGGCGAGGTCGCGCGCTACATCGCGACGTACGGCGAGGAGCGGCTGCACAGCGTGGTCTTCGCCTCGGCGGTGCCGCCGTACCTCCACAGGACCGACGACAACCCCGACGGCCCTCTCGACGACGACACGGCGGCGCAGCTGCGGAAGGGCCTCGAGGACGACCGGGACGCCTTCTTCGACGACTTCATGACGCAGTTCTTCACCGCCGGCGGCGAGCTCAAGGTCAGTGAGCAGCAGCGGCAGGAGGCGCTGGACGTGTGCCGACAGTCCGACCCGGAGGCCGCCTTGGCGTGCCTGGACGCCTTCGCCACCACCGACTTCCGCGACGACCTCACCAAGATCACCGTCCCGACGCTCGTGCTCCACGGCGACTCGGACGCGACCGTGCCGTTCGAGGGCTCGGGCAAGCGCACGCACGAGGCGATCGCGGGAAGCAAGCTGGTCGTGATCGAGGACGGGCCGCACGGCATCAACGTCAGCCACACGCTGGAGTTCAACAACGCCGTCCGCAACTTCTTGGACGAGGCGTAGCCGGGCTCAGGCCAGGGCGAGGGTGAGGTCGCGGATCGTGTCGGGGTCGTCGAGGCGGTCGCCGTACAGCTCGCGCAGCTGACCCATGCGGTAGCGCACCGTCTGCGGGTGCACGAACAGCGCGGCCGCGATGTCCTCGCGCCGGCCCTGGTGGAGCAGCCAGGCACGCAGCGTCTCGGCGAGCTTCTGCTGGCTGGCCGGTGTCAGCGTCGCCAGGGGCGCCAGCACCCGGGCCCTCAGGTCGGCGACCGCGTCGGCGTCGGCCGCCAGGATCAGGTCGGCGAGGTGCTCCTCGGTGTCGTAGGCCTCGTCTCCGGTGCGTAGGGCCACGGCGCGCACGGCTCGGGTGTACGACGCCGCGACGCCGAGCCACGGCCGCGCCGGGCCGGCGACCGCCGCGCGACGCGACAGCGTGCGCAGCAGCCGGACCCGGGCCCGGCCACCGGCATCGGGGACCAGCAGCGCGCTGAGCCCCTCCGGCAGGGGGACCGGCTCGCCGACCGCCGACAGCGTACGCGGGTCGAGCAGGCCGAGCACCGGGCGCACCTGGGAGTTGGGGAGCAGCACGGCGGTCAGGGTCTTCGGCGGCGTCCAGTCCGCGCGCTCGGCGGCCGCGATCAGCGCGTCCGCCGGGTCTCCGCGCAGGAGGCCTAGCGCCAGCCGGTCGAGATAGCCCTGCCGGGCCCGGCCGGTGGTCTCGAGCTCGTCGGCGTGCCCGGCCACCGAAGCGGCCGACAGCTCGTCGATGTAGGCGAAGACCAGCTCGGCGAACGACGCCAGGGTCTCGGCCGGGATGCCGCCCTCGACGGCGGTCTCGGCGAGCTCGCGCCACGCCACCCGGGCTCCGACCCGGTAGGCCGAGAGCAGCGCGTCGGCGCTGCGACCGCTGCGTGCCTCACCGCGCCCCAGGGCGTAGGCGCCCTCGAGCGCGGGGGACAACGGCGTACCGGCGTCGGTGGTCCGCCCCCGAGCGGCGAGCCGGAGGAAGCCGGCCAGCGCCATCTGCACGGCGTTCTCGATGTTGTCGGCCATCGGGCCACCGAAGGCGCCGACGTAGGAGGGGACCTCGTCGGTGACCGCAGCGATGGTGTGGGTGGCGACGTCGGGCAGGCGTCGCCGCAGCAGGTCGATCAGCCGGGGGTCGAGCACGAGCCGGGTGACGTTCGCGTCGCCGGTGGTCATGTCGGGATTGTTCCATACGAACAAAGAACGCCGGGCTTGTCTACGCACGATGGTCAGGAATAGTGCAGTTGAGTACGACAAACTGGAAGTCATGAGCACCTCGGTCGACACCCCCCGTGGCTGGCGTGCCTCTGCCCTGAAGATCGCCGAGGCCGCCACCCATCCGCTGGTGCCTGCCGACTTCCTGGATCTCTTCGCCCCGCTGCGCACCGGCGCCGAGCTGCGCGGCCGGATCGAGTCGATCCATCCCGAGACCGCCGACGCCGCCACCCTGGTGATCCGCCCCGGCGCCGACTGGGCCGGGCACGTGCCCGGGCAGTACGTCCGGATCGGCATCGACGTCGACGGTGTCCGCAACTGGCGCGCCTACTCCTTGACCCACGGTCCGCGAGCCGACGGCCGGATCTCGATCACGGTCAAGGCCGTGCCCGACGGCAAGGTCAGCAACCACATCGTCCGCGACTCCCGCCCTGGCACGCTGGTCCACCTCGAGCAGGCGGCCGGCGAGTTCGTGCTGCCGACCCCGGTGCCTGGCCAGAGGACCAAGCTCCTCTTCGTCACCGCAGGCTCCGGCATCACCCCGGTGATCGGGATGCTGCGCAACCTGTTCCCGGTCACCGACGCCGGCGTGGTCCGCCTGGCCCGGAGCGCGGCGTACGACATCACCGTCGTGCACGTCGCCCCGAGCCACCCCGACTCGATCTTCAGCCGCGACCTCGAGGCGCTCGACGCCGCCGGGTGCATTCGCCTGGTCGCGCGGTACGACGACGAGCACGGCATCCTCGACCTCGCCGACCTCGAGACGCTGGTGCCCGACCTCGCCGAGCGCACGACGTTCGGCTGCGGCCCGGGTGGCCTGCTCGACGCCCTCGCGGCCCACCACGACGCCCGCGGCCTCCCGTTGTACGTCGAGCAGTTCCGCGTCACCACCATCGTCGCCGGCGAGGGTGGCACGGTCGCCTTCGACCGGACCGGTGCCCTCGTCAGCTGCGACGGTGCCCGCCCGATCCTCGAGCAGGCGGAGGAAGCCGGCGTCCTGATGCCGAGCGGCTGCCGGATGGGCATCTGCTACCAGTGCGTCCTGCCGATGCGCGAAGGGGTCGTCCGCGACCTGCGCACCGGCGAGCTCACCACCGCCGTCCCCGGGGAGACCCCCTCGGGCGGCGTCCTGATCCAGACCTGCATCAACGCGGCCGCCGGGCCGTGCCACCTCGATCACTAGGAGCCGAGATGACCACGATCCAGAAGAAGCCCCGCATCGGACAGGTGAACCCGATCGCGCACCTCACCACCGAGGACCTCGAGGCGATGGCCGTCGAGCTCGACGCGATCCGCCAGTCGGTCGTCGACACCCGCGGCGAGGCCGACGCCCGCTACATCCGCCGGGTGATCAAGACCCAGCGCTCGCTGGAGCTGGGTAGCCGGGTCGTCCTGCTCGCGAGCATCTTCCCGCCTGCCTGGATCGTCGGGACCGCCGGCCTGAGTGTCGCCAAGATCCTGGAGAACATGGAGATCGGGCACAACATCCTGCACGGTCAGTGGGACTGGATGCGCGACCCGAAGATCCACTCGACCACGTGGGAGTGGGACTCCGCGACGCCGGCCGCGCAGTGGAAGTACGCCCACAACGAGCTCCACCACAACTTCACCAACGTGATCGGCAAGGACAACGACCTCGGCTACGGCATCATGCGCGTCGACGAGGACCAGCCCTGGCTCCCGATGCACCTCGGCCAGCCGCTGTGGAACTTCGTCAACGCCCTCTTCTTCGAGTACGGCATCGCGGCGTACGACGTGGAGCTGCGTGGCGCGATGCTGCACAAGACGACTAAGGACCCGAAGTTCCAGCGTGAGTTCAAGGCCGTCCTGGCCAAGATCCGGCGCCAGGTGACCAAGGACTACGTCGTCCACCCCGCCGCGTCGGCCCTGACCGGCTCCTTCCTGACCACGATCGCGGCCAACTTCACCGCCAACACCGTACGCAACCTGTGGTCGCACTCGGTGATCATGTGCGGTCACTTCCCCGAGGGCGTGCAGACCTTCGAGAAGCGCTCGATCGACGGTGAGACCAAGCCCGAGTGGTACGTCCGCCAGATGCTCGGCTCGGCCAACATCTCCGGCTCGAAGCTGATGCACATCATGACCGGCAACCTCTCCCACCAGATCGAGCACCACCTGTTCCCCGACCTGCCGTCCAACCGGTACGGCGAGATCGCCCCGAAGGTAAAGGACCTCTTCGAGCGCTACGGCCTCGACTACTGCGAGCGCCCGTTGTCGCAGCAGGTGTACTCCGCCTGGCACAAGGTGGTCCGGCTCTCACTGCCCAACGGCTGGCTCGACCAGACCACGACGCGCAACCTGCCCGGCCAGCTCAAGCGGCTCTACCAGATGACCACCGGTGGCCCCAAGGTCCGCCGTGCCCTCCAGGCCCGGATGACCCAGGAGAACCGCCGGATGGCGAAGGCCGCCTGACCCGCCGCAACGCCGTCACGTCGGAGCCGTCGATGGCGCCCTGCGGATGACGTCGCGGGTGTTCGGATCCGTGGCCGCGTCGCCCGACGACGTACGACGTGCGTTGCCGGGCGACGACCTCGTGCCGGACGCCGACGTGGTGATGGACCGCGCGTTCGACCTCGCTGCCCCGCCCGTCGCGGTGTGGCCGTGGTTCTGCCAGCTCGGCAAGCAGCGGGCCGGGTGGTACCTCCCGCGCGCGGTCGAGCGCTTCGTCCCGGCCGCCCGCCGCGGGCTCCGGCACCTCGAGCCGGGGCTGGTCGCGGAGGCGCAGGTCGGCCACGTGATCCCCGACTGGGGTGGTCGCCACGCGAGGTTCGAGATCGCGGTCGTGGACCCCCCGCACGCGCTGGTCCACACGACCACCCGCGGTCGCACGCACGGCTCGTGGGCGATCGTGCTCACGCCTCGTGGGGCCGGCACGCACGTCCAGCTCCGCCTGCGGCTCTCGCCGGTACGGCGCCGGTGGCTGGCCGACACCGTGGGCGAGGCGTTCGACGCGGCCACGGTCGCCGGTCTCGCGGCCGGGCTCCGGGAGCGGGTCCGCGACTAGGGCCGCCAGCCGTCCGGCGGGTCCTCGCCGACGACGCCGTCCACGTCCTCGCGGAGCAGGTCGGCCTGGCCGGTGTGACGCCCGTACTCCTCGACCAGGTCGCACAGCAGGCGCCGAGCGTTGATCCTGCGTCCCTCGGCCCACCCCGGGTCTGCGGGCCGGTCGAGCCCACCGTCGGACAGCGCGTCGGCCCAGCGGGTCCGCGCGCGGGCCACCGCCCCGTCGTACAGGGAGTAGAGCGTCGCGGGGGAGTCGTCGGCGGCGCTGCGGAACTCCCACTCGTCGTCGCCGTCCCAGCCGTGGTCCGCCCACTCCCGGCCCATGCCGACGCCGGTCAGCTTCACCCCCGACGCATAGTCCTCCTGGGCGGCGAGGTGCTTGAGCAGCCCGCCCAGGGTCAGGGACGACCGGCCGACGCGGTGGGCGAGCCCGGCCGCGTCGAGGCCGGAGGCCTTGTAGCGGAACGTCCAACGCAGCCGGTCGAGCGCGCCGAACAGCTGCTGCACCTCGGTGCCCGCGAGTGGCGGCTCCCACGGTCGCTCGTCTGTCGTCGTCATGCCGACGAGGCTAGGCCGGTTTCCGGACGGAGGGCTTCCGCGAACCGAGCTGGCTCAGACGCCGGGGAACGTCGCGCGCAACAAGTCGAGGTCGACGCCCTCGGCCACCACCGATTCCGGCGTGTGGTCGGGGTCCAGCCGGCCGTAGACCAGCCGGACGAAGGCTTCCGCCGGCAGCTCCAGGACGGCGTTCGCCGCGGTGTCGTCGTACGACGGTGACAGGGCGGCACCGCCCGGTCCGATGTCGAGGTGGAAGGCGCGCTCGGGGCGGGTGGTGCGGACCTCGACGGACAGCGGCTCGTCGCGCTTCTGTCCCGTGTAGCCGGCGATCATTGCGAGGTTGCCGAGCACGACCGCCGCGGCGTCGTCGGCCAGCCTGGCCGTCGGGTCGAAGGCGACCACGATGTCCCACGTGTGCAGCGTGTGCTCGGAGAGCCGCATCTGCAGGAAGTCGCCGAGGTCCCGCTCCGCGCCGAACAGGTCGAGCTTCCAGCCGTCACGGGTGGCGTCGTCGATGGCCTCGATCCTGGCCAGGAACGCGGCGTCGGCGACGACCACGTCGCGCACCTGGACCCCGGGCTCCTTGGCGTTCCACTCGTCCCAGATCGGCTGCATCGCCTCGACCCCGGGGGCGTCGCCGCCGGCGAGCCCGGCGTCCAGCATCAGCCGGAAGACGTCTGCGCCGGAGCCGAGGTGCGAGGCGACCTGGCCGACGTTCCAGTCGTCGTCGTAGGACTGGGCGCGCGCCTGCTCGGCGCTCAGGTCGCCGAGCGCTGCGGCCAGGCGAGCGTGCGAGGCGTGGAGGAGGTCGAGTGCCTCCCGAGATGTTGAAAGTTCACTCATGTACCCGAGCGTAGCCCGATCGCGGCTACAGCACCTCGACGTACGTCGGCTCCGGAAGCGGGCCGGTCGCTGCGTCCCTGGCCTGCTCGAGGGCCCGGCCGATCGCGTAGAGATCGCTCTCGGCGCCGCGGGCGCCCCAGATGCTGACCGCGACCGGGAGCCCGTGCGCCATCTCGACCGGCACCGTCAGGATCGGCGCCCCGGCCAGTGCGCTGGAGTCGCTGGCACCTCCCGAGCCGTGGTCTCCGTTGACGAGGTCGATCGGGGTGGGCGGGGCCATCGCCGGCGCCAGGAGGGCGTCGAGCCCGTGCGTGTCGAGGGTCCGGGTCAGCTCGGCGCCCCCGGCCGCGGCGCAGGCGTCGACGGCGTCGAGGTACTGCTGGGACGACGGGCCGTCCAGGGCCAGCGCCTTCTCGAACAGCGACTGGCCGAACCACGGGAGCTCGGCATCGGCGTTGGCCACGTTGAACTCCACGACGTCGGCCAGGGTGCGCACGCCGGCAGCGCGGCCGTCGAGGTAGCCGGCCAGCCCGTGCACCAGCTCGATCAGCATCAGGTTGAGGACGTGGTCGTCGTCGATCTCCTTCAGCGCGGGCAGGGCCAGGTCGTCGACGATCACCGCGCCCGCCGCGGAGAGCCGGGAGAGCACCCGCTCGGCAGCGGCGTCGGCGTGGGTGCTGTAGCCCCACAGGTCACGGGGTACGCCGATCCGGCGGCCGTTCACGCCCGTCTCGAGCGCCGCGGTGGTGTCGGTGCCTGCGATGACGTCGAGCAGGGCGGCGTTCTCGGCGACGGTCAGCGTCATCGGGCCGGGCGCGTCCTGGGTCCAGGAGATCGGGACGATGCCGGTGGTCGGCACCAGGCCGACGGTGGGCTTGAGGCCGACGCAGCCGCAGGCGGCAGCGGGGGCCGTGATCGAGCCGTTGGTCTCGGTGCCGATCGCGTACGGCGCGAGCCGGGCGCCGATGGCGGCGCCGCTGCCGGAGCTCGAGCCCCAGGCGGTCCGGTTGAGGGCGTACGGGTTGCGGGTGAGCCCGCCGTACCCGCTCCAGCCGGACGTCGAGTGGTCGTCACGGATGTTGGCCCACTCGCTGAGGTTGGTCTTGCCGAGCACGACCATCCCGGCCTCGCGCAGGCGGCGGACCAGCGGGGCGTCGGCGGCCGGCGGGGCGTCCGCGAGGGCCAGCGAGCCTGCCGTGGTGGCGAGGCCGGCGGTGTCGATGTTGTCCTTGATCAGCACCGGCCGCCCGTGCAGGGGGGAGCGGAGGTGACCGACGGCGCGCTCCCGGTCCCGGGCCTCGGCCTCGGCCATCGCGTCCGGGTTGATGGCGCAGACCGAGCGGATCCGCGGGTCGATCTCCTCGATCCGGGCCAGCGCTGCGGTGGTCTCGGTGATGGCCGGGCCGTCGTTGCTCACCGCGGCATCCTCTCAGGTCGGCGAGCGCTGCCGCCCGCTCGAGACGGCAGGCGACTCGCCGGGAATGCACGCGTACGGCGTACGGCGGGTACGCTGGGGTCTTCAGCTCGTCGAACTCTCGCCGCGAGTTGTCCGCACGTCGTAGCAGCTGACATCTGCTCCGTGCGTAGCCCCCCGAAAACCTTTCGGATCCCGGCTGTTGGTGAGGCATCGCACAGATAGCGCTTCCCTTGACTTCCTTCGCATCACTCGGCGTGCCCGCACGCCTGTCCACCGTCCTCGCCCAGCAGGGCATCGACATCCCCACTCCGATCCAGGCCGCGACGCTGCCGGACTCCCTGGCCGGCCGCGACGTGCTCGGCCGCGGCCGGACCGGCTCCGGCAAGACCTATGCCTTCCTGCTCCCGATCGTCGCCCGGCTCACCGACGGCCGCCCGGCCCGCAGGGGAGCGCCCCGCGCGCTGATCTTGGCCCCGACCCGCGAGCTGGTCGGCCAGATCGACGCCGCCCTGGCCCCGCTGGCCAAGGCCGCCGGCCTGACCACCCGCACCGTCTTCGGCGGGGTCGGCCAGAACCCTCAGGTCAACGCCCTGCGCAACGGCGTCGACATCGTGGTCGCCTGCCCCGGCCGGCTCGAGGACCTGATCCAGCAGGGCCACTGCTCCCTGGCCGACGTCCAGGTGACCGTGCTCGACGAGGCCGACCACATGGCCGACCTCGGCTTCCTGCCCGCCGTCCGGCGGCTGCTGGGCAAGACGCCCCAGCGCAGCCAGCGCCTGCTGTTCTCGGCCACCCTCGACAAGGCCATCGACACCCTGGTCAAGCAGTTCCTGCACGACCCCAAGACCCACCAGGCCGACTCGGCGCAGTCGCCGATCGCGACCATGACCCACCACGTGCTGCACGTCGACCGCGACAGCCGGCTGCCGATCCTGGTCGACCTCGCCAGCGCTCCGGGCCGACTGATCGTCTTCACGCGTACCAAGCACGGCGCCAAGGCGCTGACCCGCCAGCTCAACAGGAGCGGCGTACCCGCGGTCGAGCTGCACGGCAACCTCGGCCAGGGCGCCCGCACCCGCAACATGGAGGCCTTCCACTCCGGCAAGGCCTCGACCCTGGTCGCCACCGACATCGCCGCCCGCGGCATCCACGTGGACGACGTCGCCCTGGTGGTGCACGCCGACCCGCCGGTCGAGCACAAGGCCTACCTGCACCGCTCCGGTCGTACGGCGCGCGCCGGCAACGCCGGCACCGTGGTCACCCTGATGACCAGCGAGCAGGTGCGCGACGTGCGCGACCTGACCAAGGCCGCCGGCATCTCGCCGACGACCACCAGGATCAACGGCTCGACCCACCCGGTCCTGCTCGAGCTCGCCCCGGGCGAGCGCACCCTGTCCGGAAGCCTCGACCTCGCCCCGACCGCCCTGCACCAGCAGCGCGGCGGTGGTGGCGGCGGGCGCGGCGCGGGTGGTGGCGGGCGCAACCGTCGCCGTGGCGGTGGCGGCCAGGGCCGTCCCGCGACCGCGGGCGCCTCCGCCTCGCGCGCCCCGAAGCAGGGCGGCCAGAAGCAGGGTGCCCAGCGCTCGGGCGGCCAGGGCCAGGGCAGCCAGAAGCAGCCGACCGGTGGCGGTCGTGGCCAGCGCCGCCCCGCCGCGCGCACCTCGTCGGGTGGCAGCACGCACAGCGCCGCCTCGTTCAGCGGTCGTCGCTGACCGACACCCCCGCTCGCGCGGAACTGTGACCTCCCCGTGGTGGTCGCCGGCGGCGAGGTCCCCTAACATCGAGCGCGTTCGCGAACGCGTCGAGCCGTCTTGGGAGGCGGGCCCGTCTCGGCGTCGTCCCACTACCGTGAGGTGCACCCGTGGCCCGAGTGCTGCGCATGCCGGAGCTCGCCGAGGACCCCACCGCCGGAGTGCTGTCGGAGTGGCTCGTCGAGGAGTCGGGGGTGTTCGCCGGCGCCCAGAGCCTGGCGACGGTCGAGACCGAGAAGCTCGTGGTCAGCGTCGAGGTGTCCGAGCCCGGCGTCCTGGTGAAGACGCTGGTGCCCACCGGTGCGCAGGTCGACACCGGCACGCCACTGGCCGTGCTGGCTGATCCCGACGAGACCGTGGCCGACCTGGACGCGCTGCTGGTGGAGCTCGGCTTGGCCGAGCCGGTGCCGGTGGCGGTGCCCGAGCCGGCCTACGCCCCCCGCCGCGTGGCGGCCGAGCTGCGCCGGGCACCCGACCTCGACGACCCGCTGGTGGTGGCCGAGCCCCGCACCCGCAGCGTTGCCGAGGTGCTCGGCCTGAACGTAGCGGCGCCGCCGCTGACCACCCCGTCGCCGGTCGAGGACGTCGAGCCGCACCGGGTGGTCACGCCGACCGAGGTGGGGCCGATCGCCCAGCTCCACCTGCGTGAGACCGTCCGGGCCGAGCCCCTGCTCGCTGTCCTCGCCGAGATCAACTCCGACGCCGAACGGGTCACGCTCACCGACCTCGTGGTCAAGGCGGTGGCCTCGGCGTACGACGGAGCCGCGCTGGGCGACGCCCGGCCGATCGTCGACGTGGCGGTCGCCGTGCCGGCCCGGACCTCGGGGGCCACTCCGGTGGTCGCCGACGTCGGCTCGTTGACGGTGACCGGTGTGCACGCCGCCTTGACCGCAGCGACCGCGCGGGAGGTCGCCGACCCGCCGGCGCCGGAGCAGGAGCCCGCGCTGATCACGGTCGTCGACCTCGGGTCACCCGGCGTGGCCGAGCTGGCGGTCGACGTCACCCCGGACCGCCGCGCGCTGCTCGCGGTCGGTGGGGTGCGCGACGAGCCGGTGGTCGAGCACGGCGTGCTGGTGCCCGGCAAGGTCCTGACCGTGACCTTCTCGATCGACCAGGAGCTCGCCGACTCGCGGCTCGCCGCCCGGTGGGTGGAGGTCCTGGTCGAGCTGCTGGAGCACCCCGTGAGGTTCCTGGCCTAGTCGGGTCCCGCCGTCGCGCGGGAGGCCCGGCCCAGGCGGAACAGCCACCACAGCCCGATGAACGGCAGCACCAGCGGCACGTAGCCGTAGCCGTTGCCGTAGTCGGACCACACGCTGGCCTTGTCGATGTCGTCGGGGTGGCTGAGCGTTCCGATCACCAGCACCCCGGTCAGCTCCACGAGGATCGTCGCCATGGCCAGCCGGCGGTGGTCACTGGCCAGAGCCCAGGTCGCTGCGATGTAGACCAGCCCGGAGAACAGCGAGAGCGAGTACGCCACCGGCGCCTTCGAGGCGTCGGTGGCGAGCTGGACGACGGCGCGGGCGGTGGCGGCGACCGCGAAGACGCCGTACACGAAGACCAGGACGCGACCGAAGCCGGTGCGGGTCGAGGGGACCGTCCTGCTCACCGGACGACCCAGAGGTCGTGGAGCCGCAGGGAGAGGAACGGTACGACGAGCACCGCGACCAGCAGCACCGCGGTGCCCGACCGGGTCTGCTCGCCGGCCGACCACACGAAGCCGATCGGCAGCACCAGCAGGGCGCCGATGAGATAGCCGAGGTAGGCGGCGACGTTCACGCCCGGATGGTCGCCGAAGACCCGGATCAGCCCGATCACGAGCTGGACGACCACGCCGACCTCGAGCACCACCAGCGCGCCGAACACGGGGTCACCCGGCAACCGGTCGAGCACGATCAGGACGACCAGCCAGATCGCGACCAGCCCGGAGGCGGCCGCGAGCACCAGCTGCACCGTGGTCATGCGGGCGAGCCTAGCCACGTCTCGGGCCGGGCCCGGCACGACCTACGATCGAGCGGGTGACCCCCGTGGACGAAGGAAGCTGATGACGCAGGCACTTGTGGCGACCGGACCGGGCGAGCCGCTCGACGTGAGGGAGGTCGAGCTGCGGCCGCTGACCCGGGTCGACGTGCGGGTCCGGGTCGCAGGGGTCGGCGTGTGCCACTCCGACCTGTCGATGGTCAACGGCACCCTCGCCCCGTCGTACCCCCTCGTGATGGGGCACGAGGCCGCCGGCACCGTGACCGAGGTGGGCGATCAGGTCACCGGCGTCGCGGTGGGTGACCACGTCGTCCTGAACTGGGCGGTGCCGTGCCGCGTCTGCTGGTTCTGCACGCACGGGGAGCCCTGGCTGTGCGCTGCGATCGAGGGGATGACGGGCACCCCCGGTGGGACGCTGGCGGACGGCACGCCGTTCGAGGCCTGTCTCGCGCTCGGCGCGATGGCCGAGGAGGTCGTCTGCCCGGCCACCGCCGTGGTCCCGATCCCCGCCGACGTGCCGCTGGAGGAGGCGGCCCTGCTCGGCTGCGCGATCCTCACCGGGGTCGGCGCGGTCCGCAACGTGGCGCGGGTGCGCCCGGGCGACTCCGTGCTCGTGCTCGGCCAGGGCGGTATCGGTCTGGCCGCGGTCGCAGGAGCCCGGCTCGCCGGGGCCGGGCGGATCGTGGCCGTCGACACCTCGCCGGCCAAGGAGGCGTTGGCCCGGGCGGCGGGTGCCACCGACTTCCTGCTCGCCGACCGCGAGCAGCCCGCCTCAGCCCTGGGGAAGCAGCTGAGGGCGATGACCGACGGCCGCGGCGTCGACGCGGCGCTGGAGTGCGTGGGCTCGGCCGGCACGATCCGCCAGGCCTGGACGTCGGTACGACGCGGGGGCACCTGCGTGGTCGTCGGCCTCGGCCCGAAGGAGCAGGAGGTGACGTTCAACCCGCTGGAGCTGTTCCACTTCTCGCGGACCCTGGTGAGCAGCATCTACGGCAACAGCGACCCCGAGCGCGACATCCCGGCTCTCGTCGACCTCCTGGGCGAGGGGCAGCTCGACCTGGCGGGCATGGTCACCGACCGGGTCGATCTTTCCGGCGTTCCCGCGGCCTGCGAGCGGATGGCCCGCGGCGAGGGCGGCCGCACGCTCGTCGTGTTCGACGGGAGCTGAGCTGACCGGGTCGCGACGCTCCGGCTAGTCAGCCAGGAGGGCCCGCTTCAGCATGTCCGCGACCCAGGCGGCATGTCGCTTCCGGCTCCAACCCAGCTCGTCGCACAGGAGACGCCCGACGTCGGGACTGACGATCGCGAAGATCGTCTCGCCGGCCTTCCGGGTGCTCATCCGCAGGGGGCCCCGCGCCGCGAACCATGTCGCGTAGAGCTGCATGTTGCGCATCCGGTGCCTCTCCAGGGACGCCAGTGTCTCGGCCACCTCCGGCTCGCCGGGCGCGGCGCTACGGAGGACGTCGAAGACCGGTCGGAGCACGACGTTGAGCTTGGTAATGAAGTCGGCGAACAACTCGATCTGCCGGACCGGGTCGGTCTCGTCCATGACCGCGCGTCCGTCGGCGGAGTCCGCCACGTTGCGGACCGACCGGTCTGGCACCAGCCGCAGGTCGACGATCGCCGGGATCAACCGGGCTTTGTTGCCGAAGACGGCGTGCACCGTGTCGCGTGCGACGCCGGCGCGTTCTGCGATCTCCTTCATCGAGGTGCCGGCATAGCCGCGCTCGGTGAACAGCTCGTCTGCCGCCTGCACGATCCGAGCCCGGGTTCGCGCGGCCTGCTCGTCGCGCGCCGGTGACGAGTACGAACGGGGGGCCTTGACGTCGCTCACGACTTGATCCTACAGTGCGATGATTCATCCGACACAGTGTCGGAACAATTGGAAAGGAACCGGCCATGCCCTCGTCGACCACCTCTGTTTCAGCTCTCGCCGGGTGCGCCGTCTCCGATCTGGCGGCGGTGCCTCTGCTGCTCGGGTCCGATGACGGTCTGACCGTCGTCGGTGTCGGTGTCGGCCTGCTCGCGGCGCTGACCGCCGTCGCCGCCTTGGGCGTGTGGTCCGGCGCCGGCTGGGGTCGTCCGCTCGCCTTCGGCACCCGTGGGATCGACATCCTCGGCGCCATCCCGGTCGCAGCAGGCGGCGCCGGTGCGGCCGCGACCTCGGCCGCGGCTGCGACCGTCGTACTGTCGCTCGTCGCCATCGTCACGTTGCTGCGCCTGGGTGGCCACGCGGCGCGGACGGCTTGACTGGCATGGACCTGGTCACGGCGGCGCCGCCTGAGGAGGCGATCGCCGCGATGGCGGCCATCGACGGCCTGAACATGGTCCCGATCACGCTCAACACGCAGACCGGACCCGAGCGCCAACTCGGGCCGGAGAGCGCCGGAGCGATCCTGATCCTCCAGGGCACCTTCATCGACGAGGAGCGTTTCGCCGAGTTCTGGATGCACGTGGCCGACCTCATGCAGCTGCTGGCCGACGCGCCGGGCTTCATCCGTCGCTACAACTTCGCCGAAGGACCGCACTACACGCTGATCGCGTTGTGGCGCTCGATCGAGGAGGCGCACGGGTTCTTCAGCCGTCCGGAGCACCAGGCAGCGATGCGGACGTCCTTCGAGCGGCGCTGGAACTACACCCACTTCGCCGGGCTGTGGGAGGCCGCCTCGCCGCGGCCACGCTTGTTCTTCTGTCAGACCTGCGAGGGCGTCATGCCGTCGCCCGAACCTTCCTGCACCGGATGCGGAGCAGACCTACCCGACCCCTTCGGAGGGCGCGATGTCCGAGCAGCTCCAGTCATTTCTTGACAAGTGGATCCCGACCCAGATCGAGACCGGACTCGACATGCACAGTGGCGACCCCTCATCGTGGATCGCCGTCTGGTCACACCGAGACCCGGTCTCGGTCTTCGGCGCCGGTGTGCGCGCTCGGTCGGGATGGGACGACGTTCTGCGCACCATCACCTGGGTCGCCAGCCGGTTCGGTGACTGCACCGACTACGACTACGAGCTGGTCTCCGCCGACGTCGATGGCGACCTCGCCTACACGTGTGGGTTCGAGCGCTACACCGCGACCAGGCCCGACGGCGAATCGATCACCAACGAGCTGCGCGTCACCCAGATCTACCGACGCGAGGGCGGCGCGTGGAAGCTCGTCCACCGTCACGGCGACCATCCGCCGGACGACCCTCCCGAGTGATCGCGGTCGCAGCGGGAGGTGACGGGGCGGGAGCACGCGGAGGACCGGTCCTGCGGATGGCTATCGGCATCCGCCGTGAGCGGCGGGTGGCGCTCGCCCTCACTGCCGTCGATGATGCGGGGGTGACCCCCGAGCCGCTCCGCTTCGCGCACGAGACCCTGCCGCAGCGGGTCCGCTTCGCGCCTGGCGACGCGGGCGAGGCGGTAGCGGAGGAGGTACGCCGGCTGGGTGGCACGCGGGTGATGGCGATCGCGACGAACCCCCACCGCGCGGCCCCCGTGCTGGCGGGGCTCTCCGTCGCGGTGCTCCACAGCGACGTCGTGATGCACGTCCCGTTGGCGGTCGCCGAGCGGGCCCGATCGGTGGCCGCGGAGTACGACGCCGACGTCGTCGTCAGCGTCGGTGGCGGCTCGACCACCGGACTGGCGAAGGCGGTCGCCCTCAGCACCGGCCTCCCCGTGGTCGCGGTGCCCACGACGTACTCCGGCTCCGAGGCCACCGACGTCTGGGGCCTGACCGAGGACGGCCGCAAGACCACCGGGGTCGACCCGCGCGTGCTGCCGCGCGCGATCGTGTACGACGCCAGGCTGATGCTCGGCCTGCCGGTCGAGACCAGCGTCGCGTCCGGCCTCAACGCGCTGGCGCACTGCGTGGACTCGATGTGGGGCCCGCGCAGCGACCCGATCGACCGGGCGCTCGCGCTGGAGGGCATCCGGGCGCTCTGCGCCGGGCTCCCGCGGGTCGTCGCCGACCCACGGGGCCTCGAGGGCCGCGAGCAGACGTTGTACGGCGCCTACCTTGCCGCGGTGGCCTTCGCCTCGGCCGGCTCCGGCCTGCACCACAAGATCTGCCATGTCCTCGGCGGCCGGTTCGACCTGCCCCACGCCGAGACCCATGCGGTCGTGCTGCCCTACGTGCTCGCCCTCAACGCGCCGGCCGTTCCCGAGCTCGATGCCCGGATGGCCCAGGCCTTCGGCGCGGACTCGGCGCTGGCCGGGCTCGAGGCGCTGCGGAGGGAGGTCGGCGCACCCCGGTCGCTGGCCGCCCTCGGCCTCGCCGAGCGCGACCTCGCCTCCGCCGTCGCGCCGATCCTCGAGGCCGCACCGGCGGACAACCCGGTGCCGGTCACGGCCGAGGTGGTCGAGACGCTGCTCCGCCACGCCTACGAAGGGACCGGTCCCGATGCCTGAGATCCCGCCCGAGCAGGAGGCCCGCGAGTCGGAGCTCGTCGAGCGGGTCGTGGCGTCGTTCGCGGGGACGCCCGAGCCGCGCACCCGTGAGCTGGTGGAGTCGCTGACCCGGCACCTGCACGCCTTCCTGCGGGAGACCCGGCTGACCGAGGCGGAGTGGCGCGAGGCGATCGGGTTCCTCACAGCGGTCGGCGAGATCACCGACGAACGGCGCCAGGAGTTCATCCTGCTCTCCGACGTGCTCGGGGCGTCGATGCAGACGATCACGATCAACAACGAGGCCCACGCGAACGCCACCGAGGCCACCGTCTTCGGGCCGTTCTTCGTCGAGGGCTCGCCCCACGTCGGCCTCGGCGGCGACATCTCGGGCGGAGCGCCCGGGGAGCCGTGCTGGGTCGAGGGGAGGGTCTCCGACACGTCGGGCGCACCGGTCGCGGGCGCGCTCGTCGAGGTGTGGGAGGCGGACTCCGACGGCCGCTACGACGTGCAGTACGACGACGACCGGGTCGCCGCCCGTGGCCATCTCCACACCGACGCCGACGGCCGCTACCGGTTCTGGGCGGTGACCCCGACGCCGTACCCGATCCCCGACGACGGCCCGGTCGGCCGACTGCTGCGGGCCACCGGCCGCTCCCCGATGCGGGCGGCGCACCTGCACCTGATGGTGGTGGCCGACGGGTGCCGCACCCTGGTCACCCACGTGTTCCCGCGGGGCGACGCCCACCTCGACGCCGACAGCGTGTTCGGAGTGCGCGACTCGCTCGTGGTCGACGTCGAGCACGACCTTCCAGGCACCGAGACCCCCGACGGGCGCGAGGTCGTCGGGCCCTGGTCGCGGATCACCTTCGACGTGGTGCTGGCCCTGGAGGGACGACCCTCAGGCGAGACCCAGCAGCCGGAGCTTGGCCTCGACCAGTGAGCGGACCAGCGCGTCCGGCAGCGGCTGGTCGGGCGGGAAGTGCAGCGAGCCCGTCGTCCGCTCGTAACCGGCCAGGTCGTCGGCGAGGTCCGCGAGCACCTGCCCGCTGTGCGGCAGATAGCTCAGGTGCTTGGTGAAGGCGGCGAAACCGGCCACCACCGCGCCGTCCACCCGGAAGGCCGGCATCCCGTAGGAGATGCCCTGCTCGGCCTCCGGCACCACGGCGAGGATCGACCGCCGCAGGGTCTCGAGCGTGCTGCGTGCGGGCTCGGCGAGGCCCGCGAGATAGTCATCGACCTCGTGCACGGTCACGCAGCTGAGTCTTCCAGACCGGGGCCGGACGCCTCTGGCGGCGCGGACGGACTCGGCGGATGCTGGAAGGGTCCAACCTGGACAAGGTGTCGCACCGACACCGTCGACCGGGAGGTGCTCCATGAAGGTCACCCGTCTGCTCACCCCGCTCTGCGCACTCGCGCTGGTGCCCGGCGCCGCCGTCGGCGGGGTCATGGTGGGTGGCACCGCGGCGGCCGGACCGGCCGCAGCCGCCACCCAGCCGACCCTGGTCGCGGTCACCGCTGTCCACCAGGGCGCCGAGGACCGGCTGGTCTTCCGGTTCAGCGGGGGCCTCCCGGTCAGCCACACCGCGCACTACGTCAACCGGCTCGTCGCCGACGGCTCCGGCCGGGTGGTCCATGTCGCCGGCCGGGCGATCCTCCAGGTGAGCTTCCGCAACGCGCAGGCCCATGACGCTCAGGGCAGCACCGCTCCGGCACGTACGGCGTACCGGCTGCCCAACGCCATGCTCTCGGTGCGCTCCGGTGACTTCGAGGGCGTCGTGACCTACGGCATCGGGCTGGCGAAGAAGACGCAGTTCCACGTGACCACCCTCCAGAACCCGAGCCGGGTCGTGGTCCACGTCGGGGCGGCCTTCCGGACCGTGCCGCGCAAGCTCTGGCTGTTCGACCGTCAGGCCTTCGTGGCCAACACGCCGCCGTTCTTCGTGCCACGGTTGCGCCCGGTGCTCCCGGGGACACCCGCGACCGGTCTCATGGACCGGCTCTTCGCCGGCGCGCTCCCGCTCGAGCGCAGTAGCGGCCTGAGCACGCTGCGCTCGGGAGCGACGGGCTTCGTGATCCGCTCGATCGCCGACGGCATCGCGCGGGTCCAGCTCACCGGGACCTGCAGCAACGGCGGCTCGACGGTGACGATCGCCGGCGAGATCATGCCGACGCTGCGCCAGCTGGGCAGTGTCGACTTCGTCAAGATCTACGACCAGGCCGGGCACACCGAGCACCCGCTGGGCCACCAGGACTCCATCCCGGCCTGCCTGGAGCCGTGAGCCTCGACGCTCAGATCGAGGAGGTCTCCGCCGGCCGCGCCGACACCAGCTCGTCGTCGCGGTCGGCGGCGTAGGCGTAGTTGAGCTTGTGCCGTGAGATGTAGATGAACGACTCGGTCGACCGCACGCCGTCGACGGCCCGCAACCGCTCGACCACGCGGAGGAGGTCGTTGTTGTCGGTGCAGACCAGCTCGACCAGCAGGTCGAAGCTGCCCGCGCTGATCACGACGTACGTCGTCTCCGGCCAGGTCGAGACCAGCTCGGCGATCCGGTTGAGGTCGTTGCCGGCCTGGATCCCGATCAGCGCCATCACGCCGAACCCCATGTTGCCGGGGTCGGTCAGCCCGATGATCTGGAGGATTCCGGAGGAGGTGAGCGACTGGATCCGTGACCGGACCGCCGACTCCGAGATCCCCAGCTCGCGCGCGATCACGGTGTTCGGGCAGCGCCCGTCCTTTTGGAGGAGCGAGATGATCTGCTGCGAAATCCGGTCGATCTCCATGCGATATTCGTTCTCCCGGGGAGGTTTGGAACCGAACTTCGGGGATTGACCCAAGATATGGTGCGAGGTACGTTTGCGCAACGCAGTGGGCCGGGCCGCTTCGTGGGGGGTACGACGCGGGGGCGCTCGTCTTTGAAAGCAGGGCGGGCGCGTGCCCCCGTCCATGCACGTGCTGGCGGGAGACATCTGGCGTGAGCTCCGACGGGCCCGAGTCGATCTTCGACGTGGAGTTCCGCGCGGTCACCAAGAGGTTCGGTGACCTGACCGCGGTCAACGCCGTGTCCCTGCGGGTGCACCAGGGCGAGTTCCTCTCGCTGCTCGGCCCGTCCGGCTGCGGGAAGACCACCTCGCTGCGGATGATCGCCGGCTTCGAGCAGCCCGACGAGGGCGAGATCCTGATCGGTGGCGTCGACGCGGTCGGCACTCCGCCGTACAAGCGCAACGTGAACACGGTCTTCCAGCAGTACGCGCTGTTCCCGCACATGACGATCCTCGACAACGTCGCCTACGGGCTGAAGCAGAAGGGCATCGGCAAGACCGAGCGCTACGGCCAGGCCCGCGAGGCGCTCGAGCTCGTGCAGCTGACCGGCCGCGAGAAGCACAAGCCGACGATGCTCTCCGGGGGCCAGCAGCAGCGGGTCGCTCTGGCCCGGGCCCTGGTCAACCGGCCCCGGGTGCTCCTGCTCGACGAGCCGCTCGGCGCCCTCGACCTCAAGCTCCGTAAGGAGATGCAGATCGAGCTGACCCGGATCCAGCAGCAGGTCGGGATCACCTTCATCTACGTCACCCACGACCAGGGCGAGGCGCTGTCGATGTCGGACCGGATCGCGGTCATGTCGAACGGCGTCATCGAGCAGCTCGACACCCCCAGCGAGATCTACGACCGGCCGCTGACCGCCTTCGTGGCCGACTTCATCGGCGAGATGAACTTCCTCGAGGGCGACATCACGGCCACCTCGGCCGGTGAGTTCGACCTGGTGACGTCGACCGGGGTGGTGGTGCGCGGCCGCGGAGACGCCACCAACCGCACGCGCGCCCGGATCGGGATCCGCCCGGCCCGCCTGAGCATCGTCGCCGGGCAGGCGACCGGCTCGGCCAACACCGCCAAGGCGGTCGTCGACTCGAAGATGTATCTCGGGGACGAGGTCCAGGTGGTCGCCACCCTCGACGGCGGCACCCGGATGCTCATCCGTGAACAACGCGCCGGCACCGACGACTCGCACGACGCGATCCGTCCCGGCGACCCGATCACCATCCAGTGGGAGCGGACCGCTCCGGTCCTGCTGGCCGAATCCCCGGACCAGGCCCCGACCGAAGGTGACAGCCATGAGTGACCAGCCCGAGCAGCTCAACATCCTTGCGCCCATCGAGACCAAGTCGAAGATGGACGCTCTGCACCGCACCGTGGAGCGCGCGGCCGGCCATCCGATGTCGCGCCGCTCGGCGCTCGGGCTCGGCGGCCTGATGCTGCTCTCGGCCTGCGGCAGCACTTCCACGGGCCAGACCAACCCGGGCAGTGGCACCTCCACCGGCGCCGGCGGGCTGGCCGGAAGGCCCCTGGAGAACCATCTCGAGATCTTCAACTGGTCGGAGTACGACGACCCGTCGACGTACAAGAAGTTCATGGCGCTGCCCGACGAGTCGAAGGCCGGGCTGAAGATCCACGAGACGTACTACTCCTCCAACGACGAGCTGCTGGCCAAGCTCAACGCCGGCGGTACGACGTACGACATCATCGCGCCCAGCCAGAACGCCGTCGCGCAGCTGATCCAGGAGAACAAGCTGCTGGCGATGGACCCGACCCTGATCCCGAACCTGAAGAACCTCGACCCCTCGTTCCTCAAGGCGTCGTACGACCCGACCGGGCAGTACCACGTGATCAAGGACTACGGCATCACGATGATCTACTACAACAACCAGGTGATCACCGAGAAGCCGCAGACCATGCACGACTTCTACGCCCTGCTTCCGAAGTACGTGAGCAAGGGCCGCACCAACCTGCTCGACGGCGCCGAGGAAGTCGTCCCGCTGGCCCTGATGGCGCTGGGCCTCGACCCCAACACCAGCAGCAAGTCCGACTTCGATGCCGTCACGAAGTACCTGATGTCGTTCCGCAAGGGCGTCACCACGATCTCCTCGTCCTCCTACATCGACGACGCGATCGCCGGGAAGATCATCCTGGGCCAGGGCTGGAACGGCGACGTCCGCCGGATCGTGCAGGGCCGGAAGAAGCAGGGCGACATCACCGCGGTGCTGCTGCACGACACGTCGGAGATCTGGTCCGACAACTGGTGCATCCCCTCGACCGCGCCGCACCCGGTGGCCGCGCACGCGTGGATCAACTGGCTGTGCACCCCGTCGACCGCGGTCACGGAGATGGAGTACCACAACTACGGCATCCCGATCCCGGCGGCGCTCTCGCAGCTGCCGGCGTCGCTGGCCAAGGACCCGCTGTTCAACGTGCCCACGAGCTACACCGACAACTACAAGTACATCCTCAACGTGAGCCCGCAGGTGGTGCAGGAGCGGACCAAGATCTACACCCAGTTCCGCGCGGGCTGATGGCGTCGGCCCAGGACGTGCTCGGGCCGGGGCCCGGCCCCGAGACCGGGTCCCGTCGACCACGGCGGACCCGGCGGCGGTCGTTCAGCCCGCGCTACCCGGCCTGGCTGACGACGCCGTCGGTGCTCTACTACGCGATCTTCTTTCTGGGTCCGTTGGCGATCCTGGTCGCGTTCTCGCTGGCGACCCAGACCGGCTTCAACGCGATCTCCTACGGCTTCGACACCAGCCAGTACCACCTGGTCCTCGACTCGCTCTACCTCAAGATCTTCTGGCGCACGCTGGTGATGGCGGGGATCGGGTCGTTCCTGACGATGGTCGTCGGCTACCCGATCGCCTACTGGATGGCGCGCTATCTCACGACGTACAAGCTGCTGGCGCTCCTGCTCGTGCTGGTGCCCTTCTGGACGTCGTTCCTGATCCGCACCTACGCCCTGAAGATCATCCTGGACTCCCAAGGGCTGCTGGCGAAGTACACCGGCATCGACATCATGTACACCAAGTACGCCGTCGGTGTGGGGCTGGTCTACAACTACCTCCCGCTGTTCATCATCCCGGTCTTCGCCTCGCTCGAGCGGATGGACTGGTCGCTGGTCGAGGCGGCGACCGACCTCGGGGCCAAGCCCTTGAACGCGTTCCGCCAGATCACCCTGCGCCTCACCCTGCCCGGCGTCGTCACCGGTGCGCTGCTGGTGTTCATCCCGATGTCGGGGGAGTACATCATCCCGAACATCCTCAGCGGCGGTGGTTACCAGTTCGTCGGCAACGTGATCGGCGACCAGTTCTCCTCCGCGCAGAACCAGCCCTTCGGCTCCGCGATGTCGATCAGCCTGATGATCGCCCTGTCGGGCTTCGTCGCGCTCTACATCCTGTTCGCGACCAAGGAGGAGAGGTTCGGTGCCTAGACCCCGCAGGATCCTGACCGCCAAGCGCGGCTTCACCCTCTGGGCGATGGCGGTCTTCGCCTTCCTCTACCTGCCGATCGCGGTGATGGCGCTCTTCGCCTTCAACAAGCCGTCGCCCGCGGCGCTCGCCGACTTCCACGGCTCCAACGTCTGCGACATCCCGCCGTCCCAGCTGGGCAACCTGACCGTGTGGAACGGCTTCACCACCTGCTGGTTCAAGGTCGGGCTGCACGACCCGACGTACATCCCGGCGATCGAGACCAGTGCGAAGATCGCGGCCTCGGCGGCGATCGTCTCGACCCTGCTCGGGCTCGGAGCGGCGCTGGCCCTGGCCCGGATGCACAAGGTCGTGCGGGTGCCGTTCGACGCCCTGGTCTACATGACGCTGGTCGTTCCCGAGATCGTGATCGCGGTGGCGTCGCTGATCTTCTTCGTCCAGCTGCCCCACTACGTCAGCTTCTTCCCACCGCTGGGTGCGTGGACCATCTTCTTCGGGCAGGTGGTCTTCGGCGCCTCGCTCGCGATGCTGATCATCCGGGCCAGGTTCGTCGGCATGGGCGACACCCTCGAGGAGGCCGGCTACGACCTCGGTTCGGGGCGCTTCTCGACCTTCCGGCAGGTCACCCTGCCGCGGCTGTTCCCGGCGATCATCGCGGCCACCCTGCTGTCGTTCACGTTCTCCTTCGACGACTACGTGCTCCCGGCCTTCACCAACGGCACCACCAACACCTGGCCGATCGTGCTCTACTCGGCGGTCCGCTTCGGGATCACGCCCGCCGTCAACGCCCTGGCCACGCTGATGCTGGCGGTCACCATCGTGGTGATCGCCGCGACCGGCCTTGTCCTGCGACGCGCGCGGACCCCGGCCGGGGTGGGGTCGGGGGAGTCGGACGGTGTCGGCGCCCAGCTCGGCCTCGGCTGACCCGGTGCCCCGTTCCGTCGCGCCGCGACGGGCGATAGTTTCGTAGCAGCAAGCCCCGAGCCAGGAGATGTGTGATGACCCAGACCCAGACCTCCCCGACCTACCAGATCCTCAACCCGGCGACGGGCGAGGTGGAGCAGACCTTCGAGACGGCGACCGACGCCGAGGTGGAGGCAGCGCTCGCAGCCGCGCACACGGCGTACGACGCCTGGAAGGACGTCCCGATCGAGGAGCGGGCGGCGGTTGTCCACCGCGTGGCCGCGCTGTTCCGGGAGCGCCAGGACGAGCTCGGGGCGATCGCGACCAAGGAGATGGGCAAGCCGCTGAGCGAGGCCGTCGGCGAGGCGGACTTCTGCGGCGACATCTTCGACTACTTCGCCGACGAGGGCCCGACCCTGGCCGCCGACCAGCCGATCAAGACGTTCTCCGGTGGCAAGGCCGTCGTGCAGAAGCTGCCGATCGGCCCCCTGCTCGGGATCATGCCGTGGAACTACCCCTTCTACCAGATCGCCCGCTTCGCGGCGCCCAACCTGATGCTGGGCAACACGATCATCCTCAAGCACGCCGAGTCGGTGCCGGGCTCCGCCCTGGCCGTCGCCCAGCTGATGAAGGACGCCGGGGTGCCCGAGGGCGCCTACATCAACCTCTTCGCCTCGCACGAGCAGATCGAGACGATCATCGCCGACCCGCGGATCGCCGGGGTCTCGCTGACCGGCTCCGAGCGAGCGGGCGCGGTGGTCGCGGCGATCGCCGGCAAGAACCTCAAGAAGTGCGTGCTCGAGCTCGGCGGCTCCGACCCCTACGTGATCCTCGACACCGACGACGTGGCGGCCGCTGCCGACACTGCCTGGGAGACCCGGATCAGCAACACCGGACAAGCCTGTAACTCCAACAAGCGGATGATCGTGATGGACGACGTCTTCGACGGCTTCGTGGCACGGCTGACCGAGCATGCCAAGGACCTGCGCCCCGGCGACCCGACCGCCGAGGAGGACGGCACGTTTGCGCCGCTCTCGTCGCGCCGGGCCGCCGAGACCCTGGCCGAGCAGGTGCAGGACGCCGTCGACAAGGGCGCGACCCTGCACGCCGGCGGGGTGCTGGGCGACGGTCCCGCGGCGTACTACTCGCCGGCCGTGCTCACCGGGATCACCCCGGAGATGCGCGCCTATCGCGAGGAGCTGTTCGGCCCGGTCGCGGTGGTCTACAAGGTGTCCTCCGACGACGAGGCGCTGGCCCTGGCCAACGACACGCAGTACGGCCTCGGCGGTGCGGTCTTCAGCACCGACCCGGACCGCGCGGCCAGGATCGCCCAGCGACTCGAGGTCGGGATGTCCAACGTGAACACCCCTGCGGGCGAGGGTGCCGAGGTGCCGTTCGGCGGCGTGAAGCGCAGCGGCTTCGGCCGCGAGCTCGGCCCGCTCGGGATGGACGAGTTCGTCAACAAGCGGATGTTCTACGTCGCGGACTGACCGAGGCTGCCGGGCCTGACCCCGTCAGGCCAAGGCGTCGGCGAACTCGCAGAAGGCGTCGTAGGCGCGCGGGCCGTGGATGGTGGCGGGGCCGCCCTTCATCAGGAAGGTGACGCCGATCGCCTCGGCGGCCTCCTGCTTGCTGGCGCCGGCCTTGGCGGCTGCCTGGGCGTGCGAGGCGATGCACCCGTCGCAGCCCTCGACCACGCCGATCGCCAGGGCGATCAGCTCCTTGGTGCGGGCGTCCAGGGCGCCGGGTGCGAAGGCCGCCTGGTGCAGCGCGCCGAAACCGAGGTAGACGTCCGGCACCGCGCGGCGCAGCTCGCGGTGCAGAGGGTTGAGCTCGTGCAGTACGTCCTTGCCGTGCCCGTGGCCCTGCGTGCTGGTGGGGGTGGCGGTGACGGTCATCGTGTCTCCTCGGTGCGGTGTCTCGCGGATCTGCTTTGATACCCCGACGGGTATTCCACCAACTCTAGCGCATATACCCCTCTGGGTATGGCGGCGGCCACGATCCGCCTAGCCTGAGGCGATGCGGATCGACGACGTACGCCGGCTCGACCTCGGCTCGTTCGTGCGCCCGGCCGAGGAGACCGGGACGGGTCGGCCGGGGGTCGAGGCGGTCTACGGGTACGTCGTCCGGACGTCGGCCGGCGTGCTGCTGCTCGACACCGGCCTGGGACAGGCGGACGACGAGACGGAGGCGTGGTACCGCCCGCGGCGGGTCTCGATCGACGACGCGCTCGCCACGGCGGGGCTGGCGACCGGCGACGTCGGCCTGGTGGTCAACTGTCACCTGCACTTCGACCACATCGGGGCCAACCCGCGGTTCGCGGGCCGGCCGCTGTTCTGCCAACGTCGCGAGCTGGAGACCGCGCGGGCGGGCGACTACACGCTCCCCGGGCTGGTCGACTTCGCGGGTGCGTCCTACGAGCTGCTCGACGGGGAGGCGGAGGTCGCGTCCGGCGTGCTGGTGATCCCCACCCCGGGTCACGTCGACGGGCACCAGTCGGTGGTGGTGGTGTGCGACGACGGCTCGGTGGTGCTCGCCGGCCAGGCCCACGACACGGCGTCCCAGTGGTCGGCGGACGTGCTCGCCGCACGGGCCGGCGCCCTCGGGCACCGGCCGCCGCTGCCCGAGCCGAGCCCGTGGCTGGTGCGGATCCTGGAGCTCGACCCGCGCCGCGTAGTCTTCGCCCACGACGCGGCCGTCTGGTTCCCCTGAGTCGGGGCTAGGTGCTCGACCGCCCCGGCAGGGGTGGCCACCGGCGCGAGCGGGCCAGCCGTTCGGCGCGCTGCCTCCGGGTCGCCGGCGGCCGCGGTGGCACGACTCCGTCGACCTCGACGGCGGTACCGGCACGAGTGCCGGTCGAGTCGCGCGACGTCCAGGCCAGGCGGACCCGACGACCGCCCGGGCCCGGGGGTGACATCTCAGCCCGGGTCACGTGCACCTCGAGCCCCGACTCGTTCAGCGCCTCGGCCGCCAGCAGTCCGAACGCAGCCTCGTGCACCTCGTCGGGCAACCCGGAGTCGGGCAGGTCGGCCAGGAAGTCGCGGACCGGGCTCCGCGGGCTGAACGCGCCGAGCGGGCCGACCTCGCCGAAGAGCAGCTGCCGGACCGCGAGGCGGAGCATCTCGTCGGAGGTGTGGGTGCCGGTCGAGGTGCTGAACGAGCCACCGCGTACCGCGTGCCCGAAGGTCTGCTCGGGACGGCGCTCGAACACGATCACCAGCTCTGCCCCGTCGTCGGCGCCGGTGCGCTCCACCGACACCACCCGGCCGGTCAGGGACCGGCCCGACCAGGTCAGCCGCCTGCCGGGGTTGTTGAAAGTGGTCGGCCGCAGCCCCTCGATCGCGGTGGCGACCTCCTCCGACGCCGGTCGGGCCATGAGGGTCAGCCGCACGTGGGACTCGACGGGCGTGGTGGTCCGGAAGACGACGTTCCCGAGCTTGACCCACACCGCCGCTTTGTCGGCGGCCGGCGCCGCGGCGTCGATCACGAGGGTCATGGGGTCATTGTGCTGCCGCCGGGGCCGGGCCGCCCCGGCGACCGGTCAGCGGGTCTCGCCGCTGACCTCACCGGTCACCTCGCGGGCCCAGGCAGCGTGCTCGCGACGCGCCCAGCGCAGCGGCACCCGCCCGGTCCGGATCCCGGTCAGCGCGTCCGGGTCGCGCAGTGCCATGCCGATGTGACCGACCACGAGCAGGCCGACGGCCAGGGCGAACCAGTCGTGCACGAAGGTCGCGCCGCTGCGCCACGCCAGCGGGGTGAGGCGGGTGAGGTACATGACCGAGCCAGAGAGCAGCAGCACCCCGATCGAGCCGGCCGACAGCGACGCGTTCAGCTTCTGGCCGGCGTTGAACTTGCCGACCTCGATCCGCCCGTCCCGCCGGGTCCGGGACCGCAGCCACGCCCAGTCGCGGGAGGTGAAGCGGTTCAGCCGCCCGGCGTCGTCGCGGTAGGACCGGCTGGCGATGCCCGCCAGCAGCGGCACCGGCAGCGCGAGCCCCGACCAGAGGTGGGTCTGCTCGACCAGGTAGCGATGGCCCACGAGCACCGCGAGGGAGCCGTTGTAGAGCACCGCCGCGGTGAGGATGCAGACGATCATGAACAGGCCGGTCAGGCCGTGCACCCAGCGCACCGGCAGCGAGAACCGGTCGAGGTCACCCTCAGGTGCGCTCATCGATGCTCCGGCCGTTCGAGGCACCGACGAACCCGTCGACGTCGTACCCGCGGTGCTCCCAGTAGCCCTCGATCACGTGGTCGGTCACGTCGATGCCGGAGAGCCACTTGATGCTCTTGTAGCCGTACATCGGCGCGATGTAGAGCCGCACCGGACCGCCGTGGTCGTGACTGACAGGGCCCCCGAGCATCGACAGGGCGACGATGCAGTCGGTGAGCCGGGCCTGGTCGAGGGTCAGGCTCTCGGTGTAGGTGCCGTCGAAGGACAGCAGCCGCACCGCCTGCCCGGTCGGCTTCACGCCGGCCCGGTCGAGGACCGTCGAGAGCCGCACGCCGCTCCAGTGCACCTGCGGCACCCGCCACCCGGTGACGCACTGGAAGTCGCGAACGAGCTCGGTCTGCGGCAGCGCCCGCAGGTCGTCGAGGGTCAGCGTCAGCGGGCGGTCGACCAGGCCGCCGACGTCGAGGCGGTACGACGTGCCGTCACGGGTGGGCACCCCGCCGGTGACCGAGTAGTAGCGGAAGGTGTCGCCGACCGGGAGCAAGGAGGTCAGTCCGGTCGGGTCGCGGAGCTGGACCGGAGCCAGGGCCGAGGAGAGCGCGCTCTGGGCGCGGGTGCCGGTGACGATGCCGAGAGCGCCGAGGCCGAGCAGCCCCAGGGCGAGCCGCCGGCCGACCGGGGCCCCACCGTCCGCACCGTCTGCTGGCCGGCTCATGCAGCCACGGTAGCCGTCGGTCTCAACCGGGTAGGTTGGCGCGCATGAGCCGCACCATGAAGCTGGTCGTCGGAGTCCTGCTGATCCTGGTGGGCGTGGTCTGGACCCTCCAGGGCCTCGACGTGATGGGCGGGTCCGGGATGAGCGGACACGCGGTCTGGGCTGTGATCGGCCCGGTCGTCGCGCTGGTCGGCGTCGTCCTGGTCGCGCGCAGCCGGCGCACTCCTCCGGCAGGCGCGGAGCGCTGAGCGTGAGCCGGCTCGACGACGCCATCGGCTGGGTGGAGCAGCAGCTGCCCGCCCTGCTCGAGGAGTACGACGTACCGGCCGCGGCCGTGGCGATCCTGGCCGAGGGCGAGGTCGCGGACTTCGCCGCCGGAGTGCTGAGCCGGTCCACCGGGGTCGAGGCGACGGCCGACTCGGTCTTCCAGATCGGCTCGATCACCAAGCTGTGGACCAGCACCCTGGTGATGCAGCTGGTCGACGAGGGCCTGGTCGACCTGGACGCTCCGGTCCGCGACTACCTGCCCGACTTCCGGATCGCCGACGAGAGTGCGGCGGCCACGATCACGGTGCGTCAGCTGCTCACCCACACCTCCGGCTTCGAGGGCGACATCTTCACCGACACCGGCCGCGGCGACGACGCGGTCGAGAAGTACCTCGCCACCCTGCACGACGTGCCCCAGCTCTTCCCGCCCGGCGACCTCTGGTCCTACAACAACGCCGGCTTCGTGGTGCTGGGCCGACTGGTCGAGGTGCTCCGCGGCACGACGTACGACGCTTGCCTGCGCGAGCGGATCGTGGCCCCGCTGGGCCTCACCCAGGTCGCGCCGAGCCCCTACGAGGCGATCCTGCACCGGGCCGCCGTGGGTCACCTCGAGGCCGAGCCCGGCACCGGTTACGTGGCCGCGCCGGTCTGGGCGCTGGTGCGCTCCAACGCCCCGGCGGGCTCGATGCTGGCGATGACCGCGCGCGACCTGGTCGGCTTCGCGCGGATGCACCTCGCCGACGGCCAGTCTCCGGACGGTGCCCGCGTGCTCGCCGCAGGCACGGCTGCCCGGATGCGCGAGCAGCAGGTCGAGCTGCCCGACCTCGGCAACCTGGCCGCCTCGTGGGGTCTCGGGTTCGAGCGGTGGGAGACCTCCGACGGCCTGGTGGTCGGCCACGACGGCGGCACCATCGGTCAGGTCGCCTTCCTGCGGATCGTGCCGGAGGCCGATGTCGCGGTCGCGCTGCTCACCAACGGAGGGAACTCGGTCTCGCTCTACCGCGACGTGATGGGGCATCTGCTGGCCGAGCTGGCCGGCGTCCGCCTGCCGGCCCTCCCCGCCCCTCCCGCTGAGCCCGAGCCCGTGGACGCCGGTCGTTGGCTGGGCACCTACTCCTGCGACGTCGGCGACATCGTGGTCACCCAGGACGACGACGGCCGGGTCTGGGCGACCGAGACCCCGAAGGGGGTTGCCCTGGAGATGGGCGACGTCGAACGACGGTACGAGCTGGTCCTGCTCCGCGACGACACCCTGATCCGGCGTGAGCCGGAGCTCGGCATGTACCGCGTCTACGCCTTCCTCGGCGACGACGGCTCAGACCATGCGCTCTACGCCCACGTGGGCAGGGCGATCCGCCGCGCCACGGACTGATCCGCTCGGCCCAGGCGACCTGACGGCAAAGGCCAGGTGACGTACGGCACCTGCGCGTGACCCAACCGGTTCGGGCCCTGGACCGAATGACCAGTGTTCAGGCGCCGTTCCGGCGCCCCACCCCAGTCTCGCCAATCGCCAGAGGATGAGTGACTTCGTCATGCCCACCACCACCTTCACCAGTTCCAGTGCCAAGCGCCGCATCGCCGGGCTCGCCGGCATCGTCATGCTCGCGGTACCGCTCGCTGCCTGCGGCAGCAGCAGCCCGTCGGGTGCGCCGCAGCCGATCGCCCGCGTCGACTCGCTGACCGGCAACACCACCGCGATCGCCCTGGACAAGGGCTTCACCGACGCCCTGACCTCGCTCAGCGTGGCTCCCGGCGTGGTCGGCACGGCCAAGCTCGAGAGCGGTTCGGTGGTCTTCCCGATCACCGGCGGCAGCGTCCGCGTCTTCAAGAAGGGCGAGGTCGTCCCCTACGTGATCGGCGAGATCCAGCACGAGGGATCCGGGCTGTCGCTGACCGCTGACGGCACCGTCGTGAAGCTGACCAACTTCAACGTCGACCCGGGCGCGCAGCGGGTGTACGGCGACGTGACCGTGAACGGGAAGGTTGCAGCGACCAGCGCCTACCTCTTCACCCTGGACGGAGCGACCCTGAAGCCGCTCACGACCTCGGGCAACACGGCCACCCTGACCGGCACCAAGGTGGAGATCTCTCCGGTCGCCGCCCCGCTGCTGGACACGACGTTCGGCACGACCGCGGTCAAGCCCGGCCTGCTCGTCGGCATCGCGACCATCACGGTCAACACCACGCCCGGCAAGTAGCGCTCGCAGCCAACGCATCGTCACGAGGCCCGCCGGCAACCCGCCGGCGGGCCTCGTTGTGCGCCCATCTGCAACTCGAAAGTTGCAATAGGTGGAGAGGTTGTGCAACTCTTGAGTTGCAGGTATTCCTCACCACCGAAAGCAGGCACGACCATGGACGAGCACAGCTTCACCACCACCCTCTCCGTCGCGGCGAGCCCCGCCGAGACCTTCGCCGCGATCAACGACGTCCGCGGATGGTGGTCGCGCGACGTCGACGGGATCACCGACGAGGTGGGCGCGGAGTTCGACTACCGCGGCAACCAGGACGGCGTGAACCTCCATCGCGCCCTGATCCGGGTCACCGACCTGGTGCCGGGCGAGCGGGTGGTCTGGCACGTCGTGGACAACTGGATGGCCTTCATCGACGACCAGCGCGAGTGGACCGACACCCGGATCGTCTTCGAGATCACGCCGACGGCGGAGGGGTCGGAGATCCGGTTCAGCCACCTCGGGCTGGTGCCGTCGTACGAGTGCCACGACGTGTGCGTGGACGCGTGGACATTCTTCGTCCAGGTCAGTCTGCGTGACCTGATCGGCACCGGCCGCGGCGAGCCGATGGAGCGGCTGGCGTCGGCTCAGCCAACGGCGTCCTGACCGTCGATCCCGGTCAGCGCGGCGAGCCGGGCGACTCCGGCCGGGGCGTGGGTCCGCAGCCGCGTCAGCGCGGCGACCACCTCGGGAGAGTCGCTGAGTGCCGGCGGGACGCGTGCCGGGTTGATCGCGACGCTGTCGGCCCAGGCCTTGATGTCCGGCTCCGCTCCGAACGAGGAGGTGGCTCGGGTGCCCCTGACGTTCATCTTCGCCCAGTCCGCGAGGGTGTTGCCGAAGCGGGACGGCGGGCACAGCCGGTTCTTCTCCGCGTCGTCGGTGCGCGTCGCCTCGACGTACCCGGTCACGGCCGCGCCGAAGCAGGGGAAGCCTGCGCGGACCGGTTGCACAGTGATCGACTCGGGGGTCCAGACCGGGAGCAGCGGCGGGTTGCGGAGCCCGGAGGCAGCGCAGTGGACGACGACCGCGTCGGCGGCGAGGTCGACCGTGCCCCGGTCGAGGGTGAGCCGGCCCGGATCGACACGACGCACGTGTCCGAGGCGGACGACGCGCTCGATGCTCCGGAGCCTCTCCAGCTCCCACTGGCCGAGCGTGGGCGCTCTGGCCATCGTCGGGGTCACGGTCGGGTCGATCCGGATCATGACCCCGGCGCCCTCGAGGCGGAGGAAAACGTCGTCGAGGGTCGACCCCTCCGCCGCGGCCTGCATCATGTCCGCGGCCATGCCGAGGAACACCGCAGGGTCGGGCTGCACCACCGCTCGGTTGAGCATCCACGGGTCGCGCGGCCGCACCCAGCAGATCCGGTCGGGGTCGACGCCGCGCGTCAGCAGCCAGACGTTGGCGTCGGTCGCGGTCTTGCCCGAGCCGACGACGACGTACTCCTGGGGCGCCTCCTCGAGCCTCGGCAGCTCGTTGACGGGGATCACCCGGGCACCGCCGCCCACGTCGAACGGCGGCGGGGTGTGCGCCGGGATGTCGGGGGAGAGATAGCGGGCATCGACGATCCGGCAGTGCTCCGGCACCTCGAAGCGCTGCCCCGAGATCCTCGAGACGACCTGGCGGTCACCGGCGTACTCGGTGCCGGGGAAGAACTCGACCCGGCCGGTCCCGACCATCCGGTCGGTCAGCACCTGCCCGTAGTACGCACAGATCTCCGAGACGGTCGCCCGTTCGGACAGGCCCGCCTCCGGACCGCGCTGCTGGATCCGCCCACCACCCAGGACCGTCGACGCGACCCCGTAGAAGGACGACGCCTGGTGCAGCTGGACGAACGGATAGGCGTCGAGCCAGTGCCCCCCGACGCTGTGCCTCCGGTCGACCAGGGCGACGTGCACGTCGGCGTGGTCGATCAGGGCGTCGGTGAAGGCCATCCCTGCTGCGCCGGCTCCCACCACGAGGTAGTCGGCTTCGATCATGCGGGTCACCTCGACAGCCAACCATGCCCGGGTACGACGCGCACGAGATGACCTCGGCCGGGACGGGTCGGGACCATGAGCCCTGTCCGGCTCCCGCGTGCGGAGCGACGATGGAGACGAACCCGGGCAGTCGGCCTGGTGCCTGCCTGCCCGGTCGAACCCGAGGAGGTCGCACGATGAGCACGATGCTGGACAAGCCCGAGGTCACCGAGGCACGGATCGTCGGCCGCCAGGGCCTGATGATGCGGCCGCAGCTGTGGGGTGCCGTCGCGATCGCAGTCATGTGGGTCGCGGTGCTTTTCGTGAGCGTGTACGGCGGGGACGTCACCAGCGTGAGCACCGGCGCACAGTCGACGACCATCCCGTCGGCCGTCTTCGTCTCCTTCTTCGCCTTCCTCGCCACGGTGTCGGTCGCCAAACGCGCCTTCCGCGCCGGGGACCAGGCGAGCTGAGCGGACATCCCGATGTCTGCGCCCTCGCGGCGGCGCACCGTGACCCACCGCCCCGGTGGTGCCGGGCCTCGGGGCCACACCGCGATCCTGGTCGTGGCGGTGCTGAACGCCGTGGCGGCCGCCGGTGGGGCGTGGGGCCTGGCATCCGGTGCGATCGGCATCGGCCCGCGGCTGGAGGCCCGGCTGCCGTGGCACAGCCCGACGCTCGGCGGCATCGCGCTGCTGCTGCTGGTGGCGGTCCCGAACGCGGTGCTGGCCGGGCTCGCCTGGGGCGGCGACCGTCGTACCGGGCCGGTTTCCGTGGCGACCGGAGCCCTGCTGGTCGGGTGGATCGTCGTGGAGCTGGCGTTCCTGCGCGAGCTCAGCTTCTTCCACCCGCTCTACGTCTCGGTCGGGCTGCTGCTGGTCTGGCTGGGGCGGCGCGCATCTCCTCCCGCACGACTGTCGGGGTGGGACAGCGAGCAGACGGGTCCGGCTGGCTAGAGCTCCGCGCGCAGGAGGGCGGCGGCGCCGGCCATCGCCCGCATCTTGCCCTCGGCGCTGGCGCGGGGGAGATACTTCATCCCGCAGTCGGTGGCGATGGTGATCCGCTCCGGCGTGGTGAACGGAAAGGCGCGGCGGACCCGGGCGGCGACGGTCTCCACGGTCTCGACCTCGTCGTCGGAGAGGTCGATCACGCCCAGGATGACGGTCTTGTCCGCCAGGTCGGCGAGCACTCCCAGGTCGAGGTTGGACTGGGCGGTCTCGATCGAGATCTGGTCGGCCGAGCAGCCGGCCAGCTCGGGCAGGAACGAGTAGCCCTCGGGGCGCTCGTGGATGATCGCGGCGTAGCCGAAGCAGAGGTGCACGGCGGTGGTGCCGGTGACACCGTCGAGGGCCGCCTGGAGCGCGGCCAGGCCGTAGTCGCGCGCGGCGTCGGGCCGTGCCTGCAGGTAGGGCTCGTCGATCTGCACGATGTCCGCGCCGGCGGCGTGCAGGTCCTTGATCTCGGCGTTGACCGCGGCGGCGTAGGCCATCGCGGCCGACTCGAGGTCGGGGTAGTGGTCGTTCTGCGCCTGCTGCGACATCGTGAACGGCCCGGGCACGGTCATCTTGATCGGGTGGTCGGTGTGGGCCCGCAGGAACCTCACGTCGTCGACCTCGATCGGTCGTGGGCGCACGATCGGGCCGGCGATCCGCGGCACCGGGTTGGGGTGGCCGCTGCGGTCCAGCGCCTCCCCGGGGTTGTCGATGTCGACCCCCTCGAGCGCGGTGGCGAAGTGGTTGGAGTAGGACTCGCGCCGCATCTCGCCGTCGGTGATGATGTCGATCCCTGCCTCCTCCTGGGCGCGGATCGCCAGCAGGGTGGCGTCGTCCTGTGCCTGCTGGAGGTGCTCGGGAGCCACTCGCCACAGCTCGCGTGCCCGGACCCGCGGCGGGAAGCGTCCGGCCAGCTTGGCGCGGTCGATCAGCCAGTCCGGCTGGGCGTAGCTGCCCACCAGCGAGGTCGGCAGCAGGGGCGGGCGGGACGTCGTCGTGGTCACCCGTCGGACCCTACTTCCCCGGGCGCGGGACACTGAGGCATGACCGGAACGACGCGGGTGCTGGTGGTGGGGCTGGGCACGATCGCCCGCACCCACCTCGGCGCGTTGTCGCGACGGCCGGACGTCCGGGTCGTGGCCGGCGTGGACCCGGCCCTGCCGACGCTGGACCTCCCGGTGTACGCGAGCCTCGACGCAGGTCTGGAGGCCGAGCCGGATCCCGACCTGGTGGTGATCGCGACGCCGACCGAGACCCACGTCCGGCTGGTCCGCGAGGTGGCGGACCGGACCGACGCGCTGGTGCTCTCCGAGAAGCCCTTGGCCACCGGCCCGGCCGAGCTCGACACCCTCGCCGACATCGCCGACCGGGTCCGCGTCGCCCACCACTTCGCGTTCTCCCCGGAGGTGGAGTGGGCCCTGCGGCACGTCCGCGCCGCCGGCTGGCGGGACCCGGTCGGCGTCGTCAGCACCTTCCACGACGCCTACGCCGGCCTGCCTGCCGTCCGGCTGGCGAGCCACGTCTCGTCGTGGGTCGACTCGGGCCCCAACCAGCTCAGCCTTCTCGCGCCGTTCCTCGGACCGTGCCAGGTGGTGACGCACGACGACCGGACCGACCGCGCCGTGACCGTCCTCGACCACGGCTCCGGCCACACCCTGCTGACCTCGAACTGGCTGGCCGCGGACACCTCCAAGCAGACCGTGATCGAGTACGCCGACGGCCAGGTGCGGATGGACCACACCTCGATGACCGCCAGCGTGCTGCGCGACGGGATGGTGGTCGAGCACGTCGGGTACGCCGGCTCGGACGCTCGCAAGGAGGCGCACTACCGCGGGCTGTACGACGTGCTCCTCACCGCCCCGGGCGACGAGCGTCTCGGCGTCCCGCTGGCCGCCGACATCGCCCGGCTGCTGGAGGCGGCGGCCTCCGCGCCGCCGGGCGCGACCCGCTGGTCCTCGATCCCTGACGCAACAGGGTGCCGGGGTGTGCGACCGTGTGCCGGTGCCCACGCCGATCGGTCCCGTCGACCGGTTCCAGCGCCGCCACCGGATCCTGGGCCTCCCGATCGCCGTGGTCTACAAGTTCTTCGACGACCAGGGCGGCTATCTGGCGGTGGTGCTGACGCACTACGCACTGGTCGCGATCCTGCCGCTGCTGCTGATCGCGTCGTCGGTGCTCGGCTTCGTGCTCGAGGGCCATCCCGACCTGCAGCAGCAGATCCTGACCTCGGCACTCGCCCAGTTCCCGATCGTCGGCGACCAGCTGGGACGCCCGGGCGGGCTGCGGGGCAGCACGTCGGCGATCGTGATCGGCAGCCTGGCCGCGACGTACGGCGCCGTGGGGCTCGGCCAGGCCGCGCACAACGCGGTCAGCACGGTCTGGGCGATCCCCCGCAACAGCCGGCTGAACCCGATCATCAGCCGGCTCCGGAGCCTGGTCTGGCTGGTCCTGGCCGGGCTCGCCCTGGTCTTCATCGCGGTGGTGAGCAGCCTGTCGGGCCAGGTGCAGCTCTTCGGCGTCGACCTCGGAGGCGACCTGCGCTGGGTCATCCTGGGCGCGACGGTCCTGGTCACAGCAGCAGTGCTGGCGCTGATGATGCGGCTGTCGACACCCGAGCGGGAGCGGCTGCGCGACGTGGTCCCCGGCGCGCTGGTGATCGCGCTGCTCTGGCAGGGTCTCCAGGTGCTCGGGGGTGCCTACGTCTCGCACGTCATCGCCAACGCCAGTCAGATGAACAAGGTGTTCGCGGTCGTGCTCGGTCTGGTCGCCCTGCTCTACATCGCCAGCGTGATGGCGATGCTGGGCCTCGAGGTGAACGTCGTGATCGCCAAGCGCCTCTACCCCCGGGCCCTGCTCACGCCGTTCACCGACGCGGTCGAGCTCACCGACGCGGACCGCAGGGTCTACCGCGAGTACGCCCAGGCCCAGCGCCACAAGGGCTTCGAGCGGGTCCAGGTCACCTTCGACGACCCGCCCCAGCAGACCTCCGAGGATCCGAGCACCGACCCGGTCGACTGAGGCTCAGCGCGCGTAGCGCCGGCAGCACCTCGCAGGCACAACGGCCGGGTGAGGGGGGTCTTTCGGTCATGGCCCGGGCGGAGGCGCGCCCCTTCACTGGAGGTACGACGTGTGAGAGGAGGGGCGCGGTCGATGACCACGACGCCCGCTGGACCGACCCTGCCCCGCTCGGTGGACTACACCCAGCGGCCGATGCTGGTGTTCTGGGAGGTGACCCGCGCCTGCCTGCTGGCATGCCGGCACTGTCGGGCGTCGGCCGCCCGGGACCCGCTGCCGGGCGAGCTGACCGGCGCCGAGGGTCGGGCCCTGATCGAGCAGGTCGCCGCGTTCGGCCGACCGCACCCGATCCTCGTGCTCACCGGTGGCGACTGCCTGCTGCGGGAGGACGTCTTCGACATGGTGGCCTACGCCGACCGGCTCGGCATCCCGGTCGCGATGTCGCCGTCGGTGACCCCGATGCTGACCCCGGAGGCGATCACCCGGATGGTCGACGCCGGCGTGAAGGCCGTCTCGCTCAGCCTGGACGGTGCGACCGCGGCCACGCACGACGGGGTGCGCGGCATCCCCGGCCACTTCGACCAGACGGTCCCGGCGATCCAGGCGCTGGTCGCGGCCGGGCTCAAGGTGCAGATCAACACCACCGTGATGCAGGCCAACCTCGACGAGCTAGCCGACATCGCTGCCCTGATGGCCGAGACCGGCGTGGCGATCTGGGAGGTCTTCTTCCTGGTGCACGTCGGCCGTGGCACGGCCACAGGAGCGATCACCGCCACCGAGCACGAGTACGTGTGCCACTTCCTGTTCGACGCCTCGCACTACGGCTTCACCGTGCGCACGGTCGAGGCGCCGTTCTTCCGACGGGTGGTGGTGCAGCGCCGCGCGGGCGAGCCGGCGCCGGGCACCACGTCGTACCTCCGGATGCGCGGGCGGCTGGTCGAGCGTCTCGGCCCGCCGCAGGGCCGGTCGTCGGCGCACACGGTGTCCACGCGCGACGGCAAGGGGATCGTGTTCGTCAGCCACGACGGCGAGGTCTACCCGGCCGGCTTCCTGCCGCTGCCGCTGGGCTCGGTCCGCGACCGGCCCCTGGCCGAGATCTACCGCGAGAGCCCGGTGCTGCGCAGCATCCGGGCGGCGGAGTTCGGCGGCCGCTGCGGGCGGTGCGAGTACGCCGACCTGTGCGGCGGCTCACGAGCGAGGGCGTACGCCGACACCGGCGACCCGCTCGCCGAGGACTCCGCCTGCGTCTACCAGCCCGTCTGACCGGCCCCGGTCACGACCACTCGTCGGGTCCCGGGACGAGCCCGTCCCACGACCAGCGCCGCAGCGTCAGCCCGTCGGGGACGTCGTCGGGTGAGACCGGGTAGCGAGACATGACGGTGCGGGTCGCCCACGCGAAGTAGTCGTGCAACGCCCGGCCGAGCGCCTGGTCGGCATCGAGCCCGAGGTCGCCGAGCGCCTCGTCCCAGCACCGGATGGCGCGGTTGTCCATGTCGGTGTGCTCCCCGTCGCCCGAGTGCAGGCGGACGACGTCGCTCTCGGCGCCGTAGGTGTCGGTGTAGGTCGGTGGGCCGCCGAGCGCCTCCCCGAGGTAGGCCGCCAGCCGGGGCGTGTGGTCGTCCTTGAACCCGTGGCTGAACGCGTGCGAGACCACCTCGTCGGCCAGCACCCGACGGTGCCACGCCTCGGCCAACCGGAGCATTCCCTCGTGGCCGCCGGCTGCGTCGTACAAGCTCTGCATGGCAACAGACTGGCAGGCAGGGGTCGTGGATGCCCCATATTGGGCCCATGTCCACCACCACCGACTCCACCCCGCGCGTCCACCCGGTGACCGCGCGGATGCTCTCCCAACGCGCCGGGAGCGTCCAGCTCAAGATCGCCGACGCGATCACGTCCTTTGCGGGCTCGATGGTCTTCGTGTACCTCCACGCGGCCGTCTTCGCGCTCTGGATGCTCGCGTTCGAGCACAGCCCGTGGCCGACGCTCACCCTGATCGTGTCGCTGGAGGCGATCTTCCTGTCGACGTTCGTGCTGATCGGGCAGAACCGTCAGGCCGCCTTCCAGCAGGCCAAGGCCGACCACGACTTCGTGGAGTCCGAGCTCGAGCTGAAGACCAACACCGAGCTGACCCGGCAGATCCACACGTTGACCACCGAGCTGCACCGCCGGGTGGTCACGGAGGGCCGGGCCTGAGCCGGCGTCGTCGGTGGGCTCAGCCGCCGACGGGTCGCCACATCAGGGTGACCACCGATTGGTCGAGGACAGCCTCGAACCGGCCGATCGCGGCGTAACCGTGCCGGGCGTAGCGGGCGTCGTTGCGGGGGTTGGTCGACTCGAGGTACGTCGGGACGCCGGCGTCGTCCCACCGCGTCAGGTCGGCGGCGAGGTGGGCCATGCCGTACCCGTGGCCGGCGCGGTCCGGCCGGGTCGCGAGCAGGCTCAGGTAGGCGTGCGGTCGGTCGACGGGGCGGGCGCGGCCGAAGCGCTCCCACAGCTCGAGCATCGCCCCGGCCTTGTCCGGCGGCAGGAGCTGCTCGACCAGGTGTCCGGCCTCGGCCTCCTGCTCCTCCGACAGCTCGCTCTCGCCGGGCGGGATCCACACCGAGACCGTCCCGGCGCCCTCGCCGGCGTACACCGTGTCGAAGCGCAGGGCGCCCTCGACGTAGATCCGCCAGAACGGTCGGGTGTCGACCTCGGGTGTCTCCGCGACCCCGAGCGCGACGCTCCACACCGGGTCGCCGCGGAACGCCTGCGCGATCGTGTCCGTGGCGGCCGCGACCTCGGCGGCCGTGACCGGGTGCGGGTCCATGCCGAGATGCTAACCGGCTTCCTCGGTGGTCCAGCGGAGTCGAGACCGCACCCGTCTCGGTGGGTCGAGCCGAGTCGAGACCGCACCCGTCTCGGTGGGTCGAGCGGAGTCGAGACCGCACCCGTCTCGGTGGTCGAGCGGAGTCGAGACCGCACCCGTCTCGGTGGTCGAGCGGAGTCGAGACCGCACCCGTCTCGGTGGGTCGAGCGGAGTCGAGACCGCACCCGTCTCGGTGGTCGAGCGGAGTCGAGACCGCACCCGTCTCGGTGGGTCGAGCGGAGTCGAGACCGCACCCGTCTCGGTGGTCGAGCGGAGTCGAGACCACGTCCCTCTCGCCCTCGATGCCGCGGTCTTCGACTCCCGGCTCTTCGCGCGTCGTGGCCCGGTCGACACCGCCCGGTCCGCCTCCCTGGATCTGGCCGCCTCGACTTGTTCGCGGACTGGGGCAAGGCTGCCAACGCGTCACACCGCCGGGTGTCGGCGCGGTCTCGCCCGGGTCTCTCCGCCTCGAGCCGGCACGGGCACCTGGTCACGTCATGCCTCAGCTGTCGATGGCGGCGGTGCCCGACAAGATCGCAGCGATGGCTTCAGCCAGGCCGTGGGGATTCTGCAGGCCCATCGCGTGCCCGGTGTCGGGGACGCGGAGGTAGGTCACCCCGAGCTCGCGCAGCCCAGCCTCGAACTCCGGGTCGGGCTCGCTGAGCTCGCCCTCGAGGTACCACAGCCGGGCTGAGAGGCCAGCAAGCAGCGACCGAGCCGACGGGTCGTGCCCGTCTCGCATGGACACGTCCGAGCGGTAGACCGCCCTCGGCTCGAGAAGCTGCGTGAGGCCGAGGTGTACGGCAGGGACTCCCGCGGGGTCGCTCTCCGCGCTGCTCCGCTGCGCTGCGACCAGCTCCATGAAACCGCTGGCGACGAACTCCTCCTCGCTCTGCCCCTCGAACACCTCCTCACCGTGCGGGTCGACCGTTCCCTCGACCATCACCAGTGTCTCCACGACATCCGGTCGCGCAGCCGCTACCCGGATCGCTATCTCGCCGCCCATGCTGTGCCCGACCAGGGTGCATCGCTCGATCCCGAGTCCGTCGATGAGCTCCACCACAGTTCTGGCGTGGTCGACCAGCGTGTAGGAGAAGCCATCGGGTTTGTCGCTGTAGCCGTGCCCGAGCAGGTCGACGAGCAGAGACCGTCGCTCACGCAGGGGTGGCTGCACGGCAGCCGGCAGCAGCTCTCCCGTCGACGAGCACTGCCAGCCATGGATCCACACCACTGGTGGTCCGCTGCCGGGCAGGTCGAGGAGCCGAAGGAACCACCCGTCCGAGACCCGAAAGGCCTTCAGCCCACCGTGATCAGGCATGCGTCTCTCCGATCGCTACCCGAGAGCCCATCCCAGGTCCACGACGCTACCCCCGTGCAACCCCTCCCGGAACAGACAGCTGTCCTCGTGGTCGGGGTCGTCCGCGGCCGGCTGGGCGTAGCATCGTCGCGGTCGGATCCGAGCGGCCCGGGAGGTCGCCTGCGTCATGCCGTTCTGGGGGCGGGGGGCGTCGGCGGGCTGCTCGCCGCGGCGCTGTCTCGCTCTGGGTGCGAGGTCGTCGCGCTGATGCGCGAGTCGAGCCCGTCGGGTTATCCAGGCGCCGCCCGGACATCTCTACCTCGGTCGTCGACCGCCGGGAGAGGCCGGCCGTCCGCACCGTGGACGACGCACCCGAGGATCTCGGTACCGATGGGTGACAAGGGGTCGCCCCGCGGCGCTGGTCGCGGCAGACGTGGTTAGCCTTGCGGTGATGAACGCACCGGTCCCAGGGAACCGCTACGGCAGCCCGAACGTCGCCATGAAGATCCTGTGGTCGCTCGTGGCGCTGGCCATGATCGTCCTCGGTGCGATCTGGACCTTCGCAGCCTCGGGCGCCGCCCAGTCGTTCGGCCCCGTCGTGGCGGGGCTCGGTGTTGCCCTCGGCTACGTCGTACTGATCCAGAAACGGCACTGACCGAGCGCGACGTACACAGGTCGCGCGTTGGACAATGAGGCGTGGTCCAGTGGCGCGGCTCGGTCTCCCGGGAGCTGGCGCGCCTGCGTCGAGACGGGCGGGCCTCGCTGCTGTGGTCGTTGCGGATCACCGTCGCCGCCACGGCCAGCTACCTCGTGGCCTCGCTGGTCTTCCCCAGCAGCCAGCCGCTGCTCGCACCGCTGACTGCGATGCTGGTGGTGCAGGTGACCCCGATCTCGCTGCTCGCCAGTGGCCTCGACCGCGTGATCGCGGTGGTGGCGGGGGTGGCGCTGGCGATCGGGTTCGCGGCCGTCGTGGCGCTGGAGTGGTGGAGTCTCGGCCTCCTCATCCTGATCTCGATCACCGTCGGCCAGTTCCTTCGGCTGCGGTCCAACCTCGTCGAGGTGGCGATCAGCGCGATGCTCGTGCTGGGGGTGGGAGCGATCGGCGCGGAGGCGGCGGCGTGGCAGCGGATCGCCGAGACCTTGGTGGGGGCGGCGGTGGGCATCATCGCCACGCTCGTCTTTCCGCCCAAGGTCGCCAGCTCCGATGCCGGCCGGGCGATCGACGGACTGGCCGACTCCGTCAGCGAGCTCCTGCTCCGGGCTGCCGCGGAGCTCGACGCCATGACCGAGCACGACCCGCATCGCCTCTCCGGCCTGTCCCGTGAATGGCTCGGTGACGCCCGACGCATCACCCACGACATCCCCGTCGTGGGTGCGGCCCTGCTCCGAGCGGAGGAAGGGCGGCGCCTCAACGTGCGTGCGGTGGGGACGCCGCATGTCGAGCCCGGTCTGCGGCAGGGCCTGGAGGCCCTCGAGCACACGGCGGTGGCGATCCGCGGTCTGATGCGGTCGGTGTCGGAGGCCTCCGACGGTGACTGGCTGGACCAGGACGTCGCGAGCACCGTGCTGGGCGACCTGGCCGAGACCTTCCGCAGGCTCGCGGCCGGCGCCGACGCCTTCGGCGAGCTGGTCCGCCACGAGGGCGACGTCCAGATCAGCCTGAGCCGGGGTGACATCGAGCGGCTCCGGGCCGCCCAGGACGGCATGCTGGCATCGCGAGTCCGCCTCGACGCCCCACTCGAAGAGTCCTGGCCCGCCGACGTGGTCGAGCTCTACGCCGCGACGCGCGCCACCGTACGACGTCTGCAGCACGAGCTGGGACTCGAGGAGCGGGTACGGCGCCAGCTCCGGCTCCTACCCGAACGGCGACCGCCCACCCGTCCCGGCGGTGGTCGACGCTCCGCCAGCGCAGCACCCGAGCCGACGAACGCCGACGACGAGACCCAGGTGCTGCCGTCGCTCGCTGAGGAGCCGCCCGAGACGCCACGGCGCCGCTGATCGGACCACCCGACGCACGAGGGGCCCCGACCGCGGTTGCGGTCGGGGCCCCTCGTGAGCGAAATCAGGAGACGCGGACGTTCTCGGCCTGCGGGCCCTTGGGGCCGGCGGTGACGTCGAACTCGACCTTCTGGTTCTCGTCGAGCGACTTGTAGCCGCCGGACTGGATGGCGGAGTAGTGGACGAACACGTCCTCACCGCCGCCGTCCTGCGCGATGAAACCGAAGCCCTTTTCGGCGTTGAACCACTTGACCGTGCCTGAAGCCATGATCTTGTCCCTTGTTCGTGCCGAGGGCGGTGTGCCCCCTGGCGGCTGAAGACACCCATCTGTGCTGATGTCCAGCGAACCGAAAACCAGGGTAGGAGTTACAGGCCGCAACATCGGTGCGCGGCCAGGACGGCTTACAGAGCCATCCCTTCAACTCCACCCACGATAGGGCATGGGGCGCGAACTCATGGTGTCGGCGAGCTCGCCCCCTCGGTCGGCTTCGTGCGAACGGCTACTCGCCGGGTGCGTCCGGACCCGTGGAGATCTGGCGCATGGTCGAGATCACGGTGACCTCGGGCCAGTGGTCGGCGTGGAGCTGGGCGAAGGTCTCTTGGTCGGCGACGGCGTCCTCGACGGTGGGGTACTCCATGATCGCCCAGCCGCCGACGACCTCCTTGGCCTCGGCGTACGGGCCGTCGACGCGGGTGACGCTGCCGTCGCGGACCACGAAGTTCACGGCGTCCTCGGTCCCGTAGAGACCGCCGCCGTCGAGGAACGTGCCCTTGGCGGCGCGCTCACCGATGTAGGCGTCCATCGCGTCGAACAGTGCCTGCGGCGGCGTTCCGACGCCCTCTTCCATCCTGACGAATCCCATGAAACGCGGCATCTCGATCACTCCTGGTGGTTGTCCGGTTGGTGCTTCTCGCTCGTACGTCGAACGGCGGGCGCGTCTTTCGACACGACCGGGCAGATTCTTCTACGACGCCCTGCCACGCAGGCTGCCAGCCCTCTCATCGCTGCCTGGGTCGGGCCGCGTCGCCGGGGAAACCGAAGTCGGTGCGTACGCCGGGGCTGAAGGCCACGTGATCGGGCGGGCGTCGGGCGAGGTCGGGCAACCCGACCGAGGCCAGCAGGCCGTCGTCGAGCGCCAGCACCTCCGCGTCGTGCACCGGCCAGGCCTCGTGCCGGTTGGGGACGTAGAGGGTCCGGCCCCACCAGCGCACGTGCAGTCCCCACCGGGCACTGACGAAGGTGTCGAGCTCCGAGGGTGGACGACCGGCACCGGCGCGGATGACGACGTGGCTCCGCGGGCGTGTCCCGGGACGGCGCAGGCGCGCGTCGTAGGTGTGCACGTCGTCGTTCGACCGGTAGCGCATGCGGGCCCAGCGGTAGGGCAGACCGAACGCCGCGCGGGCACCGGCCACCACCGCCGCCCGGTCGGCGTCGAGGCTGAGGAAGACGATGCCGCGCCGCCCGGTGTCATCGACCGAGTACAGCCGCACGTTCGTCTCGAGGAACGTGCCCAGCCAGGGGACGCCTCCGCCGCGGCCGATCCCGGCGCCGACCATCCGGAACGGGATCAGGCCGACATAGGTGACACCGTCCAGGGTGTCCGGCCGGACACCGGGTGGCATCCGATGCGCCACCTCGCGCGGGTCCACCGCCCAGTGCAGGAACGTCAGGTCGCGCCAGCTCTGGTTCATCATCACCCGGCCGCTCAGGGCGGGCGCGTCCGCGGAGACGGGCTCGACGCCGGGGCTGCTCACCCGTCCACCCTAGGCAGAGCCCGGTGCCGGCTCGCTCCGGAAGCGCGCCGTGCTTGGGCGGGTTGAGAGGGTGGCCGGTGTGGAGGTGCTCCCCGACATCGTGGCGCCGGACCCGGCCGTCGTCTTCTGCGGCCTGGCCGGGGCCGAGAGCACCCGGCTGCGAGACCACTACTACGAGACGCCCGGCAACAGCTTCTGGGAGTCGCTGCACCTCAGCGGCCTGTCGCCGCGACGCCTGCGGCCGGAGGAGGACGCGACCCTCGCCGACCTCGGTCTGGGACTGACCGACCTGGTCGGTCACTGGGACCCGCGCTGGGTCGAGGTCGACGGGCTGGTCTCCAAGCTGGAGCGTTGGCGCCCGGACTGGCTGGCGTTCACCAGCAAGACCGTCGCCCACGAGGCGGCCCGCGCGCTCGGCGTACGACGTCCCGGGCTCGGCCCGGCGGACTGGCACCTCGGACCGGCCCAGGTCTTCGTGCTGCCTGGGGTGAGCGGTGCCAACCGGCGCCGGGACTACGACGGCCGTCCGGACCGGCTCTCCTGGTGGCGCGACCTGGCGGCGCTGGCCCGACCGGGTCAGGACACGACGGCGTCGCCGCTGATCAGGTAGCTGCTGCCACTGCGGGTCAGAAAGAGTCGCCTGGTCTCGCTCTCGCGACCTCCGTCGTTGCGTACGTAGGTCAGCGAGACGTCCACGGCCCGGTTGCCGGCGGCGCGGGTGGCGTCGACCGAGAGCTGCGTGATCGTCGACCAGAAGCCCTGGTAGTTGCCGTAGCCGCCGATCCGCGCCTGGAACGCCGACGACAGCGATGCCCAGGCGTCGCGGGTGTCGGTGGGCAGGGCGGCGTAGTAGCTCCGCGCGAACTGCTGGGCGCTCGCTCCGGACACCGGAGCCGGCGGTGGCGTGGCCGGACCCGAGGGTGTGGTGCTCGGTGTCGGGCCCGAGGTGCTCGAGGAGTGCTTCGACTGATCGTGGACCTTCGGTGAGGACGAGTGGCGGTGGTCCACGGCGGACGGACTGCCCCCGGACTGGTGGCCGAGCAGCAGGAAGCCGCCGACGGCGGCCAGGACGAGGAGCGCAGCGAGCACCGCAGCAAGGACGCCCGGGCCACGGCGACGCCGGCTCTCCTCGCGGACCGCTGGCGGGAGCGAGTGCTGGTCGTCGGCCTCGGCGAGCGCCTCCTCGGCCGCCGGAATCGGCGCCGCAGCGACCGGAGCGCTGCTGCGCGGCGCCATCAGCTCGGTCGTGGGGTCGCCGACGGGCGTGCCGGCGTAGCGCTCCTGCAGTCGGCGCAGCACGTTGGCGGCGTGGGACATCGACCAGCGGTGCGCTGGATCGAGGGCGAGCATCCGCTCGATCGGCTCGGTGAGGAACCCCGCGTGCTCCGACGGGGTGGGCGGTGACGAGGCGATCGTCGCCAGCAGGGCCAGGTTGTTCGGCTGCTCGTCGTACGGCGGGCGGCCCTCGACCGCGGCGTACAGAGTCGCGCCGAGTGCCCACACGTCGGCGGCCGGTGTCGGGTCCCCACCTCGGGCGAGCTCGGGCGAGAGGTAGGCCGGCGTCCCGCTGAGCACCCCGCTGGTGGTCAGCTGGTCGTGGTCGCGGGCACGGGCGATGCCGAAGTCGCTGATCTTGGCCACCTGGTCGCGCGTGACCAGGATGTTGCCCGGCTTCACGTCGCGGTGCACGGTGCCGGCCGCATGGGTCGTGGCGAGGGCCTCGGCGATCTGCGCGCCGATCACCACCGCCGCCTCCGGGACGAGGGGGCCGTCCTCGGCGATCACCTGCGCGAGCGTGCGCGAGGGGACGTACTCCATCACCAGCCAGATCTGGTCGTCCTCCTCCACCACGTCGTACACCGAGACCACGTGCGGGTGGTTGAGCGCCGCCGACGAGCGGGCCTCGCGCATCGCGCGGGCCAGGTCCGGCGCGGTCTCGCCGGGCAGGACGCCGACCTGCTTGACGGCGACGTCGCGACTGAGCCGTTCGTCGCGGCAGAGCCAGACCGTGCCCATGCCGCCGCGTCCGATCGGGCGCTCGACGTGGTAGCGGCCGGCGATGGTCTCAGGCGCTTTCGGTGCATCCCCCATCAGGGGGCCGTACCCGTTCGGATGCCCCGCACACGTCGAGGCGCGGTCGGGCGACCGCGGCAGGTCAGCCGACCGCGAGCTCGAGGGGCCGGTCCAGGAACGTCGACAGCCGGGCGGCCTCGCCGTCGAGGGCGGCGCGCGGCACCCGGCCGGACTCGGTGAACCAGTCCACCTCCAGCCGGGTCCGGCGGACCGCCCAGGTGCCCGCCAGCACGCCGCGCGAGACGACGAGGTTGGCCGACCGGCTCACCACCTCGCGATGCGCCGGGGGTACGACGTGGGGGTCCGACGTGCCGGGTGCCATCACCCACGGGTCGCGGCCGGGCAGCAGCCGGACGGCGGTGGAGGCCGACGCCGTCCGGAGGTCCTCGACGTCCTCGCGCAGGGCCAGCAGCGCATCGCCCTCGACGGTCACGGTCTCGAGCCGGTCGTCGAGGAGGCCCAGCCATCGGGTCACCGCCGCCCGCCCGGCGCCGAGGCCCTTGCCGACCCAGTCGTGGATCCGGGCCGGCGAGGCTGGGCCGAAGACATGGAGGTACGCCGCCACCACCGCCGGCCCCGCCTCGTCGAGGTCGGGGAGTCCGGCCCACCCCGGCACGTCGTCGAGGCGCTGGAAGGTCGCCTCGCCGTCCCGGGGCGGCCCCAGGCCGAGGTCGCCCTGCCAGGTCAGCGGCTTGATCAGCGTCTCGTTGCCCTCGTCGATGATCGCCTGCAGGTGCCGGTAGCGGCTGCTCCGCCCGAACGCCGTGGTCAGCTCCGAGAGCGTGAGCGACCGGTCGGCCACGGCCTCCCGCACGAACTCCCGGAACCGCGGCCAGTCCTCCGGCGCCAGCCGGTAGAAGCTCACCCAGCTCGGCAGCTCCCACATCCGGCTCGATGCGCGCACCGCCAGGTAGGCCCCCGCGTCCTGAGGCGTCATCAGGTGCGTCGCGCCGCGGAACGCGTAGACCTTGACCACCTCGTTCGCCGCGAGGGCTCGGGCGGCGTCACCCGTCCGGCCCCCGGCACGGCGTACGCCGACGGTCAGCTCCATGGCCGGGTCCGGCCACGCCGGCACGGCTCCGAGCCGGGCCACCACGTCGGCGACGGAGCCGTCGGACGCGGGGTCCAGCAGCTGTCGGCGCACGCGCCAGCCGAGGACTCGCGGCCAGGTCGGTGCGGTCACGCGCCCCACCAGTCGAGCACCCGCCGCGCCCGCAGGGTGTTCCAGCGGCTCGGGCGGCCGTCGCCGTCGTCGTACCGGAGGTGCGCGGGCCCGCGATGGGTGTTCTCGAGCAGCCAGGTGCCGTCGCCCTGTCGCTTGCTGCGCACCAGCTCGACGGCCTCCTCGAGCCGGGGGTCCCGCGAGTCCGCGCTGCGGAAGTGCTCGAGCCCGCGCAGGACGTCGTAGTGCCATCGGGTCGGGAACGAGAACGACAGCCACGCGTCGTCCGGCACCTCGCCGGTGCGCTTGCTCCGGAACAGCGAGCGCTCCAGCAGGTACTCCTCTCCGCGACGGCGGGCGGCCAGCGTCTCCGGAGTGCCGTGCCCGGCGCGCTCGTGCTCGAGCAGGCCCTCGAGCACGCAGATCGTGGAGTTGAACGACGACACGGTGGCGCCGCGCTCGGCCTCGCAGTTCCAGCCGCCGTCGTCGAGCTGACCGGCCAGGAGGCGACCGACGATCCCGTCCACGTCGGCACCGAAGTAGGCCCCGAGGCTCACCGTGTGGCCGTTGATGCACTCCTCGACCTCGCCGTCGAAGAAGCGCGACCCGTCGTACTCCCACCGGCAGTTCTCAGCCACCAGTGCCGTCGTCTCGCGCGCGACATCGGACGTCGGGTCGAGCCCGAGCGCGCGGAGCTCGAGGAGCACCGGCAGCGTCGACGTCCAGGGCTGCTCGCCGTCGGCCGGCCGGTCTCCCCGGCCGGGGAAGCAGGCCCCGCCCATCCACTGCCCGTCCGGGTCGCGGGCGGCGAGCAGCGCCGCGCCCCACCCCTCGGTGGCCACCCGGCTGCGCTCGGCGGCGACCTCGTCGGCCGGTGCGTCGGTCAGGTCAGCCAGCACCTGCCACCGGATTGCCGGGTCGGAGTCGAGCAGCCACGGCGTCACGGCGTCCGGGGTGTCGGTCTGAAGGGTCGTCTCATGCGTCCTCTCGGTCATGCCAGCGAGGGTAGAACGCATTCCGGACGTTGTGCGTCCGCAAAAGGGCCGGTCGCCGAACGCTCGGGTCACGCGGGCGGCAGGGCGACGGCCAGCCGGCGGTGGAGGTCCGCCAGCGTGTCACCGTGCAGAGGGCCGGGAGCGGTCAGCTTCGGGTACAGCCGCTGGGGCCACAACGCCTCCACCCCGCGGCTGGTGAACCCGCCACCGAACAGTGGCCAGTCGGCCTCGACGAAACAGAGCACGCCGTGGAGCGGCACGTCCTCGGTGAGGAAGCGGCGTACGACGTCCACCTGGTGGAGCACACCGTCGACGAGCTCGGTGCAGTCGCGCGACCCGACGAGGACCCGTTCGGTTCGAGGACGCAGGATCCCGCCCTCGACCCGGAGCTGGGGACGGCCACGGTACTTCTTCGCGTCGATCACGTAGACACCCGTCCCGGTCACGGCGAGGTGGTCGATGTTGGCACGGGTGCCCGGGATGCGCCGGTCGTGCAGCACCAGGAAGGTGTCGCCGGCGAGCTCGCTGAGGCGGCGGCCCAGTCGCTCCTCGCCGAGAGCTCCGGTGTCCCAGGCGGTGGTCGACTGCGGCTCGTCGCTCAGAGCATGGATGAGGCCTCCCAGCCTGGGGTGGCTGCTTCGGATCCGCTTCTCCCTGTTGGCCTTCCGACGTTCGAACTCCCTGCGGGCAGAAGCGCCGGGCGTGCCCGCGTCGACGACCTCGGCGACGTCGACGGCGTCGGCAACGTCGACCGTGGTCTCGTCCGGGTCGTCGTGGGCCAGGCAGCTGACCGTTTTGGTCGAACGTTCGTACAACGCCTCGACCTTGGCCGGCAGCGCGGCTCCACACACGCTGCAGGTGCCGGCGTACCGGAGGCGCATCTTCCGCTGGTCGATCCCCGAGATCTCGTCCACCGGCAGACCGTAGACGCCCGGCTCCGTGTGCGTCCGCGTTGTTGCCGAACTGCGGTGGGGACGCCGCGGCCTCAGCGCACGGTGAAGGCCGCCGAGCCGATGCTGTGGTACTGGTCGGTCAGCAGGTAGTGCACGGTGTAGCGACCCGGCGGCAGGGGCCACGGCTTTCCCTGCTGGTCGCGGCCGAACGTGAGGGTCCCGTGGGTGCGGGGCGGGAGGGCGCCGGCGTCGTGGCCGCCGGTGTAGTCCCAGACCAGGTAGTCGTCCCGACGGGGGTTGTCGGCGCCGGCCCGATAGACCGCGACCCAGTCCCAGCGGTTGGCCGGCCCGTCGGCCCAGTGCACGGTGATCTGTTGCCCGACGGCGTACGACCTGGCGTCGGTGGTCAGGTGGATCCGCCCGGCGCGCGGCCGCACGGTCAGCCGGTTGGTGGCGACCACGGTGCCGTCCGGGCCGAGCAGGCGGACCCGGTAGGCCCCGGCGGCGAGCGTGCTCGTGGGGATCTGCACGGTGCCCGACGTCCCGGTTGCCGGGAAGGTGTCAGACGAGGGGCCCTCCAGCTGCAGCCGCCCGCCCGCCAGGCCGTCAGGCATCCGGTAGGACGCCGTGACCTCGTCGCCGCGGGAGACCATCCGGGCCGACAGGGCGAGGGTGGTCGGGACGGGTGCGGGGGTGACGGTGAGCTTCGACAGCACGGCCCGGTGGTCCGACGTCCAGTGGGGATAGCCGAGATCCACTCCCGGCCCGCCCCTCTCGCCGACGACCTGGCTGTCGACCACCTCGACCGGACCACCGACGTACGCGTAGTCGATCCGGCGAGGCGAGCCGTGGCTTCCGGCGACACCGCCCCACGTGTTGCCGGGATCGGCGACGGGGTCGGGGTGGGCCTGGCGGTAGGAGTCGCGGAGCCCGGCCGACGTCAGGGCCTCGCTGACCGGCCAGGCGACGGGTCCGATGCCGTCGTGCTGGGAGGCGGTCCGCGCAGTCCAGTCCAAGTGCGAGGGCTCGTTGAGGTCGCCGGTCAGGAGCAGTGGCCAGCCGTCGAGGAGCAGGTGCTCCGCCGAAGGGAGCAGGGTGCGGATCGTCGAGAGCCGGACCTGCCTCTCGGTGGCCAGCACGTCGGAGACCGTCGCGCCCCGCTCGAGGCGGTTCGGTCCGTCGTGCACGTAGTCGAGGTGGGTGTTGATCATCGCGATCGCCTCGCCCGGCCGGACCTCGAGGTAGGCGTAGAGGCCATGCGCGCCGGACGGTTCGAGGATCGGGTACTTCGACAGGATCTGCAGCCCGACGTCGTAGTAGGGGTAGCCGGCAGCAGCCGCGATCTTCGGCAGCCGGTTGTAGGACTCGAGGACCCCGACCACATCCGCCCCGATGCTGCCGATCACCGCGTCGGTGGCCGAAGTGCCGCCGTACTCCACGTTGAAGACGAGGACCGACAGGGACAGCGGCCCCGGCGACGTGGCGGTTCCGCCGGTGGGGATGCCCGGTGTCGGCGCACCTGCGGAGTCCGTCGAGCCGCTGCAGGCGGCGAGCGCCGCGACGCCGATCAGGCAGAGCGTGCTCAGGACGGCCGAGCCGGAACGTCGCATGAGCGCCTCGCAGAGAGGACTGAATGACCAGTCAATCCACGATAGGAGGAAGCGCGCGCCCTGTCGAGGTCAGGACGTCCGGAGCCGGGCCGGGCAGCTCACAGCCAGCCCTTGCGCCTGAACACGAGGTACAACGACAGTGACAGCGCCACGATCAGGAGGCACGAGGTGAGGAAGCCGGCCTGGTGGGCGAAACCGGGGAACGGCACGTTCTGCCCGTAGAAGCCGGTGATCGCGGTGGGTACGGCGATGATCGCGGCCCAGCTGGTGACCTGCTTGGTGATGACGTTGAGCCGGTTGCCCTGGATGGTCAGGTTGGTCTCGAGGATGGTGTTGACCAGGTCGCGCAGGCTCTCGGTCCACTCGGTGGCGCGCATGACGTGGTCGTAGACGTCCTGGTAGTAGGGCATCAGCTCGTCGTGGACGACTCCGAGGTCGCCCCGCATCAGGGTGTTGACGACCTCCCGCATCGGCAGCACCACGCGGCGCAGCTGGACGAGGCTCTTGCGCAGCTCGAAGCTGCGGCGTTGCACGTCCTTGTCGTGCGGCTGGTCGTCGAAGAGCAGGTCCTCCAGCTGCTCGATCTGGTCGTCGAGCGACTCGACGGTGGCGAAGTGGCCGTCGACCAGGAAGTCGAGCAGGCCGTGCAGCAGCGCCCCCACGCCGTACCTGGTGAGGTCGACCCTGTCGTCCCACCGCTTCACCAGCAGGTCCATGGGGAACGACTCGTCGCGGCGTACGGTGACGAGCGCGGAGGCTGTGATGAAGGCGGCGATCTCGTCGGTCTCGAGCCGCCCCGTCTCCACGTCGAGGCGCACGGAGTAGGCGCTGAGGAAGTCGTGCCCGTCGTAGCGGTCGAGCTTGGGCCGCTGGTGCCCCTTCGTCGCGTCCTCGACCGCGAGCTCGTGCAGCCCCAGCTCGTCGGCCACCAGCTGCAGGTCGTGCAGGTCCGGGGCGCAGAGGTCGATCCAGACGATGGAGGACGGCTCGGCCAGGTGCTCGGAGACATCGTTGAGCGGGAAGTCCTCATCGGTGAGGATGCCGTTGCAATAGCAGCGGGTACGGGGCACGCGGCCAGTATCCGGCACGCGACCGGCACCCTCGCGGACACAGCACCGGCACGACGCGCCGAGACAGGTCTTGACGCGGGGACCGTACTGATCGAACCTACGCGGGAGGGACCGGGCGGGGCCGGGACGTAGCTTCTCGGGTCACGCACGGAAGGCACTCAGATGACGACCCAGGTCCCCTATGTCGAGGGCGAGCCCATCACCGCGATGGCCGTCGAGGAGCGCACCAAGCTCGTCAAGAGCCTGCGCCGCTTCGACATGCTGTTCTTCACGATCTGCGCGCTGGTCGGTCTCGACACGCTGGGCCAGGTGTCCGGGTACGGCGCCCAGACCTTCACCTGGCTCGTCGTGCTCGCGGTCTTCTTCGTACTGCCCTACGCGCTCCTGATGTCGGAGCTCGGCAGCACCTTCACCGAGGAGGGCGGTCCCTACGAGTGGATGAAGCTGTCGTGGGGCCGGCTCCCTGCGGGCCTCGGCGCGCTCCTCTACTGGGTGACCAACCCCCTGTGGGTCGGCGGCTCGCTGGCCTTCATCTCGACGGCGGCGTGGAGCGACAACATCCATCACATCGGCACGGGGACCTTCGCCGACTACGCCTTCAAGCTGCTGTTCATCTGGATCAGCATCGGGGTCGCCGTGGCGTCGCTGAAGCGCGGCAAGTGGATCCCCAACGCCGGCGCGATCATGCGGGTCGTCGTGCTCGGCCTCTTCTCGGTGACCATCGTCATCTATGCGGCCCAGCACGGTGTCCACGGCTACTCGCTGCACGAGTTCGGCCCCAGCACGTCGGTGTTCCTCGGGCTGGTGCCCCTCCTGCTCTTCAACTACGTCGGGTTCGAGCTCCAGAACGGCGCGGCCGAGGAGATGGTCGACCCGCAGAAGGACGTCCCGCGGTCCGTCGCCATCGGCGGCGTCGTCGCCGTCCTCTGCTACGCCGTCCCGATCTTCGGCATCCTGGAGGTCCTGCCACGCAGCCAGGTCAGCGGCATCGCCGGCTTCCTCGACGCCGTCAAGACCACCTTCGGCGTGTACGGCGGTGCCCAGAACGTGATGGTCGACCTGATGGCGCTGGGGTTCATCTTCGCCCTGGTGACCTCGGGCAGCGTCTGGATGATGGGCTCGGACCGCGTGCAGGCCGTCGCGGCGTACGACGGCGCCTTCATCGGGTGGTTCGGCCGCTTCAACAAGACGTTCGGTACGCCGGTGCGGGTCAACGTCATGTCGGGCGTCGTCGCGACGCTCTTCATGATCGCGGCCCAGCGCTTCACCACCGGGTCCGCGGCGGACACGTTCACCGTGGTCCTCTACCTGGCCACGTCCACGACGCTGCTGTCCTACCTCTTGATCTTCCCGACGGTGATCAAGCTCCGCTACAGCCACCCCGAGGTGCACCGTCCCTACCGCCTGCCGTTCGGCATGGTCGGCGTCTGGACCACCGGCATCGTCTGCACGGCGTGGATGGTGCTCGGCTCGTGGGTGGCGCTGTTCCCCGGCACCATCGACGAGAAGGTGTTCGGGCTGTCCTACAGCGTCGAGGACTCGTACGGCGTCTCGCGGATGCGCTTCGAGGCCTTCACCCTGGGCACCCTCGCGGTGATCCTGGTGATCGGCGTGATCGGCTACGTCCTCGGTGCTCCGGTCCGCAACCAGAGCGCGCCGCCGGCCGTGGAGCCGTCGCCGACACCGTCGGGCCCGACGCCCGTCGGCACCTAGGCCGGCCGGTCAGTCCGGCAGCCGGGCCACCTCGGCGTGGGGCCGGGCCTGCCACCGGGCCCAGTCGGCACTGACGTCGCCGGCGGTGCGGAGCAGCTTCGGCAGGTGCTGGTCGAGCAGGGTCTCCGTGGAGGTCTCGGCGGCGTGAACGGTCACGTTCATCGCGGACCGGACGGCGCCGGTGCCGTCGCGGACCGGTACGGCGACCGAGCGGACGCCGGGGGCCAGCTCCTCGTCGGCCAGGGCCCAGCCCCGCGCCCGCACCTGGGTGAGCTCGGCCAGAAGGCCTGGCTCGGTCTCGACCGGCGGCCGGGGAGGGAGGCCCGAGCGCGAGGGGATCGCGAGGGTCGCGTCGAGCTCGTCGGCCGACAGCGCGGCGAGCAGCACCTTGCCCTGGGAGGTCTGCGGGGCCGGGAAGAGGGTGCCGATGTCGACCCGCAGCGCGATGATCTTCGGCACCGAGACCCGGGCCACGTAGACGATGTCCGAGCCGTCGAGCTGGGCCATCGACGACGACTCACCGGTCTGGCGGACCAGCGTCTCGAGGTGCGGTCGGGCGAGGTCCCAGAGGCCGAGCGACGCGACGTACGCCGTGCCCAGCGAGAGGCAGCGGGGAGTCAGCGAGAAGGTGCCGTCGGCCGACCGGACGTAGCCGAGCTCGGCCAGGGTGAGCAGCAGCCGCCGCGCGGTCGGCCGGGCCAGCCCTGTGGCGGTGGCCACCTCGGCCAGTGACATCGTCCGGTGGTGCTGGTCGAAGCAGCGCAGCACGTCGAGCCCGCGCGCCAGCGCCTCGACGAAGTCCGGCCCCGCGCCACGTCCTGCCACGAGCGGAGACCCTAGTGGCCGGGGTCGGTGTCGCCGAACATGCTGCCGCGGGCGCCGTGCGTGCTCTCGGACTGGTAGTCGGTGTACTGGTAGGGGTTGTCGAGCACCTTGTTGCCCTCGGGCAGGGCCGGGTTCATCCCGGCCCGCCAGGTCTCCTCGCCCATCGTCGAGCGGAGGTGGTCGACGGTGGCGTCGACGGCACGTCGTACGCCGGCAGGGTCGAAGCCGACCAGCCGGCCGTCGGTCTTCACGACCCGACCGTCGACGATCACCGTGTGCACGTCGCCGCGCTGGGCCTGGAAGGCGACGTGGCCGTAAGGGTTGAGCAACGGGAAGGAGACCGGCGAGTCGTCGTTCTTGATCAGTACGACGTCGGCCTTCTTGCCGGCCTCGAGGCTGCCGAGGTCGTCGCGGCCGAGGGCGTGCGCGCCGCCGCGGGTGGCCCAGTCGACGACGTGCTCGGCGCGCAACGACAGGGCGGTCACGGTGTCGCCCTGCACGTGCGCCTCGAGGTGCTCGCGCGACCGGTCGGCGCCGAGCGTGGTCCGCATCGCGGAGAACAGGTCCCCGCTCCACCAGACGCTGGTGTCCATCGAGAGCGACACCGGGATGTCGTGCTGCCGCACCTGCCAGGTCGGCGGGTAGCCCTGTCCTGCGCTCTGCTCGGACTCCGTCGAGACCGACACCGAGCCGCCACTGGCTGCGATCCGCTGGTAGGAGTCCGTGCTCAGCGTGGCCGCGTGCACGTAGATCGTGTCGGTGCCCGCGAAGCCGTTCTCGTGGATCAGCCGGATGCCGTCGTCGTTGGTCGCGCCCCAGACCCCGGCGTGGGTGGTCACCGGCAGGCCGAGGTCGCGGGCCACCTCGAAGGCCGCCCGCTCGGGGAACGCCGGGTCGCCGGTGACGTCGAAGGCCAGCTGGAAGCCGAGCAGGTCGCCGGCACCGGTACGACGTCGCTCGAAGAAGTCGCGGACGGCCGGGTCCGCGGTCCACTCCCACGGGCCGGCCTGGATGTTGCCGTAGGCCAGCACGAACCGGCCCGGCACCGACTGGAGCGCGTCGACCGCGGCGTCGGCGTGGTCGACGGTCTGGAGGCCGTGCGACCAGTCGACGGTGGTGGTGACGCCGGCCTCGAGCGACTCCCACGCGGAGAGCACGTTGCCGGCATGGATGTCCTCGGGGCGGAAGGTCTTGCCGTGCTCGAGGTAGTACCAGACGAAGTACTGCGTCAGGGTCCAGTCGGCGCCGTACCCGCGCATCGCGGTCTGCCACATGTGTCGATGCGTGTCGATCATCCCCGGCATCACGATGCCGCCGGAGGCGTCGATCTCGCGGGTCCCGTCGGGCACGGCGAGGGCCTCGCCGACCGCCTCGACCCGGTCGCCGACGATCAGCACGTCGGCGGTCTCGTGGACGGTGTGGCTGTCGTCCATCGTCAGCACGGTGCCGCCGCGCAGCACGATCGAGTCGGTCATGGTCCCTCCGCTTCCAGGTGGTCTCGGCTCCGCTCGACCACCGATTGCTGCCGGCCGACCCGAGGTGCGTACGAGTGTCCGGTGGGTGGTCAGTGAGGTTCCCGGCCACTGTCGACCCGGGACCGCGAGCCTGTCAAGAGTTGCTTGACAGGCCTATCCCTGCACTCTGAGACTGGCCAGACAACGAAGCGGACGAGTGTCCGCAGATCCGTGGAGGACGCCCGTGACCGACCGACCGACCGGACCGCTCAGCGGGTTGCTGGTCGCCGACTTCTCGCGGATCCTGGCCGGCCCCTACGCCTCGATGCTGCTCGCGGACCTCGGCGCCGAGGTGGTCAAGGTCGAGTCGCCGGCCGGCGACGACACCCGCTCGTGGATGCCACCGCTGCGCGAGGGCGTGTCGACGTACTACCTCGGTGTCAACCGCAACAAGCGCTCGGTCGCCCTCGACCTGAAGGACCCCGGTGACCTCGCGCTGGCCCAGGAGCTGGCCGGGCGCGCCGACATCATGATGGAGAACTTCCGGCCCGGGGGGCTGACCCGCTACGGCCTCGACTACGACACCGTCGCCGCTGCCAACCCGAAGGTCGTCTACGCCTCCATCAGCGGCTTCGGTACGACGGAGCGCGGCCGCGTGCTGCCTGGCTACGACATCATCGTTCAGGCGATGTCGGGGCTGATGAGCCTGACCGGCGGCCCCGACACCGGGCCGTTCCGCTCCGGTATCTCGGTCTTCGACGTCATGGCCGGGCTGCACGCCACCATCGGCATCCTGGCCGCGCTGCACTCCCGTGACGAGGACGGCCGGGGTCAGCACGTGGAGGTGAACCTGCTCGCCACCGCCATGTCGGGGATGGTCAACCAGACCAGTGCCTACGCGGCGGGGGGCGTCGTACCGGTGCGGATGGGCAACAGCCACCCGAGTCTCTTCCCCTATGAGCCGCTGATGTGCGCCGACGGCGAGCTGGTCGTCACGGCCGGCAACAACGGCCAGTTCCGCAAGCTGGTCGAGGTCCTCGGCGTCCCCGAGCTCGCCGACGATCCCCGCTTCTCCCGCAACGAGGACCGCACCGCCAACCGCGACCTGCTCCGGCCGCTGCTCGTCGAGCGGCTGATGACCCGGCCGAAGATGGAGTGGTTCCGCGAGATCATCGGCGCGGGCGTGCCGTGCGGGCCGATCAACGACGTCGGCGGCGGCGTCGCGTTCGCCCAGGAGATCGGGCAGGAGCCCGTGGTCGAGGTCGGTGAGGGCGAGGCCATGGTGCCGTCGATCCGCAACCCGATCACGTTCTCCGAGACACCGGTCGACTACCGGCTTCCCCCGCCGGGGCTCGACGAGCACGGCGACGAGATCCGGGCCTGGCTGAGGGAGCCCGTGGTCTCGACTCCGCTCGACCACGGAGAGAGCCGCGACCACGCGGAGGGCGGCGATGAGTGAGCTGGAGTTCCCCACGTCGTTGGGGACGTCGACGGCCGAGACCATCTCGCTGATGGGCGAGGACCTCACCGACCTGATGGGCAACGTCGGCTTCGGGGAGCTCGCCTTCTGGCTGGTCGCGCTGCGGCGCCCGACCTCGGGTGAGACCAGGGTGTTCGAGGCGGTGCTGGTGGCCCTGGCCGACCACGGGTTCACCCCGACCGCGATCGCGGCCCGGCTCACCTACCTGTCCGCACCCGACTCGCTCCAGGGTGCCCTGGCCGCCGGCCTGCTCGGTGGCGGCTCGCGGTTCCTGGGCGTGACCGAGGACTGCGGCGGCTACCTCCATGCCGTCCTCGAGGCGCACACCGGTGACCTGCCGACCACCGACGAGGGCTGGGACGCCGTCGCCCTCTCCGCGGTACGACGTACCCGCGAGCAGGGCGCGTTCGTCCCCGGCCTCGGGCACCCGGTACACAAGCAGGGCGACCCACGCACCCCGCGGCTGATCCGGATCGCCGACGAGGAAGGTCTGCGCGGCCCGCACCTGCGGCTGTTCGAGGCGATCGGGCGGGTGCACGAGCAGGTGCTCGGCCGGCACCTGCCACTCAACGGCGCCGGCGTCTGCGGGGCCGCCCTGGCCGACCTCGGGCTGCCGGTCGAGATGCTGCGCGGCTTCGCGCTGCTGGCCCGGGCGGCCGGCCTGCTCGGTCAGCTCGCCGAGGAGCGCCGGCGGCCGATCGGGATGGACGCCTACCTCACGATCGACCGCAACGCGGTCTACGTGGACCCGACTCCGCAGGACTGAGTGAGAGAGGAGCGAGCATGGCCACCGTCGCTGCGGTCATCGCCTCGACGCACCATCCCTTCTACCTGAAGGCGAGCACCGCCACCGGCGCCGACCGGCCTCCGTTCGCCGACGAGTGGCAGGCCAAGATCGAGGCCTTCCGCGAGACCCTGACCCGGGCCGAGCCCGACGTGCTGGTGATGGTCGGCAGCGACCACTTCCACCAGCTCTGGCTGGACAACATGCCGCAGTTCCTGGTCGGCAAGGCGCCGTACTTCGACGCCAACTGGTACAACGAGGAACGCGAGTTCGGCCTCCCTCGGATGACCCTGGCCGGGCAAGAGGACCTCTCCTCCCACATCCTGCGCAACGGGCTCGACATGGACTTCGACCTGGCCTTCAGCAACGAGCTGCGGATCGACCACAGCATCACCTGCCCGATCATCACGCTGCGGCCGCAGGCGGACCTGCCGATCGTGCCGATCTACACCAACATCTTCGCGCCGCCGCTGCCGCAGCCGAAGCGGTTCGTCCAGCTGGGCAAGGCGATTCGCGAGCTGGTCGAGTCGTGGCCGAGCGACCAGCGGGTCGCGATCATCGGCACCGGGCACCTCTCGCTGGAGCTCGGCGGGCCGCGCCAGTTCGGCGAGCACGGCCCCGACCCGGACTTCGACCGCAAGGCCGTCGAGTGGATCGCGAACGGCGATGTCGAGGGCTGCCTCGGCGAGGTGTCGCTCGACAGCCTGCACCTGCCGGGCAACGCCACCCACGGCTTCATGGACTTCATGCTGATGATGGGCGTCGCCGGTGACGGGGTGAAGGCCGACTACACCGACTCGCTCGACCTCTTCCACACCATGGAGGCGTACTTCACGTGGTACCCGGAGGGATCCGGGCTCGACCGCCGGTCCGAGCCGGAGGGAGCACTCTGATGAGCAAGTACCTCCTCGACAAGTTCCTCTACACCGTCGACCGCGACCCGGCTCTCGTCGAGCGCTACCGTGAGGACCCGGCCGGGACGGTCGCCTGGTGGGAGGCCGAGATGGCCAACCTGATCCTCAACAGTCACAGTGACGAGAAGTCCACCTGGCTCGCCTTCGAGGACGACGAGCGGCGAGCACTGGTCGAGCAGGACCACGTCACGCTGTTCGGGATGGGCGCCCATCCCTTCCTCACGCTGACCCTGTTCATCGCGATGTTCGAGCGCGACCACGGACCGCTGGAGTACCAGATCGCCTACGGCAGAGCGTTGGAGCACCTCACGCTGCCCTACCCCGACATCTCCACGTGACCCGCTGATGCGCGCCGCCGTCCTGCACACGCCCGGCTCGCCTCCGTCGTACGGCGAACACCCCGCCCCCGAGCCGGCGGCCGGCTCGACGCTGGTCCGGGTGAGGGCCGCACCGGTGGTGCCACTGGACCTGCTCTGCGCGTCGGGCACGGCGTACCTCGGCGTGCCCGCGACGCCGTACGTGCCGGGCGGTCAGGGAGTCGGTGTCGTCGAGGTCTCCGAGACCCACGAGCCGGGGACGCGGGTGTGGTTCTTCACGCCGGCCGGGATGGCCCCCGGCGACGGCAGCCTGGCCGAGCTGTGCCTGGTGCCGGACGGTGACGTCGTACCTCTCGAGGTGACGGTGCCGGACGACCTGGCGGCGGCGCTCGGGCTCTCCGGAGTCGCTGCCTGGATGGCGCTCTCGTGGCGGGCCGGCCTGGTGGCCGGCGAGCGGGTGCTAGTGCTCGGTGGCGGCGGCGCCGTGGGGCAGGCCGGGATCGGTGCGGCGCACGCGCTCGGTGCGGCGCAGGTCGTCGCGGTTGCCCGACCCGGCTCGGCCGACCGGGCCCGGGCCGCCGGCGCCGAGGTCGTCGTACCCCTCGACACCCATGACGTCGATGAGCTGACCGCATCGCTCGCGCAGCACGGGCCCTTCGACGTCGTCCTGGACCCGGTCTTCGGCGTCTCCGCGTCCGCCGCCGCCGGCACGCTCGCGCCGGGAGGCCGCCTGGTCAACCTGGGTGGGGCCTCGGGTGACGCCGCGGTCTTCTCCTCGGCCGGGCTGCGCAGCAGGTCGGCGGCGGTCCTCGGCTACACCAACAACGCGCTGACCCCCGAGCAGCGCACGTCGGCCGTCACTGCCGTCCTCGAGCACGCCGCCGCCGGGCGGATCCGGATGGCGTACGACGTGGTGCCGCTCGCCGACGTCGAGGCGGCCTGGCTGCGGCAGGCGGCCGGTACCGGGTCCCGCGGCGTGGTGCGCCCGAGCTGAAACCGCGCTTCGGTCACGCCGCCCGGACGCCTAGGCTGGGGCGGTGCACCGGGAGGGAGACCGGGCGCCGTCAGCGGTGCCCGGAGTGGCAGGGTGGGCGAAGGCTGCGCTCGCCGAGCTCGCCACGCTGCCCGATGTCCACCGCGTCGGACTGGCCCTCGACGAGGGCGGCGGGCGGCGCCTGCTCTTCACGGCCAGCGACCGCGACGGCGGAGCCGAGTCGCCCTGGTGCCACATCGACGCCTACGACGACCTGCCGATCAACACCGCGGCCCGGACCGGAGAGCTCGTCGCGGGCTCGCTCGACGAGCTGCGCGGACGCTACGCCGAGTTCGTGGACCGGCAGGCCGACGGCCCGACGGCGGCGGTGGCGGCCGTGCCGCTGCTCGTCGCCGGGCGAGGGCTGGGAGGGTTCGTCCTCTTCTTCGACGCCCCGCAGTCCTTCGGGCTCGAGCACCGGCTCGCGTTGGCGCGTCGGGGCGCGGAGCTCGGCGCCGCGCTGCACCTGGCCCAGCTCGGCGAACGACGTGCCGTGGCGGAGACGGCCGACGAGGGCGCACCGCCGGGCGCCGTGGTCGCGGTTCACGACGTCGCTCCGACGCCGGAGGCCGTGGGCGAGGCCCGGCACGTCGTCCGTGACGTCCTCGTGGACTGGGGTGTCGGGCCGGACCTCACCGACACCGCCGTGCTGTGCGTCTCCGAGCTGGTGACCAATGCGGTCATCCACGCCCACAACTCCTGCACGCTGCGCCTGCTGCTGGAGGGGGACGTGCTCACCGCGACCGTGCGCGACGGGGGCAGCCGGGGCGTGACCACCGTGGGGCAGATCGACGACCACCTCCAGGTGCACGGGCGCGGGCTGGAGGTGGTGGAGCGCCTGGCCTCACGCTGGGGCTACGACCTCGACGCCCACGGCACCAGGGTCTGGTTCGTCCTGGACCTCTGACCGGGTCGGCGAACTAGGGTCGGCCCATGGACCGCGACTCCGCCCAGGCCTGGCTCGACCGCTACGTCGCCGCGTGGCGGAGCTACGACCCGACCGCGATCGGCGACCTGTTCAGCGCGGACGTCACCTACCGCTACCACCCCGACGACGAGCCGACGGTCGGCCGCGAGGCGGTGGTGGCCTCGTGGCTCGGCGAGGGAGACGACTCCGGAGCGTCGACCCGCGACGCACCGGGCACGTACGACGCGTCGTACACGCCGTTCGCGGTCGACGGCGACCGGGTCGTGGCGACCGGCACGTCGACCTACCGTGACGCGCCGGGCGGTCCGGTGACCAAGGTGTTCCACAACTGCTTCCTGATGTCCTTCGACGACGAGGGGCGATGCCGGGAGTTCACGGAGTTCTACACACAGGAGCGACATGACTGAGCCTTACGACCACCTGCTGGAGAAGTACGCGCGGCTGGTCGTGCGCGTCGGCGTCAACGTCCAACCCGGCCAGGAGGTCGAGATCAGCTGCCTGCCCGAGCAGGCGGAGGTGGCGCGAGTGCTGGCCGAGGAGGCCTACCGCGTCGGCGCGAGCCGGGTCACCATCGACTACAACGACCGGCACCTCCAGCGGGCTGCGGTGCTGCACGCACCCGAGGAGACGCTGGGTACGACGCCGGAGCACGTGCTGGACGGGGTGCGCGCCTGGAAGAACATCAAGCCGGCGCTGATCAGCCTGACCGGCAACCCGTTCCCGACGCTGATGGACGGCCTCGACCCGGTCCGCCTCGCGAAGTCGCAGCCGGTCGACCTGATCTCCGAGGCCATGCCGCTGATCACCAGCGGACAGCTCGCCTGGACCGTGGTGGGTGCACCGACCCGTGGTTGGGCCGAGAGCGTCGGGGTCGCCGACACGGCGGCCCTCTGGGAGGCGGTCGCGGTCTCGATGCGGCTCGACGAGGCAGACCCCGAGCAGGCCTGGCGCCGTCACATCAGCAAGCTCCAGGCCCGGGCCGCGATCCTCAACGGCCACGGGTTCGACAAGGTCCGCTACCAGGGCCCCGGCACCGACATCACCATCGGGCTGGCGCCGGAGTCGGTGTGGGTGGGCGGGTCGCTGGAGACCGACGACGGCGTCGAGTTCGTGCCGAACATGCCGACCGAGGAGGTCTTCATGTCACCGGACTGGCGGCGCGCCGAGGGAAAGCTGCGCACTGCCGCGCCGTTCTTCCTCTCCTCGATGGGCGCCATGGTCGAGGACCTCCAGCTCGAGCTGCGCGACGGCACCATCACCGGGGTCAAGGCGGCTCGCGGCGAGCAGGAGGTGCAGCAGCAGTTCGAGCTGATCCCCCGCTCGCGGCACCTCGGCGAGGTCGCCATCGTCGACTCGGACTCCCGGGTCGCGACGACCGGTCTGGTCTTCAAGGACATGCTGTACGACGAGAACGTCGGCTCCCACGTCGCCTGGGGGATGGGCTATCCCAGCGCCTTCCGGGGCGGCCTCGAGCTCGACGCCGAGCAGCGGATCGCGGCCGGGCTCAACCAGGCCAACACCCACGTCGACATCGTGATCGGCAGCCCCGAGGTGCAGATCGACGGCTACCACGCCGATGGGTCCGTGGTACCCGTGACTCGAGGCGACGAGTTCGTGCTGGACGGTTAGCGGGTCCGTCGCACCCGCCGGTGCACCTGCATCAGGCGCAGCGTGCCGACGGTCGCGGAGATCGCCAGGCCGCCGACCACGGCGACGAGCAGCGCCACGGCCAGGGGCGGGTGCCAGTCCCAGCCGAGGAACGACAGCTGCACCGCGCGGGTGTTCTGGGCGACGAAGACCACCAGGAGGATCAGGATCACGATCAGTGCGATCAGCGCGACCCAGAACCTGCTGGTCCGCGATCCCCGCAGCGGGTTGGCACCGTCGCGCGTCGCCGGGCGTTCGGTGGGCTCGTCGGCCTCGCTCATCGCGGAGTCCTCTCAGGCGTCAGCGCGAACCCGGATGCGGGCGCCACGATGCCGTACCCCACAACGCGGGGCGTGATGCCTCGCGCACGGGTCAGTCGGCCGGGCTCGACTCCGCCACGTGGGACTCGAGCGCGTCCAGGTCGCGTTCGGCGTACAGCCGGTGGTGCCACTCCTCGTTGAGCACGATCGAGAGGCACTCGCGCACCGGATAGCTGCGCGACTGCGGCCAGCCGGGCCCTTCGACCGGGTCGGTGCTCGACGCGAGCTCCTCCTCGGTGAGGTCGTCGACCAGCTGGCGCATGATGCCCATCCGGTCGCGCCGCAGGATCACCACCTCGTCGAGGCTGGGGCGCACCTCGCGGTCACGGGGGACGCCAGGGGTGTCGGGCATCTGGTCCCACGGCAGGTCGAGGGCGCTCCACGGCGCGGGCTCGCCCATGATCGCCCGGCGGATCCAGGCGTCGGTGGCGAAGACCAGGTGCCGCAGGGTCTCGATGAACGACCACTCGTCGTCGACGCTGGCGTGGAGGAGCTCGGGGTCGAAGCCCCGGGCCCGCTCGACGGTCTGGTCCCAGAGCCGCTCGACGATGTCCCACGCCTCGCGGAAGCCGTCCGGGTCGGTGGGCCGCATCTTGACCCGGTCGGGGTCGCGCCGGTCGAGCTCGGCGTTGATCAGGGGTACGACGTCGACGTCGTTGATCCGCAGGTTCCACACCTCGCCGGTGATCTCGACGTCGACCAGCTCGACCCCGCGCATCCGGACGCCGCCGAGATCCACGTGGTCGAACCTCGCGCCACGCAGGTCGACGTGGCTGAACGCCGCACCTCGCAGCTGCTGGTTCTCGAAGCGGGCCGGCGAGGTCGGTTCGGGACCAGCAGTCATGCCCAGAGGCTCACACGTCGGCCGGGGGCTCGTCCAGCACCCGCACCGGGCGAGCGAGGTTTCCCGCGGTACGACGTGGCAGGAGACCGCCGGCGGTGCGCAGGCGGTCGTGGGCCCGGGCCGCCCGGGCCGCGTTCATCCCGGCCGCGCCGTGCACCCCGCCGCCCGGGTGCGCGGACGCAGAGGCGAGGTACAGCCCGCGCACCGGCGTCTCGGCCCGGCCCAGACCGGGCACCGGACGGAAGATCAGCTCCTGATGGAGCTGGGAGGTGCCGCCGTTGATGGCGCCGCCCACCAGGTTGGCGTTGCGGGCCTCGAGCTCGTGCGGCCCGAGCACCCGGCGGGCCATGATCCGGGAGCCGAAGCCCGGTGCCAGCTGCTCGATCCGCTCCTGCATCCGGTCCGCGAAGCGCTCGCAGTCCGACTCGTCCCACGTCCCCGTGATGCCGCCGTCGCCGGCGTCGCGGGTGGCCTGCTGAGGCACGTGGGTGTAGGCCCACAGCGACTCGGTGCCGGCCGGTGAGCGGGTCGGGTCGGTGGTGGTCATCTGCCCGGCCAGCATGAAGGGATGCGCGGGGATCGACCGGGAGTTCACCTGGCCGAGCGCCTCGCTCATGTCCTCGACGGAGTCGGCGACGTGGAAGGTCCCGGGGGTGTGCGGCGGCGGCGAGGCCCACGGGATCGCTCCGTCCAGCGCCCAGTCGACTTTCACCGTGCCCGGGTCGAGCTGGAAGGAGCGCATCGAGCGGATCGTGCGCGCCGGCAGGTCGTCGGCCGCCACCAGCCCGCCGTACAGCCGGCTGGCGATGACGTCGGCGAGCACCGCGCGGCCGGCCGCGAACCGTTCGCCGTCGGCGGTGCGGACCGCCACCGCCCGGCCGGCGGACACCTCGATGCCGACGACCTCGGCGCCGCACCGGATCTCGCCGCCACCGGCGCGCAGCCGGGCCGCGAGGGCCTGGCTCAGCATCCCGGCGCCGCCCTGCGGCACCGGGAAGCCGACGGTCTGCCCCAGCATCGACATCAGGATCCCCATCAGCCCGGACCCGGGGGCGTTGAGCGGGATGTCGGCGTGCCCGGCGTTGCCGGCGATCAGGGTGCGCGGGGACGCGCCTCCGAAGCGCGACCAGCCGACCTCGGTGGCCGGCGTGAGCATGGTCTTCACGAAGTCCAGGCCGCCGACCGACCGGAGCCGGGCCAGCATCCCCACGCCGTGCCGGACCGGTGGGAACGGCGTGAGCAGGGCGCCGACGAGGTCGTCGCCGATCCGGTCCCACTGGTCGCAGAGCCGGTGCCAGGCCTCGCCGTCGCCGGGGTGCTGCTGCTCCATCAGGCCGGCGGTGACGTCGCGGTCACGGTGCAGGATCGCCCACTGCCCGTCGGGGAACGGGTGACCCAGCACGGCCGGGGCGTGCACCCAGGTCAGGCCGAAGCGCTCGAGCCCGAGCGTGTGGATGTGCCCGGCCGCGGCCAGCGGGTAGAAGGCACTGAAGGTGTCGTGCACGAAGTCGGGGTGCACCTCCCGGTCGCTGCGGACCGCCCCGCCCACGTCGGGCTGGGCCTCCAGCACGAGCACCGACCAGCCGGCGTCGACCAGGTGGTTGGCTGCGACGAGGCCGTTGGGCCCCGCTCCGACCACCACTGCGTCGTACGTCGTCATGTCATCGCTTCCGTCTCGAGCGGGCCACGGTCAGCAGGTTGCGACCGATTCCCACGAGGGGGTTGCCCTGGTCGCCGTGCAGGTGGTTGCCCGTGGGTACCGACTCCAGCACATTGCCCGATCCGGCGGCCACGGGGGTCGTCTGGTCCTTGGCGGCCACGGTGAACAGGGGACCGACCAGGACGTCGAAGAGCCAGGGCAGGCCGCTGAACCCGACCCGCATCAGGTTGTTGGTGATCCCCAGCTGGGCCCTGGGCCGGGGGTGGTCGACCAGGCGCAGGATCCGCCTCGCGACCTTCTCCGGGGAGGCGACCGGCGGCGGCGGCCGGCCGACCACTCCGGAGTAGTTGCCCGCCTGCGCGTAGATCGGCGTGTCCACACCGCCCGGCGCGGCGTAGATCACGTGGACGTCGTCGCGGTCGCGGTTCTCCACCTGGAGCTGTCGCGCCAGCGCACGCACGGCCCACTTGCTGACGACGTACGGCGTCATCTCGGGCACCGCGATGTGGCCGATGACCGAGCCGACCAGCACCAGGGTGCCGCGCTCCTGCCGGCGCAGTACCGGTACGACGTGCCGGGCCAGGTTGACCGAGCCCGTGACGTTGGTCCGCAGCACTCCGTCGAAGACGTCGGCGGGGACGTCCTCGGTGCGGCCGTAGGCGACGACCCCGCCGGCGTTGACGACGACGTCCAGCGACCCGGTGACGCCCAGTGCCTCGCGGACGCACCTCGCGACGTCGGTGTCGTCGCCCAGGTCGGCGGGCACGACGAGGGTGGAGGCGGCGCCGGCCGCGAGGCACTCCTTCTCCACGTCGACCAGGGTCGACTCCTCACGGGCGACCAGGACGAGGTGGTCGTGCGCGGCGGCGGCTGCGTGGGCGGTGGCGCGGCCGATCCCGCTGGAGGCTCCTGTCACCAGGACCACCCGGGGCCGCGCCGCGGCACCGGAGGTCACGGCTTCAGCACCACCTTGACGCAGCCGTCCTGCTTCTTCTGGAACATCTCGTACGCCGCGGGAGCCTCCTCGAGCGAGAGGCGGTGCGTGGCCAGCCCCTCGACGTCGAGCACGTCGTCACCCTGCTCGAGCACCTTCGTGATCTCGTCGGTCCAGCGCTTCACATGGCACTGCCCGAAGCGCATGGTCAGTCCGCGGTCGAAGATCTCCATCATCGGCATCGGGTCGATCTCGCCGCCGTAGACGCCCGAGACGGAGACCGTCCCGCCGCGCCGCGCCGACTTGATCGCCGCCTGCAGCGCCGCGAGCCGGTCGATCGCGAACTTGTCGGTGAGGGGGCGCGCCACCCTGTCCGGCAGCACGCCGACGGCGGAGATCGCGGCCTTGGCCAGCGGGGACCCGTGCGCCTCCATGCCGACGGCGTCGACGGTGCCGTCGGCACCCCGGCCGTCGGTGAGGTCGAGGATCGCCTGCGTGACGTCGTCGACCGCGTCGAGGTCGACCACCTCGGCACCGTGGGCAGCGGCGAGGGCAAGCCGCTCGGGCACCCGGTCGATGCCGATCACCCGGCGTCCCGCGTGCCGGGCGATCCGTGCCGTCAGCTGACCGACGGGGCCGAGCCCGAAGACCGCGACCGTGCCCTCCTCGGGAACGTCGGCGTACTCGAAGGCCTGCCAGGCGGTGGGCAGGATGTCGGAGAGGTAGAGGTAGCGCTCGTCGCTGACGCCCTCGGGCACCTTGATCGGGCCGAAGTCGGCGTGCGGGACACGCAGGTACTCGGCCTGGCCCCCGGGCACCGCGCCGTACAAGGAGGTGTAGCCGAACAGGCTCGCGCCCTTGCCGAACTCACGCACCTGCGTGGTCTCGCACTGGGCGTACAGACCCCGCGAGCACATCCAGCACGAGCCGCAGGAGATGTTGAAGGGTACGACGACCCGGTCTCCGACCTGCAGGTCACCGGCCTCGGCGCCGACCTCCTCCACGATGCCCATCGTCTCGTGGCCGAGGACGTCACCGGGGGTGAGGAAGGGTCCGAGGACCTCGTAGAGGTGGAGGTCCGAGCCGCAGATCGCCGTGGACGTGACCCGGATGACGGCATCGGTGGGCTGCTGGATCACGGGGTCGGGGACGGTCTCGACCGAGACCGATCGCTTGCCCTGCCAGGTCAGTGCTCTCATGATCTGCTCCCTCGAAGCGGAGGTGGATGGCTCAGGACTCGGTGGGTGCGGTGACGCGCCGCTCGGCGATGTAGGCGAGGCGGCGCAGCGTCTCGACGTTGCGCCACTGGAAGGTCAGGCCGCGCAGCGGCTTGGGGATCAGGAGCCCGGGCCCGGCCGCGGCGTCCTCGTCGATCGCGACCTCGGTGTCGCTGCCGACCGGGCGGAGGCGGATCTCGATGTCGACCTCACCGGCCGGCCAACCCCGGCCGCGCAGCCCGAGCACCTGCTCGTGGCGCGACTCGGTGACCTCGGTGTTGTCGTTGATCAGCAGTGGCCAGGCGCCCACCGAGTGGTGGAGCTGGCTGCCGACCTCGGGCCAGGTGAGGTCCACCTCGCGCATCCGGGAGGCGCCGACCACCCAGACGGGGTAGAGCCAGCCGTCGGACAGCACCTCCCACACGGTGGCGGGAGAGGCCTTGATGACACGGGTCGTGGTGCTCATGCTGCTGCGTACCCGTGGGCCGTAGCGCGAAACTGTCGGGTTGAGGCGTGAGACGAAGGCCACGGCCGCCGCTACGTAGGCTGCCGCCATGGACCTGGAGTTCACCGGCGAGGTCTGGCACTGGAAGGGCCCGTCGCCGCATCACTTCGTGACCGTGCCCGAGGACGAGTGCGAGGACCTCGCGGAGACGGCGGCGATGGTCAGCTACGGCTGGGGGATGATCCCGGTGACCGTTCGGATCGGTGGGACCGAGTGGACCACGTCGCTGTGGCCGAAGGACGGGCGCTACATCGTGCCGTTGCGGCTCGACGTACGCCGACGGGAGGGCATCGACGTCGGCGACACGGTCGCGGTGCGACTCGTCGTCGGCGTCTGATGCCCTCCCGCGGAGCGGTCGGTCACGCCCGCCAGGCGAAGACCTCCTCCCAGTCGAACTGGTCGCCGGGCACGAGGTTCTGCGCGTAGGACTCGTAGACCAGGGTGTGGCCGTCCCCGCTGATCGCGGCGCCGGTGCTGGCGCTCCAGGTGTTGCCCTCGGTGCCGTCCGGTGCCTGCGAGGCACGGACGATGGTGCCGCGCTTCACGTCGCCGACGAACGCGTCGGTGCTGGTGCCGGAGTCGACGCCGGCGAGGTTGGAGGCGTCGCTGCCGAAGCCGACGTACCGACCGCTGCGCGACAGGCTGGGCAGGAACGAGTCGGCGTTGCCGGCCTTGCCCCCGGACGCGGGCCTGGTCACCAGGGCGGTCGCGCCGGTGGCGAGGTTCATCCGGTAGACCTGCCCGTGCCGGTCCGGCCCCGGGAGCTTGCTGGCGCACGACGAGAACGCGACGTACCTCCCGTTGCCGGAGATCACCGGCCGACCGGCGCTCCCGGTCGGGAAGCCCTGGCACGGCGGGGCGTCCGGCTCGTGCCAGAAGCGCCGGGTGGTGCCCTTGTTCACGTTGCGCACCCAGAGGTCGTTGGCGTCGCCGAAGGTGACCAGGTTGCCGTTGTCGGAGATGTCGCCGTTGAGGATCGACGGCTTCACGTCGGTGCCCCGCGGGGTGAGCGAGGCCTGGCGGGTCCAGCGGTGTGCGACGTCGCGGACGTAGACGTCCTCGCGCTTGTCCCGGTCTCGGGTGCCGAACGGCGCGAAGGACTGGAAGGAGACCCGACTGCCGTCGCCGGAGATCACCGGCGCGAAGCTGTTCTTCCGGTACTGCTTCCCGCTCGTGCTCGTCGAGACCAGCCGGGTCTTGTCGGTGAAGAGGTCCTTGACCGCGACGTCGAGCGTGGCGCCGTTCCGGTCCGGGAACAGGTTGGTCGCCCAGGTGGTGAAGGCGACGAACTCGCCGTCGTCGGAGATCGTCGGCTCGAAGCTGGCGTCGTTGCCGACGTGGCCGCCCTTCTGGCTGACCAGGATGGTGATGCCGTCGACGGTGTCGCGCAGGTAGACGTCGTCGGTGGCGTTGGTGTCGCCGGCCACCAGCGGCGCCGCGGTCGAGAAGACCACGAAGCGGCCGTCGTACGACGCCACCTGGCCGGTGCCGCTGATCGCGCTCTTGGCGTCTGCCTGCGCGTTGGTCCCGTTGGCCAGGACGACCTGCTCGTTGTGGGCCGGGATGCCGGCGTATGACGGTCCGGTGACGGCGAGGGCTGCAAGTGCGGTGAGCACCGAGCCGGCGACGGCGACCGGGCGCCGGGGTCGGACGGGGGTGGACATGATCTGCTCCTTGGGTTGAGTGGTGCGACCAAGACGCGGACCGGGCTCCGGAGGTTGCAGTCGGTGCGGGACAAATGTCGGGGGCTCGGGTTAGCGTGCCGGGATGAGGCGCCCGCACGAGAACGTCGCGACCGTCCTGATCGAGCCGCGGGCACTCGAGGAGCTCGAGCTGGTGCTGATGACCCTCGACCTGCGGGTCTGGCCGGTGCAGACCGCTCCGATCTGTGTCGACGGCCCGCGCGAGGCGTTCCAGATCCGGCGCCGGCTGATGATGCGGCACGGAGCCTCGTGGGACGTCGCCGCCGACTGGGTGCCGATCTGGGTCGGCTTCGGGGCGTCGTGGCAGCACGGCGACGACCCGCTGCCGTGGGCCGCCCACCAGGCGTTGTGGGACACCCTCGACGCGTGGTCGGTGCACGTGCGCTTCCAGCGGCGGCTCGGTGGGGTGCGCAGAATCCCGGTGCCGGAGGACATCACTCCGTGAGACCGTGAACGCGTGTCCATCGACCTGCGTGAGCTGACCGACGAGGTGCGGGCCGACCTCGTGTCGGTCCGGCTCGGCCCGGGGCAGGACCAGTTCGTCAGCACCGTCGACGGCTCGCTCCGCGAGGCAGCCGCCTGTCCCGAGGCCAAGCCGTGGTTCCGCGCGGTCTACGCCGACGGCGAGGTCGTGGGCTTCGTGATGATCAGCTGGGACCTGCGGCCGGTGCCGGAGGGCTACCGCGGCCCGTGGTTCCTCTGGAAGCTGATCATCGACCACGAGCACCAGCACCGAGGGCTCGGCCGCGAGGTGGTGACCACCATCGCCGACCTGGTGCGCTCCGAGGGCGGCACCGAGCTGATCACCAGCTTCGTCGATGCACCGGGCGGACCCCGCGACTTCTACCTCGGACTCGGCTTCGTGCCCACCGGCGAGGTGGACGACGAAGGCGAGATCCTGCTCGCGCTGCCCGTCTGAGGAGCCCTAGGCTCCCGGCATGGCACTCGTCCACGACGCGACCATCGACCCGTCCAAGCAGGACCTCGTGGACGCCTGGCTTCCCTCCCGCCCGTGGGCGGCCGGCATCGAGGTGACCGCGAAGGTCGGGGAGTACCGCTTCGACGATCCCGACGGCGAGGTGGGGGTCGAGACCATCCTGTTCTCGGCGGCCGACGGCCGGCTGGTGCAGGTGCCGCTCACCTATCGTGGTGCGCCGCTGGCCGGTGCCGAGGAGTTCCTGGTCGGCACCACCGAGCACTCGGTGCTCGGGCCACGCTGGGTGTACGACGGCTGCGGTGACCCGGTCTGGGCGGCCACACTGGCAACCGCCATCCTCACCGGTGGAAGCCAGGCGCAGATGTACTTCGAGCGCGACGGGGCGCGGGTCGACATCCCGCCGAGGGTGCAGGTGCGCGGCAGCGGCGACCCGCGCTCCGAGGTGCCGGCGATCACCACTGTCGACGCCGGCTCGGACCAGGGCGCGGTCACGCTGGCCCGGTGCGGCGACCTCGAGCTGGTGCTGCCGCGGGTCGTGGGCACGCCGATCGAGGTGGAGCAGACCCTCACCGGCACCTGGGCCGGTGGTGAGGCGGTCCTGGCCGGCCTGCGGCGTACCACCGGCTGAGCCGACGGCTCAGCCGAGCGCTGCCGACACCACGTCGCGCGCGGCCTCCTGCACCTCGGCCAGGTGCTCGGGGCCCCGGAAGGACTCGGCGTAGATCTTGTAGACGTCCTCGGTGCCGCTGGGGCGGGCCGCGAACCAGGCGCTCTCGGTGGTCACCTTGAGCCCGCCGATCTTCGCGCCGTTCCCCGGCGCCTCGGTGAGCTTGTCGACGATCGGCTCCCCGGCCAGCTCGGTGGCCGACACGTCGGAGGGGGAGAGTGCCGCGAGCTTGGCCTTCTGCGCCCGGTCGGCGGGTGCGTCGACCCGCGCGTAGGCGGGGTTCCCGTGTGCGGCCACGAGGTCGGCGTAGTGCTCGCTCGGAGTCCTCCCCGTCGTCGCCAGGATCTCGGAGGCCAGCAGGCACAGCAGGAGGCCGTCCTTGTCCGTGGTCCAGGTCGAGCCGTCGCGGCGCAGGAACGACGCCCCGGCCGACTCCTCGCCCCCGAACCCGAACGACCCGTCGATCAGCCCCGGGACGAACCACTTGAAGCCGACCGGCACCTCGACCATCTCGGTGCCGAGGTCGGCGGCCACCCGGTCGATCATCGAGCTCGACACCAAGGTCTTGCCGATCCGTGCCGTGGTCGGCCAGTCGGCGCGCGCGCCACCGAACAGGTAGCCGATCGCCACCGACAGGAAGTGGTTGGGGTTCATCAGCCCCGCGTCGGGCGTGACGACGCCGTGCCGGTCGGCGTCGGCGTCGTTCCCGGTCGCGATCTGGTAGTCGTCCTTGCGCCCGATCAGCGACGCCATCGCGTCCGGCGAGGAGCAGTCCATCCGGATCTTGCCGTCCCAGTCGAGGGTCATGAAGCGCCAGGTCGGGTCCACCAGCGGGTTCACGACGGTCAGGTCGAGCCCGTGTCGCTCTCCGATCGCACCCCAGTAGTCGACGCTCGCGCCACCGAGCGGGTCGGCTCCGATCCGGACCCCCGCCCGCTTGATCGCGTCGATGTCGACGACGCTGGGGAGGTCGTCGACGTAGGTCCCCATGAAGTCGTACGGCGAGCACGCGGCGCGGGCGCGGACGAACGCGACCCGCCGGACGCCCTCGAGGTTGGCCCGGATCAGCTCGTTGGCCCGCGCGGCGATCACGCTGGTCGCGTCGGTGTCGGCCGGGCCACCGTGCGGCGGGTTGTACTTGAACCCGCCGTCGGTTGGCGGGTTGTGCGACGGGGTCACCACGATGCCGTCGGCGAGACCGGTGCCCGTCGTACGCCCACCGTTGGCGCGGATGATCGCGTGCGAGACCGCGGGCGTCGGCGTGTAGCCGTCCGCCGAGTCGACCAGCACCGTCACGTCGTTGGCGACCAGCACCTCGATCGCGGTCACCCACGCGGGCTCCGAGAGCGCGTGGGTGTCGCGGCCCAGGAACAGCGGACCGTCGTACCCCTGCTCCGTGCGGTAGTCGCAGATCGCCTGCGTCGTGGCCGCGATGTGCACCTCGTTGAAGGACGTCTTCAGGCTCGTCCCGCGGTGCCCGCTGGTGCCGAACGCGACCTGCTGGTCGACGTCGTCGGGGTCGGGCTCCTCGCTGAAGTACGCCGTCACGAGGTGCGCGACGTCGACGAGGTCGGAGGGCTGGGCGAGGGTTCCTGCGCGCGGGTCGGCCATCCCCCCATCATGTCGCGGACCTCAGCCGAGGTCGACGGTGAGCAGCGTGACCGCCGGACATACGTTGGTCGTCAGTTGGGTCGATCCGGGCCACCGTGAACCGACCAATGCACGTCCGCAGGTCCCGCCCCGATAGCGTCGCCGGGTGCCTCAGCTCGTGACGACCGTGGACGGCGACGCCGTCGTCGTGCGGTACGCCGACCCGGAGCATCGGGTGGAGCGGGTGGGGGTGTGGTCCGACCTGGAGCTCGGCGACACCACGATGACGCGGGTCGAGGGCGGCTGGGAGGTGCGACTGACCCCACCGGTGGACCGCTTCGAGTACCTCCTCGACGTGGCCGGCGACCTGCTCCCCGACCCCGGCAATCCGCAGGTCGTGCCGGGGCCGTTCGGCGACCACTCGTGGCTGGGACTGTCGGGCTACCGCCCGCCCGACTGGCTGGCCCTCGAGCCGGTCGAGTCGGTGCGGGTGCCGGTCTGGGTCTCGCGCACCTCGGCCGGTCGGATCGACGTCGAGCTCTGGTCACCGGCCGATGCCGGCTCGTCGGAGCGGCTGCCCCTGCTGATCAGCCACGACGGCCCGGAGATGGACGCCTACGGTGACCTCACGACGTACGTCGGCGCGATGGTCGGTGCCGGCCGTCTCCCGCGGATGCGGGTGGCGCTGGTGGCGCCCGGCGCCCGCAACAAGCGGTACGCCGCGAACCCGAGGTGGGCGCGGGCCCTCGGCGGGCGGCTCGTGCCGGCCCTGCGCGACACCGTGCAGGTCGAGGGCCGGCCGGTGCTGATGGGGCAGAGCCTCGGCGGGCTCGCGGCGCTGCACGCCGCGTGGACCGACCCCGGGACGTTCGCCGGGCTGTTCCTGCAGAGCGGGTCCTACTTCACCCCGGAGCTCGACGGGCAGGAGTCGGGCTTCGAGTTCTGGCCCGAGGTCACCGGGTTCGTGGCGACCGTGCACGCCGCCGAGCAGGCCGCGCCGGATGCCCCGGTCACGACCCTGGTCTGCGGCACGGCGGAGGAGAACTACGCGAACAACCTCGTGATGCGCGACCAGCTGACCCGGGTCGGGGTCCGGACCGGCTGGGGCGAGGTCCGCGACGGGCACACCTGGACCTGCTGGCGCGACACCCTCGACCCCCACCTGACCGAGCTGCTCCACAGGGTGTGGAGCTGATGCACCGCGACCAGCTCGAGCTCGACGCTCCCGGCCTCGACCGGCCCGGGACGGTGATCCGCTACGGACACTTCGGGAGGCCGGTCATCGTCTTCCCCAGCGAGCAGGGACGGGCATGGGACTACGAGAACAACGGGATGGTCGACGCCGTCCGGCACCTGGTCGACGCCGGCCGGGCCAAGCTCTACTGCGTCGACTCCTTCGACCATGCCAGCTGGTCCGACCGCAGCCGACCGATCGAGGAGCGCGCCCGACGACACCAGGCCTACCAGGACTGGGTGACCGACCAGGTGGCGGCGTACGTCGGTGACGACAGCCCTGGCGCCGGCGACGTGATCGTGACCGGCTGCTCGATGGGCGCCTACCACGCGCTGCAGATCGCCTTGCAGCGCGCGGACCTGTTCCCGGTCGCGATCTGCCAGTCGGGCAACTACGACCCGGCGGCCTGGCACGGCTGGGGTGAGCGGGGGGACGCGGCGTACTTCACCAACCCCAGCGACTACGTGCCGCACCTGCACGGCCACCACCTCGACTGGCTGCGCTCCCGGCTGCACGTGGTGCTCACGGTCGGGCAGGGCGCGTGGGAGACGCATCCGACCGGGTCGCTGCCGAGCGCGCACCGGATGGCCCGGCTGTTGGCCGAGAAGCAGATCTCCCACGAGCTCGACGTCTGGGGGCACGACGTCTCCCACGACTGGCCGTGGTGGCGCAGGCAGATCGCCCACCACCTGGCCCGCTTCTGCTGAGTCAGAGGCGCTCGCGCACCCGGTGCAGGGCGGAGGTGATCGTGCGGAGCTCGGCCTCGGAGAGCCCGGCCGCGAAGCTCCGCTCGATGCCGCGGACGTAGACGGGCGCCGCCTCCAGGAAGCGCTGCTCGCCGACCGCACTGAGCACGGCGTACGCCGACCGCGCGTCGGCCGGGTTGGCCACGCGGGCCACCAGGCCCTCGCGGGCCAGCTCGTCGACCACCCGGCTGACCCGGCTCCGGCTGAGCACGACGCGGTCGCCGAGCTCGCTCATGGTGAGCCGGTGGTCCGGGGCGCTGTGCAGCTCGAGCAGCACGTCGTACCACGCGAGGGGGAGGCCGGCCTGTCGGCGCAGCTCCCTGTCGAGCTCGGGCACGAGCGCGGCGTGCACCTGGAGCAGGGCACCCCAGGCCTCGGCGGCGAGCTTCTTGCGGGAGGCGGCCATGCCTGCACCCTAGCACTTGCGTGCGCGCGCACATAGTAGTAGCGTGCGCACGCACGCAAATATCCCAACCCGAGAGGAACCTGTCATGAGCACACTCATCACCCGCACGGAGCTGCAGGCCGCGATCGAGAACGGCTCGGTGACCGTGGTGGACGCCCTGCCCGCGGCGTACTACGAGCAGGAGCACCTGCCCGGTGCCGTCAACCTGTTCGTCGACGAGGCCGCGGACCGCGCCGCCGAGGTGCTGCCCGACCGCGGCGCCGCGATCGTCACCTACTGCTCCAACGAGTCCTGCCAGAACAGCGAGGGCGTCGCCAAGACCCTGACCCGGCTGGGCTACACCGACGTGCGCCGGTACGTCGAGGGCATCCAGGACTGGGTCGAGGCCGGTCTGCCGACCGAGTCCGGCACCCGCGCCGTCGCCTGATCAGGGCGGCCCGGTCCGGCTAGGGTCGGGGGCATGGCCACGCGTGACCACCTGATCGGACTCCTGCTCGGCGCCGAGGAGGACTGGCCGCAGGCGTTCGAGCAGATCCTGCGCTTCGTGGGGCCGCTCGACGTCGACGGTACGACTCACCAGATCGCCAGCGAGCGGCTGACGATCGAGCCGTTCGACCTCACCGACCCGGTCCGGACCGGGTTGGTGATCGACCGGCTCGCGCACTGGTACTTCCACCCGCGCGAGTGGCTCAAGAAGGCGTCCCTGGTCGACGGCACCTACCTGCTGAACAGCCCGTTCACCTTCCAGTCCTACGAGAAGCACGCGGCGTACTGCGCCATGCTCCGGCTCGGCCTCAAGGTGCCGAAGACGATCCTCGTGCCCTACAAGAACCCCGTCGACAACCATCGCTGGACCTACACGAGCGCGAGGTACAACCGGCCCTTCGACCTCGACCTGCTCGCCGCCGAGCTCGGCTACCCGCTCTACATGAAGCCGTTCGACGGCGGCGGGTGGCGAGGGGTCTCCCGGATCGAGGGCCCCGACGACCTGCACCGGGCCTACGACGAGTCCGGCGAGATGCTCATGCACCTCCAGGCGACCGTCGACTACGAGCACTTCGCCCGGGCCCTGTCGATCGGTCCCGAGACGATGGTGATGGACTTCCGCCCCGAGCAGCCGATGCACCACCGGTACGCCGTCAGCCACGACTTCCTGAGCCCGTCGGCCGGGCACCAGGCGGCCGCGATCTCGCGGATCGTGAACGCGTTCTTCGGCTGGGAGTTCAACTCCGCCGAGATGCTCGTCGCCGGCGACGAGGTCTACCCGATCGACTACGCCAACGCCTGCCCGGACGTCTCGGTCACCTCACTGCACTACTACTTCCCGTGGGCGATCACCGCCCTGGTGCGGTGGTCGGCGTACTGCCTGGTCAGCGGTCGTCCCTCGAACGTCGACCTCGAGACCGGCCGCTACTTCGAGATCGCCGACTCCGACCGCTCGTACGACGAGAAGCTCGACGCCTACCTCGCCCTGGCCGACGCGCGCTTCGAGACCGAGCGGTACGCCGAGTGGTGCGACACGCATCTCGGTCACCTGCCCGAGCTGGTCGCGCAGTGGGTGGCCGGCGCCGACTTCGACCGGCTGCTCGTCGAGACCGTCCGGGCGACCTACCCGGTCCAGGAGCACGAGCAGTTCCTCGCGCACTTCCGCGGCCTGATCGGGCTCTGGGTCTCCGATCAGGGGTAGCTGATCCCGGTGGCCTCCTCGGAGACCTCCCACAACCGCCGCTGGGACTCCCGGTCGCCGGCCTGCCGGCTCCAGCCGACCAGCTGGGGCGGTCCGCCGGCCTCGCCGAGGCCGCTCGGTCCGCAGTACGTCGATCCCTGCAGGTCGGCGGTGGCAGCCATCAGCGTCGGCCAGGCCCCGATCGCCGGAGACTGCCCGATCGCCTGGTTGGCCCGGTCGAGGACCGACGCGATGCCACCGCTCGACCGCCCGAAGCGCCCGTTGGCCACGAGATGGGTCCCGGCGTAGCCGGGGTGCGCAGCCATCGCCCGCACGGGTGAGCCGGAGGCACGGAGCCGCCGGTCGAGCTCGAAGGTGAACAGCAGGTTGGCCAGCTTGGTCTGGGAGTAGGCGATCCAGCGCAGGTAGGGGCGCGGCTTCGCCCGCGGGTCGCCGAGCGGTGGTCGGTGCGCGACGCGGTGCATCTGGCTCGAGACCGTCACGACGCGGGCGTCGTCGGCCAGCTGCGGGAGCAGCAAGCCGGTCAGGAGGAAGGGCCCGAAGTGGTTGGTGGCCAGCTGGCTCTCGAAGCCGTCGACCGTGCGCCGGTACGGCGTTGCCATGATGCCGGCGTTGTTGACCAGCAGGTCGATCGGCCCGAAGCCCGCCGCGACGCCGGCCGCGGTCCCCACCGAGGTGAGGTCCGCCAGATCGACGACCAGCCGCTCGAGCGGCGCGTCCGGCAGATCGTCGCGGATCGCCCGCTCGGTCTCGGTCAGCTTGTCGGGACTCCGGCCGGCCAGCACGACGCGGGCACCGGCCCGGGCCAGCTCGAGGGCCGTGAAGTAGCCGAGGCCGCCCCGGCTGACGCCGGTGACCAGGGCGGTGCGGCCGGACAGGTCGGGGATGTCCGCGGGTGACCAGCTCATGGGGTGAGCGCCATCCCGGACAGGATCCGCGCGGCCAGGTCGGCGTCGCCCTCGACCGTCGGCGACAACCCGTCCGGTGGTCGCCGACCACCGGCGAGCACCACGAAGGTCTCGCGGTCCAGGGACAGGCCGACGGTGGGGGCGTCCGGGGGCGCGGGCAGCGGGACCCCCCGGCCGGTCTCCGTGACGCCGAACGCCGCCGGGCGGCTGCCCTCGACGCTGACCACCAGGGTCGATCCCGGTGCGGCACCGGCTCGCTTGCCCAGCACCATCCCCATGCCCTCGAGCAGGTAGTCGACGGTGTGCCGAGCCGGCGCCCCGTCGAGCCCACCCGGGCGCCCCACGGCCCGGCGTACGTCCTGCTCGTGCATCCACACGTCGAGCGGCCGGTTGCGCAGCAGCGTCTCCCAGGTCCAGCCGATGCCGCCCGGCGTGCGGGGAGGCGCCGCGGCGCCGTCGTCGGGCGGGTCGTGCAGCAAGGAGGTGCGGCGAGCGGTCGCGCTGTCGCGGATCTCGGAGATCAGCTCCTCGGGCGTGGCATCCTGGCGCGCGACCACCCCGTGCTCGGTGTAGGCCTGGGCGAGAGTGGCCACGTGCGGCCCGGGGTCGAAGCGCACGGTCTCCTCGGGCGCGCCGGACAGGACGGCTTCGAGGTGGGCCGTGTGCGCGGCGCACGCGTGGACGTCCCAACCCACGAGGTCGGTGGGCCGTCGCCAGTCCTCGGGCGCCAGGCTCTCGAGGAGCCCGGTGAAGTCGGTGATCGCCTCCCACCAGACGTCGACGTAGCCCGTCAGTCGTTCCCGGTCGCTCATGCCGCGAGCCTAGGTGCCGGGCGTGGGTCCGAGGCGTCCGGTCGGCTCAGCCGCCGGTGCGGGGTGTGCTCCAGGGCCCCCAGCCGCGCTTGTTGTGGGCCCGCAGCTCGCAGGTCAGCCTCCCGGTCGGCACCGGGCCGACCGTGAGCGGGGAACGGCCGCCGGTGGCGCTGTGCCAGCTGCCGGTGCCGCGGCGGCACCGGACGGCGTACACCTTGACCGGCAGCCCGCCGTCGGCACGTGGGGCGCGGAACGTCGCCCGGACCTGGTGCCGGCCGACCCGCCTGAGCGAGCCCCAGCGGGGCGCTCCGGGCGGGGTGGGCCTGGGGTGGATGGAATACTCGGGCGTCGAGAAGGTGACGCCCTTGACCCGGATGTCGACGGCCCCCCGCACGCGGGTCAGCGTGATCGGTACGGCGCCGGAGCCGGTGCGGACGACGCTGAAGGACCTCGCGGTCAGGGCCCGGGGATCCGGCACGTTCAGCTGGTCGATCAGCATCGCGTCGGGGATCCGGGTCTGGAAGGAGCCGGTCGCCCGGACGCCCGGGCTCCGCAGGTGGGGGTTGGCCATCCGCATCACCAGGCTGTTGCGGCCACTGTCGTAGAACCAGTAGGCGTCCTCGGCGTTGTAGACGTTGAGGTAGCCCCTCCGGGCCGCGATCTGGGCGGCGGTCAGGCCGGTCGACGCGTCGTCACTCACGTAGCCGCTGGCGAACCCGGAGTAGACGGTGTCGGCCACCGTCGAGTTGTCGCCGCAGCCTCCGAACACCGAGCAGTCCGACCCCAGCAACCACGCGACCGGCGTGGGCTGGAAGGTGACGGTGAACGTGTGACCCGTGGTCGCGTTGCCGCCGAAGGAGAGATCGACGTTGCGGAGGTTGCCGTAGAGCTCGACCGGCCGGATGCTGCCGACGTTGACCCGGTAGACCCAGGTGCCGGTGGGTGAGACCGCGGGGCTCGACGTCGACGACCCCGGTCCGGTGACCGTGGTCGTCCTCAGCCCGACGCGGACCGTGCCGGCGTCGACCCGCTGGACGAACGGGTCGTCGTAGGTGCCGGCCGGCGTGCTCGCGGTGACGGGGGGCACGGCGACGCCGTCCTTGGTCACCGAGACGATGCAGTACTTCCCGTCGGTGTCGGGAGCGGAGCCGCAGCGCGGCCACGGGTGGCCGGCGGCCGGGACCGGGTCCGCGTGCGCCGACGTCGTACCCGTGACGACGAGCAGGGGGACGAGCAGCGCGAGCGGTAGGAGCCGGAGGACACGAGGCATGACGTCGAGGGTCCCACGCGCAGGTCGCTGACGAGGGGCATCAGGTGATTCCGACCGGTCGACCGGGGATCGTGTCGACCTCGTCGCCGACGGCGATCCGCCCGCCTTCGAGCACCCGGAAGACCGAGCCGCCACGGCGGCGCAGGGCCTCTTGGGCGCCACGGCCGATGGTGTCGTCGAGGAGCTTGCACGGGGCGGCGACCCGGACGACCTCCAGCAGCACGTCGCCGATCCGGATCCGGTCGCCGGGGTCTCGGGGCACGACCCCGTCGCTGAGGGTCAGGTTCCGCCGGGTGAGTCCGGCGGGGACCGCGGCGCCGAACAGCTCGCTCGCCTCCTGCAGCGCGGTCGCGCTCTGCACGGTCACGTGCCGGTGCCGCGTGCCGTGGTAGCGGTCGCCGACGATGCCCTTGCCTGCCTCGACGGTCACCGCCTCCACCTCGCGCATCGGCAGCCGGGTGGCCTTCGCGACGTGGATGCTCGCGACCGTCGGCACCCGCCGAGCCTAGGGTGCCGGCGGCCAGCATCACAGCAGGAGGGACCGCACCTCGCGGCGTTCGGGATCCCAGCGACGAAGGGCCGTCAGGTTCAGCTCGGCGTCGGCATGGCCGAGGACGTCGACCGCGCGCTGCACGTCCGCCCGGGGCAGGCGCCGCGCCAGGGTGACGTGCGGCAGCCATCCGGGATGCCGGTCCTCGGCGACCTCTCCGCGCAGCTCGAGGACGGCTCGGGTGAGTCCCTCGGGGACGTCGAGGAGCCGGACGAGGGTCACCTTCTTCCCGCCGAGGACGGCTAGTCCGGACGCGCGGACGGTGATCGGCAGCAGGGGCCTCACCAGCCTCACGGCCAGCTCCTCGATCGCCGGTGGGAGGTCGGGCGCGGCCACGAGGGTCACGTGCGGGGCGTTGGTGGGGGACGGATGGTCGAGCTGCGAGGCCAGCCCGGCATCGCGCAGGGCCTGCCAGCTCCGGCGTACGGCGTCCTGGCCGGCCTCGTCGGCCAGGAGCTCGAGCGCGTGCAGGCGGGGCATCAGTCGAGCCACCGCCCGGCACGCCGCGTGTGCGCCGCCTTGGTCGACGCGTCCATGCCGTCGTGGAGACGCGCGATCATCCGGGATCGGGGGTTGCCGGCGAACACGTCGTGGTGGTCGCGGACGAACGTCCAGTAGAGGGCGTCCCAGTCGGCGCTCCAGTCGCCGGCGGGAAAGTCGGACATCTTGCGCAGGTAGTTGCTGCCCGACACGTACGGCTTCGTCGTGATCGCCTCGCCGGCCGCGAACTGGCTCATGGCGTAGACGTTGGGCACCATCACCCAGTCGTAGGCGTCCACGAACATCTCCATGAACCACTCGTACGCCGCGTCGGGGTCGGTGCGCAGCAGGCACATCGCGTTGCCCAGCACCATCAACCGCTCGATGTGGTGGGCCCAGCCGTGCTCCAGCACGCGGCGCAGCACGAGGTCGACCGGCTCCAGGCCGGTCTCCGCTGTCCACCAGCCGGCCTCGAGCGGGCGGGTGTGCGCGAGCTGGTTGCTGGTCCGCATCCTGCTCCCATGCACGACGTACGCGGCCCGCAGGTACTCCCGCCAACCGATCACCTGGCGTACGAAGCCCTCGAGACTGGCGAGGGGGACGCTTCCTCCGACGACCAGCGCACGACTGAGCACCTCGTGCGGTGAGATCAGCCCCACGTTGAGCGCCGGGGTCAGCAACGAGTGGAAGAGGAAGGGGTGCTCGACCGACAGCGCGTCCTCGTAGGGCCCGAACTCCGCGAACCGGGCGGCCAGGAAGTCTTCGAAGGCCGCGTCCGCCTCGGCGTGCGACGTCGGCCAGGCGAACGTCGCGGCATTGCCGGGGTTGTCGGGGAAGTCCCGCCCGACCCAGCCGATGGCGTCCTCGACCTCGACATGCCGGTCGGGGGGTCCACCCGCTGCGGGTCCGGCACCGGGTGCCGTCGCGGCAGCTTCTTCCGGTTCTCCTCGTCGAAGGACCAACGTCCGCCCTCCGGTGCGCCGTCCTCGGTGACCAGGACGTCGAGCCGCTTTCGCTGCCACGCGTAGAAGTGCTGCATCCGCGGAGTCGTGGTCCCGTCGAAGGCCTCGGCCAGCTGGGCGCGGGTGGTCAGGAAGTTCGGGGTGTCGGCGACGTCGTCCGGAGCGAGCCGGTACCCGCCCTCGGCGAGCGCAGCGGTGAGGTCGCGCGACAGCCAGTCGTCGACGACGTCGTAGACCGTGACCCGGGTCGGAGCCAGCCGGCGGATCTCGCGGGCCAGGGCGACGCGGGAGGTCGTGCGGCGGTCGGTGTCCACCTGGACCACGTCGTACCCGCGCTCGCGCAGCCGGGCGCCGAAGCGGCGCAGCGCGGCCCGGTGCAGGACCAGCTTCTGCACGTGGAAGCGGTACTGCCGGAACATCAGGTCGTGCTCGACCAGGACGAACGTCGTGCCGGCGGGGGCGTCGAGGTGTGACTCGAACAGCTGGTGCGGCAGCACCAGCCGGACGTGTCGCTCGGTCACCCGGCCAGCCTACGAGCCGGCCTCCCGCGGTCCGGCGGCCCGTGCGCCAGGTCACGCGGGCGCGGATGCGGGCGATGGAGGTCCGCACCCGTAGAATCGTCTGCAGCCAGTGGGACTGCTTGAGTTCGAGGCCCACTCTCTATGCAACGCACCCGGTGTGGTGGCGCAGTCCTTACTCAGCTGCGCGGAGACCAGCGATCGGGTGGAGCAAGACGCGTCTTGCAGGCTCACCCGTTCCGCACCCGCGGGATCGGCGCCGGACGCACCCGATGACGCCACCCGAAAGCAGCTGATCGCGCATGTCCGCGCCCGAGAACACCACGCTCGACCTCGAGTTCACCGACACCGAGCTCGCCGAGCTGGTCGAGGTCACCGAGACCGACACCCCCGACGACTCCGACGTCCAGGCCCCCGAGGCCGAGCTCGCCGAGCCCGAGTCCCCCGAGGCCGACGCCGAGTCCGAGCCGAGCGAGCCCGTGAGCAACGTCTTCACCGGCCTGCCCGTCGAGCTGATCGAGGCCCTGCGCCAGCAGGGCATCGTCACGCCGACCGCCGTCCAGGAAGCCGTGATCCCCGACGGGATGGCCGGCCACGACGTGCTGGGCCGCGCCCAGACCGGCTCCGGCAAGACCCTCGCCTTCGGCATCCCCGCGCTGGCCAAGCTGGCCGGCAGCAAGAGCCGCCCCTGCCACCCGCGTGCGGTGATGATCGTGCCGACCCGTGAGCTGGCCAACCAGGTCGCCAAGGCGATCCAGCCGCTGGCGGCGGCGATGAACCTGAAGCTGACCACGGTGTACGGCGGCACGCCGTACGACAAGCAGACCCGCCAGCTGCGCCAGCGTGCCGACATCGTCGTCGCCACCCCGGGCCGGCTCGAGGACCTGCTGGAGAACGGCTACTGCTTCTTCGACGACATCCAGCTGACCGTGCTCGACGAGGCCGACCACCTGTGCGACCTCGGCTTCTATCCTGAGATCGACAAGCTCGTCGGGATGACCCCGGCCGGCTCGCAGCGGATGCTCCTCAGCGCGACGCTCGACGGTGACGTCGACAAGCTGGTCCGCACCCACCTGCGCAACCCCCGGCTGCACGAGCTCGACCCCAACGCCGGCTCGGTCACCACGATGACCCACCACACCCTGACCGTCGGCGGCTTCAAGGAGAAGGTCGGCGCCGCCGTCCGTCTCGTCGAGGCCAACGGCCGCACCATCATCTTCACCCGGACCCGTGAGGGCGCTGTGGAGCTCGCCGAGGCGCTGACCGGCCAGGGCGTCGACGCGGTCGACCTGCACGGCAACCTCAGCCAGAAGGTCCGCGAGCGCAACCTGCACCGCTTCTCCTCGGGTGCCGCCAAGGCCGTCGTGGCCACGGATGTCGCCGCGCGGGGCATCCACGTGGACGCCGTCGACATGGTGATCCACTTCGACGCGGCCAGTGACGCCAAGGCCTACCTGCACCGCAGCGGGCGGACGGCGCGGGCCGGCGCCGCCGGCGCCGTGGTCACGATCACCACCCCGAAGTTCCTCCAGCAGGTCGTGCGCCTCCAGCAGAACGCCGGCGTCGAGGTGCTGCACCACGACATCCAGACGGCCCCGGACCACCTGTCCGCCGCGCTGCTGGCCAAGCACGGCTCGGCCGCGCCGAAGAAGTCGTCCTCGTCGTCCTACGCCGGCAAGAAGCCCGGCGGCTACAAGGGTGGCAACAAGTCCGGCGGCTACAAGGGCAGCAACCCTCGGGCGGGCTACAAGGCCGGTGGCGGCTACCAGGGCGGCAAGCCGGCCGAGGGCGGGTCCAGCCACGGCCCCCGCAAGTCCGGCACGTCGTCGTACACCAAGGGCAAGTCGTACGCCGGGAAGCGCGCGACCGCCGCGCGCTGACCGCCACTGACCGCCGGCCGGGTCAGCCCCGGGCCAGCGACCACGCGATCGCGAGCATGGTGAGTCCGATCAGCACGTCGAGGACCTGCCAGGCCCGCGGTCGGGTCAGCACGGGGCTCAGCAGCCGCGCGCCGTAGCCCAGTCCGCTGAACCACACGATGCTGCCCAGGCACGCCCCGGCTGCGAACCACCACTTGTCCGTGGGCCCGTCGTGGGCCGCGATCGAGCCCAGCAGGAGCACGGTGTCGAGGTAGACGTGCGGGTTCAGCCAGGTCAGGGCGGTGGCCTGGAGCACGGCCCCGCGCAGCCGCGGCTCCTCGGGGCCGGTCGGTGTCAGGGCGCCGGCGTGCCGGGCACGCCACAGCGAGCGCACGCCGTACGCCGTCAGGAAGGCCACGCCGAGCCAGCGGACCACCGTGAGCGCGGTCGGTGCGTGCTGCACGAGCGCGCCGATCCCGGCGACCCCGGCGAGGATCAGCACCAGGTCGCTCACCGCGCAGATCACGACGACCGGACCGACGTACTGCCGGAGCATCCCCTGGCGCAGCACGAAGGCGTTCTGTGCGCCGATCGCCACGATCAGCGACAGGCCGGTGAGCAGTCCGGCAACCAGGGCGTCGAGCACGCCCCCACGCTAGAGCCGCAGGTCAGGTCAGGCGCTGGGGGGCGCGTTCCGGCTGCGTCCGGTCGCCACGGCGAGGATGAAGCCGAGTACGGCCACCCCCACGCAGATCCACCCGACGGCGGTGGTGGCGACGTGGTCGGTGACGCTGGTGGGCAGGTCCACCGCCCCGGTGAGCAGCACCAGGCCGATCACGAGCAGGAGTGCCGAAATGCCGATTCCCATGAGTATCTCCTGAGGTCGAGTCTCCCGAGGCGTGCCTGCTTCGTGCCCCGAACCGGCCCGCCGCAATCATCCGAGGAGACGGTGGGGGAGCGCAACGGAGCCGGTGGCCCCGCTCGGGCGTGCCACCGGCTTCGGGTGCGATCCCGCGCGGGGCGTGCTGTCAGAAGGCGCTCTCGTCGAGGTCCATCAGCGACAGGTCGGCGCCCTCGGCGATGACCCGCTCGGCCGCGACCCGCGGCAGGTTGGTCTGCGCGAAGAACTGGGCGGCCGCGACCTTGCCCTCGTAGAACGCCTTCTCCTTGGCGGGCAGGTCACTTCCGAGCTTGCCGAGCGCCACGTCGGCGCCGCGGAGCAGGAGCCAGGCGCAGACCACGTCGCCCAGCACCATCAGCAGCCGGCTGGTGTTCAGCCCGACCTTGTAGATGTTGCGCAGGTCCCCGCCCTCGGCGGACGCGTCGGCACTCATCAGGTCGTTGATCATCACGCCCACGATCGCCTGGGCGTCCTCGAGGGCGGTGGCCAGCAGGGCCCGCTCGTTCTTGAGCCGGCCGTTGCCGGCCTCGCTCTCCAGGAAGGCCGAGATCTCGCCGGACAGGTGGCCCAGCGCGGTGCCCTGGTCCTTGACGATCTTGCGGAAGAAGAGGTCCTGGCCCTGGATCGCGGTGGTGCCCTCGTAGAGGGTGTCGATCTTGGCGTCGCGGACGTACTGCTCGACCGGGTAGTCCTCCAGGAAGCCCGAGCCGCCGAAGGTCTGCAGCGACTCCGTGCCCAGCAGCACCCACGAGCGCTCGGAGCCGTAGCCCTTGACGATCGGCAGCAGCAGGTCGTTGACCGCCATCGCCAGGTCGTCCTTCTCGCCGTTGTGCTCGGCGATCATCACGCGGTCCTGCCAGGACGCGGTGTAGAGCACCAGGGAGCGCATCGCCTCGGAGAACGACTTCTGCGTCATCAGGGAACGGCGTACGTCGGGGTGGTGGGTGATCGTCACCCGCGGCGCGGTCTTGTCCGCGGCCTGGGTCAGGTCGGCGCCCTGCACCCGCTCCTTGGCGAAGTCGAGGGCGTTGAGGTAGCCGGTCGAGAGCGTGGCGATGGCCTTGGTGCCCACCATCATCCGGGCGTTCTCGATGACCTGGAACATCTGGGCGATGCCGTCGTGCACCTCGCCGAGCAGCCAGCCGCGGGCCGGCTCCCCGCCGCCGACGCCCGGGTCGCCGAAGGTGAGCTCGCAGGTGTTGGAGACCTTGATCCCCATCTTGTGCTCGACGCCGGTGACGTAGACGCCGTTGCGCTCACCGGTCGGCTCGCCGGTCTCGGGGTCGAAGTGGAACTTGGGGACCACGAACATGCTCAGGCCCTTGGTGCCCGGGCCGCCGGCCCCCTCGACGCCCACGGGGCGGGCCAGCACGAGGTGGATGATGTTGTCGGAGAGGTCGCCCTCGGCGGAGGTGATGAAGCGCTTGACGCCCTCGATGTTCCAGGTGCCGTCGTCGTTAGCGGTCGCCCTGGTCCGGCCGGCGCCGACGTCGGACCCGGCGTCCGGCTCGGTCAGCACCATGGTGGTCAGCCAGCCGTTGTCCACGATGTGCTGGGCGATCTTCTTGTCCCGCTCGTTGCCGTTGCGGTGGACCACGCCGGCGAACATCGGCCCGGCGCCGTACATCCAGATGGCGGGGTTCGCGCCGAGCACCATCTCGCCCAGGGCCCAGTTGAAGCTGGACGGAGCCGGGGTGCCGCCGAGAGCGGCGAGCGTGCCGAGGCGCCAGTACTCCGACGCCATCCAGGCCTGGAAGCTCTTCTTGAACGCCGCGGGCACCGGGGCCTCGTGGGTCTCCGGGTCGAACACCGGAGGGGTGCGGTCGGACTCGGCGAACGACTCCGCGAGTTCCTCCCGGGCGAGCCGGTCGACCTCGGCGAGGATCTCGCGAGCGGTCGCGGCGTCGATCTCGGAGAAGGGGCCGGTGCCCAGCACCTCGTCGCTCCCGAGCAGCTCGAAGAGGTTGAACTCGATGTCGCGGAGGTTGCTCTTGTAGTGACCCATGTGCCTGCCTGTCCGGTGAGATACGTACGGGTGTCGTCCGAGGCGCAGTGCTACTCGTCGGTAACATAATTCTGCCTCGTGCTGCGGCGCCTCGCAACCGCCGACGGCGGATCGGCCGGATCTCCCGCGGGAACTGTGACCCAGCCCACGGTGGCGCCGACGGCGTTCGGGCGTCGTCTGGGACACTGTGCGCATGCGAGTCTCCGCCAAGGCCGACTACGCGCTCCGTGCGCTGATCGAGATGGCCAACCCCGCGGACGGGGACGGCCGTCCGGTCAGTGCCGAGGAGCTGGGACGCCGGCAGGACATCCCGCACAACTTCCTCCAGGCGATCCTGGCCGATCTCCGCAAGTCCGGGATCGTGCTCGCCCAGCGCGGGCAGTCGGGTGGGTGGCGCCTGGCCAAGCCCGCGGAGGACGTGACCGTGGCCGACGTGATCCGGGCCGTGGACGGACCACTGGTCTCGGTCTACGGGCTGCGCCCCGAGGCGGTGTCCTACAACGAGCGGGCCGATGCCCTCCAGCGGGTGTGGATCGCGGCCCGGCACTCGCTGCGCGACGTGTTCGAGCAGGTCTCGGTCGCCGACCTCGCCGCCGGTGCCCTGCCGCCCGGAGTGGCTGCGCTCACCGAGGACGAGGACGCCTGGCAGCCCCACTGATTCCGCCTCGGTGTCGAGCGGAGTCGAGGCTCACTCGACGGCGGAGACCCAGTCCACGAAGGGCTTGAGCGTGCGCCAGTCGTCGCGCACCGCCTCGAGCAGCTCGGGGTGTGGATGATCGGCTCGAACCCGTAGTCGTGGCCGATCGTCAGCGACTTGTGGCGAAGCAGGTCGATCCGCGGGTGGTCGACGTCGTACCCGCGCGGTGCGGTCTTGAGGGTGTGGCCGCCGATCACCCACCCTCGTCCGGCGAGGCGCTCGAGCAGCGCGGCCAGCGGCTTGCCGGTCTCGTCGTCGTCGATCGCGGCCCGGATCGCGGCGATCCGGGGCCCGGACGCGTCGTAGAAGCCGGCGCCGGTGCGGACCCCGCGGGCCGAGACCTCGACGTACCAGCCGGTGGCCGGGCCGACCCCCACGAAGGCGCCCTGGGCGGTCTTGTACGGCGTCTTGTCCTTGGCGAACCGCACGTCGCGGAACGGCCGGAAGATCTTGGCCTCGCCGAACTCCTCGGCGAGCGCCGCGCAGAGCGCGGTCATCGGCTGCTTGACCGAGTAGTCGTAGGTGCCCTTGTGCTTCTCCCAGAACGCCCGCGTGTTGTCGACCTCGAGGTCGTCGTAGAAGTCGAGGGCGGTGGAGGGGAACCCGGTGAAGTCGGCCGCCATGACTCTCACCCTAGGGCGTGCGCGCCGATGTCGGGATCCCCCGGTCGACCGGCTCTGGGTGGGTTCTTCTCGTGAGATCCCGGAACTTCGTTCCGTCATCTCACTCGGAACGGCTGCTCTACTGAACCGGCTGAGACTCTCGTTCTTCTCGTCGTCCGCCGGAGCTTCGCTCCGTCGGACGACTCGCGGGATGCCGCTCAGGCAATCCGACTGTGGCTGGGTTCTTCTCGTGAGATCCCGGAACTTCGTTCCGTCATCTCACTCGGAGCGGATGACGAGATTCGAACTCGCGACATCGACCTTGGGAAGGTCGCGCTCTACCAACTGAGCTACATCCGCACAGCCGGCCCGGGGCCGACAGGCAGGGATCGTACCTGCTCGCACCCGTCGCGGACGAACGGGCCCAGTGGCAGTGGGCGGCCTCAGACCGGCAAAAGCTCGGGCCGCTTCGGGAGTACGCCGTCACCCGACGAGCGGCCGGTGATCCGGCGCCGGATCCACGGGGCCGCATGGGTGACCGCCCAGGCGAAGTCGGCCCGGCGCCCGACCCGGGCCGGCGCGTGGTCGGTCAGCATCGACGGGTCGAGAGGCACCAGGTCGTGCGGAACGCCGAGCGTCTCCAGCACCTCGATCGCCACCGCCTGGTGCCCGACCGGGCCGAGGTGGAGGCGGTCTTCGGACCACACGGTGGCCGGGTCGTCGGGGCGCATCCGCCACGAGTCGAGCACCACCACGCCGTGCCGGTCGGCGATCTCGCGGACCCGCTCGTTGTAGACGGCGAATCGCCCGCGGAGCCGTCCGAAGGGACCGCCGACGCCCGGGTCGAAGGCCGTGAACATCCCGACCGTGGCGCCACTGGCGACCAGCCGGCCGATCGCGTCGTCGTACACCTCGGCGAGTGCGTCGACGTCGAGCCGCGGCCGGAGCAGGTCGTTGCCGCCGGCGTAGATCGTGACCAGGTCGGGAACGAGCGCGAGGGCCGGCTCCACCTGCTGCTCGACGATCGGGCGCAGGGTGCGGCCCCGGATGGCGAGGTTGGCGTAGCCGAAGTCGTCGGTCTGGGTCGCCAGCACCTCGGCCACCCGGTCCGCCCAGCCGCGGACGCCGTTCGGGCGGGTCGGGTCGGGGTCGCCGACGCCCTCGGTGAAGGAGTCGCCGAGCGCGACGTAGCGGTGGAAGACGGGAGCGGTCACGTCCGGAATCGTCTCAGAGCGATGGATTCGAGACGGCTGCAGGGCGACCTGCTCTCCGGTCCGGAGCGCCGGGTAGCCTGCGACCGTGCTGCTCAGTGACCGCGACATCCTGGCCGACATCGATGCCGGCCGGATCGTGATGGACCCGTGGGACCCGGCGATGATGCAGCCCTCGTCGATCGACGTCCGGCTCGACCGCTTCTTCCGCGTCTTCGAGAACCACCGCTACCCCCACATCGACCCGGCCGCCGACCAGTCCGACCTGACCCGTGTCGTCGAGCCGGACGGTGACGAGCCGTTCATCCTGCACCCGGGGGAGTTCGTGCTCGGCTCGACGTACGAGATGGTCACCCTGCCCGACGACGTCGCCGCCCGGGTCGAGGGCAAGTCGTCGCTCGGGCGGCTCGGCCTGCTGACCCACGCCACCGCCGGCTTCGTCGACCCGGGCTTCTCCGGCCACGTCACCCTGGAGCTGGCCAACGTCGCGACCCTGCCGATCAAGCTCTACCCGGGGATGAAGATCGGCCAGTTCTGCTTCTTCCGGCTGTCGTCGCCGTCGGAGCACCCCTACGGCTCGGAGAAGTACGGCTCGCGCTACCAGGGGCAGCGCGGTCCGACACCCTCGCGGTCGTTCCAGAACTTCCACCGGACCACGATCTGATGGCGTCGATCTCGGACCTGACGATCGCGGTGCTCGGCGGCACCGGCCCCCAGGGCCGGGGCCTGGCCCGTCGCTGGGCGGGGGCCGGACTCTCGGTCGTGCTCGGCAGCCGGTCCACCGAACGAGCCGCCGAGGCCGCGGCCGCCCTCGCCGAGGCCACGGGTGGTGACCTGCGCGGGGCGTCGAACCACGAGGCGGCCGCAGCGTGCGACCTGGCGGTGGTGGCGGTGCCGTACGACGGTCACGCCGACCTGCTGCGCGCGCTCGCGGAGCCGCTGGCCGGCAAGATCGTCGTCGACTGCGTGAACCCGCTCGGCTTCGACCAGCAGGGCGCCTACGCGCTGCCGGTCGCCGCCGGGTCGGCAGCGCAGGAGGCGGCCGAGATCCTCGCCGACTCGACCGTGGTCGCGGCCTTCCACCACCTCAGCGCCGTGCTGCTCGACGACCCCGAGGTCTCCTCGATCGACACCGACGTGCTGGTGCTGGGCGACGACCGGGACGCCACCGACCTGGTGGCCTCGCTGGCGGACGTCGTACCCGGACTGCGGGGCGTGTACGGCGGCCGGTTGCGCAACGCCCATCAGGTCGAGGCCCTGACCGCCAACCTGATCAGTGTCAACCGCCGCTACAAGGCGCACGCCGGGGTCAGGGTCACCGACATCTGAGCGCCGGCTGGACCCGGACAGCAGGAAGCCGACCGCAGCCTCCTGCGATCGGCTTCCCTTTCAGCGGGCCGTGGGAAAGGGTTCACAGCCAGCTGAGACGGCGGACCTTGCGGTGCCGACGGCGGACGCCGGTCGGCTGGTGCCTGGTCGTCGGGTGGATCCGGTCCTCGATCAGGTAACGGGCCTGGGCCTCGATCACGGTGGTGTTCATGGCGCTGTCTCCTCTCGGTGTGGTGGTGGTCAGACCTGCGTCAGGACGATGTCGCCGCTGACGGTGCGGGCCTGGAGCTCGATGTGGTCCTGTCCCTCCTGGGGTGCCCCGACGCTGTCGAGGTCGGAGCGGACCGAGCCGGTGACGGTGTTGAGGTCGGCCCAGACCGGGGTGCCGGCTGGGATGCCGATGTGGACGTCGCTGCTGGCGCCCTTGGCGCTGACCTTGCCGCGCCGCGCCCGGCCGATGCTCAGGTCGCCGCTGCCGGTGGACAGCGAGACGTCGGCGTTGGCCGTGGCGACGTTGAGGTCACCGGAGCCGGTCTTGACCACGGTGCGGGCGTTGGTGGTGCCGACCTCGACGTCGCCGGAGCCGGTGGAGATGTTGAGCTCGCGGACGCAGCTGCCGACGGAGACGTCACCCGAGCCGCTCTTCACGTTGACCTCGGCGTGGCCCTCGGCGATCTCGACGTCGCCCGAGCCGGTGTCGACCGAGACCGGGCCGGAGAAGGTGTCGCAGGTGACCTCGCCGGAGCCCGTCTTGATCCGGGCAGCGCCGACCTGGCCCTCGACCTCGATGTCGGCGCTGCCGGTCTTGACCGCCAGGTTGCTGTCGGTGGGGAGGGTGACCCGGACGTCGAGGGAGCTCTCCCGGCCGAAGAAGCCGCCGCTGTGCTTCGGCCCGATCACCCGCAGCGTGTTGCTCTCGAAGGTGACCGCGACCTCGTCGGCCTCCCCGCCCTCGATCTCGAGGGTGGTCTCGGCGGTGTCGGCCGCGGAGATGCGGACCCGGCCCTTCCCGATCTCGATCACGAGGTCGATCGGCCGGCTGGTCTCGAACTGGCGGTTCATGGTTCCTCCTGGGTGGCCGCTCGCCGTGAGTCGACCGTGAGATGGGTGTGGTCTACCGAGGGAGCGACCTCCGGTCGTCCCCGTGCGGGCTGTGGTGGTGGGTGCTGCTGGTGCTATGGCGGGCTCAGAGCCAGCCGGTCATGCGCTTGGAGCCGCGTCCCTTCGAGCCGCCGAAGGGGTCGTTGCCGAAGAACGGGATGCTCGAGAGGTCGACGTCGATGTTGATGGAACCGTCGCGAGTGGCCATCCGGATGATGTTGACCAGCCACGTGTTGAGCGACTGGCCGGCCTCCGCGGCCCGCTCCTCGGCCTTGCCCTTGACCGCCTCGGGGAGCCGCAGCGTGATCCGGGCCAAGTTGCCGTCCTCGACGTCGTCGGGGGCGGGAGGGGGCGGCGGAGGCGGAGGCGTGGGCGCCGCGGTGTGGACCAGGAAGTCGAGGTCGCGGCCGTTCAGGCGGACGTCGACGCCACCGTTGGGCATCTCGGCGGTGATCTCGGCCGCGGCCTGTGAGACCGCCTCCATGATCGCCAGCCGGGCGCTGGAGTCGAGGGCGAAGGTGAGCCGCTCGGCGGCCTGACGGGTCTCGTCCCCGGCGGAGTCGGCCGCGGAGACCAGCGAGCTCCGGAGGCTGTCGACGTACGGCGTGATGTCCATGTGCATCATCCTGACATCACAATGATGTCATGTCAAGTCTCTCGTGACATCAGTCTGTTGTCACGTGATGTCAGGGCGCGTCACAGGTCGAAGAGGGAACCACCCTCGGGGATGTCGACGTCGGTCCGGGGCTCGGGCGAGGCGGAGCCGGGCCGGGGCTTCTCGGTGGGCTCGGGCTCGTCGTCGCCCTCAGGGGCGTGGTCCGCGGGCTCGGTCCCGGAGCCTGCGGCCGCGGTCGCGGCGGCACTCACGCTCGCGCCGCTCGGCCGGTTGTCGTCGGCCGGCTCGGGCTCCGCGGGGGCGATGTCGAACAGGGATCCACCGGTCGCGATCTCGCTCGCGGGCGCCGGCGTGGTCTCGGCCGGCACCGGCTCGTCGGCGGGCTGCTCGGTCGGAGCCGCGGCCGCTTCGGTCGTCGGCTCCGGCGCGGGCTCGGGCTCCTCGGGGGCGATGTCGAACAGTGACCCACCGGCGGCGGGAGCCGTCGCGGGCTCGGCAGAGGACGGTACGGCGGGGTCAGCGGGGGGCTCCGGCGCTCCGCTGTCGGCGGCCTCCTCGCCCAGGTCGAAGAGAGACCCGCCGGCCGCTGCCGGGGCCGCCGGTGCGGCCGGCTCCGGCTCGACGTCGGTGCCGACATCGAACAACGACGAGCCGCCGGACGCCTTGGCGGCGGGCCCGACGTCGGCGGTCTCGGTGACGGTGTCCTCGGTCTGGGTGTCGTCGCCGGGCTGGGGCTCGGCGCGGGTCTCCTCGCTGCGCGCCTCAGGCTCGGTCGGCGCGGCGGCCGTGGCACCCGCGGACTCCGCGCGGCCGGCCCGGGTCGCGGACTCGCCCTTCACCGAGGCCAGCAGCATCTGGGCGACGTCGAGCACCTCGACCTCTTCGCGGGCCTGGCCCTGGGCCTGCTCCGAGGTCAGCCCGTCGGAGAGCATCACCCGGCAGAAGGGGCAGCCCACCGCGATCTGGTCGGCGCCGGTGCCGACGGCCTCCTTGGTGCGGTTGACGTTGATCCGCTCCCCGATGCTCTCCTCCATCCACATCCGGGCCCCGCCCGCGCCGCAGCAGAACGAGCGCTCGCCGCTGCGCTCCATCTCGACGTACGACGCTCCGGGCAGCACCTGCAGGAGCTCGCGGGGCGGCTCGTAGACCTGGTTGTGGCGGCCGAGGTAGCAGGGGTCGTGGTAGGTGATCGTCCGCTTGGCGGCGCCCGCGCCGGAGGCGACCGGGGTCAGCTTTCCTTCCCGGACCAGCCGGTTGAGCAGCTGGGTGTGGTGGACGACCTCGAGCTCGAGGCCGAAGTCGCGGTACTCGTTCTTGAGGGTGTTGAAGCAGTGCGCGCAGGTGGTGACGACCTGCTTGACCTCGTGCTCGGTCAGGGTCTCGACGTTCTGCTGGGCCAGGCCCTGGTAGATGAACTCGTTGCCCGCTCGACGGGCCGGGTCGCCGGTGCAGGTCTCGCCGTTGCCGAGCACGCCGAACGAGATGCCGGCGATGTTCAGCAGCTCGGCGACCGCGCGGGTCGTCTTCTTGGCGCGGTCCTCGTAGGCGCCGGCGCAGCCGACCCAGAAGAGCCAGTCGACCGACTCCAGGGACTCGAGGTCCTCACCGACCACGGGGACGTCGAAGTCCAGGCCCTTGGCCCAGTCCATCCGGGCCGTGGCCGACATGTTCCACGGGTTGCCCTTGCCCTCGAGGCCCTTGAACAGCTGGTTGAGCTCGGCCGGGAAGTTGTTCTCCACCAGCACCTGGTAGCGGCGCATGTCGATGATGTGGTCGACGTGCTCGATGTCGACCGGGCACTGGTTGACGCACGCGCCGCACGACGTGCAGGACCACAGCACGTCGGGGTCGATCACGCCGTACATCGACTCGTCGCCGATCAGCGGACGCTCGGACTCCTTGCGGGCGGCCTCGGGTACGTCGTCACCCTCACCCGCCAGCGTGGCAGGGGCCGCGGCCATCGCGTGGTCGCGGAGGTTCATGATCAGCAGCTTGGGAGACAGCGGCTTCTCGGTGTTCCAGGCGGGGCACTGCGACTGGCAGCGGCCGCACTCGGTGCAGGTCGTGAAGTCGAGCAGGCCCTTCCAGGTGAAGTCGCCGATCGCGCCGACCCCCAGCCGGGCGTCCTCGTCGAGGTCCTCGATGTCGTCGAGGGTGACCGGCTTGCCGGCCGAGATCAGCGGCTTGACCGCTCCTAGCGCGACCGGGCGGCGTCCGAAGAGCACGTTGAGCGGGGCCACGAAGATGTGGAGATGCTTGGAGTTGAGCACGAAGATCAAGAACGCCAGCATCACGCCGATGTGGAGGATCAGGCCGATCCCGATCAGCGCGGTGCTGTCGGGCAGCACCTTGCCGAGCAGGTAGGAGACGAACGCGGCCTTGCCGTAACCGTGGCTCGTGCCCATGTCGCGGGCCTCGACCGCGCCGCGGAACAGGAACAGGGTCCACACGACGTTGAAGATCATGAACAGCGTGAAGTACGCCGGGCCGAGGTGGGACCCGAAGAACCGCGACTTGCGGCCGAGCGTCTTGGGCTGGTTGCGCAGCCGGATCGCCCAGAACACCCCGATGCCGACCAGGGCCATCACCGCGATGAAGTCCTGCACGAAGCCGAGGACCGCCCAGTTGCCGAAGACGAACCAGCTCCACTCGGGGTTGCGGGTCAGCAGGATGACGTAGGCCTCGAGGTAGACCGTGCCCAGGATGATGAAGGCCCAGAAGACGAAGAAGTGAGCCGCGCCCGGGACGCTCCACTTGAGCAGCTTCTTCTGCCCGAAGACCTCGACGACCTGGCGCTTCAGGGCGGCGCCGAGCTTGCCGGTGACGCCCGCGATCCGGTCGGGTGCCGGCTGGCCGCTGGTGATCACGCGGTAGAGGAACCACACCCGGCGCCCGGCGAACGGCAGCGCGATCGCGTTGAGCAGCAACCCCAGGATCAGTACGGCGGTCACGGTCACTCCCTGTTGTCGCGGGCGTCGTGGTGGTGCGTCGGCGCCGACACTACGGGCAGGAGCAGGCAGCGGTCATGGGCGCCCGACCCCGGGATCGTACCCGCAGGTAACTTGCGGAAACCGGAGTGGTGGCGGAGGTCTCAGCCGGGGCCGCCGAGCCGCCTGGTCAGCGCGGCCGCCGCACGCCGTACCTCGGCCGCGAGACCCTCGGGCTCGTCCTCGGCGAAGGTGACGGCCAGGCCGGCGACGGGGTGCTGGTTGTGGTCGAGCACCGGCGCCGCGACGCTGGCCAGGCCGGGCGTCACCTCGCCCGACTCGGTCGCGTGCCCGCGCCGCCGGGTCTCGGAGAGCACCGCGCGGAGCGCGCTCAGAGTGCGGGGTCCCGTGCCGTGCCGGTCCACGAAAGCCGACGCGTCGGGGTAGAGCGCCCGCACCTGCGCGGCCGGCAGGGCGGAGAGGATCGCCCGCCCGCTGGCGGTCAGGTGAGCCGGCAGGCGCACGCCGACGTCGGTGACCAGGGGCGGGCGGCCCGGCGCACGCTCCTCCACGACGTACAGCACGTCGCGGCCGTGCAGCACCGCGAGATGGGCGGTGTGGCCGGTGCGGTCGACGAGGTCGGCCAGCGTCCGGCGACTGATCCGCTGCAGGGGCTCCTGGCGGCTGAAGCCGCTCCCCACCTCGAACGCCGCGACCCCCAGGCCGTAGCGGTGCTCCTCGGGCAGGTGGACGACGAAGCCCTCCTCGATCATCGCGCCGAGGAGGTGGTACGCCGTCGAGCGCGGGAGACCGCAAGCCCGCGTGATCCGGTCCAGCGAGACCGGATCCGGCTGGCTGGCCAGGAAGCGCAGCACCTGGAGGGTGCGCGTGGCTGCCGGCACCTGACCCATGCCGGGATCGTGCCACGCCGGGCGTCAGCGACGCCCGGGGCTCACTCGGTGGTGCGCGGGCGCTCCGTCGGCGTCTCGCCGACCGTGGTGTCACCGGTGGAGGTGGTCGGCTCCGCTGTGGCCCGGTGGCTGCCGGCGCCGCCCTCGGTCGAGGTCGGCGTGGTGGTGGTGCCCGTCCCGTCGGACGTGGTCGACGTCGTGGCCGTGGACTCGCCCTCCGTCGCGGTCGACGTGGAGGTGGTGGCGGGGTCCGTGCCCTCGGCGCTGCTCTCGTCGTTCCAGACGCTGGGCTCGTACTCGGCGGACTTCGTGTTCACGTCGGGATCGACCCGATCGGCCTCACGGAGCCGGTCCTCGTAGGTGGCCTGCTCGACCTGGTGGCCCTGCTCGGCGGCCCGGGCGCGCTCGACGGCGCGCTCGGCCTCGGCCTGGGCCAGCTCGGCCTTGGCACGAGCCTCGTCAGCGGCCCGCTGGGACTCGGTCAGCCCACTGGCCTGGGTGCTCGCCTCGGCGCGCAGCTCCTCGGCCCGGACTCGCTGCTGCTCGGTGCGCTTCTTGTTCGCCATCGCCACGATCGCAACGATCGCGATCACGACGACCACGGCCAGGATGATCCAGAGCCACATCGGAGTTCTCCCCACGTCGGCGCCCCGGACGTCCCGGGGCCGTGTCGACACTAGACCGGGCCGGGGGGTCGGATCGCCACCCGCAGGGGTGGGCTCACCGGATGAGGCAGCGGGACCGCCGTGAGGATGCGCGACCCCGCTGCCTCCGGTGGGTCAGCGCTGCGGGCGGTTGATCCGCAGGGCCGCCTCGCCGAGGTTGATCACGGCGCCCGAACCGTCGAGCAGCGTGATCCGGAGGGCCACGACCGAGATGCCGGTCCTGGTCTTGGTGACCACCTTGCGCTCGAGCTTGGCCACGCCCGGGATCTCGAGCACGCCCGAGGGCGGGAACGTCTGGGTCTGGCCGCCGGCGGTGATGCTGCCGAGCTGCGTGCCCTTGGCGGTACGGACCCAGCCGTGGGACGTGCGGGTCACGTTCGCCTTGCCGACGATGGCGTTGACGATCAGCTGCCCGCCGCCGAGGTTGATCCGGGCGATCTTGGCGCGCTCGAACCCGTGGGCGCTGCCGTTGCCCTGGCTACCCTTCTGCGCCGAGGCGAGCCCGCTGACCACGAGCTGCCCGCCGACGTTCAGGCTGGCCAGCGACTTGGTCCGGACGACGCCACCGGTGCCGAGGCACCCCATCAGGGACAGCGGGTTGGGGCCGCTGTGCACGAGGTCGGTCAGGGCCGACACGACCCGGGTCGCGTTGGAGTGGCCGCGGAAGATCCCGCCGGTGAGCCCGTCGTTCAGCTGGGCGTGGCTCAGCGCCACCTTGACCGAGGTCCCCGTGGGAACGACGTCGATCCGCAGGGCGAGCGCCTTGGCCGACGCGGCGTGGTCACCGTGGGAGGTCGCGCTGGTCCCGAGCGAGATGGTGGCCAGGCCGGGGACGGTGACCGGCTGGTTGGGCGTCGGTGCCGGGACGTTCTGCGGCGGCCCGACCGGGGGCGTGAAGGTGATGCTGCCGATCGCGGTGTCGGTGCTCGAGTGGAAGCCGGACCCGTCGTGGAACGCCTTGGCGGTCGACCTGATCGCGTTCACGCTCAGGGTGCCCAGCCCGCTGGAGGCGAGGGTGAGCTGAGCGATGGTGTGGCGGGCGTGCGAGGCGACCACGCCGTGCCGTGCGGTGGTCCAGACCCGGGTCTTGACGCCCGAGGCCGTGCCCAGGCCCGGCACCGTGGCGTCGGCGACGTCGTTGGTGCGGTTCAGGCCCGCCAGGTCGGTGCAGCCGATGTGCTGGTAGGCCGTGGTGCCCGAGCTGGCGGGCAGCTGGCCGCCGATGATCCGGGTGCCGTAACCCGAGCCCTGGAAGGCGTACGTCGTTGCCCGGGTGCGGTCGGAGGTGCTGTGGGAGGTGTCGGCTGCGAAGCCCGGACCGGTCGTGGTGAGGGCGAGACCGGCGCAGAGTGCGCCGACCCCGATGGTGAGGGGTGTACGTGCGTTCATGTGGTGCTCCATTTCCCCGTGTTTGAGACTGTCTTAACGAAGCCCTGACGTGGGGGTCACGCCTGCGGACGGCGAGGAAGCCCGATTTTACGTCCGGTAGGGGCGGGTGGCGACGGGCACGCGGATGACCCGGGCCTGACCTCGACTTAGGACTTCCTTGATGTTGACGGCGGGCCGGAGCCACCTTCTTTGTCTCGGATCCCAGACAGCGGGAGGCGCGGGCCGCTGGTGCCGTGCCCGCGACCGGGAGTTGGATGACGGCATGGAGACGGTGCACGTGGGCGTGGGTCCGGTCTCGTTCGCGGAGGTCGTCGCAGTGACCCGCGACGGTGCGGCGGTCGAGCTGACCGAGGAGGCGCTGGCCGCCATCGATCGGGCCCGGGCCGTCGTCGATCGGCTGGCGTCGGCGCCCGACCCGGCGTACGGGATCTCGACCGGCTTCGGGGCGCTGGCGACGCGCCACATCCCCACCGAGCGCCGCGAGCAGCTGCAGCGCTCGCTGATCCGCTCGCACGCAGCCGGCTCCGGCCCCGAGGTCGAGCGCGAGGTGGTGCGCGGCCTGATGCTGCTGCGCCTCTCGACGCTGGCGACGGGGCACACCGGCGTACGACGTGAGACGGCGCTGCTGCTCGCCGCCGTCCTGTCCGCGGGGATCACGCCGGTGGTGCGCGAGTACGGCTCCCTGGGCTGCTCCGGCGACCTCGCGCCGCTGGCGCACTGTGCCCTCGCGCTGATGGGGGAGGGCGACGTCCGTGACAGCTCCGGCGAGCTGGTCCCCGCGGCGCAGGCCCTGGCCGTGGCCGGCCTGGCGCCCGTCCAGCTCGCCGCCAAGGAGGGCCTGGCCCTGATCAACGGCACCGACGGAATGCTGGGGATGCTGGTGCTCGCGATCACCGACCTGCGCCGGCTGCTCGCGACCGCCGACATCGCGGCCGCCATGAGCGTCGAGGCGCAGATGGGCACCGACCGGGTCTTCGCCGCGGACCTCCAGGAGCTGCGCCCGCAGGTCGGGCAGGCACTGTCGGCCGCCAACCTGCGCGCCCTCCTCGCCGGCTCCGGGGTGATGGCGAGCCACCGCGAGGACAAGGTGCACCGGGTCCAGGACGCCTACTCCCTGCGCTGCTCGCCCCAGGTGCACGGCGCCGCCCGCGACACCGTGGAGCACGCCGCCCTCGTCGCCGAGCGCGAGCTGGCCAGCGCGGTCGACAACCCCGTGGTCCTGGCGGAGGACGGGCGGGTCGAGTCCAACGGCAACTTCCACGGCGCCCCCGTGGCCTACGTGCTCGACTTCCTGGCGATCGTCGCGGCCGACGTGGCCTCGATCTCCGAGCGGCGCAGCGACCGGTTCCTGGACCGGGCGCGCAACCACGACCTGCCGCCGTTCCTCGCGGACGACCCAGGCGTCGACAGCGGCCTGATGATCGCGCAGTACACCCAGGCCGCGATCGTCTCCGAGCTCAAGCGTCTCGCCGTCCCGGCCAGCGTCGACTCGATCCCGTCGAGCGCGATGCAGGAGGACCACGTGTCGATGGGCTGGTCGGCCGCTCGCAAGCTCCGGCGCTCCGTCGACGGGCTCACTCGGGTGGTGGCCATCGAGCTGATGACCGCCGCCCGCGCGCTCACCCTGCGGACCACGACCGGTCCGACCGCCGGCACCACGCCCGCGCCGGCCACCGGTGCCGTCGTACGCCTGCTGGCCGAGCGCGGCATCGGCGTCCCCGGGCCCGACCGTTTCCTGTCTCCCGAGATCGAGGCTGCCGTGGCGCTCGTCGCCTCGGGCGCCGTCCTGTCCGCCGTCGAAGAAGTGATCGGAGAGCTCGCATGACCGACTCCAACCCGCGCCTCCCCATCCACGCCCCCCACGGGACCGAGCTGTCGGCGAAGAGCTGGCAGACCGAGGCGCCGCTGCGGATGCTGATGAACAACCTCGACCCCGATGTCGCCGAGCGGCCCGAGGACCTCGTCGTGTACGGCGGCACCGGCAAGGCCGCGCGGTCCTGGCCGGCGTACGACGCGCTGCTGGCCTCGCTGCGCGACCTCGAGGACGACGAGACCCTGCTCGTGCAGTCCGGCAAGCCGGTCGGCGTGATGCGGACCAACCCCTGGGCGCCGCGAGTGCTGATCGCGAACTCCAACCTGGTCGGAGACTGGGCCAACTGGGAGGAGTTCCGCAGGCTCGAGGAGATGGGGCTGATCATGTACGGCCAGATGACGGCCGGCTCGTGGATCTACATCGGCACCCAGGGCATCCTGCAGGGCACCTTCGAGACCTTCGCCGCGGTCGCGGACAAGAAGTTCGGCGGCACCCTGGCCGGCACGATCACCCTGACCGCCGGGCTCGGCGGCATGGGCGGCGCCCAGCCGCTCGCGGTCACGATGAACGACGGTGTGGCGATCTGCATCGACGTCGACCAGTCCCGGATCACCCGCCGGATCGAGCACCGCTACCTCGACGAGCAGGCCGACTCCCTGGAGGACGCCGTACGCCGCGCCGTCGCGGCGCGCGACGCGAAGCGGCCGCTGTCGATCGGCGTGCTCGGCAACGCCGCCGAGCTGGTGCCGCAGCTGCTCGAGATGAAGGCACCGATCGACGTCGTCACCGACCAGACCTCGGCTCACGACCCGCTGTCGTACCTCCCGGTCGGGGTCGCGTTCGACGACTGGCACGACGCAGCCGAGCGCGACCCGGCCGGGTTCACCAAGGACGCCGAGGCCTCGATGGCCGTGCACGTGCGGGCGATGGTGGAGTTCCAGGACGCCGGCGCCGAGGTGTTCGACTACGGCAACTCGATCCGGGACGAGGCCCGCAAGGGCGGCTACGACCGGGCGTTCGAGTTCCCCGGCTTCGTGCCGGCGTACATCCGGCCGCTGTTCTGCGAGGGCAAGGGGCCGTTCCGCTGGGCGGCACTCTCGGGCGACCCGGCCGACATCGCGGCGACCGACCGCGCGATCCTCGAGCTCTTCCCGGACAACGCGCGCCTGCACAAGTGGATCACCATGGCCCAGGAGCGCGTGCAGTTCCAGGGTCTGCCGGCGCGGATCTGCTGGCTCGGGTACGGCGAGCGCCACCTGGCCGGGCTGAAGTTCAACGAGATGGTCGCCTCCGGCGAGCTGAAGGCGCCGATCGTGATCGGTCGCGACCACCTCGACTGCGGCTCGGTCGCCTCGCCGTACCGCGAGACCGAGGGCATGCTGGACGGCTCGGACGCGATCGCGGACTGGGCGATCCTCAACGCCCTGGTCAACACCGCCTCCGGCGCCACCTGGGTGTCGTTCCACCACGGCGGCGGGGTCGGGATGGGCCGGTCGCTGCACGCCGGGCAGGTCTGCGTCGCCGACGGCACCGAGCTGGCCGCGCAGAAGATCGAGCGGGTCCTCACCAACGACCCGGGCATGGGCGTGATCCGCCACGTCGACGCCGGCTACGACCGGGCGGTCGAGGTGGCCGACGAGCGCGGCGTGCGCGTGCCCATGCGTCGATAGTCCGGCACGCCTGGCACCTTCGGGCAGGGGCCCAGGGTGCCAGGCGTGCCGGACGATCTCGGCGAGGCACCGGTCTCACGGGGTCATCCACAGGCGGTGGGAGGCCGGGTGGGTGAGGCCCCCGGGCGGGGGACACCCCGTCCATGGAGAGACATCGGTGGGAACCGGTCTGCGAGAGGCCGGAGGGACTGGTCGTTCCGGCTCGGATCGGTACGACGGGCGGTCCGACCCGCGGGCAGGCGCGCGGTCCTGGTTGGGAGCGATGTGCGCCCGGCTGGTGGGTGCCTCGGGATCGACCCTCCTGTGTGGAGCAGCACGTCCTCGAGCAGTCGGCTCGACTCCCCGACTCTGGTGCGGTCACGGGATGGGCGGCCCTGAGGTGGCGAGGCGGCACGTTCTTCGACGGCCGTGCCGAAGGAGAGGGCGCCTGGTTGCCGGTCCCGCTCCTGCTCGGCGGTTCGAACCTCCGACAGCATCCGCGGTCCACGATCAGCCAGGAGCGGTTCCCTCCGAGGGAGCGCACCGAGGTCGCCGGCCTGCCCGTGTCGACGGTCCAGCGAGCGGTCTTCGACGAGATGCGTCGCGTGGGGACGCTGCTCCACGCCGTACAGACGGTCGAGATGGCGGCCGCAGCCTCGCTGATCTCGGTCGCACTGATGACGGCGTACGTCGTTCCACACCGGAACGGCTACACGGGCGTGCCGCTCGTGCGCCGTGCCCTCGGTCTGGCCATCGACGACAGCCGCTCTCCCCGCGAGACCTGGCTGCGGCTGGTCTGGCTCTCCCTGGGCCTGCCACAGCCGCTCTGCAACCAACCCGTGTTCGACCTTAGGGGTCGGCTACTGGGCTACCCGGACATCTTCGACCCGGTGGCCGGTCTGGTCGGTGAGTACGACGGCGCCGACCACAAGGACCGGGAACGGCATCGGCGGGACGTGGCGCGGGAGGAGCTGTTCCGGGACCACGGGCTGGAGTACTTCGCGGTCGTCGCCGGCGACTCCCGGGAAGCCGCGTCGGCACGGATGCTCGCTACCCGCCGACGGGCCCGCTTCCTCTCGCCGGACCAGCGTGCGTGGACCCTGCAGCCCCCGGCCTGGTGGCCGATTCCGGAGTCCCTCGACGCGCGGCTCGCTCGGCTCGGACTCGTCCCCGCCCTCACCCACGCCTGATTGCGATAGTCCGGCACGCCTGGCACCTCAGCGGACTCTTGGGAGGTGCCAGGCGTGCCGGACTATCCGTGGCGTCGGCTGGCAGGATCGGCGGGATGGAGTCCCAGCCGGAGCGCGACCGGGTCCTGGCGCAGGTGTGGGCGCACGTGCCCGCACCTGACCGGCCGGTGCTGGTCGCTGTCGACGGCGCGGACGGCGCGGGCAAGACGTGGTTCGCCGCCGACCTCGCCCGGGTCGCGGACCGGCCGGTCGTGGTGGCGACGCTCGACGACTTCCACCACGACCGCGCCCGGCGCCATGCCGAGGGGCGGACCGGCGAGACGGTGTGGGCGCGCAGCTTCGACTACGCGGCGGTACGACGTGAGCTGGTCGACCCATGGCTCGCCGGTGCCGGTACGCCGTACCGCCGACGTTGGCACGACCTGGCCCGTGACCAGCGGGTCGACGCCGCGCCGGAGCCGGTGCCCGCGGGCGGTGTGCTCCTCGTGGAGGGCGTGTTCGCGCAGCGACCCGAGCTCGCAGACGCGTGGGACCTGACGGTGTACGTCGACACCCCGGACGCGGTGCGCCTGGCCCGGATGGCGGTGCGGGACGGCGTACCCGGAGAGCCGGACCACCCGGACCAGCGGCGCTACCTGGAGGCGCAACAGATCTACCGCGACGCCTGCCGGCCGCTCGAGCGAGCGGGGATCGTGATCGACAACGCCGCGCCCGAACGGCCCCGGATCGCCCGGATCGCCGCGGGGGTTGCGCACGGGGCGCACAATGACCAGTCATGAGCCCTAAGCCGGCGAAGCGCCGGGTGCCCCTGACCGACATCTCATCGCGCGCCTGGGAGCACCCGGCCGACCAGGGCGCCCTCGTCGCGCTGCGCAAGCTCAAGGGCTTCGACAAGCTCATTCGGATGATGTCCGGCCTGATCAACGAGCGGGCCGTGCGCCTGGAGCTGCTCGGCTCCGCGGTGCGGGTCGACGAGCGCCAGTTCCCGGCCCTGCACCGGCTGCTCACCGAGGTCGGCGCCACCCTCGACGCCACCGACCTCCCGGAGCTCTACGTGCGGGCGACGCCGATGTTCAACGCCGAGACGATCGGCATGGACAAACCGGTGATCGTGGTGGACTCCGGATTGGTCGGGCTCCTCGACGAGGAGGAGCTCCGGTTCGTGATCGGGCACGAGCTCGGTCACGCCCTCAGCGGGCACGCGGTGTACCGCACGCTGCTGCTCCGGATGCTCAGCCTGACCGGCCTGCTGGCCGTCGTACCCCTCGGCACGGTCGGGCTCCGGGTGATCGTCGCCGCGCTGATGGAGTGGTCTCGCAAGTCCGAGCTGTCCGCGGACCGCGCCGGGCTGCTGGCCACCCAGGACCCGGCGGCGGCGTTCCGGACCCACATGAAGCTGGCCAGCGGTGGACACCTCGACGAGCTCGACCAGACGTCGTTCTTCGCCCAGGGCGCGGAGTACGCCGGCTCCTCCGACATCCGCGACTCGGTGCTCAAGCTGCTGCTGATCGAACGGCGTACCCACCCGTTCGCGGTCTCCCGCGCGGCCGAGCTGCGCAGCTGGGTCGACTCCGGCGCCTACACCGCCATCCTGGCCGGCACCTACCCGCGCCGCGAGGAAGACGCCGACGCGCAGCTCAGCGAGGCGGCGCAGGCGGCTGCCCGCAGCTACAGCGACGCCTTCCGCGAGAGCCAGGACGTGCTCGGGCGACTCGTGCACGACGCGGCCGGCTGGCTCGGGACTGCCAAGGGCTGGCTCGACGAGCAGCTGAGGCGCCGGGGTGACGACGAGGAGTAACAACTCCAAGGCTGCTGCGCAGGGCGCCGAAGGCTGTCACCATGGACGCGTGCCGGCCGGAGGGACGATCGACGACGCCGTACGGCGCATGTGCGCCGGCGACGGCGACGCGTTCCGTGAGGTCTACCGGTCGACGCAACCGGCCCTGCTGCGCTACCTCACCGTCCTGGTCGGGACCGCGGACGCCGAGGACGTGGCGTCGGAGACCTGGGCGCAGGCGTGCCGCGACCTGGGCCGCTTCTCCGGGGACGCCGACGGGTTCCGGGGCTGGGTGACCACGATCGGTCGACACCGGGCCCTGGACCTCCTGCGGCAGCGGAGCCGGCGGGTGCGGGTCGACCGCGACCTGACCGACATCGAGGTCGCCGACCCGCGCGACCTCGAGGCCACGGTCGAGGAGGCGTTCGGTACGGCGGGTGCGGTGGCCCTGATCGGCAGCCTGCCGCGCCAGCAGGCGGAGGCGGTGTGGCTGCGGGTCGTGATGGGCCTGGATGCCAAGACCGCGGCGTCGGTGATGGGCACGCGGCCCGGCGCCGTACGGTCGTCGACCAGCCGTGGGCTGAAGACGCTGGCACGTCTTCTGGAGTCCCGGACGGGGTCGACCACCGCTCAGCGTGACATTCGGGTGGCTTCCGGCGCTGAAGGAGTGAGATGAGCGCATGGAAGCAGCATCGAGCGGACCGCCGCGAGGGTGACCTCGGCGGCGGGTGGTCGACGACCCCCCGGGTCGATCGCCTGCTGGAGGCGGCCCGCGCGCCCGGCACGTCCCGCGAACTGGCGAGTGAAGACGTGGCGGCGCGGCACTTCCATCGCGCTCATCTCGAACGTGTCCACACGACGAGAGAAGTAGCCATGTCCAAGCCCTCCCCCCGGGCCGGCATCAAGGCAGCGCTCGCGAGCGCCGGCGTTGTTGCGCTGATGTCGACCGGCGCGGCGTTCGCGAGCTCCGGTCACGCCCCCTGGTCGTCGGGTGCCTCAGGCCGTCCGACGACGATCCCGTCCCACAGCCACCCGACCGACGATCCTTCCGAGACCGCCACCAGTGAGTCGAGCGAGTCCGACGACCCGTCGGCTCCTGCGTCCGACGGCACCACCGGACCCGACGCGCACGCCCTGCCGGGGCTGTGCCGCGCGTACGCCGCGGGCCAGAAGGCCGACCACGGTCACGCCCTGTCGAGCCCAGCCTTCGTTGCCCTGGTGACGGCTGCCGGCGGCCCCGACGGTGTTTCGGACTTCTGCGCCTCCCTGGCTCCGGTGGCGGGTCACCCGACTCACCCCGTTCACCCGACTCACCCCGTGCAGCCGACTCATCCGGCGAGCCCGACTCATCCGGTCCACCCGAGCCACCCGGCGCCGACGCACACCGTGCCCACGCATCCGGCGCCTCCGAGCCACCCGACTCCGACGGCGCACCCGAGCCACCCGGGCGGTCATCCGTCCCACGGCTCGCACCCGACTCGGCCCTGAGGCCGACGCGGACGCCATCCGATCCCGTGTGGGGCGGGGCGGATGGCGTCAGGCGTGCCGGTTGCCGATCGCCTCGCTGATGGCGAGCGTACGGCGTGCGGTCTCGACGTGGAGGTTCTCGATCATCCGGCCGCGGTAGGTCACCACACCCGCGCCGGCGCCGTCCGCCCACGCCTGGACGATCCCGCGGGCGTCCGCGACGGCGTCCTCGCTCGGCCCGAACGCGGCGTTCGCGCCCGCGACCTGGCCTGGGTGGATCAGTGTCTTGCCGTCGAACCCCATCTCCCGGCCCTGGCGGCACTCGGCCAGGAAGCCGTCGGTGTCCTGCACGTCGTTGTAGACACCGTCGAGGATCGCTCTCCCCGTCGCGCGGGCGGCGAGCAGGGCCAGGCCGAGCCCGGTCAGCAGCGGATGCCGGCCGGGGACGTGCTCGGCGTACAGCTCCTTGGCCAGGTCGTTGGTGCCCATCACCAGCACGGTCAGGCGGTCGCTGGCCGCGGCGATGTCCTCCGCGTGCAGCATCGCGACCGGGGTCTCGACCATGGCCCAGAGCTTGGTGCGCTCCGGGGCGTCGTACGACGCCATCGCGTCGACGAGGGCCAGCACGGCGTCGGCGCTGTCGACCTTCGGTACGACGATCGCGTCCGGGCCGGCGGCGCAGGCGGCGGCCAGGTCGTCGCGGTGCCACTCGGTGTCGGCGCCGTTGACCCGGATCGTGAGCTCGCGATGGCCGTAGTCGCCGCTGGCGGCCGCGGCACACGCCGCGTCGCGGGCGGCGGGCTTGGCGTCGGGCGCGACAGCGTCCTCGAGGTCGAGGATCAGCGCGTCACAGGGGAGCGTCTTGGCCTTCTCCAGCGCCCGCTCGTTGGACGCCGGCATGTAGAGCACCGAGCGGCGCGGGCGGAAGTCGCTCACGCGTCGACCCCGATCCCGTCGTAGAGCGCCCTGAGGTCGGGGTCGCGCTCGGCCAACTGCTCGGCGAGCTCGACCAGGACCAGGCACTGCTTCAGCGAGGCGTCGTCCTCCATCTTGCCGTCGAGCATCACCGCCCCACTGCCGTCGTTCCCGTTGGCGTGCAGCGCCGCGACGACCCGACGCGCGTGCGCGATGTCCTCGACGCTGGGGGAGAAGACCCGGTTGGCGATCTCGATCTGCCGGGGGTGCAGGCTCCAGGCGCCGACGCAGCCGAGCAGGTAGGCGTTGCGGAACTGGTCCTCGCACGCGACCGTGTCGGCGATGTCGCCGAACGGGCCGTAGTAGGGGTAGATCCCGTGCGCCGCGCAGGCGTCGACCATCCGGGCGATCGTGTAGTGCCACAGGTCCTGCTGGTACGTCGTGCGGTCGGCGTCGACGTCGGCGCCGTCGGCGGTCCGGGGCGGGTCCTGGCGGACCAGGTAGCCGGGGTGGCCACCGCCGACCCGGGTGGTCTTCATCCGGCGGTCGGCGGCCAGGTCGGCCGGGCCGAGGCTCAGCCCCTGCATCCGCGGGCTCGCGCCACAGATCTCCTCGACGTTGGCGACGCCGCGTGCGGTCTCGAGGATCGCGTGCACCAGCAGGGGCTTCGTGAGGCCGGCCCGGGCCTCGAGCTGGGCGAGCAACCGGTCGACGTACGCGATGTCCTCGGCGCCCTGCACCTTGGGCACCATGATCACGTCGAGCTGGTCGCCGATCTCGGTGACCAGGGTGGTGAGGTCGTCGAGCACCCACGGGCTGTCGAGGGAGTTGACCCGGGTCCACAGCTGGGTGCTCCCGAAGTCGGTGCTCCGGGCGATCTCCACCAGCCCGTGCCGAGCGGCCTCCTTGTGGTCGGCCCTCACGGCGTCCTCGAGGTTCCCCAGGAGCACATCGACGGTGCCGACCATGGTCGGGACCTTGGCCGCCATCTTGGCGTTGGACGGGTCGAAGAAGTGGATCGCCCGGCTCGGCCTGGCCGGGATCTCTCGGAGCGGCTCGGGGGCTCCGACCGCAAGCGGCCGGAAGAAGTCCTTGGCACTGCGCACACCGGTCATGGGCGGAAACTACCGGTGCGCGGACCCGCTCGGGTATGACGCACTCCACTCGGCGGCCCTCGACACGGGTGGCTTGACCCTCACCCTGCGGCAAGCCCCAGGCTCACCGGACCGGCGGACGTCGCCGGTGGACGAGGATGTGACACATGGAGCGGATGACCATCGGCGACTTCGCCCGGGAGGCCGGGCTGACGCCCAAGGCACTGCGCCTGTACGACGAGATGGGTCTGATCGTGCCCGCAGACGTGGATGCGGTCAGCGGCTACCGGTACTACGGAGACGACCAGCTCGAGCGGGCCCGGCTGGTCTCGCGGCTGCGCCTGGTCGGGATGCCCCTGGCGCGGATCCACAGGGTCGCCGACCTCCCGCGGGAGTCGGCGGCGGCCGAGGTGGCGTCGTACTGGCGCCAGGTCGAGGCCGACACCCGCACGCGTCGGGCCCGGGTGCACGCCTTCGTCGCCGAGATGAGAGCGAAGGAGACACACATGAGCGGGATCTCGACCCAGCGGTGCGAGGTGGCCAGCCGACTCGAGCAGGGGCACCGAACCGAGCAGCGGGACGCCACCCACGCCGGAGAGCGGCTGTGGGTGGTCGCGGACGGCATGGGGACGGGCGGTCACGCTGCCGCCGTGGCGCTGGCTGCCTTCTTGGCGACCGAGCTGGAGGGGGAGCCGTTGGGTGCGCTCGACGCGGCGGTGGCGCGGGCCCAGCGCGCCGTGGAGTCCCTGCACGGAGGTCTCGTCACGTCCACGACGCTGACGGCCGCGTGGCTGCTCGACGACCGGCTGGCGGTGGCCCACATCGGGGACTCGCGGGCGTGCGTGCTGCGCGACGGCGAGCTGATCCGGCTGACCTCGGACCACACCGAGGTGCAGAGCCTGATCGACGAGGGCTCGCTCACCGAGGAGGAGGCGCGCAGCGATCCGCGGCGCAACCTGCTCAACCGGGCCCTCGCCGAGGAAGGTCCGGGGGAGGCGGACGTGTTCGTCGTTCCGGTGCGCGACGGTGACCGGATCGTGCTCACCACCGACGGGGTGCACGCCGTGCTCGAGCCCGAGCGACTGCACGCCCTCCTGGGCAGCGGGACGCCGCAGGAGTCGGTGGACGCCGTCGCGGCCGCGGTCGAGGAGGCGGGCGCGCCGGACAACTACTCGGTCGTGGTCGCCGACCTCGCCTGACCGCGCCCGGCTAGGCGTGGGCGGGGGCGTGAGGGTCGACCTCGGCCGCCACGCCCTCGTCGTCGACGTCCGCGGTGTAGTCCGCCTCCGTGGTCTGGTCGACGCCGGGATCGACCTTCGCGGCCCTCAGCACGACCGTCAGCACGATGGTCACCAGGAGGTTGATCAGGAACGCGGTCGCGGCGATGTAGACCTTGGTCGACGTACCGGGGAAGAGGGCCAGCGGGCTGCCGAAGTGCGCCTGCACCGGGGAGGCCTGCCGGTAGGCGACCACCGTCCCGTAGGCCATCCCCGCGGCCCAGCCGGCCAGCACGCCCCACCGATGGAACCACCGCGTGTAGAGCCCGACCACGATCGCGGGGAAGGTCTGGAGGATCCAGACGCCGCCCAGCAGCTGCAGGTTGATCGCGAACGACTTCGACAGCGCCAGCACGAAGACCAGCGCGCCGACCTTGACGACGAGCGAGGCGATCTTGCTGACCTGCGCCTCCTCGGCCGGGGTGGCGTCGGGCCGGAGGTAGGCCCGGTAGATGTTGCGGGTGAACAGGTTGGCCGCCGCGATCGACATGATCGCGGCCGGCACCAGCGCCCCGATCGCGATCGCGGCGTAGCCGACCCCGGCGAACCACGCGGGGAACTCGTTCTCGAACAACTGCGGCACCGCGAGCTGGGGGTTGGGCGGGTTGCCGGACACGGTCACGCCGGCGGCGACGGCGATGAAGCCGAGCAGGGCCAGGAGCCCGAGCAGGAAGGAGTACGCCGGGAGCAGGGCCGCGTTTCGGCGGATCACGCCCCGGTTGCGCGTCGACAGGACGCCGGTCACGGAGTGGGGGTACATGAACAGGGCCAGGGCCGAGCCGAGGGCCAGCGAGGCGTAGGCCCAGTGCAGTGTCGGCGGCGGCATCAGTCCCTTGCCGGCGGCCTGGCCGGAGGCGATCGCGGAGGCGTTGTCGCCGTTGAACTTCGTGAAGGAGGCGTCGGCGGTGCTGAAGATGTGGCCCCATCCGCCGAGCTTGTGGGGCAGGTAGATCACCGCGACGATGATCACGACGTAGATCAGGACGTCCTTGACGAACGCGATCAGCGCCGGTGCCCGCAGCCCCGAGGAGTAGGTGTACGCCGCGAGCACGGCGAAGGCGATGAACAGCGGGAGGTCCTTGAGGAACCAGTTCCCGCTGCCGCCGAACCCGGCGACCTGGAGCACCGACTGGATGCCGACCAGCTGGAGGGCGATGTACGGCGCGGTGGCCAGGATGCCGGTCACGGCGATCGCCAGCCCCAGGGTCTTGGACCCGTAGCGGCCGTGCACGAAGTCGGCCGGCGTGACGTATCCGTGCCGGTGGGAGACCGACCAGAGCCGCGGCAGGAACACGAAGATGATCGGGTAGGCGACGATCGTGTAGGGGACGGCGAAGAAGCCGGTCACGCTGCCGGCGTACAACGTCGCGGGGACGGCGATGAAGGTGTACGCCGTGTAGAGGTCGCCACCGATCAGGAACCACGCGACGAAGGTGCCGAAGCCCCGCCCGCCCAGCCCCCACTCGTCGAGGCTGTCGAGGTCGGCCCGGCGCCAGCGGGCAGCGGCGAAGCCCAGGATCGTGACGACCAGGAACAGGAAGACCAGGACGGTGACGGCGACGGCGCTCATCGGCCGCTCCCGCCACGGCGCCGGTCGGCGACCCTGGACAGGGTGAAGGCGAGCAGGGTGAGCACCGCCGACATCAGGATCATCGCGAACTGGAACCAGTAGAAGAACGGGAAGCCCCACAGCGTCGGGTCCGTCTTGTCGTACAGCGGCACCCAGAGCGGCAGCACGACGGCCGGCAGCAGGACCACCAGGATCACCGCCCACAGTGCGGTGGGGTGTCGGCGGGCGGGCGCGGGTGAGTCCTGGGACATGGCAACCTCCGAGTCGGTCTGAACCAGGCACGACCCTAATCACGGGACCGCCGACGGGGAAGGCCGAGAACCCTCACCCCCGGGCGTCGTACGTCGTCCGGGTTTGAGGTGCGCGGCACGGGGTACGGGCCGGCGTACCACGGGGACTCGTTCGCATCATTGGGGAGGTCCGCCGTGGACTGGTGGAGCCAGGCGTCATGCCTGAAGGAAGATCCGGAGCTGTTCTTCCCGGTGGGGACCCGAGGGCCGGCGGTCCTCCAGGTCGAGGAGGCCCGGCAGGTCTGCCGGCGCTGCCTGGTCCGCACCCAGTGCCTCGAGTGGGCCATCGCCAGTGGACCTGACCACGGCGTCTGGGGCGGGCTCGACGCCGAGGAGCGTCGTCAGCTGAAGCGGAGCCGGGCCCAGGTGAGCTGACGGCTCACAGGTCGGCGAGCGCCCGGTGCCGGGTCACCGGGTTCCACTCGTGCACCCCCGCCACCTCGACGCCGGGCGCCGCGTAGTAGGGGTCGGCGGCGATGATCGCGTCGACCTCCGCGCGGTCGTCCGCCAGGAACACCAGCAGGGCGCCCGACTCGTCGGACCAGGGTCCGGCCGCCAGGAGGCGCCCGTCGGCGGCCAGCTCGGCCAGCCGTTCACGGTGGGCGGGCCGGTGGTCCAGGCGGGCCGGGTCGTCGGAGAAGGACAGCTGGACGGCGAACATGTGGCCATCGTAGGCATCGGGTGCGTCGTACCCCGCGGCTAGGCTGGCGTCGTGGTCGACCCGGTGCCGTCGCTGTTCGAGTAGGCCGGTGGCGAGCCCGCCGTCCGACGCCTGATCGACGCGTTCTACGACCGCGTCGAGGCCGACGACCTGCTGTCGCCGTTCTTCCCGGGTGGGGTGAGCGAGCAGCACCGCGCCCACGTCACGGTCTGGTGGGTCGAGGTGCTCGGCGGGCCGTCGACCTACACCGAGCAGCTCGGGGGTTACGAGTCGATGCTGGCCCACCACCGCGATCTCGGCATCACCGCCGAGCAGCGGCTCCGGTTCGCATCGCTGATGAGCCGGGCCGCGGACGACGCGGCACTCCCGGCCGACCCCGAGTTCCGCGCGGCGCTCGTGGGCTATCTCGAGTGGGGCACCCGGATCGCGATGCACAACTCGCAGCCCGGCGCCGAGGTCGTGGAGCACGCGCCCGTGCCGCGCTGGGGCTGGGGCGTCGCGCCGCCGTAACGTCCCTGATGCCCGGCGGCGCTCTCGGTGCCCGCCGGCGCGGTGACAGGGGGCGGCTTTCCCCGGTTCACCGGTGAAATCGTCGCTCCCCAGCCGAAATTTCGGCAGGGAAGCAGAGGTTTCGGCTGGGAAGTCAGGCCCCGGAGCGGTCGGGTCGGGACTGTTGCGTCAGCGGCTGCGGCGGAACCAGCGACGGCGCGGGGCCGGCGCGGGGGCGGGGCGGGCCAGCTCGGCGGCGGCCCGCGCCCGATCGGCCTCTGCGGCACGGCGGCGAGCCAGGCGGCGTTCGCGCCAGGCGTCCACCTCGGCGTCGACGTCGCGGGGCATCGTGACCAGCGGAGGGCCGTCGACCGGCGTGTAGCGCGCGTGCAGGACCCGGGCGTTGAAGTCCTCGAGCAGGCGCCGGACCTCGGACTCGGCGGTGTGACGGTCGAGCGCCGCGTCGAGCTCGGCGTCGTCCTTGCGGAGCTGGAGGGCGGGCGGGAGGACGCTGATCTTCTCGCGCTCGACCAGCTTCTTGATCCACCAGTCGGGGTCGTGCTGGGCGCCGAGGCCCTCGATCGGCTTGCCGGCGCCGGGCAGGTTGTCGAAGTCCCCGCGCTTCATCGCCTCCTGGATCTGGAGGTCGACCCACCGGTCCTGGCGCTGGATCCGCTGGGCCGCGGCGGCCCGCCCGGTGCGCTCGTCGCGCTCCGGTGTGCGGTCGAGGGACTCCGAGTCACCCATGTCGACATTTTCTCACGACCCGGGCGGGTTCCCGCCACCGGTCAGACAGGTTCGCTGACGGCGGCGTTGAGGGCAGTGGCGAAACCCGTCCAGGCGAGGTACGGCGTGAGGAGGGCGGCAGCGGCCGGGGTCTCGCGCCTCAGGGCGAGGATCTCGGTCGCGAGCACGGTGTCGAGGGCGGCGATCACCACCAGCGAGCTCCGCTTGTCACGGATCCCGAAGAAGGTCCCCGGCCATGCGCCGTTCAGGGCGAGCTGGGTGAGGTGGAGCGCCTTGGTGCGGGCGGAGGCGTGCGGGTACATCAGCCAGCCCGCGGCCGCCGTGGCGGCGTACAGCCCCGACCACACCGGGCCGAACGCCGACGCCGGTGGCGCCCAGCCCGGCCTGCGCAGCCGCCCGTAGGTGTCCGCCGCGTCCCGCGAGGCCAGCCCGCCCAGTCCGGCCGCGGCGACGACGGGGGCCACGGCGAAGGTCAGGCGTTTGAGGTCCATGCCGGCGAGCCTAGGGCGCCGCTGGGCGGTCGCCTCTCGGATCCGAGACGTCGGTGGCCGGGTGGCGCGTTGACCCGGCGACCGCGGACCGGTGGACTGTGGGCGTGTCAGCCCCGGGAGCCCCAGGATCCACGGTGTACGACGTCGGCCAGCGGCTTGCGCCGGCGTGCGGTCGGCGAGCCCGACGGCGCCTCGTCGGTGGTGCGGTGGCCGAGGCTGATCGCGCCGACGGGGTCGAAGTCGTCGGGGATGCCGAACTCCCGGCGAAATGCGCGGTCGTGCTCGGGCGGGATCCCGAAGAAGCAGGCGCCGAGCCCCTCGTCGACCGCGGTCTGGAGGATCAGCAGGCTCGCCATCGCGGCGTCCATGTGCCAGAACGGCACCGGCCAGCGGGCCTCGTCCTCGTCGGTCCAGCCCTTGTCGGCCTCGGCGTAGCGACTGAGGTACGCCGCCTTGCTCGAGCACGGCACGATCAGCACCGGCGCAGTCCGCATGCCCGCCAGCCAGCTGTCCGGCAGCTCGCCGGGGCTCGTGGTGACCGACCAGAACCGGTCGATGTCGGCGCGATCCTCGAGGACGAGGAACGCCCAGCCCTGGCTGAAGCCCGCGCTCGGAGCGCGCACCGCGTTGGCCAGCGCGCGGTCGAGGAAGGCGGGGTCGACCGGCTCGTCGGTGTAGTCACGGATCATCCGTCGCCGTCGTACGACGTCCTGGAACTCCATGGGCCTCAGCATGCCTGACGACTTCGAGCGGATGTGGGCCGAGCTGGCGCCGATCGGGCGGTCCGCGGGCTCGGGTGGCTACTTCCGGCAGCCGTTCACCGCAGCCGAGCAGGAGCTCCGGGCGTGGTTCGACGAGCAGGCCGCCGCCCGCGACCTGCGGGTCGAGGAGGACCCGTTCGGCAACGCGGTCGCCTGGTGGGAGCCGGGCCCTGGCGGACTATCACGATTGCTCGTGGGTTCGCACCTGGACTCGGTGCTGGACGGAGGAGCGTACGACGGACCGCTGGGCGTGGTGTCGTCGTTCGCGGCGCTCGACCGGCTGCGCGCGCGGGGCGTCGTACCGACGCGTCCGGTCGGGGTGGCGGCGTTCGTGGAGGAGGAGGGGTCGCGGTTCGGTCTGGCCTGCCTCGGCTCGCGCCTGGCCACGGGGGCGACGACGTGGGCGGTGGCCCGGGAGCTCCGCGACCGGGACGGTACGGCGTTCGGTGACGTGGTCGCGGGCGGCGTGTCCGACCTGCTCGACGGCGTCGGCTGCTACGTGGAGCTGCACGTCGAGCAGGGACGCGACCTCGTCGACCGCGGTCGGGCGATCGGGGTGGCGAGCCGGATCTGGCCGCACGGGCGCTACCGCGTCGACATCGCCGGCACCGCCAACCACGCCGGGACGACCCGGATGGAGGACCGGCGCGACCCGATGCTCACCTACGCGATGACCGCGCTGGCAGCCAACAAGCAGGCGCGGGTGACCGGGCAACGGGCCACGTTCGGGCGGCTCGAGACCTCGCCCAACTCGACCAACTCCGTGCCCTCGGCGGTCACCGCGTGGCTGGACGTCCGCGCCGAGACCGACGCGCACCTCGCCGACCTGGTCGCGACGATCACGCGGCAGGCGGAGGAGCGCGCCGAGCGGGACGGTACGACGCTCACGGTCACCGCCGAGTCGGTCTCCGGCGCCACCGAGTTCGATGCCGACCTGGCCGCCCGGATCGCCGCCGACCACGCGGAGGGCGACTGGCCGGTGATCGCCACCCAGGCCGGGCACGACGCCGGGATCCTGTCCGCACGGGGGTTCCCCAGCGCGATGCTCTTCGTCCGCAACCCGACCGGGGTGTCGCACTCACCGGCCGAGCACGCCGAGGTGGCCGACTGCCTGGCCGGGGTCGACGCCCTGGCCGAGACCATCGAGCGGCTGGCCACATGAGCGACCCCACGTCGTACCTCCTCGAGCGGGCCTGGGTGGACGGCGCCGTCCACGACGACGTGTTGGTGGAGATCGAGGACGGGCGGTTCTCCCGGGTGGAGGTTCTCGGCCGAGACCGACGCTTCTCGGCCGAAATTTCGGCCGAGAAGCAGCGGCTTCCCCGGTCCACCGGTGAAACCTCCCCCCTCCCCGGCCTCACCCTCCCGGGGCTGGCGAACTGCCACAGCCACGCGTTCCACCGGGCCCTGAGGGGAAGGACCCAGCGCGGGTCGGGCACGTTCTGGACCTGGCGCGAGCAGATGTACGACGTCGCCGGGCGGCTGGATCCGGACTCCTATCTCGCGCTGGCGGAGGTCACCTTCCGGGAGATGGTCGCGGCCGGGATCACCACGGTGGGGGAGTTCCACTACCTGCACCACCAACCCGACGGCACGCCGTACGACGACCCGAACGCCATGGGCCGCGCCGTCATCGAGGCCGCGACCAGGGCCGGGATCCGGCTCACCCTGCTCGACACCTGCTACCTGACCGCCGGCATCGGACGGCCGCCGGAGGGTGTGCAGCGCAGGTTCAGCGACGGCGACGTCGACGGTTGGGGCGAGCGCCTCGACAGCCTGACCGGCGACGAGCGGACCAGGATCGCCGGCGCCTACCACTCGGTGCGCGCCGTACCCCGCGACCAGATGCGCACCCGGACCGCCTCCCCGCTACACATCCACCTCTCCGAGCAGGTCGCGGAGAACGACGAGTGCCTGGCGGCCTACGGCCTGACCCCGACCCAGGTCTTCGCCGAGGCCGGCCACCTGACCGACCACAACACGCTCGTCCACGCCACCCACCTCACCGACGACGACGTCCGGCTGATCGGCCGCTCGGGGGCGTACGTCGACTTCTGTCCCACCACCGAGCGCGACCTCGGTGACGGCATCGGCCCCGGAAGGGCCCTGCAGGACGCCGGGGCGCGGCTCACCCTCGGCAGCGACAGCCATGCGGTGATCGACCCCTTCGAGGAGATGCGCGCGCTCGAGCTCGACGAGCGCCTCGCCTCCCGGAGCCGCGGCCACTGGACCGCGGCCGAGCTCCTCGTGGCCGGCACCCGCCACGACTCCCTGGGCTGGGACGACGTGGGCCGGATCGCGGTCGGTGAGCGCGCCGACCTGGTCACCCTCGCCACCGACACCACCCGCACCGCTGGCACCGGCGCCGACGAGCACACGGCGGTGTTCGCCGCCGCGGCCGAGGACGTCACCCAGGTCGTGGTCGACGGTCGGGTCGTCTTCCGGGCCGCCGACCGCCAGCAGCTCGGGCGCGACCTGGCCGACGTGGTGGGGAGACTGTGGTCATGACGGCGACCCTGATCACCCACATCGGGGAGCTGGTCACCAACGCGCCCGACGCTCCCGACCTGCTGGGCGCGATCCACGACGCCGCGCTCGTCGTCGAGGGTACGACGGTGGCCTGGGTCGGTGCGGCCGTCGACGCGCCCGCCGCCGACCAGGTGATCGACGCGGGTGGGCGCGCCGTGATCCCGGGCTTCGTGGACTCCCACTCCCACCTGGTCTTCGCCGGCGACAGGGGCGAGGAGTTCGCCGCCCGGATGGCCGGCGAGCCCTACGCGGCCGGGGGCATCCGGACCACGGTGGCCGCGACCCGGGCCGCCGGTGACGAGCAGCTCACCAGCCACGTCGCGCACCTCGTCGCCGAGATGCGCCGTCAGGGCACCACCACGGTGGAGATCAAGAGCGGCTACGGGCTGAATGTCCTCGACGAGGCCCGCAGCCTCGCCATTGCCCGGCAGTTCACCGAGGAGACCACCTTCCTGGGCGCGCACGTGGTCCCCGACGGCACCACCCCCGAGGAGTACGTCGCGCTGGTCACCGGCCCGATGCTCGACGCGTGCGCGCCGCACGCCCGTTGGATCGACGTGTTCTGCGAGGTCGGGGCCTTCGACGAGGACCAGGCGCGGGCGATCCTCCTGGCCGGGCGGGCGGCCGGGCTGAAGGGCCGCCTGCACGCCAACCAGCTCGGCCGGGGACCCGGCGTACGACTCGGCGCGGAGCTCGGCCTGACCGCCGTCGACCACTGCACCCACCTCTCCGACGCGGACGTCGCCGCCCTCGCCGACTCCGGAACGATCGCCACCCTGCTGCCGGGGGTGGAGTTCTCGACCCGGCAGCCCTATCCCGACGCACGGGCGCTCCTCGACGCCGGCGTCCGGGTCGCCATCGCCACCGACTGCAACCCCGGCTCCTGCTTCACCAGCTCCATGCCGCTATGCATCGCCCTGGCGGTTCGCGAGATGGGGCTGACCCCGGCCGAGGCCGTCCACGCCGCCACCGCGACGGCCGCCGCGGCCCTCGACCGCACCGACATCGGCAGGCTGGTGCCGGGCAGCCGGGCGGACCTCGTGATGCTGGACGCGCCGAGCCACGTCCACCTGGCCTACCGCCCGGGCGTCCCTCTCGTCACCGGCACCTGGGTGGGTGGACGTCCCGTCTGAGGTAGCAGCCCGCGGCGCGGGGTCGGTCTGAGGTAGGGGCGAGCCAGAGATAGGGCACGGTGCCGATGTCCGGGCCTACCTCACAGGCGCAGTCTCGTCGTATCAGTCACGGATACGAAGGGATGAGAGCCATGAACGACCTGTACCTGCTGGAGGGCGAGTACCACTACCGCGCCAACCGCACCCGCAACGAGCTGCGCCCGGTGCGCTACCGCCGCTGGCGCAAGCGCGTCGCGGCGAACGGCGCCGCCGCGGCGACCAACGAGAAGAACTGGATCAGCTGACGTGGTGTCCGTGGTCCACGACATCATGGACCGCATGACGTCGCCGCTGGTCGGTCGAGATGCCGAGCTGGAGCACCTCTGCTCCACGCTCGGCATCTCGTCGTCGGGCGACGTGGCTGATCGATCCGCGATCCTCCTGGCCGGCGACGCCGGCGTCGGCAAGACCCGGCTGCTCACCGAGCTGCGCGACCGGGCGATCGACAACGGCTGGCAGGTGCTGGCCGGGCACTGTCTCGACTTCACCGACAGCGCACTGCCCTACCTCCCCTTCTCCGAGATCACCGGCCGGATCTCCCGCGAGCTGCCCGATGTCTTCGACGACGTCGCCGCCCGCCACCCCGCCCTCCTCCGGCTCCTGCCCGGCCAGCGGATGCTGAGCCAGGCCACCGACCCCGAGTCGCTGCCCGCCGACCAGGGTGCCCTCTTCGACGGCGTCCACGCGCTCGCCGAGGCTGCCGGCGCCCGGCGGCCGACGCTCCTCGTCGTCGAGGACCTCCACTGGGCCGACCAGTCGACCCGCGACCTGATGAGCTTCCTGTTCAGCCGCGGCTTCGAGGCCCCGGTCGCCCTCGCCGCCTCCTACCGCTCCGACGACCTCCACCGCCGTCACCCGCTCCGCCGCCAGGTCGCCGAGTGGGCGCGGATGAGTGGCGTCGAGCGCCTCCAGCTCGAGCCCCTGGCCGCTGCCGACGTACGCCGTCTGGTCCAGGAGCTGCACCCCGACCCGATGTCCGAGGAGTGCCTCAGCGACATCGTGACCCGCGCCGAGGGCAACGCCTTCTTCGTCGAAGAGCTGGTCGGCGCCACCTGGGCGCGCGGCGGAGGTGTGCCCGTGGACCTCGCCGACGTGCTCCTGGTCCGTCTGCAGGGGCTCGACGAAGCCGCCGTCACGGTCGTCAGGGCCGCGGCCGTCGCCGGGCGCCGGGTCTCCCACGCGGCCCTGAGCGCCGTGGTCGACGTGTCCCCGGCCGACCTCGACCGGGCCGTGCGCGACGCCGTCGAGGGCCATGTGCTGGTGCCCAGCCGCGACGACGACTTCTACCAGTTCCGCCACGCCCTGCTGGCCGAGGCGGTCTACGACGACCTGCTGCCCGGGGAGCGCACCGCCCTCCACGCCGCCTACGCCCGCGCCCTGCTCGAGGGTCGCGCGACCGGCACCGCGGCCGAGCTCGCGCGTCACGCGCGCCTTGCCCACGACTACGCCACCGCGCTCACCGCGAGCCTGCGCGCGGGTGACGACGCCCGCGGCGTCGGCGGTGCGGAGGAGGCGGCGTTCCACTACCTCCAGGCGCTCGAGCTCTGGCACGACTCGCGCCTGCCCGAGGACACCGGACTCGACTACCCACGTCTGGTGGGCCTGGTCTCCGACGCGCTGGTCGCCGCCGGCCACCCGGCTCGCGCGCTCGGCGTGGTCCGCGAGCAGCTCGACCACCTCCCCGAGGGCACCGACGACTCCGTCCGGGGCCAGATCATGGGGGTGCTCGCGGGGACGCTGGTGATGACCGAGACCTCCGAGGACCCGACCGAGCTGACGCGTGCGGCCGTTGCGCTGGTCCCGGACGAGCCGACCAACGCCCGGGCCAAGGTGCTCGCAGCCCACGCCCGCACCCTGGCCCGGGCCGGCCGCAAGGACGAAGGGCGGCCGGTGGCGATGGCCGCCCTCGCCCTGGCCGAGCGGCTCGACATGCCCCGCCTCGCCAGTGACATCCGCACCACGCTGGTGGGGCTCGAGCGCAGTGTCTCACCGGAGTCGATCGCGGAGGCCCTGCGCGCCGCGAGCGAGGATGCCGCTGCGGCCGGCGCCGCCAACGCCGAGCTCCGGGCCCTCCTGCTGCTCGGGCACCACCACCTCGACCTCGGTGAGTTCGGGCGGGCGGACGAGGCGTTCGAGCGCACCAGGGCCCGCGCCCGTGCCGTCGGCACCCCCTGGGTGCCCTGGGCGGCCGAGGCGCGCTGGACCCACGCGGTCTCGCTGAGGCTTCAGGGCCGGTGGGACGAGGCGCTCCAGGTGCTCGACATCAGCCGGGAGTCGCCACCGCCGATCTACCGCGCCCTGATGACCGCCACCCGGGCCCAGGTGATGGCCGCCCGGGGCGAGACGGCCGCCGGTGAGCTCGCGCGGGAGCTGCACGACTTCTGGCCGCTCGAGGGGCTGATCGCGATCACCGGCGGCTCGGCCGAGCTGATGCTGCACGAGCAGGCCGGCGACCAGGCGGCCGCCCACACGACGTACCGCCTGATCGTGGACACCCTGACCCGGATCTGGCACCCGCAGTTCCAGGCCCGGGTGCGCCTGGCCACGATCACGCTGTCGGCCTTCGCGTCGGGGGCCACCCACCGCAGCGCCGCCGAGCGCGCCGACGACCACGACGTCGTCACCCGTCTGGCAGCCGACGCCCACGGGGTGCTCGACCGGCGCGGAGACGCTCTGGTGTCCTGGGGGCCCGAGGCCCGCGCCTGGGAGGCCCGACTGGACGCCGAGCTGCTCCGCTGGAGATGGGCCGCGGACATCGACCCGCCGAACCACGACGAGCTCGTGGAGGCCTGGCGCCGGGCCGAGCGCCGGGCCGAGGTCTTCGCCGATCCCTACGAGCTGGCGGTCGTGCGGGCCCGGCTCGCGACCCTGCTGGCGGCCACCGGTGATGCAGACGCGGCTCGCGAGCTGGCCGTGGCTGTCTCCGACGTGGCCGGTCGGCTCGACGCGGCGCCCCTGCTGGCCATGCTCGGGCCGCTGCGCCAGCCGGGCCGGCCCACCTCGGTGCCGTCGGCGCGGCCGACGCTGACGCCCCGGGAGACCGAGATCCTGGCTCTGGTCGCCGAGGGTCGCAGCAACGGTGAGATCGGGCGCCAGCTGTTCATCAGCACCAAGACGGTGTCGGTCCACGTGTCCAACATCCTGGGCAAGCTCGCGGCGTCGGGCCGCACCGAGGCCGCCGCCATCGCCCGTCGCGACGGCCTGATCGGCTGAGCCCCGGCCCCGGCACCGGCACCGGCACCGGCGCCGCGGGTCGCGCCGGCGCGTCGGGGCCTGATCGACGTACTCCTAGTATGGCGACAGGAACGGAGCCGCCATGCCCACCACCCTCGAGACCGACCCGTCAGCCCTGACCGCGCGACGCTTCGAGCGGATGCGTCCCTTCGGGGGCGACACCGCCCCACCCGTCGACACCACCGGGCTGCCACCCGGACCGCGCTGGCCGGTCTGGCTGCAGAGCGTGGGCCTGCTGCGGTTCCGGCACCAGTTCGTGCCGCATCTGTGGCGGGAGTACGGCGACGTGTTCACCGTGCGGGTCGTGCCGGGTGGCCGGCCGCTGGTGCTCTTCACCAGGCCGGAGCACGCCAAGGAGATCTTCGCCGGCGACCCCGAGGTCTTCCATGCGGGCAAGGCCAACGCGATCCTCGGCCCGATCATGGGTGAGCACTCGCTCCTCCTCCAGGACTCCTCCGCGCACAAGCGCGCCCGTGCGCTGCTGATGCCTGCCTTCAATGGCCAGGCGCTGCGCGGCTACCGCTCCCTGGTCGAGGAGGTGGCGCGGGACGAGGTGGCGCGCTGGCGGCCCGGTCAGGAGCTCCGCAGCCTCGACCGGATGAACGCCCTGACCCTCGAGGTGATCCTCCGCGTGGTCTTCGGGGTGACCGACGAGGACCGCCTGGCCCGGCTCCGGCCCTGCGTCAACCGGACCGTGAACATCAGCCCCGCGGTGCTGCTGGGCTGGGGCTATCCGGCCCTGCAGAGGTTCGGCCCCTGGAGGAAGACCGTCGACAACGCCTACGCGCTCGACCGGCTGATCTACGCCGAGATCCGCGAGCGTCGTGCTGCCGCCGACCTCGCCGAGCGCACCGACGTGCTGTCCCGGCTGATCCGTGCCGCCCCACCCCAGGAGGCGACGAACGGGTCGAGCGCCGCCGACGGTGGGGACCGGCTCACCGACGAGGAGCTGCGCGACCAGCTCGTGACGCTGCTCCTGGCCGGCCACGAGACCACCGCCACGGCGCTCGCCTGGGCGCTCTACGAGCTCGGTCGCGACCCCGCGCAGCTGGTCCGGGCGCGGACGGCGGCCGGAGAGGGTGACGACGACTGGCTCGAGGCGGTGCTCAAGGAGTCCATGCGCCTCCACCCGGTGATCCCGATGGTGGTCCGCACCTTGATCCGGCCGGCCACGGTCGGGGGCTGGGACCTGCCGGCCGGGGCGACCGTGGGGCCTTCGATCATCCTCACCCACGCCCGCCCGGACAACCATTCCGACCCGTCCCGTTTCGACCCCGAGCGGTTCGTCGGGCACAACCCTCCGGTGAACACCTGGATCCCCTTCGGGGGCGGGGTGCGGCGGTGCATCGGGGCCGGGTTCTCGCTGATGGAGGGCGTGGCCGTGCTCCGCCAGGTGCTCACGTCGTACGACGTGACGGCGGTGGGCGCGGACCGGCCCCGGGTCCGCAACATCACCAGCGTCCCGCGGCGCGGAGCCCGGATCCGCGTCGGCTGATCACGATTTGGGCGAACGTCTGACTGAGTGCCATCGGGCCCGTCACACTGAGGGGTCATGGGCTGGGGGGCACGCATCGCTGCTACGCGGATGGACATCCGCCCCTTCCGCGAGCACCGGGACTTCCGGCTGCTGCTGATCGCTGGGACCGTCTTCTACTTCGGCGGGATGATGACCTACGTCGCCATTCCCTTCCAGATCTACCAGCTCACCCACTCCAACCTGGCGGTCGGCGCGGTCGGCCTGGCCGAGCTCGTCCCGCTGATCGTCTTCGGGCTGTACGGCGGTGCCCTGGCCGACCACATGGACCGTCGACTGCTGCTGATCTGGACTGGGATCGCCCAGGCCGCCTTCACCGCGTGGCTGGCGATCAACGCCTTCTCCAGCCATCCGCGGCTGTGGGAGATCTTCCTGGTCTCCGGGCTCCTGGCGTCGTCGTCGGCGATGCAGCGGCCGTCGCGCGAGGCGCTGCTGCCGCGCACAGTCCGGCACGACGAGATCATCGCGGCCAACGCGCTGAGCAGCCTCGGCATGCAGTTCGGCGTGCTGGCCGGCCCGGCCCTCGGTGGCGTCCTGGTGGCGTCGTTCGGTCCGGCCTGGTGCTTCCTGGTCGACATCGTCGGCCTCTTCGTCGCCTCGATGCTCTACGCCGCGATGCGGCGCTACCCGCACGTCGGCGAGACCGAGCCGCCTAGCCTGCGCGGCATCAAGCTCGGGCTCCGGTACGCCATGAGCCGGCGCGACCTGCTGGGCACCTACGTCGTCGACATCGCCGCGATGCTGCTGGCGATGCCGGTGGTGCTCTTCCCCGCACTGGCCGCGGAGGTCTTCGGCAACCCGCACCTGCTCGGCCTGCTCTACTCCGCGGAGACGGTCGGCGCGCTGATCGCGACCGCGCTGTCGGGCTGGACCTCACGGGTCCGGCGGCACGGCCGGGCGATCGTCCTGGCGGCGATGGCCTACGGCGCCTTCATCGCGATGGCGGGCATGGCTCCGACGATCTGGGGTGCGCTCTTCTTCTTCACCTGCGCCGGCGCCGCCGACATGATCTCGGCGCTCTTCCGCGGCACCATCTGGAGCCAGACCATCCCGGACAACCTGCGCGGACGGCTGGCCGGCATCGAGATGCTCAGCTACTCCGTCGGGCCGCTCGGAGGGCAGGTGCGCGCCGGCCTCGTGGCGGACCGCTGGACGGTCCGCGGCTCGATCGTCAGCGGCGGCGTGGCCTGCGTGGGCGGCGTCGCGCTGACCGCGATGTGGCTGCACGACTTCTGGTCGTACGACGCACGCACCGACGAGCATGCCGTGGCCCAGAGACAGGCCCGGCAGCTCGCCGGTGAGCGCGTCAACCCTGCCCAGTAGCACCCCGCGGGTGCGACCGGGTCAGTTCATGCCGAACAGCGCGAACATCATCCCGGCGAAGGCGTGCGGCGCGCCGCTGTCCTTGTCCGGGTAGAAGCACAGCGAGACGTACTGGCCCTTCGGGACGTGGTACTTCCACACGATGGTGTGTCCGGGGCTGATCACCTCGGTCGAGGCCGTGGCGCCGCCCTGCTTGAAGAACGTCGGCGGACCCGACGGGTTCATCAGCCAGTTCATGACGTCCTGGTCGGTGGTGGACTTCCGAACCTGCTCCACGTCGATGAAGTGAGGCTGGATCGCGTTGTTGGTCGACTTCATCCAGCCGCGGTGCGGGTTGGAAGCCGGCGCCTTGAAGCTCATCGAGCCCTTCATGCCGAGCTTGCCGTCGGCCGACGGCAGGGACCGCGTCTGGTGGGCACCCTTGGCCTTGAAAGTGCCGACGGTGTTCCGCTTGAGGTTGATCACGTAGTACGTGCCGGCCTTGTCGATGTCGGTGCCCCACATGTTGGGCTTGGCGCCGGGTGCGGGGATCGGCATGCCGCCGTAGAACACGACGTTCTTGTCGACGCGCTGCACGGTCGGGACATCCCCGGCCATGAGCGGCCCGATGTCCGCGGCCAGGTCCGCGAGCGTGTAACCGCTCTTCAGCCGGAGCAGCTGGATCGAGCCGTTGGCGGTTCCGCGGACGACCTTGAACATGGTCTTGCCGGGCTTGATCTGGGCGCTCGAGAGCTTGAGGCTGCCCTTGTTCGCCTTGATCGTGAAGACCGGAGCGGCGGCCGAGCGGGCCGCCGTGTGCGTATGTGTGGTGGCCTGGGCGGCGCCGCTCACGGCGGCCAGCCCGGTCACCGAAGCCGTGAGCAGCAGCGCTGTGGTCGCCGCCGCACGGGAACGTGTGTGCATCTCGAGTCTCTCCTCCTGATCGGGAGCCCCCCTGCGGAACCCTTGGGGGCAGTTCTAGGCGGCGTCGGCCGGTCCGTCACGCATCGACGCGGAGAATCACTCCCGAGGATGACCTGGGAGGCGCCGAATCATCCTCCGGGATGACCCGGCCGAGGGCGGGCTTGTCCGCTCGGCGACAATGGCCACGGCGACGAGCGGTGTCGAGGGAAAGTTCCGGTCCAGGAGGTGTGCTGAGGGTGAGTGTGGACGAGCAACGCCCGGTGCTCGCCGGTCTGGCTGCCCTGGTGGGCGTGGCGCTCGCGGTCGGACTCGTCGCCGCGCTCGCCGTCGTGGCCGGTGCCCATGTGCTGGGCCTGGGCGGCGGACGGGCCGACGGGGGCCCCGGCGCCGCCGGGGCCACCATGTACCTCCCGAAGCCGCAGAAGACGCAGCCCGCGAGTGGTCCGTCCATCACGCTGGGCTCGGCGCCCACCTCCAGCAGCGCGTCGCACAGCCCCCGCGTCCGCACCCACCCCCGCAAGCAGATCTCGCTCCAGGCCGGCGAGCAGACCGTCGCCCCGATGGGTCGGATCGACCTGAGCGGCACCTACCCCGGTGGGGAGGGTGCGGTGCTGAACGTCGAGAAGTTCAGCAACGGTTCCTGGCAGGGCTTCTACTCGGTCTCGGCGACGGTCACCAACGGGACGTTCTCGACCTACATCCAGACCGGCACGCCCGGGGTGAACCGCTTCCGGGTGGTCGACTCGGACACCCACATCGCCTCCAACGAGATCAAGGTGACCATTCGCTGAGCCCGGCTCGGTGTCAGGCCGCGCCGCACAGCTCGTCCGGTCGCGCCGCCAGGTGCTCGCCGCTACGTCTCTGGTCGGCACGCCCACCGGAGGTGCTCCGCTGGCCGGCGACCACGCCGCCGAGCACGAGCACCATGCCGAGCGCCTGCGGCCACCCGAACGCCTCGCCGGCCACCACCACGCCGAGCCCGGTGCCGACGACCGGGTTGACCAGGCCGACCAGGGCGACCGCGCCCGCGGGCATGGCGCGCAGCCCGGTGAACCAGCACCAGTAGGCCAGGCCGGTCCCGGCGACCATCAGCCACAGGTAGCCCGACACGGCCTGAGCCCCGAGGTGCGGTGGAGGACCTTCGAAGAGCCAGGCGACCGGCAGCAGGGCGAGGCCGCCGACGACCAGCTGCCACGACACCAGGGTCAGCAGGTCGACCGGCGGGGTCCACCTCTTGACCAGCACGAACCCCAGCGCCGACACGACCACGGAGCCGAAGGCGGCGACCAGCCCCAGGGCATCCAGGTGCCCGGGCGAGCGCAGCACCAGGAGCGTGACACCGAGCAGGCCGACACCGGCGCCCGCGATCCGCCGCGGCCCGGCCCGCTCCCCGATCACCAGCGCGGCCAGGGCCATCACCGCCAGCGGCGAGGTGGCCTGCAGGGTGGAGGCGAGGCCGCCGGGCAGCCGGTAGGCGGCCAGGAAGAGCAGCGGGAAGAACAGCCCGATGTTGCACAGCCCGAGGAGGATCGCCCGCCACCACCAGCCGGGCGGGGGAAGCCGACGGGTGACGGCGAGGAGCACGAGCCCGGTCGGGAGCGCTCGCAGAGTGGCCGAGAGCAGCGGCCGGTCGGGCGGAAGGAGGCGCTCGGTGACGAGGTACGTCGTACCCCACGCGGCGGGCGCGAAGGCGGTGAGGGCGAGCGTTCTCCAGGAGATAGTTTCCATGGAAGGTAATATACCTTCCATGGAAGATATAGTGAAGGCCATGGACCCGGACCACGTGGACGCGATCCTGGCGCAGTGGGCTCGCGAGCGCCCCGATCTCGACGCCTCGCCGATCGGCCTGATCGGACGCCTCCACCGGCTCGCGGACGTGCTGAACGTCGAGCTCCGACGTGTCTTCGCCGAGGAGGGGCTCGGGGACGGCGACTTCGACGTGCTGGTCACCCTGCGCCGGCACGGCGCCCCCTACGAGCTGACGCCCGGCGAGCTCGGAGCCTCGACCATGGTGACGTCGTCGGCGGTGACCAAACGGATCGACCGGCTCGAGCAGGGAGGGCTGGTGACTCGCACCGTCAGCGCGTCGGACGGACGGTCGCGCCGGATCCGGCTGACCGAGACCGGCCTCGTGCTCGTGAACCGTCTGATGGCCCGCCACGTCGCGAACGAGCAGCGGCTGGTGTCGGGCCTCACCGCTCAGGAGCGGACCCAGCTCGCCGACCTCCTGCGCCGCTGGGGTCAGACCTTGGAGGGATAGTCCGGCACCCCTGGCACCTTTCGGGGCGCCCGGACGGTGCCGTACGTGCCGGACTATCCCGAGACGGCGCCTCAGCCCAGCCAGTCCATGGTGTTCGGGTGGGGGCCGATCCGGCCGTCCTCGCCGCGGTCGAGCCCGGTGATCGTGGCCAGGTCGTCGTCGGAGAGCTCGAAGTCGAAGATCGCGAAGTTCTCCGCCATCCGCTCCCGGCGCATCGACTTCGGGAACACGATGTCACCACGCTGGAGCTGCCACCGAAGCGCCACCTGGGCGGGGGTGCGGTCCAGCCGGGCGGCGATCTCGGCGATGGTCGAGTCGTCGTTCACGCGGCCCTTGGCGATCGGGGCCCACGCCTCGGTGACCGTGCCGTGCCGCGCGCCGGCCGCGCGGGCCGCCTCGTTGCCGAAGAACGGGTGCACCTCGATCTGGTTCACCGCGGGTACGACGCCGGTCGCCTCCACGATCCGGTCGAGGTGCTCCGGCTCGAAGTTGGAGACCCCGATCGACCGTGCCCGGCCGTCGCCGCGGAGCTCGACCAGCGTCTCCCAGGTGGAGACGAAGTCGCCGTCGTAGCGGGTGGGCAGCGGCCAGTGGATCAGGAACAGGTCGACCTGGTCGAGCCCCAGTCGATCCAGGGACTCCCCGAAGGCGCGGCGCGCGTCGTCGGGCCGGTGGAAGCCGTTGTTGAGCTTGGTGGTGATCCACAGGTCGTCGCGCGGGATGTCTGCGGCCGCCACCGCGGCCCCGACCTCGGCCTCGTTGCCGTACATCTGCGCGGTGTCGATGTGGCGGTAGCCCACCTCGAGCGCGGTCTCGACGGTCTGCTGCGTCTGGTCGGGCGGCACCTGGAAGACCCCGAACCCGAGCTGCGGGATCTCGCGGCCGTCGTTCAGGGTGACGTTCGGGACGGAGTTGCTGGAAACAGTCATGCAGGGCCCGACAACACGATTGCGCAACTTATTCCGCGGAGGCGTTCGCCGGCCTCGGATCGGTTGTGGTCACCCTGTTAGATGGGGGCCGTGCGACTCCTGAGAACCCTCGCCCCGCTGCTCCTGGTGGCGTCCCTGGCCACCGCCTGCGGCTCGGGCTCGAGCTCCACCCCGGGTGGGGCCGGGGGCTCCACGACGCCGACCAGTGGCGGCACCACCGGCACCACCGCGAGCGGGCAGCTCGAGCTGCGACCGGTCTACGCGCGCTACGCCACCGGCGTACCCCTGGGGCCGCAGGTGCCCAAGGCCCTGCTCGACGCGATGTCCTCGCAGGCCTGCCCGATGGACCCGGCCGAGCTCCAGGGAATGCTGATGGAGTGCGACGCCGGCAAGACCGTGTTCCTGCTGAAGGACCCCGTCGTCACCGGTGACGTGACCAAGGCGCACATCCACCAGATCGGCCACAAGAACCTCTACTTCCTCCGGCTCACCCTGGATCCCACGGCCGCGGCCACCCTCGACTCCGACGCCCAGTCGATGGTCGGCACCGAGCTGGCTTTCTGCTTCGGCGGGAGCGTGATCACCTCGGTGATCGTGGATCCCCACTTCTCGGCCGAGCGCCTGACGATCACCGGCAGCTACACCAAGGCCCAGGCCACGAAGCTGGCCGGTCAGATCACCGCGTCGTAGCCCGGCCGGTCAGTAGCCCACCTCGTTCGGGTTGCGCCACTGGCGCTCGAACGGGAGCCGCCAGGCGAACGGCGCGACCAGCTGGTGGATCTGGTTGGGTCCCCACGAGCCCTGCGCGTAGGGCCGGACGATCGGGGGGTTCTCCAGGAGTGGCGTGGACAGCTCCCAGAGCCGCTCGATGCCCTCGGCGCTGGTGAAGAGCGTCCGGTCGCCGCGGGCGGCGTCGTAGATCAGGCGCTCGTAGGCCTCGAGCACCGCTCCGGCCCAGCCGGTGTCGTGCATGGCGAACTGCATCGACAGCTTGTCGAGCTTCATGCCCGGCCCGGGCCGCTTGCCGTAGAACGACAGCGACATCTTGGCCTGGTCGGCCAGGTCGAAGGTCAGGTGGTCGGGGCCGTGATCGCCGACTCCCGAGCCCGGCGGGAACATCGAGCGGGGCGGCTCACGGAACGCGATCGAGATGATCCGGGCCCCCTCGGCCATCCGCTTGCCCGTGCGCAGGTAGAACGGCACCCCGGCCCACCGCCAGTTGTCGACGTAGCACTTGAGCGCGACGAAGGTCTCGGTCTCGGAGTCGTGCGCGACCCCCTCGATGTCGCGGTAGCCGACGTACTGGCCACGGACCACGTCGGTCGGTTCGATCGCGCACATCGAGCGGAACACCTTGTTCTTCTCCTCGCTGATGGCGTAGGGCTCGAGCGCCGTCGGAGGCTCCATCGCGGTGAAGGCCAGCACCTGAAACAGGTGGGTGACCACCATGTCCCGGTACGCACCGGTGCTCTCGTAGAACGACGCGCGCTGCTCGAGGCCGAGCTCCTCGGGGACGTCGATCTGCACGTGGTCGACGTGGTTGCGATGCCAGATCGGCTCGAACAGGCCGTTGGCGAACCGGAACGCCAGGATGTTCTGGGCGGCCTCCTTGCCCAGGAAGTGGTCGATCCGGAAGATCTGGTCCTCCTTGAAGACCTGGTGCAGCTCGGCGTTGAGCTTCTTCGCGCTGGCCAGATCGGTGCCGAACGGCTTCTCCATGATGATCCGGCTGCGCTTGACCAGGCCCGCCTCCTTGAGCTCGTGCACGACGGCGAGGGCGGCCTTGGGCGGCACGCTGAGGTAGTGCAGGCGGTCGAACTCCGCCGTGCGCTCGCCCTCCGCCTCCTCGATGCAGCGGCGGAGCCCCTCCGGCCCGGTGTCACCGGGTGCCCAGTGCAGCAGCTTGGCGAACTCCGACCAGCCGTCGGTGTCGCCGTCGTCACCGGCGAACTCGAGCACGGCCTGGTGGGCGAACTCGATGAACGAGTCGCGGTCGTGCTCCTCGAGCGACGTACCGACGACCTGGACGTCGCGCATCAGCCCCGACTGGAACAGGTGCAGCAGGCCGGGCAACAGCTTGCGCCGGGACAGGTCGCCGGTGGCGCCGAAGAGGACGACGGTCGTGGGCTTCAGAGGCATGTGACCAGCCTGCCCCCACGGCCGTCGTAAGAGAAGGGTGGGGCCGGAACGGGCGGGTCCTCGAGGAGCGAACCCGCCCGCCGTTCAACTGCGGTGGGCCAGCGACTCCTGGTCGGCGTCGGCGTCGGCGTCCGTGACGGCGTCCGCGTCGTCGTCCGGCGTCTGCGCGGCCTCGGCCTCGGCCGGGACGTCGACGTCCGCACCGGCGGCGTCCGGCTCGGCCCACGCCTCCTCGGCGTCACCGAAGCCGGTCAGGGAGAACGGTGCGGTCCCGGTCAGCGTGGCCAGCATCTGGCGGACGTTGGCCAGCTGGGCGTTGATGCTGTCGCGGCGCTGGGTGGCGGCGGCCAGCTCGCGGTCGGTGTCCGCCCGGATCCGCTCGGCGGAGGCCTTCGCCTCGCCGATGATCTGCTCGGCCTTCTCGCGCGCCTCCTCCGCCAGCCGGGCGGCCTCCTTGGCTGCCTGGACCCGGGCCGCCTCGGCCTCGGCGCGGGTGCGGTCGGCGAACTCGCCGGCCTCCTCGAGCCGGGCCTGGGCGGCCGCCATCTTCTGGGTGAACTCCTCCTCGGCCGCCTGCCGACGACCGGCCAGGGTGGTCTCGAAGTCCGCCGCCGCCTTGGCGGCGCGGGCGCGCTGCTCCTCGTAGACCGCCTCAGCCTCCTGCATCCGCACCGAGGCGGCCCGCTCGGCGCTGTCGCGGTGCTCGTCGGCCGCCTTGCGGGCGTCCTCGACGATCCGCGAGGACTCGGCATCGGCCTGGCTGCGGGCGTTCGCGGTGTAGCGGTCGGCCTCCTCGCGCACCGAGGTGGCGTACTGCTCGGCGTTCGCACGATGGGCGTCCGACTCGTCGTGGACCTTGCTGCGCAGCTCGGCCGCCTCGGCGTCGGCGAGGGAGAGGATCTCGCCGACCCGGGCTCCGAGGTGCTCGTAGCTCGGGGGCTCGGCCGACGACGTGCTCGCCGCATGCAGCTCCTCGACCCGGGCGGCGAGCCCGTCTCGCTGCTGGGTGAGCGCGGTGACGGCTGCGGACAGCTCGTCGATGCGGTGGTCGACCTCGGCGGGGTCGTAACCCCGCATCACGGTGCGGAACTCGGTGGAATCGGTCACGGCTGGGGATCCTGAGGGGGAGGGGGATGGGTGGGGGTGGGAACGGCCAGCGCCTGGATGACGCCGGACAGCTGACCGAGCTCGGCGGTGATGCCGTCCCGGCGTCGTGCGAGCAGGGCGATCTCGGCGCGGGCGTCCTCGAGGGTACGACGGGCCTGGGTCCGCAGCTCGTCGGCCTCGGCCCGCGCACTCGCCACGAGCTGGGCTCCTTCGGTGCGGGCCCGGCGCAGCTCGTCGTCGGCGTCGCGCTGCTTCTGGAGGACCTCGTCGGCGACCTGCCGCCGCAGGGCCCGGGCTCCGGTCTCGGCCTCGGCCAGGCGGTGCCGGGCCCGCTCCTCGAGCTGGGCGGCGGCGTCCTCGGCGTCCTGGCGGATCCGGGCGGCATCGGCCTCGCCCAGAGCGCGGGTGTCCGCGGCGTCGCGGGCGGCGAGGTCGCGCTCCTGCCCGGCCTGCCGTCGTACGTCGTCGGCCTCGAGGCGGGCGGAGCCGCCCTCGTCGGCCAGTCGCTCGCGGAGCCGGCTCGAGGCGGCAGCGATCTGCTGACGGGTCTGCTGGAGCCGAGCGCCGGCCTGCCGATGCCCGAGGTGCCGGAGTCGTTCGGCCTCGAGCTCCGCGGTCTCGAGCAGGGACCGGACGGTCTGCTGGGTCCAGGTCGTCTGCTCGGCGGCCGCTGCCAGCTCGCGCCTGGCCTCCACCTGCGCCGCGGCCAGCAGCTCGCCGGCCTGCGCCTGGGCCTCGGCGAGGACCTGCGCGGCCTGCTGCCGGATCTGGGCGGAGGCGGCGTCGGCGTCCTCGCGCGCGGTCCGCGCCGCGACCTCGGCGGCCTCGTGCAGCCCGGCTGCCTCGGCCTGGGCGGCCGCGAGGAGCTTCTCGACCTGGGAGTTGGCGTCTGCGACCCGGGTCTCGACCAGGTCGCGGGTCTCGGAGTCCTGCTGGTCGGCCTGGGCGCGCGCCGCGGTGACCATGCCGTCCGCTCGCTCGCGAGCCTCGGAGACCAGGCGCTCGGCCTCCGTGCGGGCGTCGTGCAGCGTCTGGTCGGCCGCAGCGAGCCGCTCGGCGGCGCTGCTCTCGCCCTCGGCCAGGATCTGGTCGTGATGGGTCTGGGCGGCTTCCATCAGCAGCCGGGCCTGGTCACCGGCGTCGGCCACGATCTGACGTGCGTCCGCGGAGCCGTCGTCCAGCACCTTGCGGGCCAGGTCGTGGGCGCGGGTCGCCTCCGCGTGCAGGCGGCCGACCTCCTCGTGCAGCGAGCGGGCCTCGTCGGTGAGCCGGCCGGCCTCGTCCTCGGCCCGGCTCTGGAGCTCGTCGGCGACCCGCTGGGCGTGGCGGAGCAGTGCCGCGGCCCGCTCGGTGTCCTCTGCGGGGCCGGGTCCCGGGGGTCCCTGCTGCATCGCAGTCATCTGGCGATCCTCCCAGAGGTTGGCCGACTTGGGGAGCCTATGACCACTCTCGGACGGCATCGGGGCGGGGTCACAAGGCGAGCTGGTACCACGCGGTGTCGATCCAGCGGTCGAACTTGCGGCCGACCTCGCGCATCGTGCCCAGATGCGCGAAGCCGCACGACTCGTGCAGGGCCTGGCTGGCCGGGTTGGGCAGCGCGACCAGGGCCAGCGCCACGTGCATCCCGTCGGCGCCCAGGCGCGGCAGCAGGTCGTCGTACAACCGACGGCCGAGGCCCTGACCGCGCGCCTGCTCCGCGATGTAGACCGACGTCTCGCGGGTCAGCCGGTAGCCGGGCCGGGGACGGTACGACGAGGAGTAGGCGAAGCCGACCACGTCACCGTCGACGTCGGCGACCAGGAAGTGGTCGCCGGGCTCGGTGCTCTCGAGCCGGTGCTGCCAGTAGTCGACCGCCGGTGGCTCGAGGTCGAAGGTCGAGATGCCGGTGCGGACCTGCTCGGCGTAGATCGCGGCCACGGCGGCGAGGTCCTGCTCGGCGGCGGGGCGGGTGGCCGTCACGGCAGGAGGCCGTGGGCCCGGAACATCCGGTCGTAGATCGCCAGCACGACCGGCTCCTTGTGCCGGTTGTAGTCCATCCCGGTGCCGCCGCCGGGGCGGGCGTTCATCGCGGCTGCCGCGGTCCGCTTCGCGTCGGCGTACGCCGCCAGGTCGTCGGGGTGGTCGCGCAGCCAGGCCTGGAACATCAGGTGTCGGACCACCTCGGGACAGCCGGGACCGAAGACGTGCACGTAGGCGACCGGGTCGGCGTACGTGACCAGCCGGTGCTCGTGCCACCACGGCTCGCGGATGGTGTGGACGAACCCGGCGGCCTCCAGCTCCGGGAGGTACGACGCCTCGTCGGCCGGGTCGGCGACCACGAGGTCGACGTCGATCACCGGCTTGGCCGGCAGGCCCGCGACGGAGGTGGAGCCGACGTGGTGGAGCTCGAGGACCCGCTCGCCGAGCGCGTCGCGGATCGCGCCCTCGACCCGGGCGAAGTCGGCCGGCCAGCGGGCGTCGTACTCGGTCACCACGATCTCGTAGGGCTGCGAGGGCCCGTCCACCCACGGGTCGGCACCCGGTGGGGGGTCGTCGAAGTAGTGGCGGGTGATCTCCTCGTTCGTCGGGCGCACGGACCCCACGCTAACCGCGGCCGCGCGGACGGGGGGTGTCCCGCAGCGCGATCGCACGCGCCGGCCAGTTGGTGGTGATCATCCAGACCCGGTGGTCACGCAGGAGTCGCCGCTGGAGCCGGGGGCTGTCGACGGTCCACACCAGCAGGGGGACCCCGATCCGCGCCGTCCAGCGGGTCAGCCGGACTATCGCCAGGGCGTAGTGAGCGGCCACGGCATCGGCCCGGGAGGCCTCGAAGCGCTGCCGGGGGAAGAGCTGTCCGAGCAGGCTCCTCGCGGCCTCGCGCCACGTCAGGTTCCGCACGCTGGCGCCGATGCTCAGCCCGACGAGGATGCCCAGGCCGCGGTCGGCGATCCAGTCGCGCATCGCGTTGGTCGCGTCGCTGTTGCCGGTGGTCATGATGATCCGCGCGGGGTCGAGGGAGGCGACGAGCACCTCGAGCAGGTCGATCTCCCAGAGCCGCCCAGCGTCCCGGTCGTGCTGCGAGGTCGCGAACTTCATGTCGACGTGCGCGCCGATCCCGGTCGGTGCGAGGGCGGCGAGGAAGTCCGAGAGCAGCATCACCTCGGGTGCCCGGGCGTGCAGGTCGGCCCAGCTCAGCTTGCGGATCAGGTGGTGATCGCCGACCGGCCCGACCCCGGGGTCGTGAGCGATCACCCACGTGCCGTCGCTGCAGCGCCGTACGTCGAACTCGACGTAGTCGGCACCGACCGCCGCGGCATGCGCGATGCCCTCCACGGAGTTCTCCAGGCTGCGGTCGCTCGCCCCGGCGGCGCTGAGCTCGGCGTAGCCGCACCGGTGGGCCGAGACCAGGACCCGGTGTCGTGCCGCCACAGCCGAACCGTAGCGCCGCTGCCGCGAAGTTCGGACCGATCGGACGCTTCTGCGCCGTTCACCCACGAGACCGGACGGGCCGGGTTAGGTTCGCGCTCCCAACCAGCAAAGGACTCACATGACCCTCACCTCTCGGGCCACCGCCGTCGCTGCGGGCGCTCTCGCCCTCGCGCTCACCGGACCGGGCCTCTCCGCGCACGCCGCTGGCACGAACTGGAAGAGCCTCGTCACGTTCGAGGGCGCCAAGATCCAGGCCTGCAAGGTCCCGACCACGGCCACCGGCCCGTGGAAGGTCAAGCTCCGGATCGACGCCACCAAGGCCACCACGCGCGTCCAGGGCGCCGGCTACGTGATGAAGGGCAACAAGACCACCGACAGCTGGAAGAGCGCCTGGGTGACCCGCGGCCACTACTCCGGCGTCGGCACCGTCAAGCTCCCCCGGGGCGCGCAGTACACGCTCAACGCCGGTCTCGGCGGCGGGCAGTCGGGCGACGGCGGCTCCTTCGTCGCCAAGCAGGTCCCGCACTGCTGATCCAGAACTCGATCACGGTCCGCGGCGCTCCTGCGTAGCGTCGCGGACCGTGATCAGCGCCTCACCGAGGCGGTACGGCGTCAGGCCACCGCGACGACGACGAGCAGTGCTGGGTCCTCGTCGACCAGGCCGGGCTTGACCGCGGTCGTGCCGATGCTGGCCGGCGACGCCGCGCCCTGCGTCGTACCTTCCAGGTCGTCGAGCGCGAGGTCCGCGCCTGGGACGCCGCGCACGGCACCACCGCCTGCGGGGACCTGGTGGACGAATGGGGCTCCGAGCTGGACCTGCTCCGGGTGTGACCGGGGTCACTCCCCGAACCGCCCGACCGGGAAACAAAGCAGTGGGGGCGGTCGTTGGACCCAGTGAACAGAGTTGAGTCGATCCGGCTCAACGAGTTTGCTTCCGACGTGCTCAGCACGGAGGATGGCCCTGCAACCGAAGCAACCAGACCGGCCGCCGCGAGCGGCCGGACGACCCGGAGGTAACCCAACATGGCTCGTGCCGTCGGCATCGACCTCGGTACGACGAACAGCGTCGTCGCCGTCCTCGAAGGTGGAGAACCCACCGTCATCCCCAACGCTGAAGGGGCCCGCACCACGCCGTCCGTCGTGGCCTTCGCCAAGTCCGGCGAGGTCCTGGTCGGCGAGGTCGCCAAGCGCCAGGCGGTCACCAACATCGACCGGACGATCCGTTCGGTCAAGCGCCACATGGGTGGCGACTGGTCGGTGAAGATCGACGACAAGTCCTTCACCCCCCAGCAGATCAGCGCCTTCGTCCTCCAGAAGCTCAAGCGCGACGCCGAGGCCTACCTCGGTGAGACCGTGACCGACGCCGTGATCACGGTGCCGGCGTACTTCTCCGACGCCCAGCGCCAGGCCACCAAGGAGGCCGGCGAGATCGCGGGCCTGAACGTGAGCCGGATCGTCAACGAGCCGACCGCGGCCGCGCTGGCCTACGGACTCGACAAGGGCGACGACCAGACCATCCTGGTCTTCGACCTCGGCGGTGGCACGTTCGACGTGTCCCTGCTCGAGATCGGCGAGGGTGTCGTCGAGGTCAAGGCGACCAGCGGTGACAACCACCTCGGTGGCGACGACTGGGACAGCCGCGTCGTCGAGTGGCTCGTCAAGAAGTTCAAGGACAACAACGGCGTCGACCTGGCCCAGGACAAGATCGCCATGCAGCGCCTCCAGGAGGCTGCGGAGAAGGCCAAGATCGAGCTGTCCGCCTCGAGCGAGACCACGGTCCACCTGCCCTACATCACCCACGGCGAGTCCGGCCCCCTCCACTTAGAGGAGAAGCTGACCCGCGCGGAGTTCCAGAAGATGACCTCCGACCTGCTGGACCGCACCAAGGCGCCGTTCCAGTCGGTGCTCAAGGACGGCGGCGTCGACGTCAGCAAGATCGACCACGTCGTGCTGGTCGGTGGCTCCACCCGGATGCCAGCCGTGGGCGAGCTGGTCACCCAGCTGCTCGGTGGCAAGGAGCCCAACAAGGGCGTCAACCCCGACGAGGTCGTCGCGGTGGGCGCGGCCCTGCAGGCCGGCGTGCTCAAGGGCGAGGTCAAGGACGTCCTGCTCCTCGACGTCACCCCGCTGAGCCTCGGCATCGAGACCAAGGGCGGCGTGATGACCACCCTGATCGAGCGCAACACCACGATCCCGACCAAGCGGTCGGAGATCTTCACCACGGCCGATGACAACCAGCCGAGCGTCGAGATCAAGGTCGCCCAGGGCGAGCGCCAGATGTGGGGTCAGAACCAGCCGCTCGGTAACTTCGAGCTGACCGGCCTGCCGCCGGCACCTCGGGGCATCCCGAAGATCGAGGTCACCTTCGACATCGACGCCAACGGCATCGTCCACGTCTCCGCCAAGGACCAGGCGTCCGGCCGCGAGCAGTCGATGACGATCTCCGGCGGCAGCGCGCTGGGCAAGGACGAGATCGACCGGATGGTCAAGGAGGCCGAGCAGTACGCCGCCGAGGACGCCGCCCGCCGGCAGACGGTCGAGACCCGCAACCAGGCCGACTCGCTGGTCTACACCACCGAGAAGTTCCTGGCCGACAACGGCGACAAGATCCCGGACGACGTCAAGACCGAGGTCCAGGCCGACGCCGACGCGCTCAAGGCCACCCTGGAGAACGCCGAGGCGAGCTCGGACGAGATCCAGGCCGGCGTGACCAAGCTGAGCGAGTCCAGCCAGAAGATGGGCGCCGCGATGTACGCCGCCGCCGAGGCCGACCAGGCCGCGGCCGGAGGCAGCGACGGCTCGACCGGTGGCAGCGACGACGACGTCGTGGACGCCGAGATCGTCGATGAGACGGTCGACGGGTCCGACGGCGGAAGCGCCGAGGGCGAAGCCAAGTGACCAAGAAGCAGCAGCCCGAGGGGGAGCCCGACGTGGCTCCCCCGGAGGCTGCGGCGGACGTCGTCGGCGACGAGGACACCGCGCCCGAGGAGGGTGCGCTCCTCGACGCCGACGACGCGCCCGGAGACCTCACCGGCGAGTCGCCTGACGCCGCCACGGACGATCCGGACGAGCGGGCGGCCCGGGCCGAGCAGGCCCTGACCGAGCGCACGCTCGACCTCCAGCGGCTCCAGGCCGAGTACCTCAACTACAAGCGCCGCGTCGACCGGGACCGCGAGCTGGTGCGTGAGAACGCGACGTACGCCGCCCTCGCCCCGATCGTCGAGGTGCTCGACACGATCGACCGGGCCCGTGAGCACGGCGACCTCGACCCCGGCTTCCAGGCCGTGGCCGACCAGCTCGAGCGGGTCGTCAGCGGCGCCGGCCTGGTGCGGTACGGCGAACCGGGCGACGCGTTCGACCCGCGCCTCCACGAGGCGCTCAGCCACATCGGGGAGGATCCCGACGTGGAGGTCACCACGGCCAAGGTGGTCGCCAAGGCGGGCTACCGGATCGGCGACCGTGTCGTCCGGGTCGCGCAGGTGCTCGTCGTCGATCCCGCCCAGGCCTGACCCGGCCTCGACCAGCTCGACCAGCACCACCCACGACACCGGAGAGGAGGGGGACGTGAGCACCGACGGGATGCGCGCCGACTGGGCGACCAAGGACTTCTACGCCGAGCTCGGCGTGACCGACAAGGCCACCCAGGCCGAGATCAAGAAGGCCTACCGCAAGCTCGCGCGTGCCAACCACCCCGACTCCAACCCCGGTGACAGCGCCAAGCACGAGAAGTTCAAGGCCGTCGCCGAGGCCTACGACGTCCTCGGCGACGAGGAGAAGCGCAAGAAGTACAACGAGGTCCGGTCTCTCTACTCGGGTGGCGGCTTCCGAGGCGGCTTCCCGGGAGGTACGACGACCGGCGGCGGTCCCGGCTTCGACCTCGGCGACCTGATCCGCGAGCGGAGCGCAGGGGGCGGTGGGTTCGGCGACCTGTTCGGGGACCTCTTCGGCGGCGGTCGGGGGCGGCAGCAGAGCCGCGCCCGGCCCACCCGCGGCGCGGACGTCGAGAGCACCGCGACGATCAGCTTCACCGACGCCATGGACGGTGTCACGATCAGCCTGCGGCTGACCTCCGACGCCCCCTGCCCCGACTGCCACGGCACCGGCGGCAAGCCCGGCACGACCCCGCACATCTGTCCGGAGTGCGAGGGCGCCGGCTTCGTGGTCAGCTCCATGGGAGGCGCGTTCTCGATCAACGAGACCTGCCCGCGCTGCGGCGGCCGGCAGCTGGTGTACGACGAGGCCTGCCCCACCTGCCACGGCTCCGGCCGCGGCTCGTCGGCGCGCAGCATCCAGGCCCGGATCCCGGCCGGGGTCAAGGACGGCCAGCGGATCCGGCTGCGCGGCAAGGGCGGCGCCGGTGAGAACGGCGGTGCCCCGGGCGACCTCTTCGTGACCGTGAAGGTGTCCCCGCACCGGTTGTTCGCCCGCAACGGCGACAACCTCACCCTCGACGTCCCGGTGTCCTTCGACGAGGCCGCCCTCGGGGCCGAGATCAAGATCCCGACGCTCGGCGGCAGCCCGGTCACGCTCAAGGTGCCCGCCGGCACGCCCAACGGCCGTACCTTCCGGGTCCGGGGCAAGGGCATGGCGAAGCCCGACGGCACCCGCGGCGACCTGCTGGCCACCGTCCAGGTCCAGGTGCCCGCCCGCCTGAACGACGCTGCCCGCGAGGCGATCGCCGCCTACCGCGCGGCCGGCGTCGACAGCACCCTGCGTGCCAACCTCTTCGAGAAGTCGTGATGGACGGCAACGGCCCCGGCCTGCCTCCCGACGCCGCGGTCTACGTGATCAGCGTGGCCGCCGAGCTGTCCGGCCTGCATCCCCAGACGCTGCGCTCCTACGAGCGGATGGGCCTGATCATGCCGGGCCGCACCGGTGGTGGTGGTCGTCGCTACAGCCACCGCGACATCGAGCTGCTCCGCGAGATCGCCCAGCTCACCGCCGGCGGCGTGGGCATCGAGGGCGTGCGCAGGATCCTCGAGCTCGAGGACCAGGTGGCGGCGCTCCAGGCGCGTGGCCGGGAGCTCGCCGACGAGCTCGACGCCACCCGTGAGGCGCTCCGCCAGGCGATGACCTCACGCCGTACCGATCCCAACAAGCTGCCCGTCCTGCGCCGACCTGATCCGGGCGCCTCCCTCGTGGTCTGGCGACGCCAGCGCTGAGCCGCTCCGCGTGGCCCGATGACGCCATGGACGCGGACCCCGGGCCCGCCTAGCCTGAGCCGCACATCTCGGATGGTCCGGATGGAGGTGCGGCCATGCGGCGATGGCGCTCGGCCTTGTTCCCAGGAGTGGTTCTCGTGGCGGCGCTCCTGCCGGCCGGCATGTCGACGGCGACGACCGCGCACGGCCCCCGGGCGGCGGTCCGGGCCTCGATGACCGCGGCAGCCTCGATCGCCGACCAGGACCGCAACGGGAACCGCGTCGACGACAGGCTCGACGCCCGACTGGCCCACGCGAGTGCCGGCCAGACGCTGCGCGTGATCGTCACCGGTGCGCAGGCACCCACGGCGAAGCGCGCCGTCGGTGGCTTCCACGTCCGCCACCGGCTGCCGCTGATCGACGGCTTCTCGGCGTCGATGACCCCGGCGCAGATCCAGGCGCTTGCCCGCACCTCCGGGGTCCGGCGGATCGAGCCGGTCACCCGGGTCCGCGCCCTCGATGACGGCACCAACCGAGACTTCGGCGCAGCCGCCGTGCCGACCGACCATCCCGGCGTCGACGGCCACGGCGTCGGCCTCTGCGTGGTGGACACCGGGGTGGACCCCAGCCACGAGCAGATCGCGCCGCGCACGGTGACGTTCAAGGACTTCGTGAACGGACGGACGACGGCGTACGACGACCAGGGTCACGGCACCCACGTCACCAGCATCGCTGCGGGCGACGGGGTCGGCGGCTCGAGCGCCGCGACCTTCCGCGGGGTGGCGCCGGCGGCGAACCTGTACGCCGCCAAGGTGCTCGACTCCACCGGGTACGGCGCCAACGACGTGGTGGCGGCGGGGGTGCAGTGGTGCGCCAGCCAGCCCGGGGTCGGCGTGATCTCGATGTCGCTGGGTGACACGGCAGGTGGTGACGGCACGGACGCCGTGAGCCTGGCGGTGGACGCGGCGTACGCGGCCGGTGACGTCGTGGTCGTGGCCGCCGGGAACAGCGGTGACCAGCCGGGCACGATCAACGCGCCGGGGACGGCGACGGGCGCGATCACCGTCGGCGCGGTCTCGGACTGGTCGAGCCCCGTCGGCACCGACCGGCATGACGACGGCATCTGGCTCGCGGCGTTCTCGAGCCGCGGCCCGACGGTCGACGGCCGGGTCAAGCCCGACATCTCCGGGCCCGGCATGACCGTGCGAGCCGCACAGGCCGGCACCGTCAGCGGTTACGTCACCGAGAGTGGCACCTCCATGGCGACGCCGTACGTCGCCGGGGCGGCGGTGCTGGCGCGCGAGGTCGCGCCGTCCGCGACTCCGGCGCAGATCCGCACCGCCTTGAGCTCGACCGCGCGCGACGTGGGCGCGGTCGGGACGGACAACGAGTACGGCGCCGGCTTCGTCGACGTCCGCGCCCTGGTCAGCAGCCTGTCCGGCGACTCCCCGGTCCGGACCACGGCCTTCCCGCAACAGAGCCGCACCGTGGTCACCGTCCCCACCAACGGCGCGGTGGACGTCCCGATCACCGTCCCGAGCGACGGGGTGGGGGTCCCGATCGGCGTCACCGCGACGATCGCCGGTTCACCGGTGTGCTACTTCGGCTGTCTCTACGTGGAGTGGACGCCGGACATCGACCTGGAGCTCCGGGACCCGTCCGGCACGGTTGTCGCGAGCAGCGCCTGTGCGCTGAGCGGGCTGCTGTGCGGGGTCGGGCGGCAGGAGACCGTCGGCTACCGGCCGACCGTGGCCGGCACCTACACGCTGCACGTCTACGCCTTCACCGGCGACCCGAACTACGGGCAGGGCGGGACCGTCGCGGTCGACGTCTCGCGCGGGCCGGCCGGCACGTCGTCGCCGCCACCACCGCCTCCGGCGAACCTCCCACCGATCGCCGATGCGGGGCCGGACCAGACGGTGCTGGTGAACCCGAGGGCGACCAAGGCCACCTTCACCCTCGACGGGCGCGGCTCCTCCGATCCGGACGGGACGATCACGTCGTACGTCTGGCGGCGGGGCACCACCACCGTCGGCAGCGGATCGACCTTGACCCTGACGCGCAAGCCGGGCACCTACACGTTCACCCTCAAGGTGACCGACAACGGCGGGCTGACGGCGAGCGACACCGTGACGGTCACGGTGAAGAAGGCCTGACGCCGCTTCCGGACTCCCAGTGACCGGGTCGTCGGAGATGGCCCGGGAGGGACGTCGACGCGTCGCCGTGGGCGCCGTTGAGCTGTGGCTGGCCGACGAAGAGCGCCTCGCTCAGGTCGGTGCCCCTCAGGTCGGCGTCGCGGAGGTCGGCGCCGAGCAGGTCGGCGCGGCCGAGGTCCTGACCGCGCAGGTCGGCCCGGATCAGCAGGGAGCCGCGCAGGTCGGCGTCGCGCAGCAGCCACGGGCGCAGGTCACGGCCGGCGAGGTCCTGACGGCGGTACGACGTGCCCGACCCGCCGCGGAGGCGAGCAGCCGCCGCGTCGAGCACCGCGCCCACGCGGGGCTGGAGCTCGTCGACGTCCACGCCCAGCAGCTCGGCCGGAGACGCGGCGGTCAGGTGGACGATCTCGGCCTCGAGCGCGGCGGCGTCCTCGTCGGGCGTACGCCGGCCCACCTCCCCGAGGTGAGCCAGCATCTCGTGAAGCAGCCGCATCACCGAGAGCACCGCCGCCATCTCGGGGAGGTTGTCCTGCTCGCGCCACGAGACACCGCCGTAGGTCACCTGCGAGACCTGCTGTCCGGCCCCGAAGCACTCGAAGACCGAGCAGCCGGGCCAGCCGTCCTCCCGCAGCGTCGCGTGGATCGAGCACCGGTCGTCCGCGGCGAGGTGCGGGCACGGCGTACCGCCCGGCTTGTCGATGCCGAAGCCCGAGGCCGCCTGGAACGGGAGCAGCACGCAGCACAGGGCGAAGCAGGAGCTGCAGTCCGCGACCAGGGCCGGCGGTGTCGGGGAGTCGGCCACACCGCCATCCTGCCAGCCGCGAAATTTGTCAGAGTTGAGGGGAATCGACTCAACTTCTGGCTCGTTGCATCAGTAGGCGACCACACTGGTGGCCCGCCGTCAGTCGGCACGCACGCACAGGAGATCGACACACACATGAGCACCTTCGGGGCCGAGAAGTTCACGACGCGCAGCCGTGAGGCCATCGAGACCGCCCAGCTCGCCGCGACCACGGCGGGCAACTCCGCGACCGAGCCCGTCCACCTGCTCGCGGCCCTGCTCCGCGACGCGGAGGGTACGGCGCGCCAGCTCGTCGGGAAGGCCGGCGTCGACGCCTCGGCGCTGGCCGCCCAGGCCGAGGCGGGCGTGCAGGCGCTTCCCCAGGCGACCGGGTCGACGGTCGCCCAGCCGGCGGCCTCCGCCTCGCTGACCCGGGTCCTGGCCGGTGCGATCGACCTGGCCGGGTCGATGAAGGACGACTACGTCGCCACCGAGCACCTGCTGGTCAGTCTCGCGACCGTCCAGTCCAGCGCCCAGAAGCTGCTGGTCGACGCCGGCCTGACCGCCGACGGCTTGCGTGAGGGACTGACCGCCCTGCGCGGCAACCGCCGGGTCACCAGCCCGGACGCGGAGTCGACGTACGAGAGCCTGGAGAAGTACTCCGTCGACCTCACCCAGGCGGCCGAGGACGGCAAGCTCGACCCGGTGATCGGCCGGGACGCCGAGATCCGCCGGGTGATCCAGGTGCTGTCGCGTCGTACCAAGAACAACCCGGTCCTGATCGGCGACCCGGGCGTCGGCAAGACCGCCGTGGTCGAGGGGCTGGCGCAGCGGATCGTGGCCGGCGACGTGCCCGACTCGCTCAAGGGCCGGCGGCTGCTCAGCCTCGACCTGGCCGCGATGGTGGCCGGCGCGAAGTACCGCGGCGAGTTCGAGGAGCGGCTCAAGGCCGTGCTCGAGGAGATCAAGGACTCCGGTGGCCGGGTGATCACCTTCATCGACGAGCTGCACACCGTGGTCGGCGCGGGCGCCGGCGGCGACTCCGCGATGGACGCCGGCAACATGCTCAAGCCGATGCTGGCCCGTGGCGAGCTGCGGATGATCGGCGCCACGACGCTGGACGAGTACCGCGAGCGGATCGAGAAGGATCCCGCGCTGGAGCGCCGCTTCCAGCAGGTCTTCGTGGGCGAGCCGAGCGTCGAGGACACCATCCAGATCCTGCGCGGCATCCAGGAGAAGTACGAGGCGCACCACGGGGTCCGGATCACCGACGCCGCGCTGGTCGCGGCGGCCACCCTGAGCGACCGCTACATCACCGGTCGCCAGCTTCCCGACAAGGCGATCGACCTGATCGACGAGTCGGCCTCGCGGCTGCGGATGGAGATCGA